>JAFYYA010000056.1 GCA_017557785.1 Salinivirgaceae bacterium
AAAGCCGACAGTGCCCGCCAAATACGGCGCCAATACGGCCATTCTGTCGGGCGACACAATGCTGGTTGAGGCGTTCAGAATTCTGCATCAGACTAAAAGCGCGAATTTCAGCAAGATAGCCGACCTTTTCACCCGCACGGCGCAAGAAGTCTGCGAGGGGCAAATGTATGATATGGAGTTTGAGACGCGCTCGGATATTACTGAAAACGAATACATTGAAATGATACGGCTGAAGACATCGGTGCTTATCGGCGCCTGCCTAATGTCGGGTGCGCTTATGGGCGGGGCACAGCCTGCCGACGCGCAACTAATGTACGATTTCGGTATCAATCTGGGTCTTGCGTTCCAACTGCGCGACGACCTGCTCGACACCTTCGGCAACCCCGAAACCTTCGGCAAGCGCATCGGCGGCGACATTGTGTGCAGCAAGAAAACCTATCTGCTAATCAATGCGTTGAACGCGGCATCGACTCAAGACCGCGCTACAATGAACGACTGGCTGGGGCGCACGGAGTTTGACGAGGAACAGAAAATCGAGGCCATCAAATCAATGTATCTGAAGTACGGCATCGACAAAATGAGTCAGAAAAAAATTGAGGAATACGATAACGAGGCAACGCAGATTTTGGATAAATTGAGTGCGAAAGGATTCGACGTGAGTCCGCTGCGCGAATTGAGCCAAAAACTGCTGAACCGCGATAAATAATAAAGTGTAACTATTAATCTTTCAAAGATATGGCGAAGAATATTGGTAAAATTGTTCAAATCATCGGCCCTGTGGTCGACGTTAGTTTTGAACAGGAAGGCAATCTGCCTAACATTCTGGACGCGCTCGAGATAAAGCGTGCCGACGGCAGCACTCTTGTGTGCGAAGTGGAGCAACACATTGGCGAGAAAACGGTTCGTGCCATCGCAATGGACTCGACCGACGGTTTGAGCCGCGGAGTTGAGGTCACGGCCACTGGCGCACCTATCAAAATGCCTGTGGGCGAACAAATCAACGGCCGACTAATGAACGTTACGGGCGACACCATCGACGGCATCGGTCTGCTGCCGAAGGAGAACGGCTACCCGATTCACCGTCCCGCGCCAACCTACGACCAACTCTCGACCGAATCGGAGGTGCTGTTCACGGGTATCAAGGTCATCGACCTGATTGAGCCTTACACAAAGGGCGGCAAGATTGGTCTGTTCGGCGGCGCTGGTGTGGGCAAGACAGTGCTTATTCAGGAACTTATCAATAACATCGCCATCGGCTATTCGGGCATCTCGGTGTTTGCTGGCGTGGGTGAGCGCACCCGTGAGGGCAACGACCTTCTGCGCGAAATGATTGAGGCTGGAATCGTCGACTACGGCGAGGAGTTTAAGAAGAGTATGGAAGAAGGCGGCTGGGACCTGTCGAAGGTTGACAAGAACGCCCTGAAGAACTCGAAACTGGCTATGGTGTTCGGCCAAATGAACGAACCCCCTGGCGCACGTGCACGTGTGGCTCTGTCGGGTTTGTCAGTTGCGGAGAGTTACCGCGACGGCGACGGCTCTGGCAAAGGCCGCGACATCCTGTTCTTCATCGACAACATCTTCCGTTTCACGCAGGCTGGCTCTGAAGTTTCGGCACTTCTAGGACGTATGCCTTCGGCCGTGGGCTATCAGCCGACTCTGGCCACTGAAATGGGTAATATGCAGGAGCGAATCACTTCAACAAAGAATGGTTCAATCACTTCGGTTCAGGCCGTGTATGTGCCTGCCGACGACTTGACCGACCCCGCACCTGCCACAACTTTCGCCCACTTGGACGCTACAACGGTGTTGAGCCGTAAGATTTCGGAGTTGGGTATCTACCCCGCAGTGGACCCGCTCGAGTCAACATCGCGCATCCTGACCGCCGAAGTGGTTGGCAAGGCTCACTACGAGACGGCTCAACGTGTGAAACAGTTGCTGCAGCGCAACAAGGAGTTGCAAGACATCATATCGATTCTGGGTATGGACGAACTGTCGGAGGAGGACAAACTGGTTGTGCACCGCGCACGCCGTGTTCAGAGGTTCCTGTCGCAGCCGTTCCACGTTGCAGAGGCGTTCACTGGCCTGAAGGGTGTGTTTGTGAAGATTGAGGATACCATCAAGGGATTCAATATGATTATGGACGGCGAGGTTGACCAATACCCCGAAGCCGCCTTCAACCTTGTGGGCACAATCGAGGACGCTATTGCCAAAGGCGAGAAAATGCTGGCGGAGGCGAAGAAGTAATTGTTGACAACAGACAACGGACAACAGACGAAAGACCAATTCTGTGATTGTCTGATGTCTGTAGTCTGAAGTCCGAAGTCAAAAAAAATAAACTATGATTGCGGAAATAGTAACACCTGACAAGTCGGTTTACAGCGGAAATGTGACGCTGGTGAGCGTTCCTGGCGTTATGGGTTCGTTTGAGATACTGAACAGTCACGCCCCGATAATATCGGCTTTGGGCAAAGGTCAAATACGTATTGTGGAAGACAACGCCGACCATAGCGAGCAACTGTTCGACATTGAGGGCGGTATTGTCGAAGTCAAAAACAACAAGATTAATGTGCTGATTGAGAAGTAGGAATCTGGTTGGGGATATAATGAAAGCCGTTTCTGCACTGTGAGTGTGGGAGCGGCTTTTTTTGTGGGGAGGAAAACAAAACCAGGCTGTCCAAAATTATGAACAGCCTGGTTTATTTGCAGAAGTCGGCTAAACCCTAATGGTCAGCATCAGAAGAATTTAACAATGTCGTCAAGGTTTTTGTGCTGCGGCTGACGGGGCTCACCACTGCGGTAACCCAACGAGATTACGGCTGTTATGGTCTCGCTTTCAGGAATTCCGAACAGACGGCGCAGAGCATCGGCATCGCGCATACCCATAATCAGAGTGTCGAAACCCATTGCGCGGGCCTTCAGAATCAGGTAGCAGTTGGCCAGGCCGTTGTCGTAGGCACCCCATTGGTCGCCCAGTTCGTTGGCTGGATTCTCACGGAAGAAACCCGATTTGCCGCGTTCGAAAGTCGAGATAATCAGCACAGGCGCACCTTCAACATTGCGGCGGTTGCCACCGATGTAGTTCTTTACCGAATCGACCATTGCGGCGCTTTGAGCCACGTAGTATTTGGTGGGCTGTTGGTTTGCCCACGACGGTGCTTCCTGGGCGCTTGTCAGCAATTCACGCACTTCGGCTTCGCTGATGGTTTTGGTGGCATCGTAACTACGCACGCTGCGGCGTGTCTTAATCACATCGTCGAACGACACACTGTTCACTTGCCCGCTGTTGTTGCAACCGACCAGTGCGGCCGCCAATGCAACTGTAAATAAAATCTTACGCATAAAAATCTGATGGACTTCTAGTTAATGACTCAATGCTGCTTTTACCGTTTCTGCGAAGTCCGAAACAAAACAGGCAAACAACAACGCAGTAAAAATAGTTACAAACTGTGCAAAACTGATTGATTTTGGACGATTTCCGATAGCCGATTGACGATTATTTTAGGGAAATAGCAGAATTTTGCATCTGACAATTTGTTAACAACCGTTTAAAAAATCCGCACCCTTTCAAAAGCCATTTCGCGTGCGATTGGTTAGTTTTGCTTGTTATAAAAATCACTAAAATGGGCAAAGACATTTTCGACACGCCGCTGATGAAGCAGTACAGCCAGATTAAGGCCAAGCACCCCGATGCCATTCTGCTTTTCCGCGTGGGCGATTTCTACGAGACATATTGCGAAGATGCCGTGAAGGCGGCCAAGATTCTGAACATCACGCTCACCAAGAAGTCGAGTTCGACGCTGCCCATTGATATGGCTGGATTCCCGTATCACGCCATCGACACCTACCTGCCGAAACTGGTGAGGGCGGGGCAGCGGGTGGCCATCTGCGAACAACTTGAAGACCCGAAACTCTGCAAAACACTTGTGAAACGCGGTGTTACTGAATTGGTTACACCTGGCGTATCGACAAATGACAACATACTTGAGAACCGCGAGAACAATTTCCTGGCATCGGTTTACGTCGAAAAAAAGATGGCGGGCATTGCGTTTCTCGACATCTCAACTGGCGAGTTTTATGTGGCCGAAGGCAGCGTTGAGTACGCTAACAAACTGATACAGAGTTTCCGACCGAAAGAAATCATCTACAAGCGCGGCACCAAGGAGCAGTTTCAGGAACTGTTCGGGATGGGGTTCTACATCTACGCCATCGACGAGTGGGTGTTCTCGGAGCAGGCCGCAACCGACCGTCTGCTCAAGCATTTCCAGACGCAGTCGCTCAAAGGGTTCGGCATCGACCGTCAGATTTTGGGCACAATTGCCGCTGGTTCAATACTTTACTATCTCGACATCACCCAACACTCGCAAATTGGCAACATCACGGGAATCCGCCGCATTGCCGAGGACGAGTACGTGTGGATTGACCGTTTCACGTTCCGTAACCTTGAGATTTTCAGCCCGTTGAACGAAGACGGCCACAGCCTTATCGACATCATCGACAACACGCTGACGCCGATGGGCTCGCGAATGCTGAAACGTTGGGTGTCGCTGCCGCTGAAGAATGTGACGGCCATCAACGAACGTCAGCAGATTGTGACTTATTTTATTGATAATGTTGATTCTAAACAAACGGTTGAGGGCGAACTGAAGAACGTTGGCGACCTTGAACGACTCATCAGCAAGGTGACGTTCGGGCGCATCAACCCGCGCGAGATGCTGGCGCTGAAAAACGCTCTGAAGGCCATCGGGCCTGTGAAAAATGCGTGCGAACAGTCGGGCGTGGCGGCACTTCAGGCTATTGGTGAGCAGTTAAATCCTTGTGCGTCAATCTGTCAGCGCATCGAAAAAGAGATTCAACTAGACCCGCCTGTGCAGATTGCCAAGGGCGGCGTGATAAACGAAGGCGTGAGTGCCGAACTCGACGAGTTGCGCCACATCGCCTATTCGGGCAAAGACTATCTGATTGAACTTCAGCAAAAAGAGAGCGAAAGAACAGAGATTCCATCGCTCAAAATCAGTTTCAACAACGTGTTCGGCTACTACATTGAGGTGCGCAACACCTACAAAGACCGCGTGCCCGAGGAGTGGATTCGCAAGCAGACGCTGGTGAGCGCCGAGCGCTACATCACGCCCGAACTGAAGGAGTACGAGGAGAAGATTCTGGGTGCCGAGGAGAAGATTCTGGCGCTCGAGCAGAAGATTTACAGCGACCTTGTGTTTGCCGTGTCGGAATTTGTATCGGCTATTCAGTTGGATGCGAGTCTGTTATCGAAAATCGACTGCCTGCTGTCGTTCGCAAGCACGGCGCAGATTCGAAACTATAGCCGCCCCGATGTTGACGAGAGCCGTACGTTTGAAATCCGCAACGGCCGCCACCCCGTGATTGAGACACAGATGCAGCCTGGCGAGGAATACGTGGCCAACGATGTCGTGCTGAACGACGACGACCAACAGATTATCATCATCACAGGCCCGAATATGGCGGGAAAATCGGCGCTGCTGCGGCAGACGGCTTTGATTGTCATTATGGCGCAGATTGGCTCGTACGTGCCTGCGCAGTCGGCGCACATCGGCTTCATCGACCGCATTTTCACCCGCGTGGGCGCGTCGGACAACATCTCGGTGGGCGAATCGACCTTTATGGTTGAGATGAACGAAGCCGCCAGCATTCTGAACAATATCAGCGAACGCAGCCTTATCCTGCTCGACGAGTTGGGCCGCGGCACATCAACCTACGACGGCATCAGCATTGCGTGGGCCATTGTGGAGTATATCCACGACCACCCGAAATACAAGGCGAAAACGCTGTTTGCCACTCACTATCACGAACTTAACGAAATGGAAAAATCGTTCGAGCGGGTGAAGAACTACAACGTTTCGGTGCGCGAGGTTGAGAAAAAAGTGCTGTTTTTGAGGAAATTGGTTCCGGGTGGTAGCAACCACAGTTTCGGTATTCACGTGGCTCGAATGGCCGGAATGCCCAAAAGTGTGGTATCGCGTGCCGAAATTATTCTGCGCGACCTTGAGAAATCGCGCCGCAACACCGAACCCGAAGTCAAAACGCAGAACCAATCGGGTATTCAGTTGAGTTTCTTCCAATTGGAGGACCCCGTGCTTAAAGATATCCGCGACCAGATAAAAAATCTCGACATCGACAATCTTACGCCTATTGAAGCGTTGAATAAACTGAATGATATTAAGCGGATTACGGGGCTTTGATAGGTGGAAGTTTTGGTGTTGGGTATTGGGTGTTAGGTAACAACAATTCACCGATTATCCGATTGACCGATTAAACAATGAAAAAATGAACAATCTCTGGTCACAATTCAAACAAAGCAATATGCTCAACAGGTTGATTTACATTAATCTGGCGGTGTTTGTTGTGGTGAAACTTGTCGATATTGTGATGATGCTGTCGGGTGTTCAGGCGGCCAATCCTGTGGTTGAGTTTTTGGGCGCTTACGCGGGATGGGAAAATCTGATTCGCCATCCGTGGGGCGTGGTCACCTATATGTTTCTGCATCAGGGATTTCTGCATATTTTGTTCAATCTGCTCTGGCTGTTCTGGTTCGGGCGGATTTTCCTTGAGTATTTTACGGGCCGCCAACTGCTCAACGTTTACATCTGCGGCGGCATTGCTGGCGCGCTGCTTTACACGCTGGCTTTCAACATTTTCCCCGCTTTCGATGCCACCTATGCGATGGCCATTGGCGCTTCGGCGGCGGTTTACGCAATTGTTTTAACCACAGCCGTTTATGTGCCCAACTACACCGTTTATCTGATGTTTTTGGGACAGGTGAAAATCAAGTGGATAGCCGTTTTCAGTCTTGTCTCTGACCTTGCAATGCTCGACGGCGCCAACGCTGGCGGCCATATTGCCCACATTGGCGGCGCGCTGTTTGGCATTTTCTACATCGTCAGTCTGCGCAAAGGAACCGATATCGCTGCGTGGGTTGGGCGCGTAATTGACGCTGTATCAGGAATTTTCAAGCGCAAACAGAAGATGAAGGTCTCGTACAAGCGCACCGATGGCGGTTACCGCCGCGCCGAATCGGACTACGACTACAACACGCGTAAACATAACGAACAGAAAGAGATAGACGCCATTTTGGACAAGATTGCCAAATCGGGCTACAACGGCCTGACCGAAGAAGAGAAGCGAATTCTTTTTCGAAATAGTCAAAACAACTAATGCCTAATATCGATTGACCGATTAACGATTCACCAAAAACTTTATGCGCAGGATTCTGACACGGATTTTTATTTGGACAGCGATTGTGTTGGTGCTTTTGGTGGGCGCTATTGTCGGCGGCACCATCCTACTGAAAGACAGGCTGATAAATTACAGCATTCAGGCCATCAACAACGAGTTGAACGCGCCTGTGAACGTGGACGGCATCCATTTTTCGCTCATCAACACTTTCCCGTATGCGTCGATAGTACTTGACAATGTGACTGTTAAGTCGCCTGCCGAAGGTTTCAGCCACAAGGGGTTTGGCCGCACTACAGCCGATACATTGCTGGCTGTCAGGAAGTTATCGCTATCGTTCAACATTCGCAAACTCTTGGACAACGAGTTGGAACTGAACTCGGTGAAGGTGACCGACGGACAGATTTACATTCTGATTGACAAACGCGGTAACGATAACTTTCACATTATCAAAGAGAAAAAGGCGGCATCGGGCAATTCCGATATGCAAATCAATCTTGAGCATTTGGGTCTGAAAGACTGCAAAATACAAATCTGCAACCTTTACAAAGGCAACGGTGCCGAATGGTATATGCCTGATTTTGAAGCGGAAGGCAAACTCAACAATGGTCAGTTCGAGATTGGGACAAAGGGCTCGGTGGCGCTGCAGTGGATTGTGGCCAACAATATTGAGATTGTGCCGTTGGCGCCCACGCGCATCAAAATGGACCTTGCAATGAAGAACGACACGCTGCGCATCAATAAGGGCCAACTATCGTCTAAAGGCATTAATATCAGTGTTTTAGGAACTGTTCTGCTCACCAACGACACCTACGTGGACCTTGCGCTGCACGGCGACAAGATTGAAGTGGCTAACGCGCTGCGTTACTTTACTTTAGCCACTCAAGAGAAGCCCACCGTGCGCAGTTCGGGACTGGTTGGGTTCGACGCCACCGTCAAAGGCAAGTTCAGCAAGCTCTCGTCGCCGAAGATTGTGGCAAATTTCGGGCTCGACAACGCCGACATCAGTTACCCCAAACTCAACCTTGAGTTCAGCAGCGTCAGCCTGAAGGGCGTGTTCAACAACGGGGGCTACGCCAACAGCCCCAAATCGTTTGTATCAATCAGCGGAATCGACGTCACTTCGGGGCAGAGCCGCTTGACGGGCACCCTGCGAATCGACAATCTGAAACAGCCGCACATCAATGCCAAACTGAATACCAACGGCAGGCTCGAAGAGTGGAACCACCTGATTTTCAGTAGCCGTCCCGACTGCCTGACTGGTGCAGCCGATGGCTCACTCACCATCAGCGGCCCAATCGACCTGAACAAAGAGTTCGACCTGAAAGCCTTTCTGCGGCTCAATCCGCGCTGCCAACTCAAACTGCAACAGGCAAGTTACACCAACGGCTCGAACATCACTCTCACGGGCGTCGATGGCGCGGCCAAGCTCAATGGTAGCGCACTGACAATCAGTAACACAAGCGGGCGCTTGAGCAACATCCCCGTAACGTTCAGCGGCAGCATCAGCAATCTGCTGAAGGCCGTGGCCGAACCATACCCAACGATGGATATTCGCGGTACGCTTTCCACTGATGCCTTTGATTATCAGCAGATTGAACCATTGTTTGCCAAATCGGATGGCGAGCCGTCGAAGATTACCTACAAGGTTGATTTGATGGCAAGCACCAAAGGGTTCAGTTACAAGCAGTTCCGCGCCACCAACATTTCGGGGCGGCTGCGCTATGCGGGCGATAATATCGACGTTGACGGCCTGAAATTCAATGCGTTGGACGGCAGCGCCGATGTTCGCGTGGCCTACCGCAGCGGCAAGCATCGCGATCTGGCTTGTAAAGGTTCGGTTACGAGCATCGATATCAATCAGATGTTCAGCACTTTCGACAATTTCGGGCAGACCACCGTCACCAACGAGAACATTGAAGGGCGGCTGAGTTCGAATTTCACGCTGCTGCTGCCGTTTGTAGGCGATTCAGCCGATGTGCGGAATATGGATTTCGATGGGCGGCTGAAGATTGCCAATGGCCGTCTGCACGGGCTCGAAGCGCTCAACAGCGTGGCCGATTTCACCCGCATCGACGAGTTCCGCGACCTGCGCTTCTCAACCCTGACCAACGATATGACCATCAGCGGCGGCACCGTCACAATTCCAAAGATGGATGTGGCTTGCAATGCCTGCGATGTTGCTGTTGCTGGAACACAGAAGTTCTCGGGCGATTACGAGTATCACATCACGCTGATTTTAAGCGACTTTATGCGCGGCAAGGCCAAACGCTTGCAGCAAACCACGCCTTACGGCATTGTTGAAGACGATGGCGGCAACCACACATCGCTCTACCTTGTGGCCACCCGCACTGGCGACAAGACAAAGGTAAAATTCGATAAGGTTGAACTTAAACAGCAGTTGCGCAATGAGTTACAGCAGCAAAAAAAGGAAGTGAAGCAGATTCTGAAACGCGAGTTCGGTCTGTTCAAGAAGGACACCACCATCAAAACCGAAGAGAAAAGCACCACCCCGCCGCCCGCATCGGGCTTTGTGATTGAGTGGGATGATGACGACGAGTGATACAATATATCGCACCGCCCAACGTTATATCTGCTATGAACGCTTATAGAAATAAAATATTCTGGAAGACATTTATCCTTGTCTGTGCGACACTAATTGGCGGAATATCACTCTATTACACCAATGTATTGGCGCGAAGTATGGCCGACGAAGAGCAGAAGCGAATGCAGATTTGGGCTGAAGCCACGCGCCAGATAATCATCAGCAACAACGAGAATGAGATAACTTTCTGTCTCGAAATCATCCGCAACAACACGACGATTCCGGTCATCCTGACCGATGATGAAAACAACGTCATCTCAACAATGAATGTTCCGGATTTAATTGACAATGATACAGCATATTACCGCGAGCGGCTTGCCGAAATGGCGGCAAACCACGACCCCATTGTCATCAATCTGCCGATGAACCACAAAAACTACATTTACTACGACGATTCAACCGTCCTGAAGCAGTTGGCGCATTTCCCGTTCATCCAGATGTCGATAATCGCTATCTTCCTGATGGTGGCCTATTTGGCTTTCAGTTCGTCGCGTAGAGCAGAGCAGAACAAGGTTTGGATTGGAATGTCGAAGGAAACGGCTCACCAGTTGGGAACGCCCATCTCGTCGCTGATGGCGTGGATTGAAATTCTCAAACAAGATGAATCAAATGCTTCGTATGTGGCTGAAATGCAAAAAGATGTTGACCGTCTGCAGATGATTGCCGACCGCTTCTCAAAAATCGGTTCTCTGCCGACACTTCAGCCTTGCAACCTGTCGGAAGCCATCAACACGGCGGTGGGTTATATGCGTACTCGTGTGTCGGACAATATCACGCTCGATGTGAAAGACAACACAGAGCACGATGTTATGGTGAAACTCAATACATCACTCTTCAACTGGGTGATTGAGAATATGATAAAGAATGCCATCGATGCGATGGAAGGGAAGGGCTGCATCACCATCAAACTGAACGAGACACTGAAATTTGCCGAAATTCTTATAACCGATACCGGCAAGGGTCTTGCCAAGAATCAGTTCAAGGCCATTTTCGCGCCAGGCTACACCACAAAAGAGCGCGGTTGGGGACTCGGTTTGTCGCTTGTGCAGCGCATCGTGAAAAACTACCACCGCGGCAAAATTATGGTGCAGTCGTCGGAAATCGGTGTTGGCACCACTTTCAAAATCTTGTTGCCGAAGGTATCGAACTGAAATACCAACAGATGTTTTGGTTAGAATTCCATAAAAAAGCCCCGCCGTATCCGGCAGGGCTTTTCTTTTTATGAAAGGATTTGTTATTCTTCCTCTTTGTGCTCGGCCTCGTAGGCTTTCAGCAATTTGTCCTGAACATCGCTCGGCACTTGTGCGTACTCAGCGAATTTCATTGTGTAGGTTGCGCTACCCGATGTGAGTGAACTCAGCGAAGTTGAGTATTTGTTCAACTCGGCCAGCGGAACGCGTGCCTGCAGTTTCTCGTAACCCGACTCGCTGCTCATACCCATAATCATCGCGCGGCGGCCTTGCAAGTCGCTCATTACGTCGCCCATATACTCTGATGGCACAAGAACCTCAACATCGTAAATCGGCTCCATAATCTTCGGACCGGCAGCCTTGAATGCTTGGCTGAAAGCGTTGCGTCCGGCCAGTTTGAACGAGATTTCGTTCGAGTCAACCGGGTGCATTTTACCATCGTAGATGCAGACGCGGATGTCGCGTGCGTAAGAGCCTGTCAGCGGGCCTTCTTCCATCTTCTCCATAATACCTTTTTGGATGGCCGGCATAAATCTTGCCTCGATGGCGCCACCTACAATACAGTTGCAGTAGATGAGTTTTCCGCCCCACGGCAGGCTGATTTCCTCAGTTCCACGAAGGCTGACTGACCAGTCTTTGCCATCGATTTTGTAAGTCGACGGTGCGGGCATTCCCTCGTAGTACGGCTCGATAATCATGTGCACCTCGCCAAACTGTCCGGCGCCACCTGATTGCTTCTTGTGGCGGTAGTCGGCCTGTGCGGCTTTGGTGATAGTCTCGCGGTACGGAATCTTCGGGTCGATGAACTGCACCTTCAGACCGTGCAGGTTCTCGAGTTGCCATTTCAGAGAGTTGATGTGGAATTCACCTTGACCGTAAACGATGGTCTGTTTCAACTCTTTAGAATATTCAACAACAATGCTCGGGTCTTCCTGTGACTTGCGAACGAGCAAATCGCCCAATTTCTCCTCTTCCGAAGCATCAACCGGTTTAATGGCTGTGCGGAAACGCGGGTCGGGCATTTGAGTTGCCGGATATGTCCAGTCTAAATCCTTGTCGTTCAGCGTATGATTGGTTTTCGTCTCTTTCAGTTTCACCATTGCGCCAATATCGCCGGCCACCATTTCGGTGAGTTTCTCGCGGTTCTTGCCAGCAGGCGAGAAGAACTGCGACAGACGCTCTTTGGCATTCTTGTTGGTGTTCACAAGGTCCATACCCTCGGTGATTTTTCCTGACATTACCTTGAAGTAGAGAACCTCGCCAACGTGCTCCTCGACGGTTGTCTTGAAGATGAAGACTGAAGTCTTGCCGTTCGGGTCGCACTTAACCTCGTTGCCCTCAGAATTGACGGGTGCGGGCATTTCGGTCGGATTCGGGGCCACATTGCCCACAAACTCCATCATACGGCGTATACCCATATCTTTCTTACCTGCAACGCAGAATACGGGGAACATTCCTCGGCTGATGATACCGGCGCGGATACCGGCGCGCATCTGATCCTCGTCGAGCGAGCCTTCCTCAAAGAATTTCTCCATCAGCGTGTCGTCGTTTTCGGCGGCGGCCTCAATCAGTTTGGCGTTCAGGTCTTTGGCCTTGTCCATTTGGTCGGCAGGGATGTCGAGCACTTCCGGAACACCGCCTTCGGGTTTCCAGCGGTACATCTTCATCTTCAGCACGTCAATCATCTCGTTGTAGCCCGTGCCCGGATTGATTGGGTACTGTACAATGGCCACTTTGTTGCCGTAGAGAGCGTGCAGTTCCTCAATAGTCTTGTCGAAATTGGCCTTTTCGTGGTCCAATTGGTTCACGGCAATCAGCATCGATGTGTTCAGACGGTTGCAGTGGCGCGATATTGTCTGCGTTCCCACTTCAACACCCTTCGAAGCGTTGATGACCATAATGGCGGCATCAGTCACGGCGAGCGACGATATTACTCCGCCCACAAAGTCGTCCAATCCCGGGGTGTCAATGATATTCAACTTTTTGTTGTTGAACTCAACGTGCAGAACTGTTGAATAAACTGAACGCCCTTGCTCGTGCTCGATGGCGTTGTAGTCCGACACTGTGTTTTGACTTTCGATGTCGCCTCGGCGTGATATCACTCCGGCCTCAAACATCATTGCTTCGGCCAGAGTGGTTTTCCCGGATCCGGCCGCACCAATTAGCGAGAGATTCTTAATCTCGTTAGGTTGATACACTTTCATAATAATAGTGGTATATAGTTTAAAAAAAGTACGTGGATTCGTGTATCACGAACAAGGCTAAAGTTATAGCAATTTTTTTTGAATTCCGATAGGTTTTTCAGAGAAAAATACAGTCGGGCTGCGATTTTTTTGTGGGGTGCGGTCAAGCCGATGCAGTGCCGGCCATCTTCCACCCCAGCACAATATCTTGCACCTTGTCGGTGTACTCTTCAACCGTGCGGCATTTTTTGACGGTTTTCAGGGCGCGGTGCGCGTCGTCGAACATTGCCGACCAGTATTCCCAGTAGGTTGTCATTTTTTGCAGAAAATGGCCGGCTCCCTGAAGGCGATCGAGTTGCCTTTCGGCGATGGTGCCCACAAAGTTCATCAATTGGTTACGGCGGTTGTAGCCGTTCAGCGTTTGACCTTTGATTTCGAGCGCCAAGAACGGGTTGCAGAGCAGTCCGCGGCCAATCATCAGGTGCGTTACGGTTGGATTTTTCTCAATCAGAAGGTGCGCTTGCTCCGCGGTGCGGGTGTCGCCGTTGTAAGCCACCGCGTGCGCCGATTTTGCAACAATATCGGGTAAAACTCCGCTGTCGGCCGCGCCATTATACATTTGTTTTCCAATGCGCGGATGCACAATTATCTCTTTAATCGAGTGACGGTTGAGCACGTCAATCACCGGCCAAACCTCGTCGGCCGACACGTAGCCCAATCGCATCTTCACCGAAAGTGAGAGATGGCTCTGCGCCTCAAACTCGGCCAGAATCCGGTCGATGGTTTCGGGGTGGGGCAGCAGCCCGGCTCCCAACTGCCGTTTGGCAACCATTGGAAACGGGCAACCCAGATTCCAATTCAGTTCAGTGTAACCCATTGCTGCCACGGCATTGGCCACTTGCAGCATTTCGGTAGCGCTGTTGGCGAGCACCTGCGGCACAACTTGCAGGCCGTGGTTGTTCTCGGGCGCAATGTCGGCAAGGTGTTTTTTGCGGATTTCGCCGTTCTCAATCCTGATAAAGGGTGCGTAATACACATCGATGCCGCCAATCTGATTGATTGCCGACCTGAAAATGGCTTCAGTATAGCCTTGCATCGGTGCCAATGATATTCGCATACGACAAAAATATAATCTTCATTCACATAAAAAAACCGAACCTTCCATCGGAAAGTCCGGTTTTATTCCGTTGACAATCAAAACTCAACGCCGTTTCGAGAGTTTCGTAATCAGCCAGCGCAGACCATCGAACACAAGCAGCACGTAGAGCGCACCGGCCATCAGCCACATAAAGAGAATGTTGAACCAGAACGTGTCAATCTGCAGGCTGCCAATCTGCTTGAACGGCGCATAGAAGTGGGCGCGGCCGCAGTGGCTGTCAGGCTCTTTGTAGATGGGATCCGACACTTGGATGAAGTAGTCGCCCATATCGTGAATTTTCTCAATATCAACACGGTTCAGCACAAAGTTCGACAATGCCTCGTTGGTGTAGTTCTTCTTCAACTCAACAAGAGCCTTGTTGCCGCCCAACTCTTCGGCCAGGTTGCTGATTTCGCGGTCCAGAACCGAAATGGCCTTGTTCTGCTTCTGCTGATAGAGTTTGGCCGTCTTATCAAGGAACGATGTCAGGCTTTCCTGCACGTCGTCGTTGTATTTGTCGGGTGTGAGCAGGTCAACGTCATCAAACTGCTGTTTTGGTGTGCGGTCGTTGATTTTTGTCACTTCGGTATGCAGAAGACCAATAATCTGATTGCGGGTAGCCTCATCGGCCGAAGCCAGTTTGGCAATCTTGTTGTTGAGAGCCGGAACCAGGTACGAGCCTATGTATGCGGCCTCGCTCTTCTTCTGCTCAATCAGGAAGAAGTTCTTCATATACTCATTGTCGCGGTACTGCTTCACGGCCATTGCCTCGTAGGCCCAGCGCGATGGCATCAGGTCGCCAATCACGGGCACCACCTCGTATGAACTGATGGCCTTGTTCAGTTTGTCGAATTTCACCATTGTTCCGCTGAAAAGCAACTGCGGTACAATCAGGAACGGAATCAGGATGTAGATGGTGACAACCGAATCGAGCGCGGCCGAGATGTTCAGGCCAATCATATTCGAGACGCACGATGCGGTGAACAGAATCAGCCAGTGAGCCAGCGTCATACCGTGGATTTCCATTATGGTGTTGCCGATGAGCACGAACGAGAGTGTCTGAATGGCCGAAATGACAAACAGAACGGCAATCTTGCTGTTCAGATAACTGACGTGGCTCAAGTTCAGGAACGATTCGCGTTTCAAAAGTTGCCTGTCGCGGATAATCTCTTCGGCACTCACGGTCAAGCCGATGAAGATTGAAACCACAACGCCCATAAACAAGTAGATAGGCAGGTTCTCGTTGCCGCTGAAGACAAAGATGTTCGGGTTTGCACCCTCGCCGGCGATGTACTTGGTGAAGTAGGCCAGAATGAGTGCCAGCACCGGTGCCTCAAGGAAGTTGATGAGCATATATTGGCGGTTGGCTAACTTCGACAGGATGTTGCGCTCGCAGAAGATGCGGAACTGCTTGAACATTCCCGGAATGCTGAAGTTGTTCTTCGGCAAATCCTGCTTTTCGGTGTCGAATTTTATCTTCGATTTCGAGTGCTCCTCGTACATTTTTGCCCACTCCTCAGGTGTTGTCTTGCGCTTGTGGGTGGTGCGGCCGTACTCGTCAACCACCTTCGACTCCAGAATCTGAAGCACCTGCTCGGGATTGATGTTGCCACAATGGTAACACTCACTTTCAGTGGCATTTACGTGGTTACTCATTGTCTTGAAGTAAACCACCGAGTCAACCGGGTTGCCGTAGTAAACAAGGTAGCCGCCCTTGTCCATAATCAGCAGTTTGTCGAACATCTTGAAGATGACCGACGACGGTTGGTGGATGTTGACAATCACCAATTTACCTTTCAGCGTCTGCTCCTTCAGAAGGTCCATCACCATTTCCGAGTCCATCGACGAAAGTCCCGAAGTCGGCTCGTCGACAAACATCACAAGCGGCTCGCGGATAAGTTCCAAGGCGATGTTCAGACGCTTGCGCTGACCACCACTGATGGTCTTGTTCAGCGGGTTGCCCACCACCAGGTCAGCGGTGGCTTTCAGGTCAAGGTCTTCCAAAACCTTGTTCACGGCCTCGTTAATCTGCTCCTCGGTGTATTCGCTGAAGCAGAGTTTTGCACTATAGTAAAGGTTCTGATATACAGTAAGTTCTTCAATCAAAAGGTCATCTTGCGGCACAAAACCGATAACGCCGTTCAGCATCTCTTTTTCGGTGTAGATGTTGTAGCCGTTAATGAGAATCTCGCCGCTCTGCGGTTGCAGATTGCCGTTGAGCACGTTGAGCAATGTTGATTTTCCAACGCCTGAGCCGCCCATAATGCCGATGAGTTCGCCGCCCTGCTCGCAGAAGTTGAAGTTGTGCAGACCGTTCTTGCTGCCTTTGAATCTGAACTCAACATCTTTGGCAGTGAACACCACCTTCTCGGCGTTCATCGCATTGATGAACTTCGACACAATGTCGCTGTAGTAGATTGAGCCGATGCGCGGGCTGCGGATGGCCGAGCCCTTAGGCAGAACGTATGTGCGGTTGAGCATAATGCTGTGTCCGTTCAGGTAAAGGTCGGTTTCGCCCACGTAGCGGAACGCGTAAGCATTGATCGAAGGCAGGAACAAAATCAGAATGCGACCGTCCAACTCTTTGAACTTCATATGTTTGAATTCTGCAAACGGTGCTTCGTTGTTCTTGTCAAGAATAAGAGCGTTCTCTTTATGCGGAATTTCCTCAATCTTCGGATTGAGCGTGAAGGCGTAGCAGTTGTAGTATTCGTCCTCAGGGATATTGAAGATGTCCGACACGGTTTTCACAAATTCGATTTCCTGCTCGGTGATTTCCTCGCCGAAACTGATGAACTCAAGCAATTGCAGCAGCACCAGCAGTTTTTGGTCCTGTTTCAACTCGCCGTTGATCTGCTCGCAGATACGCAGCACCTTAACAGAGTTGAGCGATGTGCGCTTACGAGTCTGCTGAGCGTCGTCCTTCTTGACGCCGCCGCCGCGTTCCTCAACGTATTTGTCGAACAATTGCAGATACTCAGTCACCTGTTCCGAACTGAGCATCATCTTCAGGTAAGACTCAACAATAGAGCGCGATTTCTCGTTCACTCCCTCTTTGTTAGCAGTGGCAATGATGGCAAACAATTGCATCAAAGCCTTCAAAATGGATTCACTCATAGAATAAGCCTAATAAACATTGTAAAAAAACAAAAAAAATCGATTGGCGCAAAATAAAATGCAGCGGGTCTGACTGGTGTTTTTATTGATGTTTGTGGGCTTAGAGCCTATGCTTGGAAGCAATTGCCAATCTCATACCCCTTCTCCTTCACCGCCTCAATCACCATTTGCAGCCGTTCGGCGCTTTGGGGAAGGCGGTCGTGAAGAAGGATGATGGCGCCAGGGCGCAGTTGGCGGCTGATGCGGCGCGCTATTTTGGCGTTGTTGGCACCGTTGGTGTCATAGGTGCGGATTGTCCAGCCTATGGTTTTGAGATTCAGGCGTTTGACGGCCTTGCCGATGGTTGGGTTTGTAACGCCAAATGGTGGACGGAAGAGCGTTGGCGCCGTGCCTGTTGCCTGCTCTATGGCCTGTTGGCATTGGCGGATGTCGGCAAGCATACGGTTGCGGCTGAAAAGCGGAAAACTGTTTGCGTGGCTAAAACTGTGGATTCCAATCTGATGACCTTCGTCAGCCATACGCTTGAGCAGTGCCTCGTTGTCAGCAATGCGGCTGCCGATGCAGAAGAACGTGGCCGTGGCGTTGTTGCGCTTCAGCACGTCGAGCACTTGGGGTGTCTGCTCTGCGTCGGGGCCGTCGTCAAATGTCAGATAGACAACATTTTCGGTAGTCTTGACGCGGCACAAGGCACGCACATACACCTGCGATTTTATGCTGTACGAAGCGTAAAACAAGAACGCCAGAATGGCGGCGATGGCAAGTGCGATAATCATTGTTTTATTGGTGAATCGGTGAACTGTTTAATCGGTGAATTGTTTAAAGTTTAGAAGTTTAATATGTTAAAAACGTTACCAACACCTAACACCCAATACCCAACACCTAATTTCATTGTTAATTATTCATTGTTAATTGTTTACGTTTTCCACCTAATACCCAACACCAAAAACCCTAACTACTAATTCCTAAATCCTAACTACTACCCCCTACCTAACAAAATCAGCGAATGGCTTATATGTTGGTAATCGCTTATTATCAGTGTGTTATAGGCTGTAGAGTTGTTTATTGCAAAATCCAAAGCCCGTGCCGATAGTGTCGGGTAGTCGCATGTTTTGAACTGTAATGGCTCGTTTTTCAGCGGCAATTGGTTGGCAATGTTGTCAGCGGTTGCGGCGTTGCAGTTGGCCACAATGCATAAATCGTCTGCACTTATACCGTTACGTTTTACCATTTCGGTAATCCATTCAACTGTTTCATCATCGGACATACTGCCAGTGCGAGTGTCAATGTCGAGTACGGCCGGTTGGCCGTTGCCTGAAGTGGCGGCATTCAGAACGAAGAAGTTGGCGCCTTCGCCCAACTCATATTCGCGCGTCATTCCAAGGCGGTGCTGAATGTCGGCCGACGAAGTGGTAATCTCGTCAATCGCGCCAAGCAGAACATTCTTTTTGCCCTCGTTCACCTGCATTGCGGCGTCAATCAGCGCACTCTCGAAACTCAATCCGCGGTGGGCGTAAGTAACATTGTATGAGTGAATTCCGCGCAACAGTGCAATCTGTCCGCCAATGGTGTTGAAGGTGGACTGAATGAACGGCGTGGGGTTCAGAAGCCGCTCGCTGTTGGCCACAATCGACTCGATAAACTTTTCAGTATCAGCCAGACAGCCGAATCCAGTGGCCGTGATAATGGCGTCGATGCTTTCGGGTGCCAGTCCTTCAATGCACTTCAAACCGCAGGCCACGCCCATTTTCACAATTCGGCTCATACGGCGGCGCAGTGCGGGATCGGCAATAATTTCCTTGTAATCGAGCACAGCCTCAACGCCGTCCATAACGAGTTGGTCGTTAGCAATTTGGCAGGTTCGTGTGATGTAGACAGGTTTCATTTTGCTTCTGCGTTTTCCATCAGCGCTTGCGCTGCTTTGTATTTAATTGTTTTTCAGTGTTATTCGTGGTTAAAATTTTGTGTCAGTCGGCCCGTGAAAACACCAGCGACGTATCGTTTCCGCCGAACCCGAAGGCGTTCGACAGCACGTTGCGCACGCGGCGTCCTTCGGCAAATTCGGTTTCAGGCGCAAGCCCGATGGCCTCGTCAGCCGACTTAAAGTTAAGGTTCGGATAAACGTATCCATTTTTCACTGACAGAGCCGAATATACAGCCTCAATGCCTTCCGATGCGCCCAGCGTGTGACCGATGAATGCCTTGACCGAACTGAACGGCGGCACGCGGTCGCCGAAAATGCGGCGTATGGCTGTGGCTTCCGAAAGGTCGTTGTTGGGTGTGGCAGTGCCGTGAACGTTGATATAATCAATATCAGACGGTTGCAGACCCGCCACCGCCATTGCTGCGCTCATTGAGCCGAAAGCACCATTGCCTTCGGGCGAGCAGCCCGTCTGGTGGTAGGCGTCGTTGGCGTTGGCATAACCTGTTAGCAGACAGTAAGGTGTGTGTGTGGCGTCCTCCGCGCGTTGCATAACAATGTAGCCTGCGCCCTCGCCAAGGTTGAGCCCTGCGCGAGTAGCGTCGAACGGGCGGCAGTGGTCTTTGTCGAGAATCATTAGCGAGCCGAATCCGTTCAGCGTGAACTTGCAGAGCGCGTCGGTGCCGCCAGCCACAACAGCGTCAAGCATATTGTGCTGTAGCATTCTCGCGCCAAGCATAATGGCGTTGCCCGCCGACGAGCAGGCCGTGCTGATGGTGGTTACAAAACCGCTGATTCCCAGTTGGTTGGCTATAAACTCGGTGCTTGCGCCGCAGTCGTGCTGACTCACCATTCGCAAGCGTCCGCGGTTGTGGTCGGTGCGGAAATCGTTGTAAAACACCTCGCTCAAATCCATTCCGCCCACCGATGTCGACGAGATGAAGCCCACACGCTTTTTGCTGACGTCGATGCCAGCGTCGGCCACAGCCTCACGCGCGGCCATAAGCCCCAGCAGAACGGTGCGCGAATAGGTGCGTTCTGCGTTGAGATTCAGACGTTTGGCAAGTTCAGCGTTCGTCGCTTTCACTTCCGATACGGGCACGTCGAGCGTGGTTTGGAAAAACCGTGGTTTCCCCATTCCGTGCCGCCCCGTGCGCAACGACTCAATGTTTTCACTCACACCAAAGCCGATGCCCGACACCGCGCCGAGCCCCGTAACCGCAATCCGCATTTATTTTTTCTGATTGGCGGTGATGTATTCGGCCAGCGTTTTCACCGAGTAGAAAATCTCTTTTCCCTGTGCGGGATTCTCGATTTTGATGCCGTAGTTGCGCTCCAGAATCAGGATAATCTCCAGTGCGTCAATCGAATCCAAGCCCAGACCACCGTCGCCGAAAAGCGGTGCTTCAGCGTCGATGTCGGCGGGGGTAACCTCCTCAAGATTCAGTTCAGCAATCAGTTCGCCTTTAAGTTTTTCAATCAATTCTTCCATTGTTCCTGTGTATTATATTGAATTATAAATAGTTATCAAACTTATACTTCTTCCTAATAGTTTCGTTGGCAATTTATTCATTTTTAGCGCTTTCGCGATATCAGCCCTCAAAAATCCGTGTTTTCCGTCGGCGCCTGCGCCGCTTTTAAGCATTATTTTCCGTGATTTCAGTGTTTTCCGTGGTTAAAAAAAATCCGTCGTTCAAAAATCTCCGTTGTCAATTCATTCAATTTTAGCGCTTTCGCGATATTAGTTCTCATTTTCCGTGCCCTCCGTCGGCGCTTGCGCCGCTTTTCTTGCACTTTTTTCCGTGTTTTCTGTGCTTTCCGTGGTTAAAGAAGTTGCCCTCGGTTTAGTCGCTCTGCGCCGTGGCTTGCGCGGTTTCTCAACTTCCGCAGCCTCCGCCGTTTCTGTCGTATCGCCTTTATCTCCTTTAAAACCAGTATTTTCCAACAAATTGAGATTCACCCTGTAGCGCGAGCCAATCAGTTCGAGCCAGCCCGTGATGCAGTAGCGCAGATTCTGACGCTCCATTGCCTTCTCAATATATTTCATTGTCACCTCGCTCTCGTGCCCCTCGCGGATGAAGAAGGTGTTTTCGCCCTTGATTTTGTAGCGGATGCAGATTTCGCCCACCACCACGTTCGGCAGCGTGTAGACGAACACCGACGGGCTTGCCATTGCGTCGCCCTGCTCGCTGATGATGCGCTCGTGGTCAAGGTCGGTGTCGAGCGAGCCCACGGCATTCATAACAATTATGCCCATTTCTTCGGGCTTAAACTCCACATTGTTAAGCAGATAGCCAGCGGCCACATAGCCCAGTTTGCAGAGATTGTCCATTTTGTAGAACTTCAGATTCTCGTCGCCGAGTTTCTTGAACGCCTCGCGGATGAACGTTCCGTATTCGGTTGATTTCGAAGAGAATACAATCCGCTTGCCGACTTTAATCTGCGAGTTGAAAACCGAAATCGACCGTATGCTCCGCAACTGTGCGGGCTGCGTTTCGAGTTCGGGTTTGGCGTATTGCGGCAGCGACAGCACAATGGCAGCGTTGCAGCCCCCGAATCCCGACGCGGTTTTCACGCAGTGGCGCATTTTCCTGATTCTCTGATGCTCGGCCGAAACCTTGAGCGGCATTGGCGTGCCAGGCTTCTCGTAACCGAATGTGCCAAAGACAGTTCCCATTCGCAGTTCGTGGGCGCAGACAATTGTCTCGATGATGCCCGACGCGCCCAGCGTGTGGCCGAAATACGGCTTCAGGCTTTGCACGGGGCAGTTTTGCAGTTCGGCCAGCGTCACGGCTTTCGACTCCATTTCGTCGTTGTAGACGGTGGCCGTGCCGTGGGTGTTCACAAAACTGATGTCGGCGGGCTCCACGCCAGCCTCGCGCATTGCCCCGCGAATGGCCAGGTTCAGTTCGTAGCCCGTGCGCGACGGGCCCGATATGTGGTTGGCGTCGTTGCTGATGGCGCCTCCAGCCAGCAGAATGCCGTTCTCGTCGTAGTTTGGCGACAGCAGCACGGCACCCGCGCCCTCGCCAAGGTTCAGTCCGTCGCGGCGCGCGTCGAACGGCACGCAGCGTTTGGCGCTCAACGATTTGAACGATTTAAACCCGCTCGTGATGAAGTGGGTGAGCACGTCGCAGCCCGCCACAATCACGCTCTCGTACACGCCAGCCTCAATGAGCCGCTTGCCCACAATCAGTGCCGAAAGACCTGATATGCAGGCGTTTGACACGATAATCGGACGGTTGGCCGCGCCAAAATAGCGCCCGATGCGGTCCGATGTCTTCCAGAGCGACACGCGCCCGTCCTGCGACTCCGCGGTGTGGTCAATCAGCACCGAGTTTCCTTTTGTGGTTGAAATGACAATGCCTACCGTCTTGTCTTCCAAATCGATATGCGTTTGGTCCAGAATGTCGGTGATGGCCATTATCACCAGCCGCTCAAATTTAGTGTATTGCGATTCCAGGTCGAGAATCTTCGACTCAAGCCTGATAGAGTGGTCGTGAAACTCCGACATTACAATCGGTGTGTCCGACACGTCGGAAGTGGTGTGATTCGTGAGCCCGCTACGGTACGAGCAGAGCGCCGCAAGGTTCTCCTGCGTGCCGAATCCTATCGGCGTTACAATCGAGTCGGCGTTTATGTAAATTTTCATTTCTGATGTTTGCTTTTGGCTGTAGGTCAATCTTTTATCCAACGTTTCTGCCAATCGGCGTAGAAAGGCGGGTTGTTCAGTTCAAGTTCGCGCGTTTGGGCGTTCACAAACACCTGAACCGAACTGCCCGTGGCGGCCACCGTGTTGTCCGACGCGCGGTAGATGGTGTAGTCGAACATAATCTTCGCCGCCGCCGTGCGGATGTATCGCGTCTCAATGATGGCCTCCTCGCCAAACGTGAGCGACTGCTTGTATTGGCAGTTCAACTCGACCATTGGCGCCAGAAAGCCGCTGTTGAAGATGTCCATATATTTCAGGCCGTCGTAGTGCTTGCCGAACGACTCGCGCCCGTCCTCAAAGTAGCGGATGTACTCGCCGTGCCACACCACCTGCATTGCGTCAACTTCGCTGAACCTTATGGTGATGGTCTTGCGGTCGGTGAGAACGGCTTCGCGTATTTTGTTTTTCGTCTTCATTATCAACAATTTCCTTTAGTCGATTTTAAGAAAAATTTTCATTCGGCACTCGGCCACTGTTCCGTCGTTGTCTTCGGTCTTCGCCGATATGAGCGACAGTCCGCCCATTTCCTGCAGCACGCTGATTTCGGTCCGCATTTGGCTGCCCACCTTCGGCAAATGGCTGATTGTCAGTTTATCAACCGACCCGATGAAGCCCAGCGGCACCTGCTCGCCGCGCTGCGTGAAAATGTAGCCCACGCGGGCCGCCGCCGATTGCGCAATGTGCTCCACAATGCCAGGCTCGCGCAGCCGTCCGCCCTTGCAGAAGATGTTGCCGTCGGCCACCGTCAATCCTGACCGCGACACCCCGTCCTCAATGCCGTAGAAGGCGTCCACCATAACCATTGGCGGGCGCTGCGGGATGAGCGTCAGTATCTGTGCGTCCTTAAGCATCGGTTCGGTCATAATGCCGTTTAATTCTGATTTTAACGCGCAAAAATATTCGCTTTAGGGATTTAATTCAAGTTGACTACCTGATAAATTCTTAAATCAACATTCACGCATTCTGTTATTCAATACTTCAGCCCTTCAACTTGCACTCCACAATGGTGTGTCCCAGGCCTACGCCGTCGTGCATTGTGGTCACTTGCAGGCCTGCAGCCTCGATGCAACGCGTCATATCGTCGGAATGGTACATCTTGCTGTTCCCGTTGGCCATTGCGGTGAAGTAAACGCTTGTCATAGTCAGGTCGAAGGCGGCAGTCTCGAAACGTTGGCGGTCCCAGAACGTCTCCATAATGAAGACGGTGCTCTCCTTCGTCATCGAGCGTGCGGCGCGTGTCAGGATGCTAGTCACTTCGGCCTCCGAGAAGCAGTCAAGGAACTGACTCATCCAGATGGCATCGAATCCTGTTGGGAACGGTACCGCAGGGTCGAGCAGGTTGGCTCCGTGACCGTGAATGCGGTCGGCGCCGTCGAGCCCGGCGGTCTGCTTTTTCATCATCTCAATCTGTTGCGGAAGGTCCATAATGGTCACATTCACATCCTTGTCGAACGTGACGCACTGTGTAGCCCAGCGGCCGGTGTTGCCGCCAACGTCGAGCAGCGTGCGCGGATGGTTGGCGAAGACGATTTTCAAGGCTTCGGCAAACGAGTTGTCGCTGTAGAAATGGTCGAATCCGAACCAACTCTTCTGCACCTCGGGCGGCAATTGCGACAGTCCCTCGTAAATGGTCGGCCACTGACCGAACACCTTCAAACCTTCGGGCTTGCCGTTCAAGAGAGACTCTTCTAATTTGAACAAGCCCAAATAGTTGACATCGTGGTTAAAGTTCAGATTGGCGTTCACCATTGTGTCGTTGATAAGGAACCAACCGGCTTTGGTAATCTGATAGCGCTCGTTGGCGAAATATACGGTGCCGATTGAGAGCGATGCCTCGAGCAGCACCTGTGCGGCATATTCCGACAAGTGGCATTTGTCGGCTATCTCAGTTTGTGTCAGGCCGTTTTTGCTGTCGGCAATGGCCTTCAAAATTCCGAATTTAATCATCAGGCGCGAGACCTGAAAAACCACCGGCGCACCGGCAATGAAATGTGCCAAACGCTGCGCCTCAAGAGCCGATTGGTGCTCTTTGGTGTATTGCTTTTCGAGTGATGGGAATAGTTTCATAGTTTTATTTTTGAACGATAACTATTAACGATGACGATAATCATAACTGTAACGATAACAAATAATTGTATATCGGTGATAATGCATTATTTATGATACAAAACTGAATATTATTTATGACAATTAAAAGTGCAACATAGTATGTGGGTTTCTTTTACTTTTCATATTTAATAGACCCTATAAGTGCTGATATTTGTTTTTCGATTGATTGAATAGTTGCATTTAGTTCTTCTAGCAACTCTTTGGTTATATAATTGACATTGAATGAAATGATAAGTTGTGTTTCTAATTCATATGCTGAACCTAACGCAATCTCAAGAAAGCGGGTAAAATCATTCGAAGACGACCTTGAACAACCTTCGGCAATATTTGATGCTATGGAAACCGCAGCCCGTTGCATTTGAGAACACAAACCGCGTCTCTCATCAAGTGGCATTCCGCTTGTTATTTCATATACCTTTGTAGAAAAAGCAATGGCATCTTTCCAAACGGGGTACTCCCTAAAATTCCTTGAATTTCCCATTTCAAATAATTGGTTTAGTGGTTATCGTTTAAAGTTATCGTTTAAAGTTATCGTTATTTGTCATTGTCATCGTTTCCAGAAATCATAATAATTAAACCACTGCTCGGGGTATTCCTTCAGAATCTTCTCAAAATTAGCCACATACTGCTCCAGAAGGGCTTGCTCGGGTTTGCGGTCGCGGGTGCGGGGCACGGGCTGCGCAATGGTGAACCGATAGTGGTAGGTCATCGGTTTCTCGCGCATTGCGAAGTAGAACACCACAGGCACCTTCAGCCGCGACGCCAGCAGGAACGGCCCCGACGGAAAATCGGCATCGCGGCCCATAAACGTTGCTGTCAGCAGTTTGTCGGCGTTCACGTAGCGGTCGCCTTGGAAGCAGACGTACTCGTGGCGGTTCAGGGCTTCGGTAATTTGGAAGACGTGCGTCAGCGTGTCGTTGTTCACGGGAATGACCTTGTAGTCGTGGCCAGTTGAGTTCTTCTCCAGCATCTCCTTGATTTTCTGATATTCAGCATCGTACATCACAATATTGATATTCTTGCCGTAATCGCCGAAGAATGGCGCGCCAATCTCCCAGTTGCCAATGTGGCCGCCCATCATTATCACGCCCTGCTGCGAGTTCAGCACATTGAGAAACTCCTGATAATTTTCAAATTTGAAGTGGTATTTGTCGGTCATTCCGCTGCCAATGGCAATCTTGTCAATCAGCGTCTGACCCAATCGGTAATAATTGCGGAAAAGCAGACCGACGGATTTCAATCGGCTCAATTTCAGTATTTTGCGGGCATAGCGCCACGTGCACGCGGTGGCCTTTGGGGCAAAAGGAATGAAATAGACAACAACAAAGGCCAGAAAAACGTAGGCCGCGCGGACGCCTATGTATTGTATCAGTTTGATAAAGAAGAAGTAACCGAAACTTCCGCCTCGCGTTTTTCCCTTCCAGTCGGCCATTGGCGGTGGTTATTTTGTCGTGCGCTCAATCACAAGGTTGTAGAAATCTTGGAAAGTGCGGATTTTGGCGAAATCCTCGCCTGTGACGTTAAATCCGAAGTTCTGCTCCACCAGAACCACAACATCCACAAGGTCAAGGCTGTCGAGTTCCAGCGTTTCCATCAGCGGCGCGTCGGGTTTGATAACATTAATGTCAACCTCAAACTCTTCGGCCAGAGTCTCGTTGATTTTTGCGATTATTTCTTCGTTGGTCATAACTATTTGAATTTCTTAATTATAAGTGTTGAGTTTGTGCCTCCAAACCCGAAAGAATTCGTCAAAAATAAATCAAATTCTGTATCTATCCGCGTTTTGGGGATATTTAATTGGCACGAAGCCTCATCGGGTTCTTCAAAGTTGATATTCGGCGCAATGAAGCTGTTGTTCATCATCAGCGTCGAGTAAATGACCTCGCTTGCGCCAGCCATCCACATCTCGTGGCCCGTCATCGACTTGGTTGAAGCCACGTAGGGGCGGCTTGCGCCGAACACCTCGGCAATGGCGCGGGCCTCGTTCAGGTCGCCTGCGGGGGTTGAAGTGGCGTGGGCGTTGATATACGGAATGTCGGCGGCTGCAAGTCCCGCGCTGTCGAGAGCGCGCTGCAGCGAGCGTTTGGGCCCTTCGACGTTCGGCACCGACAGGTGGTCGCCGTTCGACGAGAATCCGTAGCCGATAATCTCGGCCACAATGGGCGCTCCGCGTTTTACGGCCGACTCGTAGCTCTCAACCACCACGCTTGCCGCGCCACCGCTTGGCACCAGTCCGTCGCGACGGCGGTCGAACGGTTTCGAAGCCTTGGTTGGGTCGGCTTCCTGTGTCGAGAAGGCGCTCAAGCCGTCGAAACTGCCTGTGGCGTAGGGGTTGACCTCTTGCGCGCCTCCGCAGAGAACAATATCTTGAAGCCCTTGTTTGATAAGCAGATAGGCAATGCCAATGGCGTGCGAACTGCTTGCGCAGGCGCCTGCAATGGTGAAGTTGATTCCGCGCAGTTTGAATATCACCGAAAGGTTCATCGAAACCGTCGAAGTGAGCGATTGGAACACCGATTCGGCGCCCACCAGCACGGTGTTTTTCTTTTGGCGAACGGTATCAATGGCGGTAATTATCGGTGCCGCACTTGTGTCGTTGCCGAAAAGTATGCCCACTTCGTTGGCGGCCAAAAAATCGGCATCGATACGCGCATTGCGGAAGGCCTCAAGCGACGAAACATAGGCATATTCGCCTTGTTCAGCAAGTCCGCGGCGGCTGCGGCGGTCGAGCAGCTCCTTCATATTGGGGCGCTCAATAATGCCTGTGAGCGACGATTGGAAGCCCAGTCCCTTGCGCTCGGGGTCAATTCCAATGCCCGACCGCCCGTTGTAGAGCGATTGGCGCACCTCGTCAAGGTTCTTGCCAATGCAAGAGTAAATGCCCATTCCTGTTATTACAACTCTGCGTTCCATCGGGCTAAAAATCGATTTTTTTGGTTTTCAGATAGTTTTCCACCCTTTCAATGTCTTTGTACAGCGGGCTGTCGACGGTTGAGAAGGCGGGGAAAATGGCTCGCACCTCATCGTAAACGGCGCGTGTGGCGGGGCTCATCTTGTCTTGAATCTTCAGAATATCAACAGCTTGAGCCAGCGACATCATCATTATGGCCATCACTTGGAATGAGTTCTCGATAATGTGCTTTGCAATGAGCGCCGAGTTGGTGCCCATACTCACAATGTCTTGATTATCATTGTTGTTAGGTATGCTGTGCACATACATCGGGTTCGAGAGTGTCTGACACTCGGCGGTGGTGGAAGTGGCGGTGAACTGTGCGGCCTGCATTCCGTAGTTCAGACCCAAAACGCCCATATTGACAAACGGCGGCAGAATGCCGTTGATTCGGTCGTGGTAAAGGTAGTTGAGCTGCCGCTCGGTGAGCATTGTGAGCTTGGTGACGCCGATTTTCAGCTTGTCCATCTCGTACGAAATGTAGTCGCCGTGGAAGTTTCCGCCGTGGAACACGTTTTGGTTTTCGGGGTCGATAATCGGATTGTCGCAGGCCGAATTGACTTCGTTAATCAGCACTTTTTCAGCGTTTTCCATCTCGTCGAAAATCGGTCCCAGAATCTGCGGAATGCAGCGCAGCGAGTAGTAGGGCTGCACCTTGTGGCCGAAGGTAGCCTCGGTGTGTTTTTGATTGTAGAGCTCGGCCTCGCGTTTGAGCATACACTTGCTGCCCGCGCTTATTTTACGCATCAGACGGGCAATCTCGCGCTGTCCGCGGTGGCGTTTGGTGGCGTTCAGCTCGGCCGACATCAGGTCGTCGTATGAAGCGGCCACCTCGTTCATCATCACCGACGCCACAAGCGACCAGCGAAGCAGTTTCTTGGCGTAAATCAGGTTGACAACGCCAATGCCCGTCATCACCGACGTGCCGTTGGTAACTGACAGTCCCTCACGCAGATAAATCTTGAATGGCTCGAGTCCGTTTTCTTTCATCACTTCGGCTGTGGGGCGCAGTTGGCCTTTGTAGAAAACATCGCCTTCGCCAATGAGCGTGAGCGCAATGTGGGCAAGCTGCACAAGGTCGCCGCTGGCGCCAACGCTGCCGTGCTCGGGAATGTAGGGGATAATGCCGCGGTTTATGAACTCAACAATGAGCCGCACCAGCTCGGTGTGAACGCCTGAGTTGCCCTGCAGAAAGGTGTAGAGCCGCGCAATCATTGCCGACTTCACATACACCTCGGGCAGCGGCTGCCCAGCACCCGTTGAGTGGCTGCGTATAATATTGTATTGCAAATCGATAAGCGACTGGTCATCGACTCTGTATTGAGCCATCGGGCCGAAGCCAGTGTTTATGCCGTAAATGATTTTGTCTTTCGAGAAATCCTTCAGAAACTGAAAACTGCGGTCAACAGTTTTCAAATCATCATCGGAAAGTGTAAGTTTCTTGTTTTCAAACAGAATGCCGTAAAGCGTTTCTAAATCTATTTCTTGTTTTGAAGCCATAATGCTTGTGCAGCCGATTTTTATTTTTTGAACCGCAAATATAGGGTTTTAATCTTTTAATAGATACCAATAAAAAATATTAGGTAAAGTAGATAGGCAATTATATCCGAATCATATAAATCTTTTTCCATAAGAAGTTTGATTTTGTAAAAATGCGTATTCTTGCAAAGTGCATTTTTGTGTTTTATGATATAGTTACAATAGTATTGCACAATTTATTAAATGGTTTAAAATGAATATTATGAGAAAAGTTTTTTTGCTTACCTTGTCGGTTGCGGTTTGCTTCGCGGCTTGTAAGAAGGACGAAGAGAAGCCATCGCCAGATGGTCCTGATACACCTTCAACCGATACTACGCCGGCTGTTGATTCAACGCGGTTTGATCCAAATAGTTACCGTTTCTTAAAGACGTATGTTGACCGTTCGGTCCATCCTGATTTTAAATTCAGTGGTGCGCTTGATGTGAATGAATTCCACAACAACACAAATGGTGTGCGCGACACTGTAACCGCCCACTTCGATGAGATTGTGGCAGGCAACGCTATGAAGTACGGCTCGGTGGTTGGCGGTAGCGGACAGATGAATTTCACGAATGTGAAGCGTTTTGTTGAAGATGCCAGAAAAGCAGGGCTTTCCATCTACGGCCACACACTTGCCTGGCATTCGCAGCAGCAACCGGGATATTTGTTGGGTTTGATGGCTGATCGTGAAGTGAATGTCCCTGACAGTGAGAAGGTTGATGTCGAAGATTTGAGCCAGAATTATAAAGGATTGAAGTCATTTAATTATTGGCATAGCGAATTCTCCGATTTCAATTATACGATTACAACAGAAGCTGATGGTTTGCATATCAAGAATAATGCGGTTGCAGCCAATTTTTGGGACGTTCAGTATCAAATTGCAGGCAGCTTGCCTGTAAAGACAGGTGGATCTTATGATTTCACCATCCGGGCAAAAGCGTCTGCACCTACTGATATAACTGTTGCCGTTGGCGGATGGTCAAATAATAACAATCTCAAAATCAGCATTTCCAATGATTGGGCGGACATTAATTTTCACATTGACAATATAAAAGAAGGTGGTGGGCATGTTTTGTTGCAATCGGGGAATTTTGTTGGCGATATTTTTATTGAAAGCCTGAAAATCACACACAAAGGCAGCGACAAAACCATCGCCCTTACTGCCGAGCAAAAGCGCGATACTCTTGTCTGGGCCATGGATCGTTGGATTGCCGGTATGATGGAAGCCACCGATGGCTACGTGAAGGCCTGGGATGTTGTGAACGAAGCTCTTTCTGGCGGCGGCAATGATGGTAGTGGCAATTATGTTCTGCAAAACTACGAGAACAACAATATTTCTGATCCCAGCAATGTGTCATCAGGTACGTTCTACTGGCAGGCCTTTATGGGTGACCTTGAGTATGTGCGCACTGCTGTTGCAAGCGCCCGCAAGCACTTCAAAGGCAATGCCGACGAGTTGAAGCTTTTTGTGAACGACTATAACCTTGAATCGGATTGGGATGACAACAAAAAGGTAAAGAGCCTTGTGGCATGGATTAAGAAATGGGAAGCTGACGGTGTGACAAAAATCGATGGCATCGGGACACAGATGCACATCAGTTGTTTTGAAAACGCCAATATTCAGAGAAACATTGAAAATCATATTGTCAAAATGTTTGAGATTATGGCAGCAAGCGGCAAGCTCTGTCGCATCTCAGAACTCGATATGGGCTATGTGCGTGGTAGCCAGCGTTGGGGCGGAACATCGCTCAAAACATCGCAGCTGACTGAAGCCGAGCATCAGAAAATGGCCGATTTTTATGAGTTTATTGTCAGAAAATATTTTGAGATAATTCCTGTTGAGCAGCAATATGGTATCTGCCAATGGTGCCTGACCGATGCCCCGTCAAATTCGGGGTGGCGAGGTGGTGAGCCCGTCGGTATCTGGACAGAGAAATTCAAAGCCCGTAAAGCCGCCTATATTGGTTTTGCCAAGGGGCTTGCTAGTGAGGAATAGTTTGAAAACAAACTCGGTATTTATAAACAAAGGGGGCATTTGCCCCCTTGTTTTTTAGTTACAAATAGGTTTTTATTTCTTCTTCACTTCAACCTTGCGGGTTGCGGCTAGGTTGCTGTTGCGGTAATCAACCGCAGCAATCACGCTGTCGGCCAAAGAGTGGAAATATCCGCCCACAATGCTGCCGCGGTCCATGGCGGCAGGCATACCATTGTCGCCGCTTTCGCAGACGCTTTGTACAATCGGTATTTGTCCAAGGAAATTTACACCTTCCTTCTCAGCCAGGCGCTTGCAACCGCCGTTACCGAAAATGAAATATTTGTTCTCTGGCAGTTCGGCGGGGGTAAACCAGGCCATATTCTCAACCAGCCCCAAAACAGGCACATTTATTTTATCGTTGCGGAACATGTTCATGCCCTTCAAAGCGTCGGCTAGAGCCACTTCCTGCGGCGTGCTGACGATGATGGCGCCCGTAAGAGCAAGCATTTGGATGATGGCCAGATGGATGTCGCCAGTTCCCGGTGGCATATCAATGAGCAGATAGTCGAGTTCGCTCCAGTCGGCTTCCATTATCATCTGCTTGAGAGCGCTTGTGGCCATCGGGCCGCGCCATACAAGAGCATCCTTGGCATTCACAAAAAAACCGATTGACAGCAAACGGACACCGTATTTCTCTATTGGCACAATCATCTGCTCTTCGTTGGCCATCGGACGGGCATCGTGCAAATCGAACATAAGCGGGATTGAAGGCCCGTAGATATCGGCATCGACAAGGCCTACTTTTGCGCCTTGCTGCGCCAAAGCCACCGCCAGATTGACGGCCACCGTCGATTTTCCGACACCGCCCTTGCCCGAAGCCACGGCAATGATATTTTTCACCTTGCGCAGGCCATTGGGCTCATCGGCTTCGGTTTCGGGTTTGGCCTGCACGCGGATGTTGCCGCGCACGTTCACGCCCGGAAACGCAGCTTCGAGCGCATCAACACAGTTCTGTTTCAGCAGGGCGATGTTGGTGCTTTCCTTCTTGCCGATTAGCAGGGCAAAACTGACGTTTGCCCCGTCAATTTCGAGTCCTTGAACCATTCCCAGCTGGATTATGTCTCGTTTGAGTTCGGGGTGGACAACCGTCCGCAGCACCCCGAACACTTGTGCAGGTGTGATTTCCATATTGATTTTTCTAATGCTGCAAATATAGTCAGAAGTTTGCTACGGGCTTTTTTTAATGTTTTTTTTCAAACATTTTGGCGATTAAGATTTTTTTGTACTTTTGCACCGCTCTTAAGCAAATGGGGTGCCATAGCTCAGTTGGTAGAGCAAAGGACTGAAAATCCTTGTGTCCCTGGTTCGATTCCCGGTGGCACCACGCAGAAAAGAGAGTTCGGTTTTTACCGGATTCTCTTTTTTTGTTTGCGATTCGATAATAAAACTGACCGATTCACGACCCATGTTTTTAGTCTGAAGCCAGTAGTCCGAAATTCAACAACTCGACTATATTTGTACCATAAATTTATTGAGTTATGAAAAAATTACGATTGTTGATTCTGGTATTGTGCGTTACGTTGACAGCAGGTGCCACAGATCATCAAAAAACAGCCGCCATGTCTGATGCCGCTGCCAAACCCGATGCCGACAGCCTTTTGCGTTTAGGACGCAAGTTTGTCCGCACCAATCCTGACACAGCCATAATAGTGTTCAACGACGCCATACAACTCACTGACAGTAATAGCTTGACTCGCGCAGCCATCTATCGTCAGATGTCTAACGCATATTCTTTCAAAGAAGATTTCTTACAAGCAGTGGACATTAATACTCGTGCCATCAGCATTCGCAACCAAAACTCGATGGATTCCGCCAATATGGCCGAGATGGCAGTGTTGTACTATAACAACGCAATCAACTATCAGAACAGCAGTAACTATCTGGCAGCCATCCGCTCGGTTGAACAAGCCTTTCCTTTGTTTGAAAAAACTGAAAACGATTATTTTCTATCAATCGCTTACGATCTCGCTGCAACGCTTTGCCAAAAAGTAGGTAGTACATACCTTGCTCAAAGGTACGCATTGAATGAATTGGCTTTATGTGAGAAAATGGGCGATACAATTGGAATATCATATACTTATGACCTATTAGCCGCAATTTGTGAAACCACGGGGCAGTTCAGCCAACAACTTATTTGGCAGAAGAAATCACTTGAGTTGCGTATAATGATGGATGATATTGTCCGTGTTGCGCAGTCGTACAATAATATAGGTAATACGTATGTAAATGAAGCACAAGGAATACTTGTCAATAGTCCGAGTGGCATCAATGTTAACCCAAAAGGGTATAATGAAAATCAAAAGAGGGCTAATCAAAAATCTGATACGGCACTAATGTATTTGAAAGAAGCGCTTCGTCTCAAAATGGGGTTTAATGAAGCTCAGGCACGGCAAACAGAGTTCACGGTTTCAGAAACATTTGAAACAAAGAAATATTGGCGTCAAAATCTATTGGTTGGCACTTTAAACAATATAGCATTAGCTTACAATGGAATAAATGCCGATTCATGTGCATTTTATGGATGGAAAGCGGCAGAATACTATAAATTACTGCATGACGACTATGGTTACGTATCGGCATTAATTACCATATGTGATGGTGGTGGAAAAAAGGGGCTAAGAGGTCGTTCTCAAAAAGATATGATTGAAGAGATTATCAGGATATCAGACAAAAACGCTAATGCTTCATTTGTACACCTTAAACAGATAGCTTATACGAAATTGGCAATAATATATTATGATAATGGTGATTATAAAAACGCTTATTTGTTTTATAGAGAGTCGTTTAGACTGAAAGACTCTCTGACTAATGAATCAAGCATCCGTGAGTTGGCGCTGATGGAATCCCGTTACGAGTTTGACAAGCAGCATACGACCGACTCTATTAACCATTATCATGAGACTCTGCGAATTGAAACAGAGCATCAGAACGAACTGCTGCGGAATAAGGTCCATACTCGTGTAATGCTAAGCATTGCAATTCTGTTCATACTCATCGGTGTCATCATGTTCTTTTTCTACAAGACTACCAAAGAGAACGAAGAGAACAAACTGCGCAACAAGGCTCTCGAAACCGAGCGCTCGCTGCTGCGTACTCAGATGAACCCGCACTTTATTTTCAACGCTCTCAACTCGGTGCAGAGTTTCATTGTGAGCAACAACGCACAAGACGCCGTACGGTTCCTGTCGAAGTTCGCCAAACTTATGCGCATGATTCTGAACAACTCAATGGTGCAGTCAGTTACGCTGAGCAACGAGATGCAGTCGCTTGGTCTCTATCTCGACCTTGAGCGGGCACGGTTTGGCAACAAGTTCGATTATAAAATCGACATCGATGACAGCGTGGAAGAAGACCTTGTGAGCGTACCGCCAATGCTGGTTCAGCCGTTCATTGAGAATGCCATCATCCATGGCTTGATGCACAAGACTACTGATGACGGACTCATCACCATCAAAATAAATGAAAATGACGAAAACAGCCTTATCTGTCAGATAACCGACAATGGCGTTGGGCGCAAGGCCGCTGCCGAACTTGAAAAGAATAACGAGCGCAAGCACAAGTCGGTGGGAATGCAACTCACCCGCGACCGTCTGCGCGACTTGAACAGTGAAGCCAACGCCCAAATGTCTTGCACCATCACCGACCTTGAAGACGAAGCCGGCAACGCTCTTGGCACACAGGTTACAATTATTATCCCGATAGTAGGAGAGTCAAATGAGGCTTGATAAGTTGAGAGTCGGTGGTTGAGAAAAGTTGAAATCGCTTATTGTTTTTCAACCAAATCATTATATTTACAAAATCAAAAATACTGGATTATGAAAGTTGTGATTATTGATGATGAAATTAACGGGCGCGAAACTGTTAGGCAGTATTTGTCGTTCTACTGCGATGATGTTGAAGTGATCGGTGAAGCCAATTCGGTTGAGAGCGGTGTTGAACTGCTCAGCAAACAGACGCCCGACATTGTTTTTCTCGACATACAGATGCAGGACGGAACCGGATTCAACCTGCTCGAGAAATTACCGCAGCGTAATTTCAAAGTCATCTTCGTAACAGCTTATGACCAATATGCGCTCAAGGCCATCAAGTTCAGTGCGGCCGACTACATTCTGAAACCTGTTGACCCTGACGAGTTTGTTGATGCAGTGCAAAGGGTGCAGGCAGAACTCGCCGCACAGCAAAATAAACAGACAAAAGACAACCGTCTGGACGAGTTGCTGACCATTTCAAAAAAGAACGATTTCACAAAGGTCGGATTGCCGACATCGGAAGGAATACAGTTTGTCAAGGTTGACGACATTGTGCGTTGTGAAGCGGACGGTCCCTATACACAAGTTTTCATGAGCACAGGCGAGCGGATCATGGTCTCAAAAAATCTTAAAATCTATGAAGATTTGTTCGCTGGCAACAATTTCCTGCGCATCCACAAGTCTCATCTGATAAATACTAGTTACATAGACAAATACATGAACACGGGTGGTGACGGCGGCAGTGTTGCCATGGCCGATGGTTCTGTGGTTGAAGTTTCGCGCCGCAAAAAGGACGAACTGTTGTCAATGCTCAAATAATGAGACTGTGCTTAATCACAGGTTTTCAACTAAAAACACATATAAAAAAAGCGGACAATCGTCCGCTTTTTCCATTTTTAGTAAGCAACTAATAGTATATGAAGAAAAAAGCATTTTACAGTCTTGATATTGAGCCGCCCGAGCCCGACTCAACATTCACCATATTAGGTTGTCCAGAATATCTGATGCGGGCACCGCTATGAGCTTTGGCTTCAAGTTGCGAACCTGCGTTGACTGTCATGCCTGCGCCACTCGACGCTTCGGCTGTAACATTGGCAACTTGTAATTTATCGGCAGTGATGCTTGCACCACTCGATGCGTCATAATTGGCGCTTCCGGCCGTACCAATAATTTTAACGCTGGCACCGCTGCTCGATTCGGCAGTTACCGACTGCGCTTCAACCATTGTGTTAATCCTTGCACCCGACGATGCGCTGAATTTCAGTTCGTTGCCTTTGATGGTGTCGGTGATGACAGTTGCGCCCGATGATGCTTTTATCTGGTTCACAGCACATGCCGATACGACTACTTCAATATGCCGCGGCGATTTAATGTTGGCCTTTCTGTCCCAACGGATAATCAGCGTTCCATTCTTTACTTCGGTAACAATTCTGTCGATGATGTCGTCAGGTGCAGTCACTGTCACGCTGTCGGAAAAGCCCGCCACAACGTTCACCTTGATGCCTTGGCCGGCATCGATGCCCGTGTACTTGTCGATGTGGCGCACGCTAGTCACATCTTCTGCATTTAAACCCGATATGTTGGTGCAGGCAATCAGTGCCGAACCAATCATTGCAAACAAAAATTTTTTCATATTCAGTCAGTTTTAAAAAATACAATCTAATGACGCGGCAAAAGCCGAAACGTTGCACTTTTGTGTAAAATTTTTTCAAGTAGCCACTCGGCCGGCCAACTTCGTGATATATTTGTGTTTAAAACAGACGATGATGGATTTCAGAACTCAAGTCGATGCAAAGTCCGATTTCACGATTGGATATTCTGACAGAATGATGCTGATGGGCTCGTGCTTTGCCGAGAATATCGGACAGAAGATGAAGCAGGCGCGACTGAATGTTGTGGTCAATCCGTTCGGCATTTTGTTCAATCCCGAGTCGATTGCCATTGCAATTGAGCAGGCGCTGGCAGGCTCGCCAGTTACCGACACCGATGTGTTCCAGCACAACGGACTTTGGTCGGGGTTCGGGTTTCACGGCAGTTTCTCGTCGACCGACAAAGTAGAAGCCTTGCGCAAGATGAACAGCGGCGTTAATGAAGCCCATAACCAAACCAAGGGGCTGACACGGCTCATACTAACCTTTGGCACAGCGTATATTTACCGCAATGTTGCCGATGGCCGCGTGGTGGCCAACTGCCACAAACTGCCAGCCGCCAATTTCGTGCGCGAGATGCTTACCGTTGAGCAGATGGCCAGCCGCTATTCGGCGCTGATTGAGCGTCTGACGAGTCTCAACCCTGATTTGCAGATTGTTTTCACGGTGAGCCCCGTGCGTCACCTTCGCGACGGCGCGCACCAGAACCAGTTGAGCAAGGCCACCCTGCTGCTGGCTGTCAATCAACTTGTTGAATGGCACACCAACGCACACTATTTCCCATCGTACGAGTTACTGCTGGACGACCTTCGCGATTACCGCTTCTACGATACAGATATGTGCCATCCGTCGGCTATGGCCGTCGATTACATTTGGCAGGCAATGCGCGACAACTGCATCAGTCAATCCGACAACGCTTTGATTGACAGTGTAATGAGGTTTGTGACTGCCGCCAACCATCGTCCGCTGAACCCCGATACTGATGAGTTTAGGCAGTTTGTTAGAAATCAATCGGAAGCCGTGGCTGAATTTACCGCCAAACATCCCGAAATCGATTTAAGTGCTGAGATTGAGCACTGGAAAGAATTGGCGCGAGAAAAGTGAAATAGTTAACCTTCAATCACAGCAACCCCGCATCTTCAATTATTGAATCGAGCAGCCGGCACATTGGGTGCAGAGTGCGGTGAACGCTGGCGATGTGGCTGTATAGGTCGGGACTGGCAACCTGCTCGTCGGTGAGCGTGTTGGTAACGATATAATGCTTGTACTTAAGCAAATCGGCGTATTTGAAATCGGCATCGAAGCCGGTTGGCACTTTTTTCAGTTTCTGATAGTCCCATAATCCACCGAAATAGCGCTTAAATTCCTTTGTTTCAATGATTTCAACCAGGTCTTCGGGCACTGAGTAAAGCTCGTTTCTGACGGCTTTCAGAATGTTTTTGTCTTCAATCCAAAGCCCGCCACCGCACATCGACAGGTTGTTTGGCTCGAGTTGGACGTAGAATCCGCACCACTCGCTGTTCTTTCCGCCTGGCGCGATGTTGGCCGAAAAGTGCGTCTTGTAAGGCGTTTTGTCGAACGAAAAGCGCAGGTCGCGATAGATGCGGTAGATGCAGTCTTTTGCCGTCAGTCCGGCAAACTTGGGCTCGGTATCCGACAGTATTTCAATCACATCAGTAATCAGTTGACTGAAATCGGCCTGCGCAGCCTTGAACCAGTCGCGGTTTTGATCGAACCACGGCTTGTTGTTGTTCTGCTGCAAAGCGGCCAGAAACGGCATTATATTGTTGGCGGGGTTTATCATTTGATATTGTTTAATCGGTGAATCGGATAATCGGTGAACTGTCCTGCAGTCTTGCTTTTCATTCCGATTGATTAGCCGCAGCATCGCCTGCCAGTCGTTCCGCCGACCGCGCGTACCAAATCATATAGATGTAGAGCGGAATCATTATGAAAAGTGCAGCCTTCACGCCGAAATAGTCGGCCACGGCACCCATCGCTACGGTGATGATTCCACCGCCAGCTATCGCGGTGAGCATCAGGCTTGTAGCCTTATTCGTGAGATAATCGAGCCCGCGTGTGGCAAGGCCGAAAATGTTGCCCCACATCACCGACTGGCACAATCCCGACGCAATGAGCGCCACAATGGCCACAGGCCCGTGGAAGAGCAATCCGAAGGCCACAAGCACAATTCCCGCGGCAGCGTATGCCGAAAGAGCAACCTTATCAGTAACGCGCTTCATCACAAAAATGCCAGTGAACCGCCCTGCGAGCATCGCCAAGAAATAGAACGTTATGAATGTGGCCGCCCGCGACTCGTCAACACCCAGAATGCTGCTGTTGGTGGCGTACTGCACCATAAAACTCGGAATGGCAATTTCAATGCCTTCGTAGATGAAGATTGCCAGCACGCCGTAGCGCAAGTGGCGGTGTTGCCACGCTTTCGCGATGGTTCCGCGGTCGTCGGTTTGGTGCGTGATGACGGGCAGTTTTATCAGACTGATAATGATGAGCAGAACCAGAAACGCCGCGCCAATCGACAGGTAAGGCATCTGCAGCGACTGCGCCAGAGCCGAGCGTTGAGCGTCGCTCACGGGCAGAGTGTTGTCGGGGATAATCTGACTGATGGTGCCCAGAAACAGTGCCGTGCCAACCAGCGGCGCAATCATTCGGGCGGTGCTGCTTGCCGTGCCCACAATGTTCATCCGCATTGCGGTGGTGCGGTGCGGCCCAATCTCAACAACATACGGATTGACAGCCACTTGCAGCAGCGTTATGCCCAGTGCCAGCACAAACGTGGCGGTCAAGAAGAAGGGGTAACTCACCATCAGTGCGGCCGGATAGTAAAGAAATCCGCCCAGAGCACAAATCATCAGCCCAATGAGCATTCCGCGCTTGTAGCCGAACCGCTCGGTTATGGCCGACGACGGAATTGAGCCCACGCCGTAAGCCCCGTACCAGACCATATTGATGAACATCGCCTGCGCGTTGGTCAGGCTGAAAAGAGTCTGCATATACGGAATCAGGATGTTGTTCATTGTGGTCACAAACCCGAACGAGAAGAACATAAACGTCAGGGTGCTCATTCCGGTGATGCTGGTGCGTTCTGAAGTTTTCATTTTTTGCGGTATTAAACTTTACGCAAACATAAATAAAAACGGCCCGTTACAAAAGCAACGAGCCGTTATTATTATAAGGTGCGCTAAACTTACGCATTCATGCTCATCTCACGCATATTAGCGCGTTTGCGTTCAGTCTCGTCGAGCAGAATCTTGCGCAGACGCATCGAGTGCGGCGTAATCTCCACATATTCATCCTTTTGGATGTACTCGAGAGCCTCTTCGAGCGAGAATTTCACCGGTGGTGCAATGCTCACCTTCTCGTCAGAGCCCGAAGCACGCATATTGGTGAGTTTCTTTGTTTTAGTCACGTTTATCACGATGTCGCCCGGGCGGGTGCTCTCACCAATAACCTGACCGGCATAAACTTCTTCCATAGGTTCGATGAAGAACTTACCGCGGTCTTGTAACTTATTGAGTGCGTATGCGATGCTGGTTCCGCTTTCCATCACAATCAGCGAGCCGTTGATGCGTTTCTCAATCTCGCCCTTGTAAGGCTCAAAGTCGATGAAGCGGTGCGCAATCACAGCCTCGCCCGCGGTAGCGGTCATCATATTGCTCGACAGGCCGATGATACCGCGCGATGGGATTTTGAAATCCAAATGCACGCGGTCGCCCTTGCGGTCCATATTCAGCAGTTCGCCCTTACGGCGTGTTACCATCTCAATGGCCTTGCCCGAGCAGTCTTCCGGCAGGTCGATGGTGAGTTCCTCAACAGGCTCACATTTTTCGCCATCAATTTCCTTTATAATAACTTGTGGCTGACCAACTTGCAGTTCGTAGCCCTCGCGGCGCATTGTCTCAATCAGAATCGACAAGTGAAGCACGCCGCGGCCGTAAACGGTGAACGCATCGGCCGAGTCTGTCGGCTCAACGCGCAGCGCCAGGTTCTTTTCGAGTTCTTTCTCAAGACGATCTTTCAGGTGGCGCGATGTCACGAATTTGCCGTCCTTGCCAAAGAATGGTGAGTTGTTGATCGTGAACAACATACTCATTGTCGGCTCGTCAACTGCGATTGGCGGCAGAGCGTCCGGATTCTCATTGTCGGCAATGGTGTCGCCGATTTCGAATCCCTCAATGCCCATCACGGCGCAGATGTCACCGGCCTCAACTTGGTCAACCTTCGCCTTGCCCATTCCCTCGAACACGTAAAGTTCCTTCACGCGCGATTTCACAATCGAGCCGTCGCGTTTGCAAAGGCTGATTTGCTCGCCCGAGTGGATGGTGCCCCTGTGGACGCGGCCCACGGCAATTCGGCCCACGTACGACGAGTAGTCGAGCGATGTGATGAGCATCTGCAGCGAGCCTTCCTCAGCGTGCGGTTCGGGGATATATTTCAAGATGGCCTCAAGCAGCGGCAGCATGTCGGTCGACGGCTTTTTTAGGTCGTCGGTCATCCAGCCGTTCTTTGCCGAGCCGTAGATAACCGGAAAATCCAGTTGGTCCTCGTTGGCGTCGAGTTGGAACATCAGTTCGAAAACCTGCTCGCAAACCTCGTCGGGGCGGCAGTTCTGCTTGTCAACCTTGTTGATGACAACAATTGGTTTCAAGCCGATTTGCAGGGCTTTCTGAAGCACGAAACGTGTCTGCGGCATCGGGCCTTCAAAGGCGTCAACCAAAAGCAGAACGCCGTCGGCCATATTCAGTACGCGCTCAACCTCGCCACCAAAATCGGAGTGCCCCGGAGTGTCGATGATGTTGATTTTCACACCCTTGTAAACCATCGAAACGTTTTTCGACAGGATGGTTATGCCGCGTTCGCGCTCAAGGTCGTTGTTGTCGAGAAAGAGTTCGCCGGCCGCGTGTTCCTTAAACTGTTTGGTTTGCAGAAGGATTTTGTCGACCAGTGTAGTCTTGCCGTGGTCGACGTGCGCGATGATTGCAATGTTTCTGATTTGCTTCATTTTTAGCCCCTTTTTTTGAAGGTGCAAAAGTAGTATTTTTTACTTGATTGCGAACCAATTCCAAAAAAGATAAGGTAATTATTTTGATGTCAAACGTTTGCGAATAAGATTCGGTGTGCGAATAGCAATTAAAAATCATTAATTGATGGCCATTCGCACAATACGAAGTGAACTGCTGAAGATTATACTAGAAAAGAATCTCACCAAACTGCCAGGTGCGGGAATGTTGTTTTTTGGCGTGTTTCATGCATTTCTGCCGGCAATAGACAAAAAAAAGATGCCAATCAAAAGACGGCATCTTTTACCTGCTTTTGTCAGGCAGGCAGTTGAAAGTCAGCAAATAAAAAAGCCCCCAACAGGGGGCTCTTTATTAGTTTACTTTGTCGGCCAAAGCCTTGCCTGCTTTGAACTTAGCAACTTTCTTTGCTGCAATCTGGAGTTTGGCACCAGTACGCGGGTTCTTACCAGTACGTGCTGAACGCTGGCTAACTGCGAATGTTCCGAAACCAACCAATTGTACGCTGTCGCCCTTACCAAGTGCGTCAGCAACTGCTGCGGTGAAAGCATTCAATGCTTTTTCTGAATCGGCTTTAGTCAAGCCCGATTTTCCTGCCATTGCGGCAACTAGTTCTTGTTTGTTCATTACCGAAAAATTTTAAGGTTCTATAAAAATGAATTGTTGCTTAAAGCATTGTAAATATAGGGAAATTCTGCAATTGTGTGCAATCCCCAAGCGATAATTTGTTGTTTTTTTTAAAAAAATCGACAATTGGCCGTTTTTTGGCCGATTTTCTCGTTTTTTGACGGCAAAAAGGCCGATTTATGGCAGAAATAGGCGCTTTCGGGCGATAAAAACCGCCGTCAAGCAGCGAATCACGAAGTTTTTTTTCCATTCCAACGGATTTTTTCTCTCAAAAATCGGGTCGCTGCGGCGAAAAAATGCGTGTTGGACGCGAAAAAATGCGTGTTAGATGCGTAAAAATGCACGTCAGCCGACACAATTTTTGCAGATGCCGATGCTGTTTGTGCTGTTCCAAACCTGCTCTCGCAGATGGTCGACTTCGGGGGCGTGCCAGATATTTGCCGCATTGGTGGTGTTGATGTTGCCCAAGCAAAACTGGCAGTTTTTGTCGTAGCAGCAGAGCGGAACATCGCCATTGGCCGCCACAACTATTGTGCTGCGCAGGCGGAAGCAGTTGGCGCTGAATTGCCGTTTTGTGTTGATTGAGCCGTCAGCATTCACGCGATAGCGGCTGTATTTCGGGTTTTGGGGTAGCATTTCGGCGGCGTTGGCTTGATTTTCAATCTGCGCCGTCTTCAGCACCAGGCGGTCGGCGCCCCACTGGCGGGCAAGGTGCTTTATCTGGCCTGTTTGGTGCTCGTTGTGACGGAACACAATGAACTGCACTTCAATCAGCGGATTGTGGCGGTTCTGTGCTTTGCGCGCTTCAACCAAGTTGGCAATTCCGCTGACAGCCTTTTGCAGCGAACCACCCACGCGGTATCGCTCATACACTTCCTGCGTGGTGCCATCAACAGAGATTATCAGTCTGTCGAGACCGCTGGCCACGAGATTGTTGCAAAGTTCGGGTGTGAGCGTCTGTCCGTTGGTCGACATTGTAGTGAAAATGCGGCGGCTGTGAGCCGTTGCAATCATCTGGCAAAGTTCGGGATTAAGCGTTGGCTCGCCCTGAAGGAAAAACTGGCAGTTGACAAGCCATGGCGCAAGAGGTTGAAGAGCGTTGTCGAATGTGGCAAGGTCCATCAGTTGGCCGGGGCGCTGCAGACGACCGCTGCCAAGCGTGCATTCGGGGCAGCGCAGGTTGCATACCGATGCCGGCTCAACCGACAGCGATTCGGGCCAGGTGCGCACCCGCCGAATCCGCGCAAGCGAGCAAATCCGCATCCGTGCAGAATTGACCACGCGGCGCATAGTAAATGTCCGCAGCAGCCTTATGGCCATCAGTATTTCTGCCCCGACAGCCATCGCTATATATTATATGGTATGTTTTTACGCATTACAACGGCTAAATTAGCGATTTGTTGAATTGGTTAATTGGCGAATTGAAAGATAAAGGCTTACGGATAAAAACCAATTTTGGCATTTTAAAATCATTTTTTTATAAATTTGTTTGTCAATCGAATTGCGTATGAGCAATTTTTGCACAAACAAAATAATGCATAATCCGTCAACAAAGTGTTTTTTTGCTTTGCTAACGGTTATGCTTTTGTTCGAATTGCCACCGCAAATGGCTAATTGTCAAGACGAAGGCCCGGACACCATGCTGTTTTCCGAGCCGGAGCATTTCGATTTCAGCAAGCCCGTTGTCATTATAAAGCACGAGCCCGATATTGAGAAGGCAAAGAAATTTTGTGAGATGGCCGCCGCTTCCGACAACATCGACACCATAATGAAGTATGCGGTGCTCTCGCTGGAGTACTGCCGGCCAACCGATTCGGCCCTGCTCTCATCTGATTATTACGAACTTGGCTACGCCTATTATATAAAGGACGATGCGCGCGACGCGTTGGATTACACATTCAAGGCCATTCACGTGTATGGCGACTCTGTAAAAAACAAATATGTGGCGCAGGCCTGTCTTGGTGTGGGACTTTGCTACGAGGATTTGAATGTTCCTGATAGTATCTTCTATTATTTCAACCAGGCACTCAATATTTACATCACGCTGCAAGATACGGCGGGCGTCTGCCAGACATACAAAGACATTGGCGATGTGTACACAAACATGAAGATGTTTTCGAATGCCGAAGAAGCCTACCGTAAGGCCTTGTTTTATTCGTCTCTCTCGAACGACACTCTGGATATGGCCACATACTATCGGTGCATTGGCCAGCTGCTATCGAAAAAATCGGACACTTTAGTCAACAGCGCTATTGAAAATCTGAAAAAATCAATCTCTTTGTTTGAGTCGAAAGAGACTGATAATGAGAATTATATAACCATAAAGCATTGGACATACACCGACATTGCACGCACCTACATCAAGTTGGCGAACAAGACAGGCAACCGGGCTTACGCCGACAGTTGCTTTATGTATATCAGCAAGGTGGGCGATTACAATCTGAAAGTTGGCGATCCCTTCAGTTACCTTCTCGACCGCTACACCTACACCGATTATCTTGTGTTTTTCCACAGGTACGACGATGCTCTGGCCAACTTGCTGAAACTGCGGAAGTATTTCGACGACGACACCCCCGCCGCCGACCGGAAAACCTATCACAGGCGGCTTTACGAAGTCTATCTGCTTCTTGAAGATTACAAAAACGCTCTGGCCAACTACGAAAAATACGATGAATACAAGTCGGAGCAGGTGAATGAGAGCACTCTTAACTCGATAAAGAACGCCGAGGTGGAGCGTACGCGGATGATTGAGGCGCTGAAACGCGAGAACGAGGAGAAACTTCACGCCGCCGAACGCCGCCGGATGCGCATTGTCAACATCGCGCTAATTGGTGGCTTGGGATTGTTCCTGCTGCTGATATTCTACATTGCCAGAATGCTGCGTATCAAGCATAAAGCCCACGCTGTGGTTTCGGAGAAAAATGCCCTTCTGGCGGAGCAGAACAAACTTTTGGCCGACCAGGCTGAAGAAATTCGCGCACAAAATGATGAGATTCAGGCACAAAACGACGAGATAAGGGAGCAAAACGAGGAAATCCAGGCGCAGAACGATTTGTTAGTCGAACAGAAGGCAGAGATATTGGCGCAAGCCCAGACCATCAAAGAACAGAGCGAGGAGATACACGACAGCATCAACTATGCCCGCCGCATCCAGCGCTCGCTGCTAACACCGTCGAAAACCATCGCGCGCATCTTCCCCGATTATTTTGTGCTCTACAAACCGCGTAATGTGGTCAGCGGCGATTACTACTGGGTGGGCCAGTTTGGCGACAACAAAGTGAGCATTGTGGCCGACTGCACAGGCCATGGCGTGCCGGGCGGATTTCTGAGCGTGTTGGGAATGGCCAATCTGAATTACATTGTTTGTCAGGAAGTTACCCCCGACATGATTCTGAACCACTTGCGCGAGGCCATCATCACAAATCTGCGCCAGCGTTCCGATGTCCACACCGCTCTTCACGACGCTGAGCACCCATCAGCACAAGTGGACTTGAACGACCGCAGCCGCGATGGTATGGACGTGGCGGTTTACATTGTCAACGAGAAGTTGATGAAACTTTCATACGCAGGTGCCAACAATCCGCTTGTGCTCATCCGTGACAGCGAAGTCCAAGTGCTCAAAGCCGACCGAATGCCCGTCGGAATCCACGAGTGCCTCGACCCGTTCCAATGCACCACCATCGATATTCGGCATGGTGACTGCCTCTACACCTTCTCTGATGGTTTCCAGGACCAGTTCGGAGTTGAAACAGGCAAGAAATTTATGAGCAAGCGCCTCCGCGAATTGCTGCTCGAAATCCATCAACAGCCAATGGCCGAACAGAAAAAGATTCTGAACGTTGTTTACGAGGAATGGCGCGGCCCTGCCAGCAACCAAACCGACGACGTGGTGATTATGGGTGTGAGAATTTAGCCATCAATCCCGGGCAATAAAACCACTACGGATTAACGCCTTACAAGTCGCACCAGCGAAGCCGCTACGAGCGGATAGAAACACAGGTTGAAACTCTGCGGGAGCAGAAAGCCCAGAATCATTATGCAGTTTCCTGCCAACAAAATGATTCGCAGCCATTTGTGCCACGGTTTCTCGGTGCGCCCGATGGTGAAAATGTAAACCAAAAAGAGCGGCGAAGCCCACAGCATGTTCAGGTTGCCGACGGTGGCGCCGTGGTCGGTGGCGAACCAAAGCAGCGTTATCAAAAGCCCCAGCAGGCCGATAATTCCAAAATAGATGCGGTCGAAAATCACAAGCGCCGTGGCCGACAAGCGGAATGTCATTATGATTACGGCAATCAGCAGCAGGCTGAAAATCAGCATTGGCGACAAGTACCACGGCGTGCGGCCGTAGACGATTGTCGGCTCGACAATGGTGCGAGTTTGAGAGATCAAAGGCAGTGTGTCTATTTGACATTCAGCAAGATAATTGTGTAGTTTGTTGGGGATGAACGACTGCTGGCGGGTGGTGGCGCGGCGGTCGGTGATGGAACCCAACACAAGGTCGATACCAGCCTTTGTCCATTGGCTGCCGGCAAGATATGGATGGATGCAGTCGCGCATGGTCGGTAGCGGTGCGGTGTCTGCGCCGTTGTAGGTGAGCGAGTCGCCAAACGCACGGTAGAACATATCGAGCACCCGTGTGGCGCAGTTGTCGAAGAAGAAATCGTACTGATAATCGCAATTTTCCGGCAAGCAGTTCTCGCTGAGAAGATTGAAAAGGTGCTGCCGCTGCTCAAGCGTCAGGTTCAGTCGTTGCGCCACCACCTGCCGCCCACGCCGCTCGTACGAATAGACGAACTGGCTGAACGGTTCCGAGGTGAGTTGGTAGAGCAGTTTGCCGGCGCAGAATTTCAGGTAGAAATGCGGCGTGTTGAAACTGAAAGTGCCATAGTTGAACACCTGGTCGATGCCACGGCGATGGTCGAAAACACCGATGGCCGTGTGGCCGAACTGCGAGTAGAGTTGGTTGCCCGGCGCACAAGTGTAAACTTCAATGTACGACCGCTCGCCGAGTTGCGGCGCTTCATATTCCGACGCCTGCACTGCAATGGCAAACAGGCTGATGAATAGTATGATGAGCGATTTCTTCATAAAATCCTTTATTGTGTAAAGGTATTCGTTTTTTAATTAGTTGTTTTTGGGTATTGGGTGTTAGGTGTTGGTTTTGTTCACTTATGCCTTTTTATCTCTTAATTGCTTCACTACTTCCGGAATCGACGAGAAACTGTTTTCGAGCAGAGTGTCAATGTTTTCGGGCTTGACCCACACGGCTTCGGTGATATCTTCGTCGGTTTGGGGCTTGAGCGTTAGCGGTCCGTTGTAGCTCATCAGATACCAATCGGTTGATTTCAGAATGGGCAGGCTCTCAATATAATATGTGTGCCAAGTGGTGCAGATGAGCCGTTCAATCTGCATTCCGCTGATGCCGCACTCTTCTTCAACTTCGCGTAAGCCGCCGTCCTGGCTCGACTCGCCCGGCTCGATGTGACCTTTCGGAATGTCCCACAAGCCTTTTCGGCGGATGAAAAGGTAATCGCCATCGGTGTTGACAACCAAGCCGCCTGCGGCACGACGGACTTCGAACCATCGGCAGAAATCGGCCCAACCGCGCTCTACATCGGAGCAAACCACTCGCACGTGATGCCCCTTACGCTTTGCGAGATAATCGAAAATTAACTGTTTAAAATCTTCACTGTCAGCGAGTTCGTATAAAATATCGGTTTTGCGGTGCAAATCGGCCTTATTAGTGAAAACAATCACATTCCCGAAAAGGAAAACTTTGTACTTTTGAGCCATTATGGAAACGATAAATCAAATTCAACAAAAAGTTGCTTCTTATTTGTTGCAAATAAAAGCAATTAAACTGTCGCCGTCAAGCCCGTTCACGTGGGCTTCGGGACTGAAATCGCCAATCTATTGCGATAACCGCGCCACGTTGTCGTACCCCGAGGTGCGCGCGTATATCCGCGATTCGTTTGTAACGCTCATCCGTCAGAAATACCCTGAGGCTGAGGTGATTGCTGGTGTTGCCACAGGTGCCATCGCTCACGGCGTGCTGGTGGCCGAGGCTATGGGGCTGCCGTTTGTGTACGTCCGCAGTGATGCCAAGACTCACGGAATGTGCAACCGCGTTGAGGGCAATCTGCAGGCTGGTCAGAAGGTTGTGGTTGTTGAGGATTTGGTGTCGACAGGTGGAAGCAGTCTGGCTGCCGTTGAGGCTCTGCGTGCGGCTGGCGCCGATGTCCTGGGCCTTTACGCCATCTTCACATACGGTTTCAAACGCGCCGTTGATGCTTTTGCCGGTGCCAACTGCAATCTCGACACTCTGAGCAACTACGACGCTCTGCTTGAGCATGCTCTCGAAATCGGCTATATTGCTGACGACCAACTTGCCGCACTGAAAAAATGGCGGCACGCACCGGAAGAGTGGGGCGTTTAATGCGATTCGTAGATGCGTAATGCATTGCGTCTCTACAGATATCCGCGTCAATCCCGCCAAACGTGTGATGGTGAATGAATAAAATTCAGATTTAATCCGCTCTGCAGTGCGCAGAGCGGATTAATTTATTGAGCAACAAATATTTTTCGCAATTAATAACACTAAATTTTTTAAAGCAATGAAAAAAACATTTGCAATCCTTTTCGCCATAATGCTTGCCGGGCAGGTGTGGGCAGCATCCACAACTTTTGAAGTTGGTGGTTTGAAGTATACAGTTACTGATGAGACCAATCATTATGTTTCAGTTGGTAAAGGAACTTCTCAACCATCCGGCGCATTGCAAATATTAGAAACAGTTACGTATCCGGAAACTGATGGAGTAAAATATACCGTTACAAGCATTGCCGTTGAAGGATTCTATTTTTGCGGTAGAATAACATCAATAACCATTCCCAATTCGGTTACAAGCATCGGCAAATCGGCATTCCATACTTGCAATGACCTGACATCAGTAACCATTCCCAATTCGGTTACAACCATTGCCAGCTCCGCATTCTATTCTTGTAGAAACCTGAAATCAGTAACTATTCCCGAATCAGTTAAAACAATTGAATCCAGTGCGTTTGGCAATTGTGGAAATTTGACTTCAATAACCATTCCTGATGGAGTTACTACTATTGGAGATGCTGCGTTTGGTGGATGCACAAAACTGCAAAAAGTATCTATTGGAAATTCTGTTACAAGAATTGGCAAGAACGCATTTGCTCATACAGGCTTGCGCTCTATAACCCTTCCAAGTTCTATCACAAGTATGGGTGAAAATGTGTTTGATTTTAGCGTGCTGTCAGAATTAAAATATAATACCAACGCCATAAACCGCAAAGTCATTTCCGGAATACTAACACTTAATTATGTCACCATTGGCGATAATGTTACAAGCATTGAAGATAGCTTGTTTTTTGGTAATAGTAGCCTGTTGTCTGTTAATATCGGTAGTTCGGTTGAAAGAATAGGTAAAGATGCGTTTTTGGGTTGTAATACCATCCGTGAAATTAATGTTTCTGATGATAATACTAATTACTCATCAGAAAATGGAATAGTGTTCAATAAAGATAAGACAACTATTATATGCTATCCAAAATATAAAGATGAAACATCCTACACCATTCCCAATTCAGTTACAAGCATTGGCGACTGTGCGTTCCGGGAATGTAACAGACTGACATCAATAACCATTCCTAGTTCAGTTAAAAGCATTGGTGAATATGCGTTCAGCGCTTGCAGTAGATTGAAATCTGTAATCATTCCCAATTCAGTTAAAATCATTGATAATTATGTGTTTAAAAACTGTAGTGGGCTTACATTCATGGTCTATGAAGGGAAAACTGCGCCTTTAATAGGGACAAGTGTTTTTGAGGGTGTTGACAGCTCAATTAAAGTATGTGTACCTGAAGAATATGGTTCATCTTCATTTGGCGGATTAGGTATATATAAAGGACATAATAAAGTGACTGACCAGGCTGTTCCGGCCACCTGCACAGAATCGGGATTAACTGAAGGCTTGCATTGCTCTAATTGTGGTAAAGTGCTGGTTGCTCAGGAAGTAATCCCCGCATTGCAACACAACTATGGTACCCCAACTTACGACTGGAATGCGAACAATGCATCATGCACTGCCACAAAGGTTTGTGCAAATGACAGTGAACACGTTATTTCTGAGACAGTTGATGCAACATCTGCTGTAACCGTTGTGGCCACCTGCGAAGAAACCGGCACAAGAACTTTCACGGCAAATTTTACCGAGGAAGGTTTTGTAACCCAGCAGACAACAGAAGTCATTGCCGCCACAGGCCATAACTACAATGTACCAACTTACAATTGGAGCAATGGCCACTCAGCCTGCACTGCCACAAAGGTATGCACGAATAATAACACTCACATTATTACCGAGACAGCTGTTTCGGCAGTAGTTATGACGGCAACTTGCGAAGAAGCCGGCACAAAAACTTTTACGGCGAATTTTACCAAGGAAGGTTTTGAAACCCAGCAAGTAATAGAAAACATTGCTGCCTTAGGTCATGATTGGAGCGAATGGCAGACAACTGTTGCCTCAACCTGCTCAACTCAAGGCACACAGGTACGCACCTGCAGCCGCAATGCCGAGCACACTGAGAGTCAAAGCCTGCCGTTGGATGCCAACAATCATGAGGACGTGGTTACCGATGATGCTGTGGCAGCCACAACAACATCGACAGGCCTTACCGAAGGCTCGCACTGCTCAGCCTGCCATACAACAATTGTCGCTCAAACCGAAATCCCTGCATTGGGTGAGCAAGGCGGTGAAAACCAAGGTGGAAATAACGAAGGCGGCAACAACCAAGGTGGTGAGAACCAAGGAGGAAATAATGAAGGAGGAAATAACCAAGGCGGTGAAAACCAAGGTGGCAATAATGAAGGTGGTAACAACCAAGGCGGCGAGAACAACAATCCCGGCACCGCTGTTGATGATGTCATTGCGGAGACCGTCAGCATCTACACCATCGATGGAAACACCATTGTGGTTGAGAATGCTACCGAGGAAATCCGCATCTACGATGCCATGGGACGTCTGATCTGTAGGGACGCAACGCCTTGCGTCCGCGCAGAAATGAATGTTAATGTTTCCGGCATCTACATTGTCAGGGTTGGCAACGTGGCCAAACGTGTGATGGTGAACGATTAATACCGGTAGAGACGTGCCATGGCGCGTCTCTACAAATTCGGTTATAATCGGTTAGAAACAATATTTTAGAGACGGTGCTCGGCGCCGTCTCTTTTTTATTTCTCATCGGTCATCGAAAAAAATCGAAAAAAAATATTGCGGATTCAAAACTTTTATCGATTTTTGGCGCGCTAAAAAAGCAAGAATGAATACATTGTTCGGACATAGCTATTGGTGGTGGCGCTCTCAGATTTCAATTTGTGAGTGATAAACCTGTTATGTTCAATCAAGTAATAACGAATTTTAGCCCGTTGCACTCACGCGACGGGCTTTTTTTATGTCAATTTTTAATAAGAAAACAATATGAAGTACAATGTCGATGAAAACGGTTACTACGGAGAGTTCGGCGGCGCTTACGTGCCCGAGATTCTCTACCGCAACGTTAAAGATTTGAAGGCCAACTATCTGAAGATTATGGGCGAGCCCGATTTTCAGAAGGAACTAAACCAACTGCTGCACGACTATGTGGGCCGTCCCACGCCGCTCTATCAGGCCAAGCGGCTGTCGGAGGCGGTGGGCGCCAAGGTCTATCTGAAGCGCGAGGACCTGTGCCACACGGGTGCGCACAAACTCAACAACGCTCTGGGGCAGATTCTGCTGGCGCGGCGGATGGGCAAGACGCGCATTGTGGCCGAGACGGGCGCTGGTCAGCACGGAGTGGCAACAGCCACCGTCTGCGCGCTGATGAATATGGAGTGCGTGGTTTATATGGGCGAGACCGACGTCAAGCGGCAGTTTCTCAACGTGCAGCGAATGAAGATGTTAGGTGCGAAGGTTGTTCCCGTGATGTCGGGCAACCGCACGCTGAAAGACGCCACCAACGAGGCCATTCGCGACTGGTGCTGCAATCCGCGCGACACCTTCTACATTATCGGCTCGGTGGTGGGCCCCGACCCATACCCCGATATGGTTGCCCGCTTCCAATCGGTTATCAGTGAGGAGATTAAGCGCCAACTGAAGGAGCAGGAAGGCCGCGAGAACCCCGATTATCTGGTTGCCTGCGTGGGCGGCGGAAGCAATGCGGCTGGAACGTTCTACCACTATCTCGACGCCGACAACGTGAAACTCATTGCCGCCGAGGCTGCTGGTCTGGGCGTTGACACCGACAAGAGCGCCGCCACCATTCACCTGGGGCGCGTGGGTGTGCTGCACGGCAGCAAGTCGCTGGTGATGCAGACCGACGACGGCCAAATCATTGAGCCATACTCAATTTCGGCTGGTCTCGACTACCCTGGCATTGGCCCGATGCACGCCCACCTGGCACGCTGCGGACGCTCGCAGGTGCTGGCCGTCACCGACCAACAGGCAATGGACGCCGCACTGCAACTCACTCGTCTTGAGGGAATTATCCCCGCCATTGAGAGCGCGCACGCACTGGCCGCATTGAGCCAAGTCAAATTCAAGCCTACCGATGTGGTGGTGCTCACCGTGTCGGGACGCGGCGACAAGGATATGAACACATTCTCGACTTATTTCGAAGGAAAAATCTAAAAATCAAATATTTACAATTATGTACAACTACAAAATCAACTATCGTACAATGCTGGGTGACCTTCACACGCCTGTGAGCACCTATATGAAACTTCGCGACCTGTACTCACAGAGCGCGCTGATGGAAAGTTCTGATTATCACGGAAGTGAGAACAACCGCTCATTCATTGCCATTGGACCGATGGCAAGCGTGCAGGTGAGCCACGGCAAGGCCATTATGACCTTCCCCGACCAAAAGCGCTCGGAGCACGAAATCGGCGGTCAGTATCGTGTGGATTCGGCTATAAATGAATTTCTTAGCCAATTCAAAATTGAGGGCGACTACCGCCAATACTGCGGACTCTACGGCTACACCACGTTCAACGCCGTGCGCTATTTTGAGGGCATTGCCGTGAAGGACAGCACCGCCGACCGCAACGACGCGCCCGATATGTATTACATTCTGTATAAGTACGTTATCGTGTTCAATGACTTCCGCCACGAGATGCTGCTCATTGAACTTCTGGCCGACGGCGAAGAGAGCCAACTCGACCGCATTGAGTCGAAAATCAGCGGCGGACACATTGCCGAGTACGATTTCAGCCGCGTGGGCGACACCACAAGCACGCTCACCGACGACGAGCACAAGGCCAATATCCGCAAGGGTATCGCGCACTGCCTTCGCGGCGATGTGTTTCAGATTGTGCTTTCGCGACGCTTTGTGCAGAAGTTCAAAGGCGACGATTTCAAACTCTATCGCGCCCTGCGCAGCATTAACCCGTCGCCCTATCTGTTCTATTTCGATTTCGGCGGATACCGCATTCTGGGCTCGTCGCCCGAGACTCACTGCCGCATAAGCGACGGCCGCGCCTACATTGACCCCATTGCGGGAACAACCCGCCGCACGGGCAATCCGAAGGAGGACGAGGAACTGGCGTCGGCGCTGCTGGCCAACCCCAAGGAGAACGCCGAGCACGTGATGCTTGTCGACCTGGCCCGCAACGACCTGAGCCGCAATTGCTCGGGCGTGAAGGTCGATTTCTACAAGGAGACGCAGTACTACAGCCACGTTATCCACCTTGTGAGCCGCGTGAGCGGAACGCTGAAACCCGCCGCCGACCCCGTCCTCACGTTTATCGACACTTTCCCCGCAGGAACGCTGAGCGGCGCGCCGAAAGTGCGTGCAATGCAGTTAATCAGCGAGATAGAGCCGCACAACCGCGGCGCTTACGGCGGCTGCATTGGCACAATCGGTCTCGACGGCTCGCTCAATCAGGCAATCACAATCCGCACCTTTGTGAGCCGCAACAACGAACTGTGGTTCCAAGCGGGCGGCGGCATTGTGGCCCAATCGTCGGAAGAAGGCGAACTTCAGGAAGTCAACAACAAGTTGGGCGCACTGAAAAAAGCCATTGAGATGGCGGAGAAACTGTAAGTCATAAGTGATAGTTAGGAATTAGGATTTAGAAATTAGGATTGAAAAGAGAAAGTTTAGAAGTTAAGAGGTTTAGAAGTTGAGAATGGTTAGTTGTCTAAACAGCGAAGCGACTCACCTTCTAAACAGCGAAGCGACTCAACATTCAATTCACCAGTTAACCGATTAAACATTAAAACAATGAAAGTTACAATTATAGACAATTACGATTCGTTCACCTACAACCTTTGCCAGATGATTGAGGAGGCGGGTGCCGATGTTACGGTTGTGCGAAACGACCAGTTTGAAATGAGCCAACTTGCTGATGCTGACAAGATTGTGCTGTCGCCAGGACCAGGCATTCCGTCGGAGGCGGGGCTGCTCACCGAAGTTATCAGAACCTACGCCGACAAAAAGCCGATTTTGGGCGTTTGCCTTGGCCACCAGGCCATTGGCGAGGTGTTCGGCTGCCAGTTGCGCAACCTGAGCAATGTTTTCCACGGCGTTCAGTCGCCCGTCGACATTGTTGCCGACGACTATCTTTTCAGCGGCCTGCCAAAGCAACTCATTGTTGGGCGTTATCACTCGTGGGTGATTGATAACGAGGGCTTTGCGTCCGACCTTGTGATTACCGCCAAGAGCAAGGAAGGCAACATTATGGCCGTGCGCCACAAGGAGTTCGATGTGCACGGAATCCAGTTCCACCCCGAGTCGGTGCTCACACCAGGCGGGCGGAGAATTATCGAAAACTTTATAAACCATTAAAAATCAACCGAAAATGAAAGCGATATTAGAGAAATTGTTCAATCACGAGGTACTGACCCGTGGCGAGGCTAAAGAGTTGTTAATCAACATATCACAAGAAAAATACAAAGACAGCCAGATTGCCGCTCTGCTCACCGTTTACCGAATGCGCGACATTACCGTCGACGAGATTGTGGGCTACCGCGAGGCACTGATGCAGAGCCAGAACCCGTTGGATTTCAGCGCGTTCAAGCCTATCGACATTGTGGGAACGGGCGGCGACGGCAAAAACACGTTCAACATTTCAACCTGCTCGTGCTTTGTGGTTGCGGGCGCGGGCTACAAGGTGGCCAAACACGGCAACTATGGCGCAACGTCGGTCTGCGGAGCCAGCAATGTGATTGAACTTCACGGAGTTAAGTTCACTTCCGACCACTCGCAACTCACGCGCTCAATTGAGGAGTGCGGAATGGCCTATATGCACGCGCCCTTCTTCACACCTGCAATGATGGCCGTTGGCCCCGTGCGTAAAAGTCTGCAATTCAAGACGATATTCAACCTTTTGGGACCGCTCGTCAATCCGTGCCGCCCGCAAAATCAACTTCTCGGTACCGCCGACCTGACTCAAATGCGTCTCTATACCAATGTATATCAGACACTTGACATTAACTACGGCGTGGTGAACAGCCTTGACGGCTACGATGAGATTTCGCTCACAGGCGATTTCAAGGTGGCCACCAACTCAACCGAAAAAATCTATACACCAGAGAGTTACAACTTCAAGCGTGTGCAGATGAACGAAATTTTCGGCGGTCAGACGGCCGAGGAGGCAAAAGCAATTTTCGACAACGTGCTGATGGACAAAGCCACAGAGGCACAGAAGAATGTGGTGATTGCCAACGCAGGATTCGCCATTCACATTATCAATCAGCAGAAGAGCGTTGAGGATTGTATGGCCGAGGCCCGCGAGTCGATTGAGAGCGGCCGCGCACTTGCTACGCTGAAGAAATTCGTCGAGTTAAATTCTTGAAATTAAATTCATTATCTCTAACCAAACGAACCCAAATAAAACCAAAAAATGAATTGGGGTTAGTTTGGATAAGTTTGGTTAGAAATAAATTATAATGGTGAAAATGAATATTCTCGATACAATCGTCGCCAATAAGCGCATTGAAGTTGAAGGTCTGAAACAGACGGTGGCAACCAGTGTTTGGGAGTCGGCCGAAGGGTTCGCACGCAAGTGCACTTCGTTGAAAAACAGCCTTTTGCAATCGCCCACGGGCATTATTGCGGAGTTCAAGCGCCGCTCACCGTCGAAGGGCGACATTAACGCCACGGCGGTGCCCGATGTGGTTGTGCCAGGCTACGCAAAGGCGGGAGCCAGCGGCGTGTCGATTTTGCAAGACGCGAAGTTCTTTGGCGGCGGCTCGCAGGATATGATTGCCGCCCGTCCGCTCACCAATATTCCGCTGTTATACAAGGAGTTCGTGATTGACGAGTACCAACTTTTGATGGCCAAAGGCTGCGGCGCCGACGCGGTGCTGCTCATTGCCGCCGTTCTGCCGCCCGACGCGTGTCGCCGCCTTGCGCGCGAGGCTCACCGCTTGGGCCTTGAGACACTGCTCGAACTGCACTCGCCCGACGAGACCGACCGTATTGGTGCCGACATTGATATGGTGGGAATCAACAACCGCAACCTGAAAACCTTCGAGGTTGATATTGAGGCTTCTATCAGGCTCTGCCACAGCATTCCCGACGAGTTTGTGAAGGTGTCGGAGAGCGGACTTTCGCGCCCCGAAACCGTTGTGGCGCTGCGCCGCGAGGGTTTCCGCGGATTCCTGATGGGCGAGAATTTTATGAAGACCGCCAATCCGCCACAGGCACTCGAGAATTTCATCCGTGAGGTGAAGAATTTTGAACATATTTAGATTTATTTAATCCGCTGATAAGCAATATGTTGATAAAAGTCTGTGGAATGCGCGATTCGGCGAATATCGATTCAGTTCGCCGCCTGAACCCCGATATGATTGGGCTGATTTTCTACGCCCGCTCGCCGAGGTTTGTGGGCACTGAGCCGCTGCCGCACCTGACCGCCAGTTTCGCACCTGCGCTCAAAGTGGGAGTATTTGTAAATGAGACGGTTGCGGCCGTTGCCGACATTGCCGCGCGGTTCAATATGAACGCTGCGCAACTGCACGGAAGCGAGAGCCCTGCGGAGTGCGCCGCCTTGCGTCAGACAGGGCTGAAGGTTATCAAGGCGTTTGGCATTTCGTCGGCTGCCGATTTTGCGCAATGCGCTTCATATTCAGGCTGTTGCGACCTGTTTTTGTTCGACACGCGCACGGCGGGCTATGGTGGCGCGGGCGTCAAGTTCGATTGGAGCATTTTGGCTGAATACAAGCAAGATACGCCATTTCTGCTGAGCGGCGGAATCTCTGCCGACGATGCCGCCAACATTCGCTCAATCAGCCACCCGCAGTTGGCAGGAATCGACCTGAACAGCCGCTTCGAAACCGCACCAGCACTGAAAGACATTGAAAAACTTAAACAATTTATTAAGCAAATAAGAACAAATGGACAACAGAGTAATGTATAAAGAGTAAAGAGTAATGTGTAAAGAGTAAAGACACCACAAAAACACCTTACTCATTAAACTTTACACAAAACTAGACAACAGACAAAACTGCGGCTCAAATTCGTCCGTAGTCTGATGTCCGAAGTCAAAAAACTTAACATTCAACACTAAACATTTAACATTTAATAATATGGACAGAATAGCAAAATTATTTTCGGAGAAGAAAAACAACATTTTATCGGTTTACTTCACCGCAGGCTTCCCGACGAAGGACAGCACCGTTAAGGTCATTAAAAGCCTGACTGCGGCGGGTGTCGATATGATTGAGATTGGCGTGCCGTTCTCTGACCCGATGGCTGACGGCCCTGTAATTCAGCACAGCAGCCAGCGTGCTCTTGACAACGGAATGACGCAGGCATTGCTTTTCGAACAATTGAAAGACATCCGCAAAGTGACTGATATTCCGCTGATTATGATGGGTTACCTAAACACCGCAATGCAGTTCGGGTTCGAAAACTACTGCCGCAAGGCCGCCGAGGTTGGCGTCGACGGATTCATTATCCCCGACATTCCGCTTGAGGAGTACGAGTCGCACTACAAGCCGATTGCCGAGCGCTACGGCCTGAAATTCGTGCTGCTCGTAACCCCCGAAACCGACGAGGAGCGTGTCCGCCGTATCGACGACATTAGCACAGGCTTCGTCTATTTGGTTTCGTCGGCTTCGACAACAGGCGCGCAGAAGAGTTTCAACGACGAGAAACAGGCCTACTTCAAACGAATTGCCGCTATGGGCCTGAAAAACCACACTTTGGTGGGCTTCGGTGTATCCAACAAAGCCACCTTCGATGCGGCCTGCCAATACTCGAGCGGCGCCATTGTGGGTAGCGCCTTCGTCAAGGCACTCGAGGCCGAGCCAACAGTGGATAAGGCAGTTGCACGGTTGGTGGAGGATTTGAAGAGTTGAGATGCCGCATCTTGTGTCCCAGCCTTGTTCTTAACTTTCATTGTGAAAAAAAGAAAGATAATTTTCACAATAGATTGTGGAATTTGAAGTTCGTCAGTTATATTTGTGCATATTAACCATTGCGCATGAGCGTGATATTTTTTAACACATTAAAGCAACTCGAAATGAAAGTAAAACATCTTTTTTTAGGGCTTTTGATGCTGAACACGTTAGGTGCGTCGGCCCAAATTCTGACAGCCGATTCGTTCGCTAAATACGACATCGACAAGTATGACGGCAAACCCGACCACAAGCATCAGTATGTTGAGGCAGCCACCAAACTGAAACCCAAATTCGAACTCGACAAAAACGACCAACTCTCGTACAGTGCTGTGATTGAGTGCGCAGGCATGGACAAAGACAAAATTTACGATAACATAAGCGGTTGGTTCACAAAGGCTTTTGGCGATAAAAACTCGTCAATCAAAACTAACGACAAAGAGTCGGGCGCACTGGTTGCAAACACCACGTTGAAAAGCATCGTAACCTTCCCGCACCAGATTGTGAGTGTGAATCTGATTGTTAAAATCAACATCAAAGACGGCAAGGTACGTATGGTTGAGACCATCAAAGATTACGTCATCAATGCCGGAACACCTTGGACATCGAAAAAGTGCTATCCGTTCTACGACGAGCCCGATGCTCTGCGCAAGAAGATTGGCTCAAGCGCCTATGTCGCAAGTTGCGTTTTTGCCGAAATAGTTGAAAAACAACTTAATGAAGCAGCAAAACCGAAAGCACCGGTCAACGATAACGACGACGATTGGTAGATCGGCGGCAACGTTTAAAACAACAAAGCGGTGGCAGTTCTGTCATCGCTTTTTTTATTTGGTAACAAGGGAAAATGCCAAAGCAAAAGTGGGCAGTCTTGGCTTTATTCATTTATTCCAAACCATCTGCGTACCGTTTGGCGGTCGGCATCAAGTTGTGCGCGCAGTTCGTCGATGCTGGCAAACTGCCGCTCGTCGCGTATTTTGTCGATGAAATAAACACTGACAGTCTGGCCGTATAGGTCGCCATTGAAGTTGAGAAGGTGTGCTTCAATTGTGGGTTTGCCGTCGCCAATGGTTGGTCTGACACCAATGTTCAGCATGCCAACATACTCGCTGTCCGAAACAATGGCTTTAATGGCGTAAGCGCCATTGCCAGGCACAAACTTGCAAGGGTCGGGTTCGAGATTGGCTGTCGGGAATCCCATGCCAGTACCTATGTGGTTGCCGCTGACAACTTTCCCTGTGAGGCAGTATGGTCGTCCGAGCAGTTGGTTTGCTTCAATAACCTTGCCGTCTGAAAGCAGGGCACGGATGGCGGTAGAACTGATTGGCGCCGCATCGGATGACAGCATCGAGAGTTGCCGCACCTTGAATCCTAGTTGTTGCGACAGCGCTTCAACTTCGGCAAAATGTCCGCGTCCGTTACGGCCCACCTTATTGTCGTACCCCACAAACAACGTGTCGATGTGCAGTTTATCAACCAGACAGTCGGTTACAAACCGGTCGTATTCCATCTGCGAAAACTCTTTGGTGAATGGCAGAGTAATGAGCCAGTCGATGCCGGTTTCGGCCAGCAGTTGGCTTTTCTCATCGATGGTTGACAGAAGTGCGGGCTTGCTACCGGGATTGAGAACTGCTGACGGATGCGGCCAGAAAGTCAGAACAACGCTACTGCCGCCCGTCTGCCGCGCGTAGTCGGTGAGTTGGCGGAGCACTTCACGGTGGCCGCGGTGCACACCGTCGAACGACCCGATGGTGACAACAGGCTTGCTGATGTTCAGGTTCTCTATGCTGTTACTTGTCTGCACTTGCAAAAATGAATGTCTTGCGCGTTTTTCACGCAATTTTCGTGCAAAATTACCCATCGGATGGATTTTGTCAACAATAATCAACTTTTTGTATACAATATATTGTGTTACAATTCGTTGTATAGCAAGCCAACGCGGCAGTGAAACGATTGTCAGACAATCCGGCCGGAAACTCGGCTTATGGCTGCTTGTCAAAAAAATGGTTACGTTTGCCGCATATTTTGTGTCGTTTATTAAACTAAACAAAATTTAATATCTTTGGTTCGGTTTGGTAAACCGATAAATTTATAACTTGAAACGCTTTTAGGCAGTAAATTAGAGACAATTGGCAACGAAAAATAATACCGGCATCAACATCATAATGTGCATGGCACTCTCGGCAGGAATGATACTGTCCGCGTGGAGCGCCAAAGCCCAGGCAGCACGGAATGGGACACTCGACGTAAGCGTGGCTGTTGAGGAAAAGGTGTTGCTGTCGCCTGACAAGGATTCGGACAGCGAAAAAGTTGAGTACAATCTTACAGAACACACGGGCACAAAAAGAATAACAATATCGGTTTCACCCGATGATGTTACACGCCTTATGCTCAGCGAGTTCTGCTTCGACGGAACAGGCCAGGAGCCCATCTGGTCAACAAAATCGTCGGCAACGTTCACTCTCACATCACGCAAAACTGTGGTTGTGGTTAAGGCCCGCAGTGATGGCGACCTTTTTTATCAGACAACCGTCAAACTCACCGACGGCCGCTCGTACGGATTTATCGATTTTGTGATTGCCATACTGATTGCCATTGCCGCCGTTTGCGCCATCTACTTCTGGAGCCGGCTGAAGATACTGCGCACCACACTATCGCTTGAGCACGAGATTACCGACCGCACAAACGAACTTCAGGCGCAAAAGATGAAGTATGAGGAACTTGCGGCCAACTATATGCCAAAGGAAGAGTTCGAAAAACTCAAAGAGAAATCGAAAGACAAAGAGAAGGCCACCCGCTACAAGATGGTTACTGTGCTCTTCTCAGACGTTCACGGATTCTCGAACATCTCAAAAACCGAAAACGCCGAGCAACTGATTGACGACCTTGACCGCTTCTTCTTCCATTTCGACGAGGTGGTGAAGAAGTTCCATATCGAGAAAATCAAATCAATAGGCGATATATATATGTGCGCCGGCGGTATACCGCAGAAGAACCACACCAACCCAATTGAGGTGGTGCTGGCCGCTTTCGAGATGTATCAGTATATGCAGACCATGAAATTGCAATATGGCAATGAGCAAGGATGGAATCTGCGAATCGGCATACATACGGGCCCTGTATTCTGCAATAACACCGGCAACAAAAAGAAACTCGAAATCTGGGGCGACACCGTCAACATTGCAAGCCGTATGGAGGCATCGGGCCAGATTAACAAGGTGAACATCACCGGAATGACCTACGAACTTGTAAAAGAGTACTTTGTCTGCCAATATTGGGGCAAGATGCCTGTCAAATACAAGGGCGAGATTGACATGTACCTGATTGAAGGCTTCCGTCCGCACCTGTCGGAAGGCGGCTTGGGCGTTAAGCCGAACCAGGCTTTCCAAACACGACTTGGCATTGTCCGCTTCGACGACATTGAAGAGTTTGTGCTGAATATGCTCGAAGAGAAACTGCCGAAGAATCTCTACTATCACAACCTGAAACACACCATCGATGTGACCACACAGGTTGAGATTATCGGCCGCCACGAAGGCATATCGGACGAAGAGATGCTGTTGCTGAAGACAGCCGCACTCTTCCACGACACCGGTTTCACCCGCACCTACAAAGACCACGAGGAGGCAGGAGTTGAAATAGCACGCGAGTATCTGCCTAAATACGATTACACCCCCGAGCAGATTGACTTCATTTGCAATCTGATTATGAAGACCAAACTGCCGCCGAAGCCGGTTACACTGCTCGAACAGATAATTTGTGACGCCGATTTGGACTATCTGGGCCGCGCCGATTTCATTCCTGTGTCAGGAAATCTCTACCGCGAGTTGCGCGAACGGGGTGCAATTGAAGACGACATTGACAAGTGGAACTTAATGCAAATCAAGTTTATAGAGGGGCATCAGTACTTTACCAATTCGGCAAAACAGATGCGCGATGTAAACAAAAACAATCAATTAGAGGCAATAAGGCGTTTAGTTGAAAAAAATAATTAATTTTGTAAATTATTCAATAGATTATTGATATGGCTAAGACGAGAAAAGACGTGATTGTGATACCTTGGGACTATACCGAGACTTGCGAGATAGCCCTGCAGCACGCTATACTGCTTGCTAACGAGGTAGACAACCAAATTATGCTGGTGCGATTCCTTAAAGCCCCGGGATTGTTCGGCAAGGCTGCCAAACAGGCTGAGTACGAAAGTGAAAAGGTGAAAATCAAAGAAGCGGCCAATCAAATGGTGGAAAAATACCACCTTAATCCGCAGTCCATTTTCATCGATGTGGAAATAGGCACCAAAAGCAAAGTGGTTGACGGATTGGTGAAAGACGCCAACGCCAATCTGGTAATTACCGGCAAAACCTACAAACTGACCGAGAAGGAAACTCTCGGCATCAAGGAAATCACTGATATGCTGTCAGTAATCGACATCCCGTTCATTGTGACAGCAGTGGCACCGGTCCACGATTACTACAAGGAAATTGTGGTTCCGCTTGACCATGACAAGAAGATGAAAGAGACGCTGCAGTGGGTTGTCTATCTGTCGAAATACTACAACTGCAACATCAACATCATCAAACCTTATATCGATGACGAGTATCAGAAGAAGGATATGGCAAACAATATCTACTTCACCAAGAAACTGCTCGACAAGAAGGACATCATTTACGGTATAAAGACCGCAAAAAGAGGTAAGGTGTTTGAAGATGAGATTCTTCGGTTTAGCCAGAACATCGATTCCGACCTTGTGGTTATCATCATCAACAAATACAAGAAGATGGTGAAAGAGAATCCGAACTATCAGGAAACCATTCCGTTCCTTGTAATCAACCGCAACAGTGAGGTTGTGAAGTACGGCGGAAGTTTCAGATAGTCAGGCTCACGCCGACAACGCATACGACAGCCGGTTTCGCTCACGAGGCCGGCTGTTATTGTGTCTGCCCCCGACGGTGTTGATAAATCTTTTTGCCGCGTTCCTTGTTTCGGCGGGCAACTAATTATAAAATTGCCGATGGAAAGTGCGGTCGGCAGCGCCTTGATACAAGTACTCAAACAGATAATTTTAAGCGGAACAGCCATGCCAGAGCGTTCGATATTTGCGGAAATAGTGATACCCGTCCCGGTTGACGGCGTGTTCACCTACGAGGTGCCAATCTCGATGGTTGAGCGCGTCAAGGTGGGGCAAAGCGTGATTGTGCCTTTCGGCGACCGCAAACTCTACACAGGCATTGTGGTCAGTCTGACTGAAACACCGCCACAGGGGTTCCGAATTAAATCGATACTTGACATTGCCGATGAGCGTCCGGTTGTGACGCAGAAACAATTGGAACTATGGCAGTGGACATCGTCTTATTATATGTGTCCGATTGGCGATGTGTACAAAGCCGCAGTGCCGGTTGCCTTGCGCCCCGACAGCCAGTCGAAAATACTGCCTGTAAGGGATAATGAGCCGTCTGCCGACCAACTCAGCAACGACGAACTCGCAGTTTATTCGATTCTGCTGAAAGACGAAGAGTCGACCAATGAGCGGCTGGCGAAGAACACCGGATTCAAAAACATCCTGACAATTGTTAAGCGTCTGGCCGACAAAGGTTTTGCTCTGATAACAGAAGAGTTGCGCGACGTGCCGCGGCAGCGCCTGCAGAAAGTGGTGCGGTTGTCGGAACGTATTACCGACGCCGACATGCTCAATCGAACACTCGCGCTGCTCACACGGTCGAAAAAACAGCACGATACGCTCAGTTGGATTGCCGGATTTTTGGGAAGCAGCGCATTCAATGGCAAATCGGTACAGATGAAGATCGTGATTGAAAAGGTGCCGACAACGCCATCGGTGATTAAATCGTTGATAGAAAAAGGATTCCTTGTTGAAGACAGTGAAGATGCCACCCGGTTGCAGGCAGATGGCGGCCTTCAGTCAAAAAGTGAGTTGAATCCATATCAGCAGCAGGCGCTCGACGAGATTCACAGGCTTTTTGAGACGAAACAGACGGTGCTGCTGCACGGAATAACCGGAAGCGGAAAAACCGAGATTTACATTCACATGATTGACGAGACCCTGAAGGCCGGCCGACGGGTGCTCTATCTTCTGCCCGAGATTGCGCTCACCACACAGATTGTGCAAAGGCTGAAGCGGCATTTTGGTAGTAAGGTTGGCGTCTATCATTCAAAATACTCATCGTCTGAACGGGCCGCGCTGTGGAAGAACCAACTATACGGAAATGCGCCTTACCAGATTGTGCTTGGCGTGCGTTCATCGGTTTTTCTGCCGCTCGACAACATCGGCCTTGTGATTGTCGACGAAGAGCACGAGAACAGTTACAAGCAGTTCGACCCCGCGCCGCGCTATAATGCCCGCGACCTTGCCGTGGTGCTTGGTCTGATGCACAACGCAAAGGTGCTGCTAGGATCGGCAACACCGTCGCTCGAGAGTTACAGCAATGCCACCGCCGGACGCTACGGGCTGGTTGAACTAACCCATAGGCACGGAACGGCTGTTCTGCCCGAAATCGAGATTGTGGACACTCGCCTTGAGCGTCGCAAAAAGTTGATGAAACAGTGTTTCAGCCAGACCCTGCTCAGTTCGATCGACACCGCGCTTTCGCAGAACGAGCAGGTGATTCTGTTCCAGAACCGCCGTGGCTACAGTCCGTTTCTTGAGTGCCCCGAGTGCGGCTATGTGCCGAAATGCAAACACTGCGACGTGAGCCTGACCTACCATAAGGGCATCGGTAAACTGGTCTGCCACTATTGCGGCTACACCATCAACGCCACCACCACGTGCGATCATTGTCATCAGAACACCATGCGCCTGGCTGGATTCGGCACTGAGCGCATTGAAGATGAGTTGAAACAGATTTTCCCGCAGGCCAATATCGCCCGTCTCGATACCGACACAACCCGTACTAAGCACGGCGGCGAGAACATCATCCGCGACTTTCAGGAACAGCACATCGATATTCTGATTGGCACGCAGATGGTGTCGAAGGGGCTCGATTTCAAGAATGTGAGCATTGTTGGCATTCTCAACGCCGACAATATGCTCAGTTTCCCCGATTTCAGGGCTTACGAGCGTAGTTTCCAACTTATGGCGCAGGTGAGCGGCAGGGCTGGTCGGCAGGACAAACTGGGTAAGGTGATAATCCAGACGGCCAACCCCGAGAACAGCGTTGTTCAGCAAGTGGTTGCCAACAATTTTGGTGCGATGTATCAGACACAGATGGCCGAGCGCACCCAGTTTGTTTATCCGCCGGTGTGCAGACTCATCTACATAACACTCAAGCATCGCGACCGTCAGACGGTGGAAGAAGGCGCACGCGAACTGTTTGCATTGATCAGCCAGATAAACGGCCTGACAGCACTGGGGCCCACAACACCAGCCGTGAACCGCATACAGAATCTCTACCTGATGGACATTGTGATAAAACTGAGCAAGGCCGATACCTTGCGTGCCAAGGCCGACTTGCAGCAGGCAATCAGTTTCTTCTTGCAATTGCCAAAATACAAGACTGTGATGGTGGTGCCCAATGTGGACCCAATGTAAATAATGATCGAATTAAATAATTAAACATCAAACCGATGCGCATATTACTGACAACGATTTTGGTTTTCTTCGGATTTGTAGCATTGGCGGGCGACAACGGCTCGACGGTTGTGAAAATCGATGGAAAATTCTACTCAACACCCATTGTCACAGCCGACGGCAGCCTTGTGATTGCGTCGCACAACAAAACTGTTTACTTTTTCGACAGCCGTGGACAGTTGCTGAACTCTTTCACCGCCAAGGGATGGTTTCACGCCACACCGCGACAACTCACTGATGGCCAAATTGCCATTGGCTGCTACGACCGCTATTTCTATTTTCTTGACAAAGACGGCAATTTTGTAAGCCGCATCAAGCCCGGCGGCAAGATTTTCACCGAACCCGTCGAGTTGGGTGGTGTGATAGCCTTCGGCACCAGCCGTGGTCGTGTGGCGTTCTACGATCGTCAAGCCGACTCGCTCTATTACACCCGCGTGCGCGGAAAAATCATCCATGGTTCGCCGCTGGCACTGAGCAACAACTGCGTGGCCATTGGTGGCAACGGCAAGCGGTTCTGCATCATCGATTCAGACGCTAATCTGAAGGCGCAGTTTAAAACCAAAGGTTGGATTATGCACTCGAAGCCCGCCGAAACATTTGACCATCAAGTCGTTGTCGGAACCTATGGCAAGCGGCTCTATTCGATTGACACTCTGTGCCGGCCGCTCTGGCAGTACAAGGTTGGCGGTCGTATCCACAGTTCGATAATGCAGACCCCTGACAGCAACTTGGTTTTTGGCTCGTTTGACGGCGGCATCTATTGTATCAGCAGCAGTGGACAACTGATCAACCGTCAGCAGACAGGCAAGAAAGTGGTGTCGTCGCCGGCAATGGTCAACGATACGGTGTTTGCCATAGCCGGAATCGACAAGTGCATCCATCTGCTCACCACACGCGGACGGCTACTCGGCAGCATCAAGTGCGAAGGCAGTTTCTTCTCAACCCCGATTGTTATGCCAGACGGAACATTGTTTTGCTGCACAATGCGCGGAATATTGTATTTTATTGGCAAAGAGACGATTGACAAAATCCTGACGGGAAATTCCGAGCCAGTTGAGTTTGAGTCGGGGCGGTATGACCGGAAATATTAGTTGTCGAGAGACAATGCCCCTACAAGTTGCTCGTAATCAGCGGTTGATGGGCGGAAGAACACCAGAATCAAATAGTTGTTGCTTGTGGCCGAATGTGATCCTTCAAACCGTTCAAGGTCAACCTTGCCGTCATAGTAGGTGCGGCAGACGTAGATGTAGTCGTATACACCCTGCTTGAGCATTAGGTTGCCTTCGTAGCGCTTCAAGTCGAAATTGTAATGCATCTGGTTCGACTGGCTGAGTTGCCAGTTGCAGAACGCACCGCAGACAAACACATCACCGTCGAGTACAGGCTCGGTTTCAAGAGTCGGATGCACATAAACGTAGTCGGCCGTGCGGTAGTGGTCGGTGGCATTGTTAACCGAGTGGGCATAAACCACGTACTGTCCGTTTTGGTCGGTTTCTGAAAAATAAGGTTTGAAGGCCCGGCTCTCGTTGGTTGGCACTGTGATGTGAAAGTATGGGGCAATGTAATCCACAGTGTTGTAGTTGATTGGCGCCTGACGCAGATAGCGAAGGTCGAACCGGCGGAACTCATTGCCGCCAGCCATCAGCAGGTCGCCGGCATAGGAATAGACCAGGCGGTTGCCAACAATCTGCTTCGGCTTTAAATCAGTACGTGACGAGTACGGGCAGCCATTCTGCAACACACTCACATTCAATTCGCTAAAAACATCGTTGACTGGCAGCCCGGCATAATCGACACTCAGCCGGACATCTTGTGCGTGACGCTCGCCGACGCTCGATTGTGGTTTAAAAATCTCACAGTCGATGGCTGCAAGTGGCTCATACACAAGAAAAGAAGTCTCAGCCACCACGCTGCCGGGTTGGCCGGCCTGAAAAATCCTGACCGCATACCGCCCCGAGAGCAGCATTTGCACATCATTGTTAGGCAACGTTATTCGATAGTTGACATAATCAACCGTAGTGCCCGATGACGACTCATAGTCGGTTAGAGCGTTCACGGCAAACCCGCTCAGGTATTCCGACGGCTGCAAATCAGATGGCTGGCCGTTGCGATCACAGTGAATGATGCTGTATTCAAGGTCGAGAATATGGCTCGTCAGACAGTCGAATTCCACCATAATGTGGTCGTCGCTGTTTAGTTCGATGACAGGAAGCGCCGTTTCATAGCCTTCGATGTAAGTACGCAGAGTGCCTACCACCGGTGGCTGCCAGGCATCTTGCGCCACCGCACCGAGCCATGCGCTCATCATCAGAGCGACTGCTATACGCTTTATGTTCATGCCTGTCATGTTGTCTTCAATGATTCACAAAAATAATCAGCCTAATGGTATAGAAGCGTTTTTTTTGACGGATTGTCAATTTGTAAATGGCGAAAGCGGTTTGCCAATTTGTAATAAAAACTCGTAATTATCGGTTAGAGTCATTATTATTAGTGGTAATATGTAATAAAATGTCGATTTTTGCGCTGTGAAAATTACAAAATGTAAAATTGTATAGACAATATTAAAGATAACGCAAACCAGTTCCATATTTTGAATACAAAATTTTAATTTATAAATAGTTATGGCATACATAAACGAAAATTTCTTGAAACTACAGCACCGCTACCTTTTTGCGGAGATTGCAAAGCGTGTGGCGGCATACAAAGAGGCCAATCCGCAGGCCGACATCATCCGGTTGGGCATTGGCGACGTTACGCAGCCG
>JAFYYA010000057.1 GCA_017557785.1 Salinivirgaceae bacterium
CGCAACGCCAGCCGATATATCTGATTGTGCCGTCTTCGAGTTCTTCGGTCTGCCGCTGCGAACTCTCGTATTTCAGTACGCCGTTCTCTTTGTCGAAGAAGAAAGTGCCCTCGCCAGAAACGCCGTTAAAGGTGATTGTGGCGCGGCAACGGGTGCTGTCAATGTCTTCATATTCAATAAAATCGGAAAACAAAAAAGACGGGTTGAGCATTGCGTTTTCGGCCAAAAGGGTGATGTACATTGTGCGTTCCATTTCGGGCGCTTTTTGGTCGAAAAGTTGGAACACTTTCGCAATGTAGCCTTTCATTCCGCCGCTTCGGGTTGTGGTGTCAAAATAATCGATGCCCTCGAACGGAATACCCATAACGGCTGATTTACAGAACGCTTCGCGGTGCGGACGGTCGGCGAAAATCCACAGGTCGTAGTCCATTTTGATGTTAACGCTCTTCTTCTCGTTGAACACGAAATCGGCCTGTTTGAAAAGGCAGTGCGTGATGTTGTGCTTTGGTGTGCCTTCAAGGCCGATGAATTTGCAGAAATCCTTCAGGCACGCGGGCAGCCGGTCAATCTCTTCCGCCGAACAAAAGCCAGCATTTTCGGCAGTCTTGCCTTCGCGCTCTTGCATTTCGGCCTTAAACTTTCGGTAAATGCCTGATTCACCGCATTTAAAGAAAACCACAATGCCGCCGATGACGATAAGAATGATTCCTGTTATGAGCATAAATCGTTTCATTTTCGGTGGTAAAAGTAAGTTTTTCCTATTTTATCGGATGCCTGATTACCGTTTTCAGTTTTTCGGATTCGGTGTGGCCGCTTCATCTTCCAAATACGAAAAAACATACCCCGGACTTTGAAAAAAAAGTCCCGTATTGGAATCGGATATTTTTTTAAAAGTATCCGACGCATAATAGTATCTGAAAGCCTCGTCCATCGACATCTTCTTACGCTCCATAAGCATAGCAATTAGGTCTTTAGACAATGTTTCCTTCAAATATCTGAATTGCGATTCGGTTACGTTCATAGTCGTTTCAATTTAGATATTGCCAATGGGGTGCAAAAGGCGTATTGGAAAGTTATGCCCTTTTTGTATTCAAGATTTTTAAGAAAGGCGTCCATTGAGATTTTCCGCTCACGCAAATCACGAATCTGCACCCCAACAGTGTCATTTGCTATCGGGCCGTAAACAATGTCGAAATCGTGCTGAAAATCAGTTCTCTCGTCGCGATTATTGAAAACAAATTCTGCCCATTCCAAAGTGTAACCATCGAAATGTTTGATTTTTAAGCCTTCAACAGCATTGTCATTGAAATCGAATACAGTGATTGTTTCTGTTCCGCTCTGTGTAAGCACCTTGAAACGAGCCATTTCAAGCGCCTGATTTTTATCGGTTGATAGATAAAAAGCCTTCCCGAAATCTTTATACGGGCGCGACTTTTTAAGGTCAACCTCGCCGATTTCCATATTTGAACCATGGAAAAGAAGCATCACAAGGTTCCTCCGTGTTTTCTGCAGTACGATGCCATACCGTCAACGCTGTCGGCAAACGAAAGGGTGTGCATAATACCGTAGCACTCCTCAATCAGTTTCAAACCGCTGCAACGGTCGATATATTTGAATGCCTCCGCCTCCGACAGACCGAACTTTTTGGCAAATTCGTTTATCAAGGCTATCGTATATTCAATAATATCAACTCTATCTTTCGACATAGCATCTCGTTTTTCGTTATACAAACATACAATATTTCAACGGAATATGTTTTGTTGATGTTTCATTTTTTGGCGGTACAATGGGTTGCTTCGACAAGGTATAATCTCACTTTATTGGATGCCTAATTACCGTTTTCAGTTTGTCGGGGCAATCGCTCTCCTTGCTTTACTTATTCAAATATTTATCAAGTTCTTTGTAACTATACTTATCAAATTTCTCCCACTCACTACGGTTTTCAAGTAACACACTTAAAAAGTCTTTATCATTATATTCTTCAATATAATAAACAGACCACATTAATAATTCCTTATTTATAATATATGGAAACTGGTCTTTGTATAGTAATGTTAGAGCTTCGTCTAACGCGACACCTTTTTCAATATACTCTCCTAATTCTCTGTATATTTTTTTTATTTTTAATTCTTGAACTTCTATGTCTGGATATTTTTCTTTATTCTTTTCTATAAAGTTCGGATTATAATAGTGCTCTGGGTCTTTTAACCATTTCAATGCTTCATCCTTTATGATTTGCGGTATCCCTATAGTATCAACAACTGTGAAGTCCATCATATTGTTCTTGTAGAACTCCCAATATTTTTCTGGATAGTAAATGTTGGTTTTCAATTGGTTAAGTAATTCTTTCCGATATTTATGAAAAAAACTCGTTTTGCTACCATATAAAATCGGCACATCGTATGCTTCTTCAATTGCATAGCGAGCAACTTCATCTGTAAACTTTAGCAACTCAACAGAATCTATATTTGTTTTTCGCTTATAGTCATTCATTAAAAAAAAACAAAAGGAACTAATGCTTTTTTTGCTAAACATAAAATATTCAATATTGTCAGATAATAGAGTCTTCTTGTTGATTTTCTTTAGATATTCGAATATCCTTTTATAATAATCTAAATGATTATTTGATGAGATACCTATAGAATATATTTGGTGTTCGTACATCCAAAAAGGCTCGTACCGACTACTCATTGTATCGCAATATGCGATTATGTCATTTATAACTCGATTATCTTTGACTTTAGAAACCATTTTTATTGTATCACCAATATGTTTAATACGAGCCCATGAAGTTTGCGGAACTGTCGCAAAACCTGGGTCTTCAGTAACATATACTGCACACATGTTTTCGCTTAAATAATCTTGACCACATGCAAAAACAACGGCATCGAATAATTTTGTCCGCACTGAGTTTTCTATCAAGAAATCCAACACTTCATACAATTCTTTTTCCGAATAAAAAAATGTCAAACAACGAACACCATCTTCATCTTTCTCTCCTTCTTTGTAGGCTTGAGAATATAATGTATTCGTAATGAATGATATTATAGCCATTATTAATAGTATCCTTTTCATTTTATTCTGTTTTTGATATGGGTTCGTATTATTCCAAATTTCTAAATATCACAATAACATCATTCCCAAATTTAAAAACTTTCCACAGTTTTTAAGACGCTTTGGCGGTGCAAAGGGTTGCTTCGGCAAGGCAAAATCTCACTTTATCGGATGCCTGATTACCGTTTTCAGTTTGTCGGGAACTGTGCGGCGTGGGTCGGAAAGGTAGATTTCGTGGTGGCGGCGCTTGTCGTCGATGGCAATTTGGTAACCCTGCGCTTTGGCAAATTCGTTCATTAGTTGCACGGTGGCGGGTTCGTTGTCGTACGAGCCCAGGTGCATACACTGCACGCAAAGCCCTTCCTCGTAGGTTAGAAACTCCGCTTTCGAGAAATCGCGTTTCTTTTTCGCCGTGGCTTCGGCAACAGCCCAATCAAAGTCGGCTTTGGTCACAAAATCGGGTAGGCGGATGACTGAAATCCACTGAAAATCATTCTTATGCGCGTAGTCAATCCCAGCCACGCCTTCCTGCCACCAGAAACCCTCGAGCGGCGGCACCACGTACTCGAAATATCCGTCAATACGATGGCTGCCTTTATAACTCATTTTCAGTGTGAAAGCAATGCCGTAAAGCAGTTCCAGCGCAGCCTTGTACTCGCCGTCTTCGTCGTTCGGGTTGCCGCTTCCGCGGACAGCCACAAAGTTCATTGCGGGAATGGTGACAATGCAAGGTTTTGCAGACGGAAGGTAAAACTCCTTGTACTCTTTCTTGTAATCGAATGCCATAGCGGTATATCTGTTTAAAATTAAAAAATGTCCGCTCCGCACAAGGTGGGGCGGACATTCAGTAATGCTTATTCTATCGGTATTTGAATGATAGTCAGCCATTTCTCCGGGTCTTTCTGATTCCACGCGCCGTCGATGTAGCAGGTGCGCGGTTGCCCCGAAA
>JAFYYA010000058.1 GCA_017557785.1 Salinivirgaceae bacterium
CTACGAGTATGCATTCTATTCCGCCGTTGCCGACAACGAAAGCGCCCGCGAACTTATGGGCAAGGACAAACTGCGCGAACTGGCGGTTGTGCTGACCGACACCATCCGCAAGAACTCATCCATCGACTGGACAATCAAAGAGAATGTCCGCGCCAAGATGAAAGTTGCTGTGAAACGGCTTTTGCGCAAATACGGCTATCCGCCCGATATGCAGTTGCTGGCAACCGAAACCGTGCTCAAACAAGCGGAACTGATTGCGGAAGAGATTGTCGAACAGGAAAATACGGCCAATTAATATTTTCCCTTTTCACCTGATTATCAGCATCAAATTATTGTCCGTCGATTTCAAAACCGTTCCGGGCGGGATAAAGATTTTGTCGCCTGGTTTCACATTCGAGAAGATGGTGCGGTTGCCCACGCCTTTGTAGCTGTCGATTTTCACAATCTTCCGGCCTTGCTTATAATAAAGGTAGTAACGGCTGTTCTGCGGATTGTTTATCACATCGAGCATCTGCTGGTTATCAGCAAAATAGCTATACAGAGTATGGCCGTCTTCAATAAGCAGATAAAAATCCTGTTCGGTTGCCGGAACGGTAAATTCCACCTTGCTGTCGATGCTGAGCGGGTCCGATTCCATCACATTCACGTAGTAGCGTTCGATGAATGACTTGCGGATGCGGCCGTTGTCGATACCCGAAATGATGTTTTTAAACATCTGGTCCATAGTGGATTCGGGCAGTTCGGGCAGATTGTGGCAGAGCAGGCTCATATTTATCAGTCCGAAAAGATTCTCGCGGTAGTTGGTGGTGTCGAGTTCAACGGGGTTGTATTTGGCGAACAGTTCTTCGTACATTAAGCTGCGTTTCATCACCTTTTCGGCGTAAGCAAAAGCTTCTTCGCCAAAGCCGTTGTAGTTTTTCAGGCCGTCGAGTTTGTGCTCGGCATCGTAGCCCTTCACGGTTGGCAGAAACTCGAACGGGAAGCGCACCTGCATACGGTTGCTGAGGAAATAGTGCTCGCCGTTGCGGTTGAAGGCGAAGAAAGGTTTCCACGTGTCGCGGTCGGTGCGGTAGAGCATTCGGGCGGTTTTGTAGTAGAGTTGCGGCAGTCCGATGCTCTGGCCTTTGTCGCCCTTGATGTAAGGGTTGAAGGCCGACTCGGTGAACTGCTGCGCCAGCACAATGCTCAACGCCGGTGCGTTGATGCCGTATTTCTTGTAGGCGCGCCAGGCTTCCTGCTCGTAGAGCGACACTAGGTCGGATGGCACGTAGCCGATGCCCATCTTATATTTGGCGTTGTAGAGAGCGTAGTAGCGGGTTGTGCCGTTGCGAAAACTGATGAGTTCGGCCGGAATGCGGAAGTTGGCCGGGATGCCGTCTTCGGCCCATCGGGTGGTGCGGGTCTCGTGTTGTTTCCGGAAAGTGGCCTTGTTCTTCTCGGTCATCCGCCAGTAGTTCACCAGCCGTTTCATATCGTCGTCGGCCGACGACTGCGCCGGTGCGGCAAGGTTTGCAAACAGGATTCCGAAAAGCAGCAATACTCTCATTTGGGAAAAATTGTCCGCAAATATAAGTGGATAAGTTGAATAATGAATAATCGGTGTCGTCACCAAAAAAACTGTCGGTTATTGTGTAACGGCCGAAGCCCGTCAGCACCAATTTATCGATTCAATAATTCAATACATCGGTGTTTGGAATGTAGATGTAATATTTTGCTACATTTGGCGCGTCAAAATGTATTTGGAAAATGAGAAGAACTAACAAAATAGCAGTTTTCGCCATTATGTTGTCAGTCAGCATTTTTGCTTCATGCAACAAGAACACTGGCGATACGTTCAAAGCAAACATTGAATCACGTTCGTGTGTTGCCGACACATCGGTTCACTACACACTCTATATGCCGCAGACAAGTCAGAAGAATCTGCCCACCATTGTTTTCTTCGATCCGCACTCACAGGGTGAGAAGCCGGTTGAGGCTTACGCAAAATTGGCTTCGGAATACAAATACATACTCATTGGCAGCAACGACTTGCACAACGGTCAGTCGGCTTCAGAGACCGAAAAGATTGTGCTGGCGCTGATTAACGAAATTGAAAACCAATATCCGTCGGATCCCAACCGCATCTATCTGTCGGGATTTTCGGGCGGTGCGAAACTTGCAATGATGTACGGCCTTAACATCCCCGAAATCAAGGGTGTTGTGGCTTGCGGTGGAAGCATTCTGCCACACATCAAACCCGACTCGACTTTCTGCTTTGTGGGAATGGTCGGCAACAAAGACTTCAACTACCTTGACATGCAGCAGACTCTGGCCGCTTTCAGCAAGATGGACATTCCGTTCACATCTTTAGTTTTCGACGGCAAGCATGAGTGGCCGGCAGCCGGCGAATATGAAAACGCTTTCAAGGCTTTGGAAATAAACGCCATGCGCACCGGTTTCGCACCGGCTGACCGCGATTGGCTTAAATCGGTTTACAGCGCTTTAAGCGACTCGGCCAACAACAGCATGGCTCTGGGCGAATATGTGAAAGGCTCGGAACTGATTGGCCGTATACAGGGATGGTTTGGTGATATTGATAACGATATCCGCCTGACGGCATTCCTTAACAATCTGCGCAACAACCCAATGTATCACGACCAGGTGCGTAAACTGCAAGAGTTGGCCGAGAAGGAAGTATCGCTGCGTGGCCAGTTCATAGGGTCGATTGAGAACCGCGACCTTGACTGGTGGAAAGAAGAGATTTCCAATTTTGAGAAAAGCATTGCAAGCAAGGATAAAGAAGTAAGCCTTACCAGCCACCGCTTGATGGCCTACTTGAGCATGGTGTCGTACTCGCTCATCAACAGCGACATACTGAACAACCGCCAGGAAAAGGCACTCAAAAAATTGCAGATTTATCAAATGGTAGACCCCGACAACACCGACGTTTATCTGATGTATGCCCGCTACTACCTGATGACAGGCGACCGCCAGAAAATGGTTGAAAGTTACCGCGAAGCCGTGGCCAAAGGATTCAACGAGGCAGCCAACTACGCCAACTCATCAGATTGGAAGTATCTTTTCTCGCAGCCAGAAATCAAAGCGGAATTAGTAAAAATGCCGTAGCGAATTTGCGGAAATGCAATATCTTTGCCGCGCAATTACGGGCACGGCCCGCAATGTTATATCGAAGAACGGAGAGATTAGGCTCGATGAAGTTCTAACAACCTTCCCTGAGTGGAAAGGTGCTAATACCTAACCCTGACGGAATAGTCCCGATGGGAATTATAACAAATTGAAAATGAAAGAGAATACCGACAGCCGTATCAATTTCTACTTTGAGGCTTCAACAAAATCGTCGATGCACCAGCAGGTGCGCATCTGATTTTCCCCACTGACACACAAGACATTGGCTTGTGCCGCGCAACCGCCACCGAACGGCTGTGCATCAATATTATTTCAAACGATTTTAATCTGACAAAAAAATGATAGTTCAAGAAAAATATCTGTCGCGCGACGGCGGCAAAAACGTGAAATTCTACCACTACAGCGAGGGGCTCGACCTTGAGTGCGGTGCCCGCCTTGAAGAGTTGGACATTGCATACGTGACCTACGGCACAATGAACGCCGATCAGAGCAACGTTGTCTGGATGTGCCACGCCTACACCGCCAATGCCGATCCTGCCGACTGGTGGCCGGGAATGGTGGGCGAGGGCAAATTCTTCGACCCCGCAAAATATTTCATCGTCTGCGCCAACATCATCGGCTCGTGTTACGGCTCGACAGGCCCGCTGAGCGTGAATCCTAAGACAGGCAAGCCCTATTACCGCGACTTTCCGCTCATCACCGTCCGCGACCAGGTGGCGGCTCACGAGATTCTGCGCAAGCATCTTGGAATCAAGTCGATATACATTATTCTTGGCTGCTCAATCGGCGGACACCAGGCCATTGAGTGGGCCATCAGCAACCCGTCGCTCATCAAGAACGCCATTTTTGTGGCCACAACGGCGGTGAACACACCGTGGGTTTCGGCTTTCAACGAGGCGCAGCGTATGGCCATCGAGGCTGACCAAACCTTCTACACCGACAATCCGAACGGCGGTGAGCAGGGAATGCGCTCGGCGCGGGCAATGGCGCTCATCAGTTACCGCAACCGCGAGATTTTCAACCGCACGCAGGCTGAGGACCCCAACGACTTGGACAAACTGGACAACTTCCGCGTGGTGTCGTATCAAAAGCACCAAGGCGACAAACTTGCCGACCGCTTCAACGCCTACTCGTACTACACGCTCTCGAAGGCGCTCGACTCGCACAACGTCGGCCGCGGCCGCGACGGCTTCCAGGCTGCTCTGGGGCGCATCACGGCACACACTCTCGTTATCGGTATCGACACCGACATTCTGTTCCCCGTTGAGGACCAGTTGATTATCCACAAGGGCATCAAGGGCAGCGTGCTGCGTATTCTGGCGTCGGTCTACGGCCACGACGGCTTCCTGCTCGAGTATGAGAAACAGGCCAAAATCTACACGCAGTTCCTGAACGGCGAACTTTGAGTCAGGTTAGTTAGGATTAATGATTTTCATAAAGAGTAATGATGGTTCGTCATTACTCTTTTTTTGTGTAGGCACAAAAAAAACAGCATCACAAGGGGGTGTGTGGTGATGCCGTTTTGCTGTTATATGTGACAGCCGTTCTTTTAGTGACCAATCTGATTGAACGTTGCAAATGTAAATGCTGTTTTCCGACACGATGTGGCAAATAAAAATTCGGTTGCAGTAAATTCAAATTCGGCGAGACCCGGTTAAAATTCGGCAACAAAGTTTTCGTACAGTCGGCAAGAGCCACGTCAACGACGTGAAAACATAGTAGTTACGGCGCCTATGGACGCCGGCATAGCCACGTTCACAAGCCACAGAGCCACGGTGGCTGCAACTATTTGTGTTGGTTGTCCGCCCAAGGGCGCAATGAAAAGCAGAGCCATTGAGCCGCGAACGCCCCATTCGGCAAGAGCGAACGACGGAATCACCGATACGAAGCAATACATAAGCGCAATTGAGCAGAATGCTTCGGCGGTGGTCAATTCAACACCTGCTGCTTGAAGCAGCAGGTGAAGTTGGAAAATAAAAACGGCTGTGCGACAAATTGATATGATTAGAGCAACGGCAAGTTGAGTTTTAGTGTGTTGCCCTGCCGCCTGAACAAATCGTTCGAGCCACGGCCAGCGACTGAAGCGGAACCGTGTGGCCAATGCGCCAATGAAAAAGTAAGCGCCGCATACGGCAGTAGCCAAAACGACAAGCACTGCGGCAGTCAAGGCAGAATGACGGCCGAACCACTCTAAGAAATCGGGCAGAACGGGCTGCATGCAAAACGCCAAAGTTCCCAGCAGAGCAATGGCAATCATCTGTGCGCAACTGCCCACAAACGCCGACATTGCCCCAGCAGTGCGGTTTTCGGGTTTGAGCCAGGCAATGCGCCCGGCAAAATCGCCAACACGGTTGGGCGTGAGCATTGAAACTGCAAGCCCCGACAGAACCGACTTGAGCGATTGCCACAATGTAAGTTGCTGAAGATTAGAAGTAAGAGCCTGCCATTTGCGAGTTTCGAGCAACCAGTTGAGCGGCATCAGCGCCACTGCGGCCAACAGCGGAACAACAGCCGGACGGCATGCGGCAAACGGCTCGCCATCAGACAGTTGCGCATAGACCTTCCAGCCTATGAATGCCAGCGAAAGCGCCGCCACCGCCCATCTCAACACCGTTCCTGTTTTTATTCTCATCGCCGCAAAGGTTTTGAATTGGTGCTAAAGTAGCAAAACAGCATAATCCGCAACAATATTCACCCATAAATCGACGTAAAAAGCCAATGAAAAAAGATTTTGCGCGTGGGTTGCCATTTTTCTTGTAGTTTTGGCGCGTAAGTATGAAACGCCTACTTTTAATATTGACAATGTTTTCAGCGGTATCAGCCACCGCGCAACTCTCGGTCGGTGTGAGAGCCGGATATGGTGCGTTTGGCGCGCACTTTGAGCCGCCCGCGCTCACAGGCAGCCAGGTGCCGCTCTATGAGCCCAGTTTCGGCATTGTCGGCATTTTCAACGACAAGAGCAACGCCGGAATCCAGGTTGAAGTGAATTACACTGTAAAAGGTTGGCGCGACAGGGACAAGGATGACAACAGCATTGAATACAAGCGCGAACTCACCTACCTTGAAGTGCCTGTGATGACGCATTTCGAACTTGGCCGAAGTTGGTTCCGCATCTATGGTGTTGTGGGTCCGTATGTTGCCTTTAAGCAGAGTGAGAAGGAAACAGCCAGAAATTTTGATGCTTACATTGCCAACAACCCTTACGATTTGTACAATCAGAAAGTTCGTTCGATTGATTTCGGCAACAAGGCCGGATTAGGTTTCAGAATCAATTTCGGTCAGCGTTTTTCGGCTTTCGCCGATGTTCGGTACGACTTGCAAATTGCTGGCGGACAGAATATTTTCAAAAAACAACCTAATGGTATTCAGGCATCGCGACTGACTGAGTTAGGCGGTTCGGTTGGGTTCGTGTTCAACATTCTGCCGCAACGCACCGAAGTGGTCAAAGAATATTACGTTCCGAAGGAAGGAATGAATGAAGACTTTGATTATTAGGATTTAATACTGAGTTATTGAAAGTAATAGTTTAGCAGATTTACCTACTAAAATACCCCAAACTCTTCACCACCGCGTCAAAATCGTAGTATTTTGCCATCACAAAGTCGCCGCTGCTCAAGAGCAGGTAGAAATTGTCGGGGTCGGGGGTGGCGGATTGCGGAAGGCGGCGCTCAAAAGCCTTGTACCACACTTCGCGGCCGTCGTCGGTGGTGACTGACAGCGAGTACATCGGCTGCGTGGCTGTTATCGAGTCGATTTGCGACTGCGGAAGTTGTACGTAATCAGCAAAATCCTTACGGGTGAACTGCGCCACGTAACGTTCCAGTTTTTCAGCGTCGGCATCGGTGATTTTCAGGCCGACGGGGTACGAGAAAATCTCACTTTGGTGGCCTTTATGTTTGATAATGAATGAATTATCTGGTTTAGAAGTGCTGTTGAAGATAATCTGCCGCACGCGGTCGGGTTTGACGGCAAAAACGGTGCGGCTCTTCCAGTCGGCAGGGGTTGACAGGCGCAAAACCGACATAAACCTGTTGTAGCCTGGCACTTCCACGGCAAACACACGGTCAGAACCATCGGCTTGAGCATAGCACTCACCGTTGGCGGCAAACAGTAACTTGTAGTGCGCCAGTGTTTTCCGTCGACTTTTGATTAGAATTGTGTAGCCGCTTTTTTCCATTTCAGCCGCCATTTTCTTCGCGTCAGATTTGGCTACGGGCTTTGTAATGCTGATGTCGTGCACGGCTTTCAGCAGAACGGGCACAAGGTCGGTGCGGGCGGGCGTCTGACCATCAACAAGCCACTGGCCATCAGCGCGTTGCAATTCAACGCCGTTGTCTATGTGAGAGATTGAAACAAGTGCGACGACGGTCGTATCTTTAATCATCAATCGCTCTTCGCGCCCATCGAAAGTCGATTTGCGATTGCTAAAAACCACTGCTAGCGTTGCCGCCAGAAGCACGGCAAACGCAATCAGCAACCGAGCGTTTTTTGTAATCATTGGTAGCGGCGTTTTCTTAATGCGTTGAATATGAATCCGAAAGCCACAATTATTAAAACTGGAACTGCAACATTCAGCATCTGCCAAGAGGTGCGCTGTTCGGTAATTTTGGCGCGGTTCAACATTCGCAGTTTGAACTCTTTCGAGCGGCTTTCCATCAACTCGTCGAATCCGCAAAGATAGTTAACGGCGTTGAGCAGAAATTCCTTATTGCCAAATGTTTGGCGTGTGTAGCGGTCGTAGCCGAGCGGCAGTGGCTCGCGCTGGTCGCCGTTCTGGCGGAACTGCTGGCGGATGATGTCGCCGTCAGAAATCACAATCATACGCGTCGGCTCGCTCTCACGGCGGAACTGCTGACGGCTGAAGCCATCAATCTGCAGCGGACGATTCGCGAAAGCGCTGCGGAACTCACCTTCGAGCAGCACGCCAACGGCCAGCCCCGAGTGCGTAAATGCTTCAGGCGCAATACGTTCACCGATTATCGACAAATCGACACGCGCAGGAAGCGGAACCACGCGGCAGTTGTCCGACGCGGCCAGCAAAATGGTTTTCACAACGTTCGCATCGCGCCCGACGGTGTCGATTGAACTTGCAAAATCGATGCGAATCATATCCAGATTCTTCGTGAGCGGATGGTTGCCAGCAGGCGTGATGATGGGCGAGAAAACCCACGGCGCTGGCGCAAACTGCGGCGGCTGCCCCACCAGGGCGGTGTTGACAGGGACGACGGCGCACTGCATATCCTGAATCAGATTGGCATTGATGCGCACGCCGTAGTTGAAGAGCAGGTCGTCGAGATTCAGGTCCAACTGCATTGCCTGCACTTCGCGCCCGTGCGACAGGCTGTCGATGCTGGCTGTGGTGTTGTCGATGAGCCAGAGCACGCGGCCGCCAGCCATCACATACTGGTCAATCATAAATTTTTCGGCATCGCTGAATCGCGAAAGCGGCTGCGCAACCACGAGGGCGCGGTAGGTGAGCCGCCCAGCCGAGTCGGTGCTCACCAGTTCGGGCGCGGCGTCAACCTGGCGCAGAGTGTAGAATTTGCCGAGCGTGTAGGCCATATCTTCCATCTGCTCGGGCGTGAGTTCGCCGTGGCCGCGCAGGAAGCCGATGACGGGCGCTTCGGGCGTGAGCAGTTGGTTGATAGCAAACGTCAGGTCGTATTCAAGCGATTGAATCGATGTCTGCAGATTGGCTTCGGCCGATGCCGAAACGTGATTTTTCAAGATGTTGACCGCCACATCGCGCCCAGCGTACGACACAATGATGCCAGGGAAGATGAGTTTCTGTGCCGTGCTGCCGTCTTTTTCCTTGATTTGCAGATTGGTGGGGTCGAGCCCCTTCTCGTAAAGTTCGCGGAAGACGCGCTCGCGGCCTTGTTGGTTGGGGTTTTCGGCAGGGTCGATGAACTCATACTGGATGTTCTCGCCACCATAGGCGCGGAACTCGTCGAGCATCTCGCGCACCGAGTTCTGAAGGCGCTGGAATCCAGCAGGCAGGTCGCCATCGAGATAAACGCGGAAGAAAATCTCATCGTCGAGCCGCGAAAGCATCTGCTTTGTGGGCTTCGAGAGCGAGTAGCGGCGGTCGGCAGTCAGGTCGAAGCGCGCGTGGAAATACGACGACAGAATGCCAATCATCAGCAGAATGGCCACCTTGACGGCCGTTTCGATTGTGAGTTGTTTTCGCATAGCCGTCTATTTTTTGTCGAGTTTGAGTTTGTATTGTGTGAGCAGCACAAAGAAGGCCGCCGTGCAGACGAAATAAACCAAATCGCGGGTGTCGGCCACGCCGCGGCTGATTGAGCGGTAGTGCTCATCGATGCTCAAAGCGCTCATAATCTGACCGATACCGCCAAAAGCATCGCCCGCCACATCGAACCCCATATAGAAAACAAAGGTGATGACGATGGCCAGCAGAAACGCAACTACCTGACTGTCAGTGAGCGACGAGCAGAAGCACCCGATGCTCACATAGACCATTGCCAGCAGCACCAGCCCGATGTAAGAGCCCCACGTGCCGCCCGTGTCGATGTTGCCCGCAGGATTGCCCAGCACGTAAACCGACAGGAAGTATATCAGCGTTGGCGCGATGGCGATGAGCGCGATGGCCAGCGATGCCAGATTCTTGCCCAGAACCAGTTGTGTTTCAGTGAGCGGGCGTGTTTGCAGCAGGTCGAGCGTGCCCGTTTTGCGCTCTTCGGCGAAACTGCGCATTGAGATGGCTGGAATCAGGAACAGAAACAGCCACGGCGCCAGCCCGAAAAGCCCGTCGAGCGTGGCATAGCCGCCGTCGAGCACATTGTTGCCGCCAGGAATCACCCAAAGGAACAACCCGGTGGCTATCAGGAAGATAAGGATTGCCAGATAGCCCATTATAGAACTAAAAAAGGCGGCCAACTCTTTTTTGAAAACTGCAAACATTGTTTCAGAAGTTTTGCGGCGAAGTTATAAAATGTTTTGGACTACAGACTTCCGACAACAGTCTTCAGACGGCGGGTTATGACGAGACGGTCTTTTTCTTGACTAAGGTCTGTTGTCCGTAGTCCGATGTCTTAATCCAATTCACTGATTTTCTTTTTAATCCGCTCGCGTTCCGACTGTTTCGGAATCATTTTTGTGAGAGCCGTTTTCCAGTAGCGGCGCGCTGCAGCGGTGTCGGATTGTGCAAAGTGGTAATCGCCCAGAATCTCGTGCGTGGCGAACAATTCGGGATTGAGTTGCTCAAATTCGGAAAGTTCAGTGCTGTCGATGGTTTGCGCTTGCGCGATGGCAGCCTTGAACTCGTGAGTGAGCCGTTTGATGCGGAAAATGTCATCAACAGGGATGGTCTGGTCGGCGGGAATGGTCAGCCGACGGTCGGCGACTTCACTGCTGAATGTGGTCTCACCGTTGAAAATGGCCGCCAAATCGTAGGCCACATACGGCCCTGCCTGCCACGGTGATGTCGAAACCCACATAATCAGCCGGTTGGCATTGAAAACCACCGAGTGATGCCCGATGAACTGGTTTAGGGCCGCTTCGTTAGTCCAGCCGATAATGCTGTCGTTCAATCCTTTATGGTCACGCAAAATAGAAACGGCGCCGTTTGCGTCGAGCGGCATTTTTTGGTGTAGAAGTTGGTCGATGCGATCGTAGCGGTAGGGGCTGTCCGATGTGGCAATGTTCTCGATGTTGCGGTCGTCGTCGGCGAAAGCCGCTGACTGATAATGGTTTGTACTAATGATAAATGACGAGTCAGCGGTGCGAAGTGCAATTTTGTCGGGCGATTTTTCAATCACCGCGGCGCAACTGTCGGCAGCCGAGCCAATCAGTATCGATTCCGACACAAACGTCTTGCGCCGACTGGCAATCGCATACGCTTCGTCGATGGTTGACGCATATTGCAGAATCTCGCGCGTGAGAATCGATATTGGTGTGGCCGACGATGTCGGAATGGCCGATTTGGCGGCGTTGATGGTCACCGTCAGGCCTTTTTCGTTCATCCCTGACATCACGCCAATCATCCCCGGCCAACTGACCGATGCAAAGCGGTAGCCGTCAGTCGGGAAGCAGAACATCACAATGCGGGTGCGGGCAAAATCATCGCCAATATAGAAATCGAAGTTGCGGCCCACCATAAGGTCGCCAGTGGCACTGCATGTGTCCCAGGCGGCAAACGAACTGCACCCCACAAGCATATAGTCCTGCATTGCGTGGCCGATGTCGTGCGCCGAGTGGTAGTTCATCTGCCGCTCGTAAGGTTCGCACACAAAGTTGAAATCGTCTGAGCACGAGAGCGATATGCCGTAAATCTCTTCGCGGTACTCTTCACCGACGTACTTGCCCAGCGAGTGGTTGAACATAAACGTCAGGTGGCGCAGGAATTTCAGGTACGATTCCGACGGCACAAACGTGCGAATCTGGTCCACAAAAATCTGTTCCTGCTGATACAGAAGGTCTTGCGTGAGTTTGCCGTAGGCTTCGCCGCGTTCAAAAGGGCTTCCGCCGATGCGCATTTCCCAAAGACCGCTGCTGCTCAGTCGCAGAGTGTCAGAGTCGTAGGCTCGCAGGCTGTCGCCGATACGGGTAACCTGCCTGTCAACCGGCTCAAAACCAACCGGTTTTTTGAAATCGGCCGTTACGTAGAGATACGCAAAAATGATGACCGGGATGAGCGCAACCGCAATAACCAGCCCGCAAACGTAAAGCGCAATTCTGACAATCTGTTTCTGTTTTCTTTCCATTGTTCCAATGGCGTGTTGATGCGCCAAATATAGCATTGGAATTTTTTTTGGCAAATCGTTTCTAAATGGAACAAACAAACCTTTCCAAACATTATTAGCATTCGCCATAAAAATTTACATTTGCAGTCTTATTTGATTTTGAATGGCAAAAACAAAGCACGATTTAGGTCTTAAAGATGCTATTGTTGAAGCAATTAAGCAGAAAAAAGGCCGCGACATTGTTGTGATAGACCTGACAGCGACAGAGCAGGCTATCGCCGATTACTACATTATCTGTCATGGACATTCGAGTTCGCAGGTCGATGCGCTGGCCGACCATGTTGAGCGTTTCTCGCGTACCGAGACGGGCGAGCATCCGCTTCACGTTGAAGGTCAGCAGAATGCGCAGTGGATTCTGATGGACTACGGCGACATTGTGGTGCACATCTTCCAAGAAGAAATCCGTCATTTCTACAACATCGAAGACCTATGGGCCGACGCCAAAAAAGAAATTATTGAAAACGAAGACTAACCCGCTATGGATAACGAAGTTAAAGAAGAAAAACAAACCGCGCAGGAAGAGCCTAAAAAGCAGGGAAAACAACCCGATTTCCAACCGCTTGGCAAGAAGACGCCCAAATTCAACATGAATTGGATTTACGGCATTATTGCCATTGTGCTGTTGGGCTTCATGTTCATGTCGCCAATGGGTGGCGAGACAATCGAGATTCAATGGCCACGGTTTGAGAATGAGATGCTTAGCAACCACGATGTCAGCCGCATTGTGGTTGTCAACAAAGAGAAGGCCGAAGTTTTCATCAAACCTGAAAAACTGAACGAAGCGCGCTACGCCGATGCCGCAAAGCAAAAGCCGGGCGCCTACAGTCCGCAGTATTTTTTCACGATAGGCTCGGTTGAGATGTTCGAGAAGAAACTCGAAGACGCGACCAAAGACTACGCCCCCAACGAGCAGGTGCCCGTTAGTTACGAGACTCGCCAAAACAACATGAACACCATCTTCAACTGGATAATATTTCCGTTGCTGCTGATTGGTGTCTGGATTTTCATTTTCCGCCGGATGGCTGGTGGTGCTGGCGGCGCTGGTGGTCAGATTTTCAACATTGGCAAGTCGCGCGCCAAGATGTTCGACAAGGACACATCGGAAATCAAGGTCGATTTCAAAGATGTGGCCGGGCTTGAAGAAGCAAAGGTTGAGATTAAGGAAATTGTTGATTTTCTGAAGAATCCGCAAAAATATACGCAACTTGGCGGTAAGATTCCAAAGGGCGCACTGCTTGTAGGCCCCCCGGGAACAGGCAAGACATTGCTGGCCAAAGCCGTGGCCGGCGAAGCGCACGTGCCGTTCTTCTCGCTGTCGGGTTCCGATTTTGTTGAAATGTTTGTGGGCGTTGGCGCATCGCGTGTGCGCGACCTGTTCAAGCAGGCCAAAGAGAAAGCGCCTTGTATCATCTTCATTGATGAGATTGATGCCATTGGCCGCGCCCGTGGAAAGAACCCCAACTGGGGCGCCAACGATGAGCGCGAAAACACTCTTAATCAGTTGCTTACCGAGATGGACGGCTTCGGCACCAACAGCGGTGTCATCATTCTGGCAGCCACCAACCGCGCCGACATTCTCGACCGTGCCCTTATGCGTGCTGGCCGCTTCGACCGTCAGATTCACGTTGAACTGCCCGATCTGAACGAGCGCACCGACATCTTCAAAGTGCACCTGCGCCCGCTCACCAAACTGGCATCTGACGTCACAGCAGAATCGCTTGCAAAGCAGACGCCGGGCTTCTCGGGTGCCGACATTGCCAACGTCTGCAACGAAGCCGCGCTCATCGCAGCCCGTCACGACAAGCAGAAAGTTGAAAAACAAGATTTTCTCGATGCCATCGACCGCATTGTGGGCGGACTCGAGAAGAAGAACAAGATAATCTCGGCCGAAGAGAAGAAGACCATCGCCTATCACGAAGCAGGTCACGCCACTGTAAGTTGGATGCTCGAACATGCCAATCCGCTCATCAAGGTGACGATTGTGCCGCGCGGTCAGGCTCTGGGTGCCGCATGGTATCTGCCCGAAGAGCGCCAACTCACCACCAAAGAGCAACTTATGGAAGAGATGGCAGCCTTGCTTGGTGGTCGTGCTGCTGAAGAACTCTTCTTCGGCCGCATATCAACAGGCGCTCTCAACGACCTTGAGCGCACCACCAAACACGCTTACGCGATGGTCTGCTACTACGGCATGAGCCCCAAAGTGGGCAATCTGTCGTACTACGACTCGTCGGGTCAGTCGGAATACTCATTCGCCAAACCATACAGCGAAGAGACGGCCCGCACCATCGACGAAGAGACAAAGCGCATCATCGACGAAGCATACTCGAAAGCAAAGGAAGTGCTGACCAAATACGAAGACCAGCACCACCAACTGGCCAACCTGCTGCTTGAGCGCGAAGTGCTGTTTGCCGAAGATCTTGAGAAGATTCTCGGCCCACGCCCAAATGGCAAGACGCCTTACTATGAGCATCAGCAGAAAGCCGCAGAGCAGACCGATAGCGCGCAACCCGTTGAAAACAACGCCGTTGAGTCTGATAACGAGAAAACTGAAAACAGCGCGGAATAATGGAAAAAGATTGGCAAATAGTGTTTTCGACAAAAAAGACCTACGAAGCCGAAATGGTTCGTGGGCTTTTGGAAACGGCTGGTCTTGAGCCTGTTGTGATGAACACTCAGGACTCATCGTACCTGTTTGGCGATGTTCATGTCTACGTTTCGCCCGAGCAGGTCGAGCAAGCGGAAACAATCATTAAAAGCATTGATAATGAGTAATTTTTGGCAGCGGCTGATAACAGGAATCGTTTTTCTGGTTGTGCTCATCTCAGGCATAATATACAGCGAGTGGACGTTTGCGGCGCTTTTTGCCGTGATTGACGTGCTTGCCTTGTGGGAATTCTACCGAATCGGCCGTCTGGGCGGATACAAGCCGCTTGCTGTCTATGGCACAGCAGCCGGACTTGTTGCTTTTGCTCTGAGTTTCCTGACGAGTGCGGGCCTTGTCAGCAGCCAACTGATGCTGATTTTGGCGATTTTGTTCACGCCTGTTTTCATTATTGTGCTGTTTGGTCATTTCGATAATCCGATTACAACCATCGCATACACTTTCTACGGCCTGGTTTACATTGCTCTGCCGTTTGCGCTCATAAGCCCGATAGCATTCCACACGGGCGAATATCAGAGTATTTTGGTGCTGGGCATGTTCATCATCATCTGGGTGAACGATACGGGCGCCTACTGTTTTGGCGTTACCATCGGGCGACACAAGATGTTTGAGCGCATTTCGCCCAAAAAGACATGGGAAGGCTTCATTGGCGGGGCACTGGCAGCCGTTGGCGCATCGCTGCTTCTGGCGCGGTTCTTCCCCGTGCTCGACACTTTGCAGTGGATTATAGTAGCGCTGCTCACCGTTGTTTTCGGCACGCTTGGCGACCTAACCGAATCGCAACTCAAGCGCACCATCGGCATCAAGGATTCGAGCAATATTCTGCCGGGCCACGGCGGCATTCTCGATCGTTTCGATAGCATCATTTTGGCAATCCCCGTAATTTTTGCATATTTGCGGCTCGTTTCGTAATCGATTCTGATAGTTATGAAAATTCATCGCGCCGGTTATCCGGTCATACTGAAAGCATTAGCCATTTTATTGGTAATAAATGCAATAGTGTATTTCTTCGGACGGATTGGTCTGGCCTTGTATATATCGGCAACCATATCAGGCTTGGTGCTTCTTTTTGTACTGCGCTTCTTCCGCTGCCCCAACCGCAAGCAGCCACAACTGACCGACAGTCAGGTTTTGTGTCCTGCCGACGGCGTTATTGTTGCCATCGAAGAGATTGACGAGCAGAGCATTGTGATGGGCAAGCGCATTCAAGTATCGATTTTCATGTCGTGCTGGAATGTGCACATCAACTGGATTCCGGTGAGCGGCACAGTGAAGCAGGTGATTCATTTCGACGGCAAATTCACCCGCGCCATCACCCCAAAATCATCTGACTTGAACGAGCACACGGCAGTGGTTGTGAACCGCGCCAAAGGCGAGCCTGTGATGGTGAAGCAGGTTGCAGGTGCCGTTGCGCGCCGCATACTCACCTACGTAAAGGAAGACGACGCTTGTGTAGCAGGCGACGAGATGGGTTTCATCCGCTTTGGCTCGCGTGTCGATATTCTCTTGCCGCTCGATTACGATGTTAAAGTGGCTCTCGGACAGAAAGTTGTCGGACGCAAGACAATAATTGCCGAACAGAAATAATTGAAAATCAACAATAAACATCGCCGAAAGGCAAAATAAAGTTTATTGGTGATGTTTTTAGAAGATAACTTATATTTACACCGACTTTAAAAATTAAAATTATGGCTTACAAAATTTCAGAAGATTGCTTGGCTTGCGGCACTTGCATGAGCGAATGCCCGGTTGAGGCTATTTCAGAAGGCGATATCTATGTTATCGACCCTGAGAAATGCACAGAGTGTGGAACATGCGCAAGTGTTTGCCCGGTTGAGGCACCAAAATTGGACAAATAATCAGTTTTGGATAGAAACACCCAAAGGGCGGCCCCGAAAGGCCGCCTTTTTTTGTTCTGCCGTGCGCTATTTTCCCCAAAACAAAACTGCTGTTTGACGAAACAAAACGCATTTTGACGGATAAACAGCCCCATAATGTGCCAATATTCAGGTTTTTGCGTATATTTAGGGTGATATTAAATGGAATATGGCACTTAGACAGACACATATTGGGGTGTTTGGTGCGATTGCATTTACAATCGCAGCAACTCTTCTTGTGCCAAAAAGCGCCGACGCCATAAACCGCCGTTTCCAACGCTATGAGTTGCAACTCGGTGTTGGTCTCGACAATTTCATGGGCGATATCTGCTCGCCGCGCGATGCGTCGAAATACGTATGGGTTATTCCGCAGACCATCGGTGTTGTGGGCAATGTGGGGATGAAGTACAACCTGACTCGCCGCGATGAATGCAACTGTCTTATATCAAGCACGCAGAGCATAGGTGCACAGATGTTTTTCGGGCAACTCAGGGCTGAAGAAGTTGAGAAGAACATCGACAAGTTCTACTACCGCAACGGCATCGGATTCAAATCATATTTTGTCGAACTATCGCTGCGCTACGATTGGTATTTCATCAAGGATAAGAAACGTCGGTTCACCTACAAGAAAGTTGGCCGTCCGATAATGAAACGCGCCACAATAGCGCCGTCGTACTTGTTTGTTGGTGCAGGCGGTTTGTTCAGCACCGGACGGTTCAGTTGGGACAATAAGGACGGCCGTCAGAGCGAGAAATTTTCGAACGTTGCCCCCGTGCTGATGGGCGGAATTGGCACTAAACTGCGCATCAACCGCAGCGTCAGTTTCGGATTAGAAGCAGGATTGCGATTGGCCATCAATGACAACATTGACAACTGCGACGGTAACGTTGAAACCACCCCGACAAAGCCGTGGATTTTCGGCAAATGGTACGACCAGTATCAGTTTATCACGGCCAGTTTCACATTCAAAATCCGTGAAAAGAAGAACGGTTGGCCCGATTTCAGGTCGATTGGAAAATAGCGTGATTATTGCAAACGGCAGATATAAGCGCCCTGCCGCCTGACGTTGTGTGTCTCGCTGTCGGCAAACCAGCGTTCCCATTCTTTAGCCATCCAGGGTTTCACGGTGCCGTCGATAATCACATTATGGAACTTCAGGTTGCGCGGCATCTGCCTGACACGGATTCCGGGCGCACCGCTGACAATCAGAAAATCGAGCGTGTCGGCTTGTTTGATTTTGAACGGGACGGTTTTGTCGTCCACAACCATTCCGCACACGCTGTCGAACACAAAAAATCCATTGCGGGCCATAATGCGGCCGCCAGCATTGTCAGGCTCAACCGTTTCCGAGCGGCCCGATTTCCAGTAAATGTCGGCACCTTTGACCATCAGACCGGCCTGTCGGCTGTCGCCGATGCTGTTTTTAAGCCAGTAAGAGCGATTGCCTTCAACAAACTGTGTCATGGCGTTGCGCGGTGAGTACCAGACGCACAGAGCGTGCGCCGTGCTGTTTTGCAGGGCTTTCAGACTGAATGGCGTGATGTAAACCAGAAATGCCGCCAGCGAGCCGATGAGCCAGTTGCAGCGGCGCGTTCTGAGCCACACCAGCAGCCCGACAATCACAACAGCCACCGCCAGCGACTGAAAAACCGAAATGTAGGTGTTCTCGATGGTTGAGCCCGGCAGATTGGCGATGACGGTCACCCAGTGGTTCATCGATTTGGCCACCCACGAAGTGGCAACGCCAACCCATTTGGCAGCCACACTGATAGGCGACACCGCAAGCAGCAGCATGGTCAGGCCAATCATCACTGCGGCGCCAGGCGACACAATAATGTTCGACAGCCAGAAGTAGACCGGCGTCCGCTCGAAGTAGTAGAGACAAAACGGAAGCGTGGCAATCTGCGCTGCCACCGACACTGCCGTCAGTTCCCAGAAATAGCGCAGAATGCGCCGTTTGCGGTCGATTTTGATGAGCCGGACTATTCGTGGCTGAAGTGCCACAATGCCCACCACCGCCGCGTATGACAGTTGAAATCCGGCCTTGAAGAGCATATCGGGATTGATGGCGAGCAGCAGAAAGGCCGATGCCGCAAGTGTGTTGTAAATCGACATTTCGCGCCTGATCAGCCGTCCCAGCTCAACAAAGGTGAACATCACCGTAGCCCGCAGCACCGAAGGCGACAGACCGGTGATGAACGCGTAAGTCCAAAGCAGCAGAATGATGAGCACGCGTTTCAGGCGAAACGCCAGATTGCCGCCCAGCGCCATCATCAGCAGTTCGAGCACGGCGCACACAATGCCCACATGCATCCCCGACACGGCCAGAACGTGCATGGCGCCGGCGTTCATATATGATTGCTTCACTTCGGCGTCGATGCTGCTTTTGTAGCCCAGCACAAGCGTCGATGCCAGACCGAGTTCGTTGCCTTCCAGACCGGCTTTCTCGAGCAGCCCCACAAGCGTTTGGCGGGCATTGAGCGCCCGCTGCTTCAGTCCGTGCACACTGCCGTCGATGGTTTTCCATTCGCCCGGATTGAGAAAAATACTGCCTTGCACGCCGTTCAGTTGCAAATACTGCGAGTAGTCGAATCCGAACGGATTTTTGGGCATGTCGAGCGAGTCGATTTTCGATGAGAATTCGATGGTTTGACCGGCCTTCAGGCAACGTGCGGCGCTGTCTTTCATTATGGTTGCCACAATTTTGGCGTCGAACTCATGCCACGAGTCAAGAATGTTGACTGCTTCAATTCTAAGGTCGGCCTTGTAGGCTTTTCCGCCGTCGGTCGGGTGGCTTGTCACGCTTGCGCGATAAAGGCATTTGTGTATGCCGGCATCGTGCGGAACAGGCGGTGGTGTGGCAAGTTGCGCACTCGCGAATCCCATCGCCCCGATGGTCACAAAAAGCGTCAGCCCCGTCAGCCATCCGAAACGCATTGAAAGATGTTTTCGGTAAAAGAATACGGCAATTGCCAACAGCAGACACACAACGGTAACGCACACAATGTCAATGGTGTGCAAATAGTAATGAGAAATAATACCCAAAGCATAAGGGATAACAATCCTTACGAATGGATTTTTGTCGAGAAATCCATTTATGCTCATGATAGTTTGCCCCGATTCGTTGTAATCGAAACAATATTAAGCAATTAGATGCAGAAATGCAAATTTCCGGGGTGGATTTTTACAAATGCGGCTTAAAACCTTTAAAACTCATGTGTTTTCCCATCAAAACTTCCACCTAACCTGCAACTTAAACTCAGTTTTGTGGTTTGCGTCAATCATATTGGGCGATGTGCCGATGGTGTTGCGGTCGGCGTATGATGTGCGCGAAGCACGTGCCCAAACAGAGAGATTATCGATTGGCTGCCAAGTTATTAGCAGATATGTGCGCGTGCCGCGGCCATACATCATCGGGATTGAATAGGCGTAGAGCACATCGTTCTCGTAAGCACTCATACGGGTGTTGTAACTGTCGGTTTCGAAGATGGCGTAACGGAAAGCAAACGACAGCGGGTAGCGGAACGGCGTGCAGATAACGTCCTGATAGAGCAGGCAACCCTTCTCGGTGGCCGAACTGCCGCTCTTATAGCCCGACAATTCAATGCGGCTCTTGAGTGTCCAGCGCTGATTGACGGCGTAATTCAGATGATAGCGCGCTGTCCATCGGCTGACGTCGGCAAGTTGCTGAAGGCCTGTGCTGTCGGCAGCAATTGATTTTTCGCAAGTCTCTATTTTGAATTTCCAACTCATTGATGTCGAGCGGGTTGCCGCAAAATCGGCTTGCGCCAAAAAATCATTTCCGCGTGATGGGGCGTTCAGACCGTTCCGCAGCCACGGGAAGCGGTAAATATCGTAGTAAGCCGATAATTTCCAACGTTTTATGGGTGTGGCTTCAACGCCGAAAAAGAATCCTTCTTCGTTCTGCGTTTTTCCACCTTCGGCAAAGCCGCCCGCGTAACGTGCCTGATAATCACGCGAATAGTTGCGGTACAAAACCGATGCTCGCAAACCAGGCGCAAGGCTCATCAGCGAACCCACAACCGCCGCGCGTCCGCCGTTAGCCGACATCGCGTACTCGCCAAAAAGGTATAGCGCGCTAAACGAATATTGTGCGTCAATGCTGACATTCAAGTTTTTACGGCCGTCAAAATCGAACTTGTAAAGCGGCTGCGGCTTCTTCACAAAATCCTTGTCGAACTGATAGCCCAACGCCGTAGCGCCAATGCGGAAATTGTTGCGGTTGAAGTTGATATTTGTGCCCCAAACACTCTCTGTTACAGCATCTTCTTTCTCAATCTGCTTGGGCGTGGCGTGCAGTCCCAAAGTTCCAAAAGCCGTAAATCCACCTTCGCCTGCATCGGTCGAATCTTGTTCGGTAAGCGTGGCGTCAATCTTCTTGTGTGACCCGAAGGCTGTGAATTGCAAGTCGCTGAATTTTAGCGTAGTGGCCACGCCGCGGTAGAAAAGGTTCTCGTCAGCCGACGAGTATTTGCGGATGCCCGTGCCCTTTTTGCGGATGTCCATCACAAAAGCCGATTTGCCCGTCGACATTCCCGACCAAGCCACCAAACCCTGCCCGAACCGCGCGTGAAAATCGCCCACAATGAGAGTTTCAATGGGGCCGATGTCGCTCACGGCGATGTAGGCCGAATAGTAGTCGAATCCTTTGCGCTGATGGCCGCGGAAAAACTGCTCGCCAGCATCTTTTTCGGCCGTCACGCCAGCCATCAGTTGGCGGTTGTAGTTGAACGAATAGCGGCTGAATATTTTCAAATCGTTGCCCGGATAATATTTTTCGGGCGATGCATTCCGCACAGAATCAGACACATCGGCAAACCCGTCCATCTGCTCGGCAACTTTTGTCACACGGCTGAAAAGTTCGTTTTTTCCGCGAGCAAGCGCCCGTTTTACGCTGAATCCCGACTGTGCATCGGCATCGCCCAACCTGACAAACGGCAGAAGGCGAAAAATATCGGTTTGGTCGAAGCCGTCAACCATCGCCAACTCGTAGAGAGTGAGCATCGGGCCGTTGCGGCGCACATAGTCGGTTAGGCTTGCAATCTGAAACTCATTTAGGAAATGCAGTTTGGCAAGGTCTTCAGCCGTGGCCGAATTCAAATTGATGGGGTTCTGCGCAAAATATTCCAAATCTTCGGCAATCTGCTCTAAATCAGCATCTTCATCGAGTTCATCCGACAGATTTTCCATCAATGTCTCAACCGTCTGCCGACCATCACCATCGGTTTGGGCATAGAGCCCGACGGCAGCAAGAAGAAACATCGATGCAAAAACAACCCGGAGCATCAGATAAAAATTTTCTTATTGATTATCAGCGATATGATATTCAAGATGATGAAACTTGCAAGGCAGGTCATTGCTGAAATGGCGACTGCCAACGTGAAGATTCCGGTTGTGAGGCTAGTCCATCGGCCCACAGCCGTGCCAATCACCATCGCATCGACATTCAAAAGAATCAATACAATGTTGATTATCAGCAGAATGATGATTATTGCAATCAGTCCCGACCCCAAGCCTTTGAGGTCGGGCGGACTCAATTCCATATGCGCCGAAATGCAGATGGCAAGGTAGAGAAACACCCAAAACTGCCATTGGTGCAGGTGTCCGCCGGTGAAAAGCGCGTAAATCATATCGGACGACGATGCGAAAACACTCACCATCAGCGACATAAATCCCGACAGCGATGTGAAACTTGCCGTTGACCCGTGAAGCGCCGTCAGCAATGCCTGATTATTCGGCAGTAAAAACCTGACTAACAGATAGATAATCAACGAGCCAAACAGAATCGGCCCCAAAGCGATGAAGAAATTTCCGATTTGCGCCCACGGGTTGTGCGGGTTGTAGGCGTGGTTGACGTAGCCCAAAGTGCCGTCTTCGCCGTTGGGCGAATAAAGTTTTATCTCTGTGATTCTGTGCAGAAAAGGGATGCAAAGCAGGGCGTGCCCCAACTCGTGCACCGGCGTACCTATCCAACCGGTGAAGTAGATGTCGGATTTTTCGCCCAAAATGTTGACAAAAAGCCGCCGAGTATATCGCGCTAATAGATAGAGTATCAGCCCAAAAACAAAGAATACCCCGAAAATCGAGAGCAGTTGGAAAAGGGTGGTCAGCAACACTTTCCCGACGAAAGGCCAGAACTCAAACAACGCGCTCATAATGAGTATTTTAATGAAACTTGTGTTGACATTGGCAGGTATTGGTGCGTCGAGAATGCGAAGTCGAACGTCAAGCCTTTGAAGGTGTAGCCTGCGCCAAAGCAGAACTCATTCGGCTTTGAACGAAAGCCTGTCCGCAGATATAAGTTGCTGATTAACTGATATTCAAGTCCAACTTTGCAGCGCAAGTCGGTCTGCATTGTCTTTTCAACTTCGGCGGCAAGCTGCACAATGTCCGAGAAGAAATAGTTGACACCGAAGCGGAACGAAGTGTTCACACGCTCGTCTTCGTATTCGGCCATTTTGGCTCGAGTAGGGTTGAAAACGTGCACGCCAACTTGCATATTATCAATAGGTTTTGCTTGCAAGCCCACTTCAAACAGAAAAACACCATTGTTGCCGTAAGCCGACGGTTGGTTGATGTTGAGATAATCGAACTGCAAACCCGCCGACACTCGCTCGCCAAACTGCCGCGCATAGGCTAATCCGAAACTGTTTTCGGAATATTGAGAATAGCCGAACCTGTTGAAACTCAAGGCAAAATTGCCTGTGCGAGTGTGCAACGCCGCCGCCACCGACTTTGTGCTTGTCTCGGCCAGTTGGAAACGGTTTTGGTAATTGATGCCGACGGCAAACTTTTGCAAATCAGCCAATCCAGCCTGATTGTTGTTCACCGACCAGAGACCGTTCTGCATAACCGACGCGTTGGCCATTGCTTCAAAATTGCCGTCCTGTGCGCCCGCTGTCACCGCCGTAGCCAGCAAAACCGCAAGAATTATGAATCTGTGTTTCCCCACAACAATGTGATTTTGTTGTTGCAAGATACAAATGATTAACGCAAACGCAAAGGGAAAAACGAAAACGTAAACACAAACGCTAACTGAAAACGCAAACAAATTGTTAGCATCGTTTCAACTTAAAAAATGATTCGCCCAAAACCTTTCCGATTAAATCGGTTAGAAACTTATCTTTGCAACCACAACAAAAAGCGATGATTACAAACTGCATAAAACAAGTTTGGCCGATGCTGGTGGCTGCGGCGGCAATGGTGGTTGTGTGCCATGTCGGAAGCCGTCAAAGTTGCACAGAATCGACAGAAACAGCCATTGTTGAGCAGCCGAAGAGAGCCACGAAGTTCACTTATACCGATGAGCAGATTGCCGCCATCGACACACTGATTGGCAAACTCTGCCAAAACGGCAATTTCAGTGGCGCCGTGCTTGTTGGACAGAAAGATAGCATTTTGTACCAGCGCTGCTGCGGATTGGCCAATATTCGTGAACGCGAACCTATTACCGACACAACCGCTTTTCAGTTGGCGTCTGTTTCGAAACAGTTCACAGCAGTGGCCATCTTGCAACTCTACGAGCGTGGCAAACTGCGCCTGACCGACAGTGCAGTCAAATATCTGCCGGGCTTCCCTTATCCCGATATCACCATTCATCAACTGTTGGTGCATCGCTCAGGGTTGCCAAACTATCACTACCTGTGCGACCGCAAGCGAATGCTCGACGACCCCTATTTTAGCAACCAACAGATTGTGGCCGAACTGATTGAAGCCAACGCCGGGCGCTATTACTTGCCAAACCGCCGCTTTCAGTATAGCAACACTGGTTACGCCGTGCTGGCTGCCGTGGTTGAAGCCGTTTCGGGGCTGAAATTCGAGAACTATCTGGAAGAGAATATTTTCAAGCCATTGGGAATGACGCACACGTTCGCCTACCGTGCAATGAAAAGCGTCAGTTACCCGCCGCACGCTACCGGCTATGCACGTGGCCGCACGCCTGCCGATGACAACTATCTCGACCATTTCCTGGGCGACAAGGGCATCTATTCTACCACTGCCGACCTGTTCCGCTGGGACCAAGGGCTCTATTCGGGCAGAATCATCAATCCTGACACGCTGCAACTGGCCTTTCAGCCGATGGGCAAGCGCCCCAAAGCGCGTTCAAACTACGGCTACGGCTGGCGCATAGGCAAATTCGGCAACAGCGAGATTCCAATCCACTTCCACAGCGGCTGGTGGCACGGCTTCAAGACATCGCTGGTGCGGATTCCGCAAGACAGCGCCACCATTGTCATATTGCGGAACAACAATCGCAACGGTGTGGGAATCAACCGCATACTTGACATTCTTTATCCGTCGGAAAATGCCGCCAACGACGATTTTGAAGATGCCGATAATTCTGCTGCAGCCGACAGCACGGGCACGCTCTAGAAGATTAAAAAGAGTAACGGGTAAGGTTCTGATTCATTACGCTTTGCGCGAATCAATCAGTTGCATTTCAATCTCATCAATATAGCCGTTGGCCGATTTGAGCCACTCTTTGCGCTGGCCGCATTGTGTGAATCCGGCTTTTTCGAAGACCCGAAGACTTGCGGCGTTGTCGGCAGCGACAGAGCAGTATAACTGATGAAGGTGCAGAAAATCAAAGCAATATCCGATTAAAAGTTGAAGACTTTGAGTGGCAAAACCGTGTCGTTGGTTTTCATCGCCCAGAACGGCAATTCCCACTGCAGCCCGCAGATGAAAGGGGTCGAAATCGAACAGGTCGATGGCGCCGATGGTTGAGTTTGAGTCTTTTCGGACAATCATCAGCCGCAGCTGTTTGGTGGTGTAGATGTCGTTCTGCGCATCGGCGATGTACTGCTTGATGGCAAACCGCGAGTATGGCACTGTGGTGCAGCCGTAGCGCCACAGTTGCGTGTCATTCTCGCATCGGAACAGAAAGTCGATGTCTTCCGGCTCAACGGCTCTCAACACTATGCTGTCGTTTTCGAGCATCGGTTGCTGCTATTGGAACTTTTCGACGTTGGTCACAAAGGCATCTGTGAAACCTTTTGTCAGCACATCGTCGAGAGCCTGTTTGGCCGATGTCTTGCCGATGAATTCACCCCAGATGTAGCGGTACAGACCGTCGCTGCCAAGGTGCTCTTCAACATCGTACAGTCCGCGGAAGCGCGATTTGGCGACAGGCTGCTTGGTGGCCATCAACTGGATGGTGTAGGTGTTGTCGTCGGGGTCGGCCATTTTCGATTTGTAGAAACTGCTGCCCTTTTGTATCAACTGGTTATATTCGAGACTGCTGATAATCCGTGCGTCAGGGAATCCGGCATCGACAATCTCACCCATCATTTGCAAAGCCTGTGCTTGATGTGAGAACAAGCCGACAGTGTACATATACTGGCCGTCGGCTTCAAAAACCCATACGTTGTTGATGGTCTTGAATTTCGAAGGTGCCAGCGGTTTGGCCGATTCGGTTATCCAGATGGTATAGGTGAGAAGTTTGCGATATTTGAGCTCGTCGGGAACGTAGATTCCTTCAACGGTGATATTGGCGTTGGTAGGGTTGAGCACGTTCATATCAACTCGGCGGTTGAGAGCGCGGCCTTCAGGATTGTCGCTGCCGTCGGCGTTCTGGTTGATGGCAATGAAGTTGGTTTTGCCCAAGCCTTTAGCCACAAGGCGGCTTTCTGATATTCCTTTCTTTGCCAGATAGTTGACCACTTCGCGTGCGCGCATTATCGACAGGCGCTGGTTGTATTCGTCGGTGCCAAGGTCGTCGGTGTTGCCAGTCACTTCGAGTTTAAGGTCGGGATTGGCTTGCATAAGAGTTGCAATGCGCTCGACTTCGATTTGCGCGTCGCGGTTCAGTCTGGCGCTGTTGTCATCGAACAAGATGCTCTTGATAGAGTAGTACTCGCCTGTGCTGACAGCAATTGGCACCATTGTAATAGCGGCTTGCACTTCGGGGTTGAGTTCGTATTCCGAGATGTAGATGTAGGCATCAGCCGGTTCGTAGCCATCGCCGTAGGCTGTGATTTTGTAGCTGCCCGGCTTGATGACAGTGGCAAACTGTCCGGTGGCTGCATTGGGGCTTAGGGCCGCAATAACCTGTCCATTGGCGTCAGCCACATGAAGGTAGAACGAACTGTTGATTTCCTTGTTGTCCTGCAGAGCCAGTTTACCAGTCAGATGATACTCACTTGGGTAGGTTGGAGTGTAGGTCTCGACAACCGGCTCAGGTTCCGGTGTGTAGGTTTCGGTTGGGGTTTCAGGCTCGGCCGGGGTGTAAGTCTCGGCAATCACAGGTGCCGGCTCGTTGTAGGTAGGCTGTACAGGTGGTGAAATCCTGCGCATCTCTTTCGTTCCGCCGTCTTCTGGTACACGGTCCATATAGCCCACTGTTCCATCGCCCACTGGGTTGAAGAACACATCGTCGAACTGTGTGCTGATGGGGTAGCCAAGGTTCTGCGGGTCCGACCAATTGCCATTGTTGTCTACCACGCTCTTGAAGATATCGAAGCCGCCCATTGTTGAGTGTGCTTCTGATGCGAAGAAGAGTGTCACATCGTCGTCGGCCAGGAAGGCTGCTTCTTCGTCGAACGGCGAGTTGATGATGTACGACAGTGCCACTGGTGTGCCCCAGTTGCCGTTTTTATCGATGAGCGAGCGGTAGATGTCCTTGCCGCCCTGTCCGCCCGGACGGTCACTGACAAAGAATAGTGTGCGGCCGTCTTTCGACAGGCTTCCGTGAGTCTCGTTGTACTTCGAGTCGATATTCTTCGGGAATTTCTTGATTTCAGACCATTTGTTATTCTCAATCTGCGAGTAATAAAGGTTGCCGTTGCCAAAGTCGTCACGGTAGAGAATCATCATGTCGCCATGGTATGAGAGCGAAGCGGTTGAGAAGTTGCCGTCCGATGCAATGTCGTAGGTGATGTCGAGTGGCTTCGACCATGTGCCGTCATCGCCTTTGGTTGAGTAAAAAATCAGTTCAAAGTAGTCGTCAACACCGGTGTAGGGATCGCGCACCTTTTGGTACGATGTGAACACAACCGACTTCTCGTCGCCCGAAACGGCAGGGAAATAACATTCAGCGTCGATGGCGAAATCGGGCTTGGTAATATCAACAGCAACGGGGTTTTTCATCATCTTTTCGGCGTTGGTGCACGATTCAATCTGCAACGCTATGAAATCCTGATAGTAAAGGTCTGATGCGTTGAGCCGTGCGCGGAACTCACGATAGGCGTCGATGGCTTTGGTGTATTGCCCTGTCAGACGGTATGCCTTACCCAGATAGAACCAGGCTTCTTCCGGTGCAGCCTGCTCTTTGTAGTTGCCTTCCTTGTAGGTGGCGCTGGTGTTGGTTGTCGCTTTCTCAAGATAGGGAATTGCGTTCTCAATCTGGTTGCCAAGGTTCATATAGCACATGCCCATGCTGAAGGCCACGTTTGAGTTGAGTTGGTTGTGACTTTCAATGAGCGCGTATTTTTTCAGCGCTTCGTTGTACTCTTCATACAACATGTGCTCTTGTGCGGCTTGAAACCAGTTTTTGAAATTCTTGTCTTGCGATTGAACCGTTGAAAACACTAGGCAAAGCAGAAGTGCCGGAAAAAGTTTTTTCTTCATATCATGTTAATTTTGTGACGAAAAACCCATAATTATCAAGCGAAAGTACAAAAATATTTCACCGTGATATGCCCCTAAACAACTAACAATTAACATAGGGCGGTTAACAATCGATGGGACGATTTCAGGCGTTCCCCACTTTCTTGGCCAAATATTCCTGACCAACAAACTCAGCGCAAGTAATTATGGCTGTGAGCGTTACACCCAAAGCGCCGTGAACGTTCAGGTTTTGGCCTGTAAGGTAGAGATTGCCCAGTTTGGTGCGCGTTGAGACGAAACCCACCTGCGGGCATTTGTAGTCTTTGATGATGCCGTAGGCCGATCCTTCGGGCGTGGCCGTGTAGTCGCGGTAACTCAAAGGTGTTGTGGTATAGATGGCGTCAACATACGGCTCAAGGTCGATGCCGTGCTGGCGGATGAAATCGAAAATATGCCGCGTCTTGGCTTCCTTGAACAGGCGGTAGCGCTCGCCGCGGTGCTCGGGCTTGCTGTCGGCCCATTCGGCCACTTCTTCGAAATACATCGGCGTCAGGATGGTAACCACTTCGGCCCACTCGCTGTCGACGGTGTGCGCCTGCATCGAAATCATACAGTTGGTGGTGTGGCCGGGGTAGTTCTGGCGGTCGTACCAAACGCTGTTGTAGCCGTGCAGATAAACGTTGAAGTTGTTGTATTTCAGACTTTTCGGCTTCATAATCAGGTAAACCGAGAAGATGCCGTAAGTGTTTGGCAGCGAATTGATGCGTGTGATGTAGGCGTTTTTGATGAGCCGGCACTTGTCGGTTATCTCAAGCGTGCGCTGCGGATGCACATTCGAGATGATGTTGCGCGCACTGATAAACTCTTCGCCATTCACCATCACACCTTTAGCCCCTGTTTCGTCGGCCACAATGCGCGTCACTTCGGCGTTGTTGAGCACCGTGCCACCGTTGGCGCGAATCACCTTTATCAACTCTTCGCTCACCTGGATGGTGCCGTCGACAAAGCGGTAGGCGCTCTCGATGTACGAGTTGTTAATCATTGCGTGACCGTAGAAAGTCGACATGTCGCGGATGCCGCCGTAGAGCAGTGCCGAACCGGCCACTATATCCTGAAGGTCGGGGTTCCCAATGGTGTCGCTGATGAGCCGTGCGGCCGATGTGCAGAAATAACGCATTCCTTCGGTGGCAATCACGCCGTTGCGCAAGTTCTCAATACTGATAAGGTTGCCCACTTCCTTGAGTTGATCAACATAGCGCCGCAGATTATCGCGTTCGGCGGGAAACTGTTGCGCAAGCGTATCAATAAACCGCTCGTGCCCCATTGCAAAATTATAAACCTTGCCGTGGTAGTGAATCTGGTCGAAAGCGTCTTCGTTGAGTTTGCGCAACTTGAGTTTGTCCATTATGCCCAAGTAGCGGAAATACTGATTCATAATCTGGCCGTTGTCGAGACTGCCCACATAGTGGATGCCCGTGTCGAGCAGATGGTTGCCGCGCCGGTATGTTTGGAAACAGCCGCCGAAGTTGGTGTTCTTCTCGAGCACGCACACGTTGTAGCCTTCCTTGCTCAGAATGGCGCCGCATTCAAGCCCGCCCAGTCCGCTGCCGATTATGATGATATCGTATTCCATACGTCAGAATTTCGCGGCCAAAGATAGGCAGACATTTAAGAATTTCTTGAAGTTTGCGAAAAAAACAGCATTCCATCAAAAAACGAAGCCGGACCATAAAGCCCGGCTTTCGTTTTAGTATTTGACAACCTTCTGCTGCAGAATTTGGCTACTGGTTCTGAAGCGTAGGATGTAGATTCCGTCAGGAAGGTCGCTGATGTCGATGGTGGCATCGTAGTCATCGACGTTGACAATCCGAATCACACGTCCGGCTTGCGAGAGCAGTTCGATAATGCCACCGGCCATCGAGCCTGATGCGCTGATGCGGAACAATCCGTTAGTCGGGTTGGGCGCAACGGTCAGATTGTCAATCTCGTTGCTGCTGTAGTAGATGGCGATAACCTTGTCGGCATAAGAGCGTGTGCCATCATAATCAACTTGCGACAAGCGGTAGTAGGCATAGCCGCTAACGGGTTCGCCGTCGGTGAACTGATAGTTGAGCGGCTGGTCAGAGTTGCCTGCACCCTGAATAAAGCCGATGGTTACAAAGTTGACGCCGTCGGTTGAGCGCTCAATCTCGAAGTAGTCGTTGTTGCTTTCCGATTGAGTTGTCCACTCAAGTTCAATACTATTGTCTGTCTGACGGCCCGTAAAGTCCACGAGTTCAATTGGCAGCGGATTATCTTCTACTTCAGTCGAACCGAATGTGAATGGGCTGAACGATGTTACAGCCGTTGTTGTCTGAATATAACCTTTATCAGGACTGCCATGTGCATCGGAAGCCAGCATTTCCCACTGGCTGCCGTTCCAGTGAGCAATGGTCAGGCTTTCGAGTTTTGTGATCTCGCTTATCGAGCCATCGTCCCAGTAGAGCGTTACTTTGGCGCTGGAACCATTACTGCCAGTTATTTGCCAGTTGTCCATCTTGCTCACGCGCACCATTCTTGCATCCATTGGGTCTGGCGTGGTGGGTGCGGCATTGGGGTCTTTGGGCACATAGGTGTAACCTGCCGTAAACTTGGTTGATGCATTGGCAACACCAGGTTCAATGCCCACCATTGCGCGGCGGCCATTGTTGCCTATCGGGAACACTATTGGCTCTGTGCCGATTTTTGTCATTGTACCATCAACGTATGCGGTTGTGTTGTCATTGTCAAATGACGTGGTTGCATTAGAGCCCAGTGTAAGCATATTGCCGTCCATATTAAGCACACCGCCATATATTGCGAACTCACCATCGACTTTCAATTCGGTATTTACTGTCACAGTGTCCGATGTCTTGTTGATTTTCAAGTTTGCCAGATTGTAGGTTCCACCAACCAGTTTAGTATTAGAACTGCCAGCCATTTCAAGAGTTGAGCCTTCGCTGCCAATCAATGTGCCGGCATTTTCTACATCGCCATTTACCGTAACGTATCCGTTGTTGTTGATGGTGAGTGTGTTACCCGATTCGGCACTGATTGTGTTGAAGGTTGTGCTACCGCTTATTTCTGCGTTGTTTTTGAATGCTACGGTAGAAGAGTTGCCTACAAAGCCTTCGTCGCCGACATCGTTCTGCCAATTGCCATACACATCAAGCGTTTTATCATCATTAATAGTAAGCACGCCCGACTCAATCTTCACCGATTTCGCCTCGGCAGATGCCCATATTTCCGGTTCGTTGTTTTCCGAATGGCGGATAATTGCGTCGTGCTCGCTTGTTGGAATGGCACCGCTGAACCAGTTGTCTGCGTCCCCCCATTCTGGTGAAGCCGCGCCAGACCAAACATAGCCGTCAGCCATTGTCTCGTTGAAAGGAATATCGACAGAGCAGTATTCATTGTTAATTGTGATTGTGCCTGCAATGTCGCCAGTAGCAGTAACTTTTATTCCGTCCGAAACATTTCCCGACTCATTGGTACCGCCAGGGGTGTAGTTGACTCTGTATGTGGTAAGCGGGGCACCCACAACGTCATTGAGAGTGACTTCCGATTCCACACCAGCGTAAAGTATCGGCCAGTTGAGTGTGACGTTTGGTGTTTCGTTCACAACAAGCGTAACGAATGAAGTGTCGGTACTACTTGGCGGTGTAACCTCTGGTATGAGCACCGAACAGCCCGGATTTGTGGCTACGGCGTAAAATTCAATATTGCCTACTGCTGTTATTGTAGGTGTTGTGAAATGCCGGTTTTCACCATCGTGGCCCGAGAAGGTATTGAGAGCTGTTTTGTTACCTCTTCTATACAATTTGTATGTAACATTCGACTCGGTTGGGCCGAGAGTTACTGTTGTAGCAGTACCCGAGCAGATGGGGTCAATAGGAAGTATCTCTGCCGAATTTGGTTTTGCAAAGACGGTAATGGTTTTTTGATACTCTCCCGTTGGTGGCCGCCGTCCCGTTCCGTTTCTCTCCTCAACCTTAACTATATGGTCACCAGCCGAATACTCGGACCAGTCTATTTCTAACGAATAATCTGTTCCTTTTTGTTGACCATCTACAGTCCATGTGTAATGGTGTCCGCCATTGTTTGCCGTTGTGTATGTTTTCGATTCGTCTTCACAAACGTAAGGTTCGTAAATAAATGACGGTTGTGGCGTTCTGCTGACAGTTATGGCAAGTGTATTTGAAATAGCGCAGCCTGTTGCAGTTGTTGTTTCGGTTACAACCAGATAGTATGTTTTGGCCGCATTATTATTACTGTCATAAGTTACGGAAATCGGATTAGCAGAAGGATTATCTATGGTAGGACCATCACCTTCCCAACGCCACATAAATGAACTTTCATTATTATGACTTTCGACTTCATATGTTCGCGTCTCTCCTGTTCCGGCAACGTCCACACCGCCTCCGTCAGTGAATGTTGGCGTATAGGTTGTCAGCACTTCAATTTGGCCTTTGCTGGGCCTTACGGTACCTATTCCCGAAGCATCACTGACAGATTCCAGCACAACATCATACGTTCCGGTCGTGCTACCCAATTGCGAACTGTTGAGCACAATTTGATATGGCGATGTGCCGATGTTTGGCTGTGTGCGGCTTGAGCCGTTCACAGAGTAAGTCAACGTGAATGGTGCCGAGCCACTCAATGACACATCTATTGTGGCCGTACTCACGCCATCGTTGCAAATCTGTTGCAAGTTGGTTGTTGTTATGGCAGCAATTACACCCGCAAAACCGAAAGTGAAAATGTAATTGTCTTCTTCAACGGTGGCATTGGTTGTCAGCATACCAGATGTGACGTTTCCGCTTGCGGTGGCTTCGCGCACATTCCACATCGATGATCCATCGTACTCAACTATTTTCAGTCGTTGCTGAATCAGCGGGTAGGTGTTGAACATATCGCATGACTGGTCGTCCCAACGCAGGCCTACTTTTGCCTTACCGCCAGTGGGGCGAGTCACTACCCAGTATTCGTTTTCGCTTATATTTTTGATAGTCAGAGAGTCAAAGCCCGCAGTTGAATTGATGGCCACCTTCGGATTATTATTGAAATACTGTGCCGTCCAATTGTCCGTAGTGTTCACATTTGTAAGTTTGACATTACCGTAACGGTCGCCATTGCCGACGGGGAAGTTGAAACTGCCACCCGAACTGATTTTTTTGGTCAACGGACCATCGACAAACGAATTCGCACCACCACCCGAAACCACATTCTGATTGGTGTTTGTCAGATAGATGAGTGCGTCGCTGTTGGTCAGGAAATTGCCGTTGGTCAGTGTCAGATTGTTGGCAACGACAACATTTTTATTTGCTGTGCCGCCGTTGGTTACGTCAACACCCTGAGCGTTGTCAATCTGCACGTTATAGAAGTTTGCATCTACATTGATGTCAATCTTCTGCATTCGAGTGCCAACAAAAATCACATTACTTGTTCCACAAATGTAACCGCAATTCTCACTATTCAAATCAATGAAATCACCGCCAAGGTAGAAGTCGCGGTTATAAGTTGAGTTGTTAAGCTTGTTCCCGTTTTCGATGGTGATGTTGCCCCTGACATATAAAGCGCTTGCGGTTATGTTTTTTGTTCCGCCACCGCTCAAGCGGATATTTGGGAACGGATTGTCATAGTTACCTGGTTTAGCAGGCAGTACGGCACTGTTGCTGCCGTTGAATTCGATTGTACTGGTGGCAGTGCTGAAGAAATCGTCGTACTTGCCGGCCGGCACCATGAACGAATAAACGCCGCCACCACTGATTTCACCAAGTTTCAATGTTCCTCCACCCATCACAATTCCAAAGTTATGTCCAATGGTTGAACCAGCGTCAAGCGTTGCGCCTGTCTGGATGTCGACGCTATAAGCGCATTGTGGTTCGTTACCATCGATTGTGATTGTGTGGCCGCTGCAAATAGTAAGTGGGTTGCCGCTAGGCGGTAGTGTTGCTGTAACATCTTGTCCGTTTTCGTAGTAAAACCACGATGAAGCATCTACCCAACGACCGTTTTCTACACGGCTGAAGTATGGCGGCAGTTGCGAGTAGGCTGGGAATCCAGCCGTAAATTCACCGTCAACCACATCTATTCCGGCAATCACAAATTTGTTTTCATCGGCATCAACCGAGCCTTCCGTACTATAGTGTTCCCATACTGCGTCATAATAACGCTGGGGAACCATACCTGTTTCCGCATCGCCAGCACCCAAAGTGAGCAGGTCGTCGGTATAGTAATATTCGTGCGTCACAGCGTAGTCCGACAACCCTTCTGAACTTGCCGCCCAATAATAGCTCAAGTATGTGGTTGGCATTTGCGTCCGGTTGGCGTGAAGGTTGTTCATCAGTCTGATGTTGATGTAGCCGTCGGCACTTGTTACAGCCGATGTGAAGTTGTATTTGACTGGTGTGTACTGTCCAGGTATACCAATGCGGTACAGGAATTCGCCGCTGAATCCGTTGGCGAAATACTTACGCACACCAGCATCACCAATTGCACCGTTCAGGATTATCATTCCTGTGCTAGCCTCGGCAAATGATGCGTCGGTCATAAGGCTGAGCCGATAATCGTTGGCATAGATGTCGTCGTTAAGTGTAATGAGTCCTGTCACCGAAATGGGGTTTTCCATGTCGGTTTGGTTATCGATAATCAGATTGCCATAAGTGCCCGATTTGCCCGACGATGACATCATCTTGTGTATCCCGTCGCCAACGAAAAACAATCCACCGCCAGCCTCGCTACTGATGTGGCGACTATCGTTAAGCACGCTCGCATAGGCGTTGATGTGGTTGCCAGCATCGTCGAACGCTCCACGGCTGATAGTCAGCAGACCATTGCAATTAGCGGTGATGTTGCTGAGTTGCACCGTTGTCGGATTGCTGATGGTGAGTTTGGTAAAATTGATGTCGTTGCCATTGCCTGTGATTTTCTGTACAGCAGTGCCATCGAACGTGACGAGTTGCTCCTCTGTGCCAGCCGCAAACCCTGCGTTGGTGCGGCATTCAAGGTCGCCAGCAATGTTGGCATTGTAACCGTTGGCGTCAAAAACCGAACCGTTGTTTATTTTGAGTGAGCCATTGATGTCAACGTGGTTTGTAACCAGCTTCAAAGTCTGCGGGGACGCGTCGGTGCCAACCTCCACATTACCCAATTCTGCCGATGCGCTCATGTAGAATGTCTGATTAGAAGCGGTGGTGGTGTTGCCGATTGCCAAAACACCGCCCGTTGCACTTGATGTTGCCGGTGCAAGAAGAATGTCTGCCTGATTAGCATCGTTCAGCGAGCCACCTGCAATGGTGAGCGTTCCGCCGCTCATTGTGAAACTTCCTTCATTGCAAATGTCGATGACAGCGCGGTGCATCGATGCGTTCTGGTCACGGTTTTTACCAAATATTATCACATCACCGCCCGACTGCGAGTAGTGCAGATTGACGGGTGTCATTGTGTATGGTCTGCGGATTTGTCCGCCAACAGAAAGCAAACCGCCTTGAACATCAATCTGCGCTTGCGCCGATGAATATTCAATATCATTGCCGTAATTACCGTTGCCAATGAGCATAGAGCCTCCTAAAACTTCAATTTTTCCGTGCAGCACCACGTTGTACTGTTGATTATTAGTGTTGCATACACGGAATATTCCTGATTTAGTTGACAGACATGCGCTTGACCTGATTTCAAAATTATGATTCGTGGTTATTTCAATGTTGACATCCCCATCGGCACGGAATGTTCCGTTGAGCAGATTAAGGAAGACGCCGTCTTGTGGGGTTGCCTTGATGTTTCTCTCAATCGACAGCACAGGTGTGGCATCAGTGCCTTTGTCGCAGGTCAGAGTGTAGAGTGTGATTTCTCCTGCTCCTTTGATGGTATCGTTGGCTGTGCCAGTGAAGGTTGTGGCAACTTTCTGGTTGACATTGTCTTTTGTGAATGTGATGGCACCATCGGATACCATGTTACCGTAAATGGTGATTTGGTTTGCAAAAACGCCCGCTTCTCTGTCATAGTTTTGACTCGCTTTTACGTCCAAAAGTGCGTTAGTGGATATATTCACATTCCCTTTTACAACTACATTTTGCGGACGTGCCGAGTATGTGTATCTCGGTCTGTTACCAGTACGAACCACGTCACTGTTAAACGCCAGTATGCCGCTTTCAACCGTCAAATCTCCATCAATGGTAACTGTGCGTGTTGTGTTTCCTTTGCAGAATTTGTTGTAATGCGTGTCGTTGCCGTTTTTTGATGTCAGATTTCCGAATATTTCAATATCGGCATCAGGCATGGTTACGGCATGGTCGTTAGAAGCTACCAGCGTCAGATTGTTGTATGTTGAGACAGTGGTTGGAATGGTAATGTCTCTTTCCGATGCATTATACTCAATTGTTCCGCCACCCGTGCTCAAGAATTCGCCGAAATCGCCGTCAGGAAATTTATTAGTGGTGCGGATGATAATGGTACCCATTACGTCACCGTCGTCATTTTTGGTCAAAACACCCAAGTTGTGACTTTGATTCTCATTGGTTCCCAAGTCAAGCGTTGCGTCTTCAGCAATAGTCAAACTACCGCAGAAAGCATTGTTCTGCGCCGTAATCTTATGGTCATCGCCAATTATCACAATGGTGTTTAAATAAGGAACGCCAGGATTCCCAAAATCATCTACCCAAGTTGTAGAGTTGTTCCATAAACCATCACCTACGCTGTAGAGACGGATTGGTGTCTGTGTGAAAGCATTTAAAACACCGCAAGTAAAGTCGCCGTCAATGGCGGAACAGCTTTCCCATTCAAAACGATCATCGTTTTGAAAAACAAGCGATGTGTTGTCGTTATAATACCACATGCCTGCTTTGTAATAGGCTGGTACATAAGTGGCTTCGGCGGTTCCAACAAAAGTTTGCTCATATTTATATGTGTGGTTGACCGATGTTACACCATCAAAGCCACTGCTAGTGTTGTGCCAATAGCATTTCAGCACATCTGCGTCGCCGAACACATAGTGCTTCCCGTTTACAGGACGGCTTGTAACAGAACCATAAGTTGTCGGCTCAACATCAACCGCAATGTTTGCTGGCAGATAGTTACCATCGAATCCAAATGGGAACAGATAGTTGTCAGTTGTGCTGAAAAGCCTTGTAATACCACCATCGCTGCTGTGGCCGGCTGTTTGAATCATTCTGCTGGCACTAAAGTCGTTAATGCCGGTTGTTGCGTTAGAATAAATGGCAGCATCAGCATCGCACAGGTTCAAGTTGTAGGTACCGATGTTGAGATTGTAGTCGCTCAATAGGCGCAGATTGCCAGTTACAGCCATGTCAGCAGTTGCAGTTACCGTGCCGCCATTTTTGCTTATGTGCAGGTTGTTGAACGAGCCATGGCCGTCGCCGCCGATGGTCTGATTCCCATTGCCATCAAGCAGGATGCATCCTGTCGACGATGCCGAGTTGTAGTGTGTTCCGCTGTTGCTGACAATGTTGCCTCTTACGGTGAGCGTATGCTGCTGGTCATAGAAAACGGAGCCTTGCTCAAGTGTCAGCGTTCCGCGCATGAGGGCATCGTTTTGCAGACTCAGTTGAGCGTTTTCGGCCAACGTCAGGTTGTTAAGACCGTTGGTTACAGTACCACCAATGGTGAAATTTTGCACCGCACTGCCGTTGAAGTACGTTGTGTTGTTGCCAGGCGTGTATGTGCCAGTGTTTTCGATGGTGAAATTACCGCCAACGTACACATTTTCATCATTTGCAACCAATGTTCCGTTGTTTTTGATTGTCAAATCGTTCAGCACAACAAGCGGTTGAACGGCGACATTTGCGCAGCCATCCTCATTATTTGGTTTGGTGAATGCCTTAACTTGCACTCTGTTTGCCGCCGCTTCAGCTTCGATTTCCAAATTCCAGAATGGTGCTGTACTGTTGATGTAGAACTCACTATTTGTACCACCCCAATTTTTGCAGAGCAATTTTACGGTTCCGCCGGTTATGCTGCAGTTGTCAATATTTGTTCCTAGCACAAGGGCAAAATGGTTGGCATTTCCACGACTTGTGCCTTTTTCTATTATGAGTTCACCGCCATGCATATTGAAACCACCATCAGGATATGTGAGTCCGAATGTTGGGAAATTATCTTTACCGGGGTCGTTACCAGTAAATATGAGACTTCCACCGTTTATTGTCAGTGAGCCGACATGTGTTCCCGTTGCTTTTGATGTGCGCAGCATATTCGACTTTATTTCCCCGTCATCAAGAGTGATGTTGGCTGTTGTACGGTAAACAATACCTTGGTTTGTTGTTGCGTCCAGTTTACCATTCGTCACCTTCAAATCACCATGCACGTATAGGGCAAAGCAATCGCCTGCGTCCACAGTTACAGTTGCGCCATCAATCCACAAGCAGGCTGTTTCATCAATTTTGTAGCCATAATTGTTTCCTTGCATTAGTCCATTAATAACGATGTTCTGCCCTAATCTTACTGTTCCAGCTTCAATGGCTAATGCCAGAAAATAATCAGATGTTGCATGACTTGCTCCATTATAGTGCCAGCCAGTGCGCGGACCGAGCAGGAAGAATTGGTTGAGTGCCGACGCATCGATATTAAGCACGTGGGTTTTGTCGATTCCTTTCTGAACCCTTATAGTGTGAAACTTTGTAATGTCGTTTATCCCGACGTTTTGGTCACCAGTTGTTTTGGTGAAAAACACGTTGGTCACATTGCTGGGAGTGGCAGAGTAATTAATGGTAGCATTTCGTTGGGTGAAATAAACTTCACCATTATTGGTGAAATTACCCTGCAATTCAAGTTTGTGGCCTTTGGGTGTTATTGTGGTAAGATTATAGCTGCCATTATTGGCACGCGCATAAAAATTATAATTAGCTGTAGAACCCTTAGACCCAACAGTTGAAGAGCCTGTTGTGATAGAACCATTCCGACTAACTGTCAAATCACCGCATATAGTGATAGTACTGCCTTCTATATCCGCTTCACCGTTAGTCCCGATTTGGAAAGTTCCTTTGCTTATGGTGAGATTGCCGTTTGTCTTAAGGTTGTCTTCATCCAATATGGCAATGGCATTATCAGCAAGATTTAAAATCAAATTGTTATAGATGGTGGTCCCCGAAGAGCCACGTTTTGGCATAGTAAAACTGTTTTCGTTGCAGAACTCAACTGTGCCGCCTCCACTTCGGACAAAAGTGGTGTATGTGCCGCCAGGGAATTCGGCCGACGCCAGTTTCAACGTGCCTTGTCCTTTAACTGTGCCCAGGTTGTGGCCTGTGGTTTCACGCAAATCCAACACGCCGCCATCGTTGATGGTAAGTGATTTCAGAAATATTCCGCCTGCTGTAACGGTTATAATATCTGGGTTTTTGATAACCACGCGCGAGCCTTCGGATGGTCCTGTAGTGGGAATGTTGGCACCAGTCCGATCGATTCCGGCAGGGTCAAAAGTCCACGATGTGGCATCTTCCCAGTTGCCGCTTGTGAATGAGTAGTAAGTGGTTATGTCTTCGCAAGCCGACCACTTGCCAGATGGTGTGCAATGATTGAAAGTGATTGTTTTGTCGGCTTTTGTGTAACTGCCATCATCCCATTTTTTCCATCCCGAACCCGAATTGCAGAAAGGTTGCAGGTCGGGTGAGCCTGTGGGTTCGTCTGCCGGAAGATGCTCAAACGTCAGTTGGGCATCGCTAATGTTTTCCGATACGGTTGTCCAATAGCATTGGAGGTCTGTCTCGATGCCCTTGGCCGATACTCCGTTAGTCGGACGCACGCTGAACGAACTTGCAGCCGTGGTTGAGGCATCTATGGTTACCGGACGGTAATTGGTATTGACGACGCCTATAGGAATAGTTCCACCGTTTAGTCGCGAAACATCGCCTTTGATGGTCACAAATCCATGGGTTGTCTGACTTTCAAAAGAAAAACCATGGCTGGATCCGAAAGGTACGGCGCTTGTAATGATTGCCGAGCTTTCAATGGTGAATGAGTGGTCTCTCATTCTTATTCGGTTATTGCTGTCCCATGTCAAAGAACCAGTTACTATTACATCGCCGCAAAGTTCAACTGTACCTGTTCCTTCAATGGTTAAATTAGTGTATGTTCCGCCTGGGATAGAAGATGTGGCGGTATAATTGGTTGTTATCAAATTGAAATTTCCGCACAACTGTCGGTCCATATTGTCGATTATCAGTGTGCCCGAGAACCCATCCAAGTTACAGTTTAATGACCCGTTTTCAATAATAATAGTACCCGTACCAGTGATTCTTGGATATGTGGTAGAATTGCTAACATTGTGTATTGTAATAGTTCCATCAACATTTAAAGTTGTGTTGCGGCCACTAATACTTAAATCTCCACCAATATTAAGAGATTTCCCTGCAGGCACTGTTACAGCACCATTCGAGAGTGTGAAGTTATTACATTCCGCATCGATGTTGATTGTGAGAGTATAGCCGTTTTTATCGACCGTAACGTTATCGCTGCTTGTTGGTATCGTGCCCCAGGCATCATCCCAATTGCAATCTTGTTCGGGCATTGAAAACGATGCCCCCAAAACAACATTAGCCACCAACATGAAGCCAGCCAAAAACAATAGTTTCTGAGCCGCTCTGCCTATTCCGAAATTTAATGCTGACTTTTTCATAACCGTAAGATTTTATACCCCCCATTACCTTACAAAGATACAATAAATCAATACATTGTATCTGGTCATGCGAAAAAATTGATGCTGGGGTGGAATCTGTGTCTGACAAATTGGTGTAAAAATCAGACCAAACTAGCGTTTTTATCTATTGCAGAAGCCGGCATTAAGCCGTAAAGCCCGTTCAATCCTTCTTCCGCAAAATATAAATCGTATTCGATGTGTAGCGGTCGTTCTGAATGGTCTCAACGGTCATTCCGAGTGCGGCGGCAATTTGGCGCATACGCGTTTCCGACAGGAAGCAGAGCCGCTCTTCGGTCTTGTTGAACTTGATGATGCGCGTCGACATCAGTTCGGTGAAGCGCGTCAGGCGGTGGCGCTGCTGCTCTTCGGTGTTGCCGTCGCGGATGATAATCTGGCCGCCGTCGGCAAGGGCTGCCACGCACTTCTCAATCAGTTGCTGCTGATGGTCGGCGCTCATATAGTGCAGCATATCGTTCATTATGAACACATCGCTCTGCGGCAGCGGATATTCGAGCGCATTGGCCTGCTCGAACCGCAGATGGCAGTGCTGGCGAAGCCAGCCGTGCTGTGCTACGGCAATCTTGTCGTCGTCGTAGTCGATGCCCAGAATGTCGCGGTCGGCCGATGTCTGCGCAAGCATATAGCACAGCGGGCCGAAGCCGCAGCCAATGTCGGTGATGCGGGCGCGGCGCGGTATCAGTTTGTCGAACAACTCGTAGTTGCCTTCCATACGGATTTTCACGCGCAGGTACCACTCTTCGACAGGCCCTTTGAAGATGAAATTATGCATTATGCGGCTGTGGATGGCTGTGCTCGACGTGGTTGTAAGTTCGTCGTAGAGTTTCTGGTATTCGGCTTTGAACCAGGCCGATATGCGTTTGGTGCGTTCCTGATAGGTGTCGCCCCACGAGCGGTCGGTGTGGCTGATGCGCGGCAGAACGCTCACCACAATCTTTCCGCGCCGAACCATAAACGGCTGGTTTTTGGGTATCACGTCGCCAGTGCCGTAGAGCAGCACGGGCACAATATCGAGTTCGAGAGTGTCGGCAAGCATAAACGCGCCTTTGTGGAAGCGCCCGATGCGTCCGTCGGTTGAGCGTGTGCCTTCGGGGAAGATGACCACCGAAAAGCCTTCGCCGATGCGCTGCCGCACCGTTTCCTGATTCAGTTCAACGCCGTCGCCCGTGAAGATGAATCCCGCATAGCGGATGAGTCCGCCGAACACAGGCGACCGCCAGACCCATTTGTTGGTCACCATCACCACGCGCGGCGACAGGGCCAGCATCGACAGTATGTCCATAAACGACTGATGGTTGGCGATGACAACGGCGGGGCGATTGAAAACTGTGCTGTCAACGAGCCGTTTGCTGTACCGCACCTGTCGCGACACAGAAAAAACAAATCGGCACGCCAGGTTCATTAGTCGGCAGATGAGCCGCCGCTTCCATATCCGCCTGACGGGCACCACATACATCACGAAAGTGAGCAGCCGCAGCACGATGCAACTCAGCACAAAGGCGCCGAAACCGATGAAGGTCAGCAGCACGTCGGCCACGGTGTACGGCATATTGCCCTTTGCGGCGGGGTTGGCAATAAAGAAGTTGAAGATGATGGGCTGAATGGTGAAGGCCACAAGCACCACGGCCAGCATTCCGAACACCGAAAGCAGTGAAATGGACTGTAGCGCAGGATGTTGCGCGAACACCAGCGCGCCCATTCCCACCACAATGGTGAAGGCTGAGCAGAAGATGGCCGTTTTGTGTGAGTCAAGTGTCTGACGTCCAGTGCGATACTTGCTCTGCAAGCCGTCCATTATGAAGATGCTGAAATCGTCGCCAATGCCGAAGATGAAGGTGGAAAGAATGATGTTGATGATGTTGAACTCGATGCCGAACAGCCCCATCATTCCTAAAATGATGAACCAACTGATGAGCATCGGCAGAAAACTCATCAGCGTGAGTTCGAGCCGACCGAACGAGATGAGTAACGCAAAGAAAATCAAGAACGAAGACGTGAACAGAATCCAATTGAAGTCGTCGTTCACAGCGTCAATCCATTGGCCAGTGAAGAAGGCGCGGTCGAAAATCACCATATCGCGGTTGTCGCCCATCAGACTGTAAACCTGTTGTTTGCATGTGTCGGCCAGCCGCACTTGAGTGATGAGCATCTTTGAGTTGTCCGAAGGTACTTGCCATTCCTGCATCAGCGTTCCGAAAGGACCGTCGGCGCGGCTTAGGTCCACGGGCTCGAAATCACCATCGAACCATCGGTGGAAAGTGTTGAAAGCGTTGGCTTTGAAGTGATATTTTTCGGCTTCGCTCTGCAGCGATTCGTTCAAAAGTTGTCGACGTTCAGTTGTCCAGAAATCGCGCCACAGCGCAATGCGCCGCCGTTGCTCGCTGGGGCTCACCACAAATCGGCTGGCCGATGCGTAGTCGCGAATCAACCCCGCCTGCTGCAGGCTGTCGAGTCGGGCGTTGATGCGGTTGTAGACGGTCAGCACCGAATCGTCGGTGGGGGCCACGCTCACAAACATCACTGTCTTCTCATCGCCGTCGTAGTATGATTCCAACTTCTCGCGGGCCGCTTTCAGGTGCTCGGGCTCGTAGTACATATCCATCAGGCTGCTGTTGAAGAGCACGTGGCCCGCGGTGAAGCAACTCACCACAATCACAACCAGCAGCGCGCCCACCAGCCAGCGGTTCCGCTCGTAGTGATAGGCGTTGATTTTTTCGATGAACCGCAGCATCCGTCCGCGTTTCACATCGGCCTGACCTTTAAGGAAATGTGGCAGAAAAATCAGGCAGAAAAGCGTGGTGCCGATGAGCGTGAGTGAAGCGAAAAGCCCGAAATCGCGCAGCAGCGCCGACGATGTGAAAATCAGAGCAAAGAACGCGCCAATGGTGGTGAAACTGCCCACCGTGAGCGGGTAGGCCAGTTCGTCGATGAGTTGCTCGACAGTGCGCACGTGGTTCTGGTGCGCCAGCATATGGATTGAGTAACTCAACGCAATGCCGATGACCGCCGCGCCCGCCCCGATGGCTATTGATGAGATTTCGCCTTTCAGCAGGGCAATGAGCGCCAGTGCGAAAAGACAGCCGAAAAGTGCGGGGACGATTATCAGCGGAACGGTGCGTTTGCGTTTGAAAATGAGCGAGATGAACACCACAATCACAATCAGCGCCACGATTGAAGTCAGGGCGGTGTCGTTCTTGATTTGCCGCGCGTTGTAGACGCTCACCGACGCCCCGCCGAAATATTCGGTTTTGACGCCCGTGTGCATCTTGTTCATTTTGTTGATGTTATCTTCGATAATATTTACAAGTCCTTCGTTTTCACCAATGCGGCCCATATTGTATTTTGGCGTCAGCACCATCATCAAAGTCGATGTGTCGGCGGTGAACAGGTAACTGTCGACCACCACATTGTCCGATTCTATCTCGAAATCTTGCAGATTTTCAAGTGTTTGCAGACCCATCCCCATCGGGTCGCGCAAGATGAACTGCCGTGAGCCCACACCGATAGGCGACACCAGGTTCTGATAGTTCTGGCGCATACGGCTGGCAATGCCGTTGCGGGTGATGACGGTGTCGAGCCGCACATAGTCACTGTCTGTCAGGAAGATGGGCAGATGCGCGTAGACGAAATCGCTCACGCCGCCAATCATCTGATTGTCGATGCGCAGCAGGATGCCGCTCAGGTAGTCGGCGGCTTCGTTTTGAAGTGTTTGCTCAAGTTCTTCGGCCGCCTGAATCAGACTGTCGGCAGGCTCGTTGGCGCGTGGCGAGAAAAGTACCACAATCTTGTCCTTAACGTTCAGATTCTGAAACACTTCGGCAGTCTTGTCATTGTCGCCCGCCGCAGGAAAGAAATCGGTTACGTTCTGCCTGAAACTGATTCGCGACACAGCCACGGCCATCAGCGCAATGCTGACCACCAAAAAACTGTAAAACAGCACCTTGCGATGTTCGAAAAAGTGATAGAGACCTATGAATATTTTGCTCATTGCTCGTGTGTCCCGTTTGGGAAAATCTTCAAAAGAATTTTCGGCAAAAGTAACCAATTAGGCTTAAAAACAGAATCTTGTTCACCTTTATTTCCGCGCTGTAAGCGTAACTTATATTATGGCATTTTTATGATTTGCCCCTGTAGGGCGCCAATGTTGCGCTGCAACGTTACCCAAGGCGCCGCTTCGCTTGCCTTTGGCTATGTTGTCATTGCGCTTTCAGCGCGTTAGTGATTGCCAGCCCGTTTTTTTCTTCTAAACACCGTCAGTAGCCCCAGCGCCACCGCGCCCACAACCACGCTGCATAAGGCCGCAAACACAATGCTTCCGACAATGTACGGCAGCAGCGAGTGCTTGACGCTTTCGAGCGTGATGTTGCTCAAAGTCAACTCTATAGGCACTTGCAGAACCTTGCAACCTGTGTAGTAACTGCCGTAAATCAGGAACGGCAGCATTGGCGGAATACTGATATTTGACGCCACAAGTGTCAGTATCTTGTTGACTTTCAACAAATGAGCAATGGCAAAAGCAACAATCATCTGATAGCCCCAAATTGGGACAATGCCCATAAAAATGCCCAGCATTACGGCAGCCGTGATGCGCAGATTGGAATCGGGCGAGTGGGTTATGTTGTCGCTGATGAATTGTTTGATGTTCTCGCGGGTGAGTTTTCGGCAGAAGTTGCGTGGATAAATCCATAGCAGCGCAATCAGCACCAGCACAGTGTTCAAGATGCTGATGCGTGTGAAGTCGCGGCCAGGGCGGAAGTGCGAAACTCGTTCACCTTCAGGCGGATAATAGACGTGAACAGGAATGTTTCTGACCGCAACACCGCCCCACGATGCAAACACCAGCGCTTCCAACTCAAACTCGTATTTGGCTGTGTAATACCATTTTTGCACATTCATTTGCGTCAGCGGGTAGAGCCTGTAGCCCGATTGAGTGTCGGGCAAGTTGATGCCCGTCTCAACCTTGAACCAGAAGTTCGAGAATTTATTGGCGAAGGTGTTTTTGCCAGGCATATTGTCGGCCTGAATGTTGCGTGAGCCAACAAGCAGATTGTCAGGCGTCTGCTCAATCTCGTTGACAAATGTCGGGATGTCCGATGCAAAGTGCTGCCCGTCGCTGTCGATGGTGATGGCATAGCGGAACCCAGCCGCTTTGGCGCGGCACAGACCGTTTTTCAGGGCCGTTCCCTTGCCGCTGTTGTGCTCGTGAGTCAGAATCTCAATACCGTCTATCTGGCTCAGAATCTGTGCGGTATCATCAGTCGAGCCGTCATTGACAACAATAATGTGGTTGGCGTACTGTTTCACATCAGCCACAACCTGCCCAATGGTCTTGCAATTGTTGTAGGTTGGGATGACAACCACAATTCCGAGCCTGTCGAGCGCCGCGCGCCAGTCGATATTGTTTTCACTCTGATTCATAGGGGGCAAATATATTCAGGATTTAGGAATTAGGGGTTAGGATTTTTTCGAAGTTGGGGTCGCTCGCTTCACGAATCCTTCGATCCTTCTTTCAATTCTTCAACCGTCATCCGCAGCCTTATCCACGGATGTTTAATCAGCACCTGCTCAACGTTTCCTTCGGCGTTGTAGATTATTGTGTAGACCGATTTGCCGAATCCCGTTCCGCTTTTCCGCAGCTCTTTGCCGGGTGTTTGTTTTTTCAGCTTGGCGCGATTGCGGTCCACCAGCAGTACGCGAAGGTCGCGCTCGAGCAGTTGCAGCACTTTCGGGCGGCGCATCGGCTCAACGCAGCTGTTCACTTTTAGCGAGTCGGGCGTTAAGCTGAAATCGAAGATTGTCGGGCCAAAGTACGATGTTGCCAGCACGCGCGGTCCGTTGGCGGTTTGGCGGGCAATCATCATACCGCTCAAGTGGTTGCCACGGGCGTCAACCTGAAGGTTGTGTCGTGCGGTTTTACCGGGTGCGATTATCGGTTGCGCCCAGCTCGAATGTGCCGCGGCGAGCCAAACAAAGCTTATTGTCAATATTTTGAGTAAGCCGCGGGACATCATTGCATTGAGAAGCGGCTCTCGTCTTTCAACTGATTGAAGCGTTTGTTGGTGAACCGATAATCGGTGTAGTCGGCTTCGTTCTCGTACATCCGCAGTTGGTCAACCGACATATCAGCCTTGCTCAACCTAATCTCGATGGCCGACACGTAGTCTTTCACCGCCTTGTTGCGTGGTGTGATGCTGACAATATACTGTTTGTCATCTTCCTGATATTTAAGGTCGTAGTTGCCGTTCATACGGTTCAAGTCGCCCACCATACAGGCAGTTATCATATCCTGCATCTCGTTCATCATCTTGTTCGAGTTGAGCTGCATAATGCTTTTCTTGCCGTCGGCCACAATTTTCAGCCTGTTGCCGTTAATCACAATCAGATAGTTCAGCGGCTGCGAGTAGTCGAGACTTATCTTATTCTCTTTCAAATAGTAGAACCGCCCTTTCGACACCACGTCTTCGTCAAACATATCGAGATGTTTCACTTGCGTGAAATCGCTCTCAATCGACTGCAGCTTGCCGGCTGTTTCCTTCAGCTGTGTTTCGAATTTTTGCATATCAGCTATGTCGTGGGGCTGTGCCACTGCTGTCTGCGCCATCAAGGCTGCTGCAATGAGTGTCAATAAAGGTTTCATTGTCTTGTTTTTTTGGGCCGCAATTTACTCAACATTTAATAAAATATAGTTATTGCCCGATTTATTAGCCACAAGCCGCCAATACTCATATAAGATTATCCTATTTTTGCCGCAAAACCGACAGCAATGATAAAATCAGTCATATTCGATATGGACGGCATAATAGTTGATTCGGAGCCGTTCTGGCGCATGGCCGAGCGTACCGTTTTCGGTAGTAAAGGCATTATGCTGACAGAAGAGTTGTGCCGTTCAACAACCGGAATGCGCCTCGACAATGTTGTATCTCATTGGAACAGTATTTATCCTGGTCACATTACTGATGAACATCAGACAGCCACTGAAATATTGCAAGAAGTGACGCGGTTGGTAACCACCTATGGTGAACCAATGAAGGGTGTTCATCAGGCAGCTCAATTGTTTGCCTCACATGGATGCACCATGGCTTTGGCATCGGCATCGGCCATGTCACTTATCAATGCAGTGATAGATAAACTTGATGTACGTCAATATTTTAGCATTATACAATCTGCAGAGAATGTCAAGTATGGCAAACCTCATCCCGAGATTTTCCTTACCACTGCAGAAAGTCTCGGCACCAATCCCGAGGAGTGTCTGGTGATTGAAGATTCTATATACGGCGTGATTGCCGGCAAAGCTGCCCGCATGAAAGTTATAGCTGTGCCCGACAAGGAGTTTGCTGGCCGCCGGGAGTATGGCGTTGCCGATGCAGTTTTGCATTCACTTGCTGAAATTGATGAAGCGTTGTTTAATCAATTGTGATTGTTAGGTTTATGCCGTATTGGATGTTCGCAAAACAGAATTCTATCCGAGGATAAACACAAAAAAGCCCCGAACAATAGTTCGAGGCGTATTATTTACGAATATTAATTTCGTTAATTTCCTGATTCTGATGCAGCAATTAATAACCACACAGTGAGTATGCCCACCAAACCTAACCCAACTATAGTTTTTTTCTTATCAAATACTTTTTCTTCCTTAACATCATCTGTTGTAACATTATAGCAGACCTTATTTCCGTCAATAAAAACATTGGTTTGTTTTTTAGTTTCAGTAAGATTGATGGAATTGGTAAATTTCCCATTTGCGGAAGACCCCTTTTGACTTTTTACTTCATAAATCAATATTTCACCATCCTTACCATTAGATGCTGTTCTATCTGGTGGGCCAAGTAACTCAATTATTTCGGCATGAGTTTTGCCATTTAATTTTGCATTGTAATCATCTTGCAATGATACATATTGTGTTGAATGACACGATGTTAAAAGTACAGAGCAAGCCAGTGTCAAACAAATAAATTTAAACGCTTTTGTGTTTCTATATCTAAACATACTTGTAAGTTTTAAAATCAACTTACAAGATGGCGTATAACTGCCCGATTTACAATCAAAAGCAGTGAATGTTTGTCACTCTTTTGTCGCCAATAATTCACTGATGCTTTTTTCGGTCAAATCAGCGTACTCTTTTAGAAAATTGTGTTTTAAGGCAATCGATATTCGCACAAGCATTTGAACATCAATTGTTTCTTTTAGAAAAATCTTATAAATATTGGTTCGGTCGCAACAAAGCCTTTTGGCAAGCCACTTGGCAGGGCGTTCTTGACGCTCTAACTCTTGTTTTATCAAACTTCCTATGTGCGGCATAAATAAAGGCGTTGAATTGAATCAATCTTATTCAATTAGAAAGGCTCTGGTAAACCATTTGCTGCAAATAAGACGAAACAATTCACGCCCGAAGACGTGAACTTCTCGTACCATATTCTCGCAGCGAAAAATTTACCAGATTTTATCTAACTGAGAACAAGCACGTTGGCTCTATGTAATTTTAGAAAACGCCCCAGAATAATTATTCCGGAGCGTTTTTATTCATCATACTTATAAAAGTTTTATTCGTTTATAATTCAACATTTTATCCAATAACCACGCGAGTCCAGTTGTGCTTGTCAGGCTCTGTGCCGTATTGGATGCCGCGCAGCAAGTTGTAGAGCTTCGTCGAAACCGGACCGGGTTTGCCGTCCTTCGAGAAGACGAAGGTCTTCTTTTGCTCAAGGTCGTCAATCTTCGAGATTGGCGAGATAACAGCTGCTGTTCCGCAAGCGCCAGCTTCTTCGAATGTTGCCAATTCCTCTTCCGGAATCTGGCGGCGCTCAACCGTCATTCCAAGATCCTCGGCAAGCTGCATAAGGCTCTTGTTGGTGATTGAAGGCAGAATCGAAGACGATTTTGGTGTCACGTAAGTGTTGTTCTTGATACCGAAGAAGTTAGCCGCACCGCACTCATCCATATATTTCTTCTCTTTAGCGTCGAGATAGAACTCGCAGGCATAGCCAAGGTCGTGAGCCATCTTGTTGGCGCGCAGGCTGGCGGCATAGTTTCCACCTACCTTGTAGATGCCGGTGCCAAGCGGAGCCGAACGGTCGAACTCGCGGATGATGACGTATGGGTTGCAGGCAAATCCGCCCTTGAAGTACGGACCCACCGGTGTTGCAAAAATCAGGAACAGATATTCCGATGCCGGATGAACGCCCACTTGTGCGCTTGTGCCGATGAGTAGCGGACGCAGATAGAGCGTTGCGCCGGTCTCGTAGGGCGGAATATATTTTTCGTTGAGGCGCACCACCATATCAATCATCTTATTGAAAGTTTCGGTCGGCAGCTCGGGCATCAGAATGCCGCGGCAGGTCGATTGCAGGCGGGCTGCGTTCTCGTCAGAGCGGAACACTCGCACCTTGCCGTCGGGGCAGCGGTATGCCTTCAAGCCTTCAAAGGCTTCCTGTCCGTAGTGTAGGCAGGTGGCAGCCATATGCATCGGGATTGTCTCTTCGGAGCAAGTCTCAATCTCGCCCCATTTGCCGTCGCGATAGTAGCAACGGACATTGTAGTCAGTCTTTCGGTAGCCAAATCCTATGTTGGCCCAATCAATGTTTTCCATAACACTTTTCTTTTCAAAAAAAACAACCAAAGGTAGAAATTTTAGCAATAGTGTCACACAAAAAGTTCGGCAAAATGCCGCTTTCCATTTCAAATGCTTGCTTAATTGCTAATTCCTACATTCTAAATCCTAAATAAATATTATCTTGTCCGAAATTTGTCGATAATGCAATATATTGAAACTCAGCTAACTTTCGCTCCGGCCACTCCCGACAATCGTGAGATTCTGGCGGCGTTGCTTGCCGAAATAGGGTACGACAGTTTTATGGACACACCAACCGGGTTGTCGGCATATATCCCGGCCGACGCATTCAGCACTGCGGCTACTGAGGCCGCTATTGAGCCGGTCAGGCCGCTATTTGAGCAGTTGACGGTTGAGAGCAGTCCTATGCCTGATGTTGACTGGAACGCCGAGTGGGAGAAGAGTTTCACACCGATAACCATCGACGGCCGCTGCCGCATTCGCGCACCGTTTCACGACTACGATGCCGCTTACCAACTCGACATTGTGATTGAGCCGAAGATGGCTTTTGGCACAGGGCATCATGCCACCACTACGCTGATGATTCGCCAACTGTTTGATATTGATTTGACTGGCAAAAAGGTGCTTGACATGGGTTGCGGCACGGGTGTGCTGGCCATTGCAGCACTGAAGCTGGGCGCCGGGAGTGCTGTTGCCATCGACATCGACCATTGGTCGGTTGAGAACACGCTGGAGAACGCTGCCCGCAACAATGTGGCGCTGACAGCTGTTGAGGGCGGTGTTGAGGCAATCAGCGGCACATTCGACATCATTCTGGCTAATATCAACCGCAACATTCTGCTCGACCAGATGCCGGTTTACAGCCGTTCGCTAGCTGTCGGCGGGGTTCTCTGTCTGAGCGGCTTCTATGCCACCGACCTTGACATAATTCGCGAGAAAGCCAGCCAGCTGGCGTTGCAGTTTGAGAAGGTTTTGGAGCGTGATGAATGGGTGTCGGCACGATTTGTAAAAACAAAATGATCATACGATATTGAAAATGAAAAGATTACTGCTGATAATCGGGTTGTGCGCCACAATGGTGGGCAATGTTTTTGCACAAAATCAAACAACAAAGTTCACCCCCGATCCATACAAGTTTATTGATGAGCTGAAGTTTTTTTTCTCGAAATCGGACGCCAACTACGAAAGCGGCAAATTGTTGCTCAAAGAGTTTGAGCCATTCTGGCATGGAGGCTCGTTCACTGAGGAGCAACAGCAGAAAATCTACGAGCTTACCAATCAGATGGTAGCTCGCCGCGCGCGGAATTTTCCGCACATTTTCAACTATATCAATGCTTTGCTAGTGTTTTGCCAAAACGAGATGACGCAGCAGGGCAACTACAAGGAGTGGTGCGACGGTCTTAACACCATTGTTTATGACAAATCTATGAAACTCAATGATATAGACAAATATGTAGTGAGTATCATCTATATGTTGCGCGACAAGGCCATCTATCAGCAGGGCAGTATGCGGTGGGTCAGCAGCAACAGCCATTTCGAGATCAACAAAATCAACGACACGGTCTGCTATTATTTTAACAGCCTTGATCTTAAGTGTATTGTGCGCAAAGACAGTATTGTAATTTACGACACCAAGGGCATCTACAATCCCATCTCGAACCGGTGGAAGGGCGGACAGGCTACGGTTTATTGGGATAACGCCGGAATACCGCGCGACACGTCGTGGGCTGAAATCGATTCGTACTCGATTCTGCTCAACAAGTCGTCATACTCGATTAAAAACGTGGTTTTCTATCATTTAGGCTATTTCGGATATCCGCTCGAGGGCACACTCACCGACAAGGTGATGGAGACAAACAAGTCGGGCAAGAAATCATACCCGCAGTTCCGAAGCAACGAGAAAACATTTGATATTGAGGGACTTTTCACCGACATCAACTACAAGGGCGGTTTCACCATTATGGGTGACAAGGTGGCCGGAACAGGCACCAGCGCCGAACCTGCCACGGTCTCAATCTACCGCGATGTGGAATATGTGAACGAGAAGGGCGACACACTGCTTAAAAAGCAGCTCTTCCTTGATGTCAATTCAGAATATTTCGGCATCCGCAAGAACGCCATTACATCGGCCAACGCCAAAATCCGAATGAACATCGGAAACGACTCAATCTACCATCCGGGCTTGCAGTTCAAGTATGCAGATGCCAACAGAGAGATCAGCCTGATTCGTGACAACAGCCCTGAGAACCTGTCGCGAAGCCCGTACTACGATTCGTACCACAACATGGAAATGAACTTCGGCATGCTGAGCTGGAAGATGGACGACTCTAAAATCTACTTTACCAATATCTTAGGTAGTAGTATCAGTACGGCAACCTTTGAGTCAGAAAACTATTTCAGCGCCGAGCGCTACTACGAAGACCAGGGGCTCGAGGACGTGCATCCCTACCTGCTTCTGCGCAGCTACGCCCGCAAATATGGTACCGATGTGTTCGATGCCGAAGAATTCTCGCGCCACATCAGAATGAGCTTGACGGTGACAAAACGTCTGCTTATAGGCTTGACATACAAAGGTATAGTCGACTATGACACGAAAACTGAAATCTGCCGTATCAAACCGAAACTCTACCGCTATCTCGACTGCATTGTTGAGAAAATCGACTATGACCTTATCCGTTTTGAGTCGCAGACCACAATGGGTGCGACCAACGCCGTGCTCAATCTGAAAAATATGGATTTGGCCATCCAGGGCGTTCCGATGGTGAACGTGAGCGAGCGGCAGAATGTGATTTTCTATCCGAAGAACGAGGAGATTTTGGTTAAGAAGGATATGAGCTTCGATTTCGGCGGCCGTATTGACGCTGGTTTGTTCACCTTCCACGGAACCAATTTCAATTTCAACTACAACGATTTTATGGTTGAGCTGAACCACGTCGACTCGCTGAACATTCGCGTAAAAGCAGGCTGGGACGAGCAGGGACGGCAGTTGCTGGCCAATGTGCAGAGCACCATCGAAAGTATTACCGGAAAACTGAAAATCGACGAGCCCGACAACAAATCGGGTCGCAAGAACTTGCTGCAGTACCCGATTTTTGCCAGTGAGAAGGACTCTTACGTTTACTATGACGACCCCGACATTCAGGACGGCAAGTACACCCGCGACACGTTCTACTTCCAGGTCTATCCGTATGTTATCGACAGTTTGAACAGTTTCTCGACCGAGGGTATGGGATTCGATGGCGAGCTGCACTCAGCCGACATTTTCCCGGTTATCAAGCAGAAGCTTGTGCTTCAGGAGGATAACTCGCTTGGCTTTGTTGAGGTAACACCCAACAACGGCTATCCGGTTTACCGCGGCACAGGCCGGTTCCATAACAGCTTGTGGTTGAGCAATATGGGCTTGCGCGGCAATGGCGAGATTGACTATTCCGATGCCCGCATGATGTCGAACGATTTCATCTTCTTCCCCGATTCGACCAATGGCGTCACATCGGCGCTGAACATTGCCGAGCAGAAGGGCGTGCACACCGATGTGATTGGCACAAAGGTTTACGCCCACTGGGAACCATATAAGGACGTGCTGGCGATGAAAGATCTGGGGCAGCCCTTGCGGATGTATGACGGCGAGGTTGCCTTCAGCGGAAAACTCAACTATCACTCGAAATCGATGGACGGCGGCGGAAAAGTTGAACTTTACGATGCACGGCTCACTGCGGCCCGCTTCGACTTCAAGCACACCACCTTCAACAGCCAGAATGCAAAATTTGAGCTGAACTCGGCATTGTCCGACAATCTGGCATTGTCCACCGAGGATGTTGGAGTTGACGTTAATATGACCACCAAACTGGCAACCTTCAAATCGAACTTCGGCAACGGCCGCGTCGACCTGCCCGAGAACCTTTATGCCGCTTGGATAGAGCAGTTCTCGTGGAAGATGGCCGAGAAGAAACTGCAGTTTGCTTCGAGCGGTGCCACTCAGCAGTTTGTCAACGGCCACGTGCGCCGAGTTGAGCCCGGTGATGCCAAGGATGCGCCCAAGGGCTCGCTGTTCCTGTCGGTTCACAAGGGCCAGGACTCACTCAACTGGGTTTCGCCAGTGGCCGATTTCGACTTGAAAACCAATGTCATCTCGGCACACAAAGTTGATCTGGTGGCTGTAGCCGATGCTCATGTTTTCCCTGCTAACGGCGAAGTGACCGTGATGCCTATGGCCAAGCTGAAGACCTTGACTGGTGCAAAACTGCTGGCCAACACCGAGACTAAATACCACAATTTCAAGGATGTTTCGGTCGACATCATGTCGCGTAAGCAATATTACGGCCACGGCGACTACACCTACACCGAGTCGGACGGAACGGTTGAGTACATTAGCTTCGACCCGATCGCTGTCGACTCGACAGGCCAGACCTACGGCAACGGTAAAATCCGCTACGAAGAGGATTTCAGCCTGTCGCCTTACTTTAGTTATCAGGGCCAGGTGAAGATGGAAGCCCGCAACCCGTTGCTGCGCTTCATTGGCTCGACCAAGATGCACCATGGCTGCAGCATTGGCGAGAGCTGGGTTAAGTTCAACGACGAAATCGATCCGAAGGATGTCTACATCCCGATTGACGACCAGCCGATGAGCCAGGGCGATGAGTTCCTGGTTTCGGGCGGAATGATGGCTACCGATTCGGTTCACATCTATCCGGCATTCCTGACACCGCGCAAACTCTACAGCAACGTGCCGGTGGCCACAGCCAAGGGCTATCTGCACTACAACGCCAAAAACAGCGTGTACGAGATCAGTACCAAAGAGCGTATGGCTCAGCCCGACAGTTTGGATAATTATCTGTGCATCAAAAAGAACGGCTGCACAATCAATTCCGATGGCGACATCAATCTGGTGGCCAATCTAGGGCGTGTGAAACTGGTGAACAAGGGCACAACAGTGTACGACATAGAAACAGACAAGTACACACTCGACATGATCACAACGCTGAACTTCTTCATCCCTGCTGAGGCCATGAAGCTGATTTCGGATACCATCAAGGCTATTCAAGGCTTGCAACCCGCAAGTCTGATAAGCGATGCCTACACGCGTGGCGTCCGTTCGATTCTTGGAACACCGGCAGCTAAAAAAGTGTTCAACGAACAACGGATATTCGGAACTCTCAACGTGATTCCACCCGAGCTGAACACCACGTTCATGTTCTCGGAACTGCACATGGTCTGGAACAAGAAGGTGAACTGCTGGCAAAGCGTAGGCGAGCTCGGCATTGCCAACCTGAACGGCGCGCAGCTGAACAAGAAGGTGAAGGGCGTGCTCGAGGTTGAACGCAAACGTAGCGGCGACGGACTTACTCTCTATCTCGAAATCACACCCGACCTGTGGTACTTCTTCTCTTACAAGCGCGGATTTATGCAGGTGTTGAGTTCCGACAAACGGTTCAACGACATCATCCACTCAATCAAGGGTGGCGACCGAAAGGCACCGGCACAGAAGGGCGAGGCGTCGTATATGTTCATGATGGCCGAAAACAAGAAGAAAAACGACTTCATGAAACACTTACAAGGTCTGGCAGTTGACGAGGACGATCAGATTGTCGACGAAGACGGAAATGTGTATGTTCCTGACGATGATGTTGAGGACGGTGAGCAGGAAACCGAAAGCGACAGTGAAAACACTAGTGAAAGCGAACAAACAGAAAACGAAACAGATACAGAAAATGCAGAATAAATTCAAACGGATTGCCATAAAGATTGGCAGCAACGTTTTGGCGCAGGCCGACGGCTCGCTCAACACGGCGCGTATCACAAATTTAGTTGAGCAGATTGTGACGTTGCAGAAATCGGGCACCGAAGTTATTGTGGTGTCATCGGGTGCGGTGGCTGCAGGACGCGGCAGTGTGGCGGTGTCGAAGAAAACCGATCTTGTAGCCGCAAAGCAACTTTGGGCAGCGGTGGGACAGGTGAAACTGATGTCGCTCTATACGCAACTTTTTAGCGAACAAGGACTTGTGTGTGCCCAAGTGCTCACAACCAAAGAAAATTTCGGCGACCGCCGCCACTATCTGAACATGAAAAACTGCATCACCACAATGCTTGAAAACAAGGTGATACCAATTGTGAATGAGAACGATACAATCTCAGTCACCGAACTGATGTTCACCGATAACGACGAACTCTCGGGGCTGATTGCATCGATGATGAACTGCGACTCGCTCTTCATTCTGTCGAATATCGATGGGGTGTTCACAGGCGCACCCGACCAACCCGACTCAAAACTGATTCGCAAAATTGACACCGGATTTGCATCGTTGCAGAAATACATTGCACCCACAAAGTCGGGCTTCGGCCGCGGCGGAATGCTTACCAAATGCTCGATTGCCGCTAAAATCGCTGGCGAAGGCATCAATGTGTTCATTGCCAACGGCACGCGCGACAATGTGCTGCTCGACATTGTGAACAACCGCCTGAAGGATTTCACCCATTTCATGCCGCACAGCAAGACCACCAGCGTTAAGAAGTGGCTTGCCCACTCGCAGTCGTTTGCCAAGGGTTCGGTGACAGTCAACCAGGGTGCCATGGACGCATTGACGGGCGAGAAGGCCACCAGCCTTTTGTTCATCGGCATCACTGGCGTTGAAGGCACGTTTGAGAAAGGCGACATTGTCGGCATCTATGGTCCCGACGGTCAGCAACTCGGCATTGGCCGTGCCATGTATGACTCACAAACTGTGATTGAATGTATGGGCAAAAAGCAAAGTCGCCCATTTGTACACTACGATTACTTGGTGCTGAATTAGTTTTCCTTCGCCTTGCTGCGGTTCACCACGCCAACGCCAACAAAAACCAGTGCGGCAGCCAGAACCTTGCCAACAGTGAGAGTGTCCATGCCAACGCATACGCTCACAATAGCAGCAATAATCGGCTGCAGATAACTGTACATTCCCACCAGCGTGGGGCGCAGCCGTTTCTGTCCGTAAGGAATCAGGAAATAAGAGATAAACGTGGCGAAAACAACCAGAAACCCAAGGTCGAGAATGAGTTTGGGTTCGAAACTCAGGTAATCGGCCGACAGCAGCCCCGATGCGCCAAACGGCAGCGACGCAATCATTGAGAAGGTGAACATCCACTTCATAAACGTCACCACATTGTAGCGCGATATGAGTGGCCTGAAAATGCCAAGATAAAGGGCGAAGAACAATCCGTTCAGAAACATCAGCCCAATGCCGAGCGGTGTTGATTTGCTCACCGCGCCAGTGTCATATACCGAGTTGAGTATCAAAAACATAACGCCCGAAAAACTGATCATCACACCAACAACTTTCTTCAGCGTGATGGGCTCTTTAATGAAGATGGCCGACACAAACATTGTCATTATTGGTGTCATGGTGGCCACAATGGTGGCGTCCATCGGGGTGGTGATGGTGATGGCTTTCAGAAACGAAATCTGCGTCAGGAAAAGGCCGAGCATCGATGCGATGAAGATTCCGCCAAGGTCGCGCAGGGGCACTTTTTCCTTCGGGGTGAATGCCGACAGTAGCCAAAACAAGGCCGCAGCGCCAATTGAGCGTATGCAGAAAAGCGCAATGGGCGACAATTGGCCGAAATTAGCAATGTCTTTGCAAACTATGGTGTTCAGACCAAAGATGACATAGGCTGTGAATGATGCCAAATGTCCAAGAATCAAGTCGTTGCGTTTCATTGAGCCTACGGATGGTTAATGTTTTCAGCCGTTTCCGAATGCGGCCACAATCACTTGCTCAATCTTATCCACAAAGCGGATTTCGATGCTGTACTTCGAAGTTTGGATGTTCTTCTGTTGATTGGGCACGAAAATGCGCTTGTAGCCCAGTTTGTCGGCTTCGGCAATGCGCTGCTCAATGCGTGCTGTGGGGCGTATCTCACCCGAAAGGCCCACTTCGCCTGCAAAGCAGTCGCCCTGACGCAACGGCCGGTCGACATCCGATGAGAGAATGGCGCAGATGACCGCCAAATCGAGTGCCGGGTCGATGACTTTCAGGCCGCCGGCAAGGTTCAGAAAAACGTCTTTGGTGGCCAGTTTGAAACTTGCCCGTTTCTCGAGCACGGCCAAGAGCATGTTCAATCGCCGCGAGTCGAAACCAGTTGTTGAGCGCTGTGGCGTACCATAGACGGCGGTGCTCACAAGCGCTTGAACTTCAACCATAAACGGGCGCACGCCTTCGAGTGTTGCGGCTGTCGAAACGCCGCTGTACTGCTCGCGATGGGTGCCAAGCAGAAATTCCGATGGATTGGCAACTTCCTGCAATCCTTCTTCGCCCATCTCAAAAATGCCTATTTCCGAAGTTGAGCCGAAACGGTTCTTGTGGGCGCGTAAAATTCTGTAGAAGAAATGGTTATCGCCTTCGAATTGCAGCACCGTATCAACCACGTGCTCAAGCACTTTTGGTCCGGCCAACGAACCGTCTTTGGTGATGTGACCGACAATAATCACCGGCGTTGAAGTCTCTTTTGCAAACTGCTGCAGTTGTGATGCGCTTTCACGAATCTGCGAAACCGTGCCCGGCGACGACTCAATATAATCGGTGCGCAAGGTTTGAATGGAATCAACAATCAGCAGGTCGGGTTTGAGCGTACGAGCCTGAGCGATAATGTTTTCGCACGATATTTCGGCCAGGAAATAGATGTTATCGTCGTGAACTTTGAGCCTTGTGGCGCGCATCTTAATTTGCTCGGCGCTCTCTTCGCCCGAGACGTAGAGCACCGTGCCGTCGAATTTTCCAGCAACCTGCAGCAGCAGAGTCGATTTGCCGATGCCCGGCTCGCCACCGAACAGCACCACAACGCCCGGAACCAAGCCGCCGCCAAGTACGCGATCAAACTCAGAACTTTGCGTCGAGCGACGCTGCTGACGGTTCTCAACAATGTCTTTTATCAGTATGGGTGATGAGCCGATGGCTGCACGGCCAACCGAAGCGGTTGCTTTTGTGCTTGTAACTTGCTGAACTTCTTCGTTGTAGGTGTTCCACTCACCGCACGACGGGCAACGTCCGATCCATGTCGACGACGATGCGCCGCAGTTGCTGCAGACGTAAGTGGTTTTCAGTTTCGGCATCGAACTATTTCTTAACCTTGACTAGTTCCATACGCAGATAAGCCCCGCCCTTATTGCCATTGGGGTCTTTGCGACGGACCAGTTTCAGACGTTTGTTCTTTTTGATTTCGTCCATCCAGTATTCGCCGCAAATGCTCTTGCTACCTGGAACGTAGTTGGCATCGGCCGAAAGGTCAGGCATCAGGATGTTGATGATTTTGCCATCGGTGTTGTATGAGTATGATGCAAAACTCAGAGTATCGCCGATGTTCAGGCCGCGGCGCATGGTGCCTTTGCGTGCCTTCAGTGCGGTTGCCACTGTGGAATTATCCTGATTGTCAGCGTTATCGGTTGACGAATTGTCCTGATTATCACTATTGTCGTCCGATGAATCATTTTGATCATCGGCGGTTGCCGGTTTATGACCTGTTGAGTCGACGGTTGAAAGAGTGTAAACTTCAAGAAGGTCGCCTGCGTAAAATGTCCAATATGTTTCTGACACTGCCGAGTCGGGGTCGGTGAACGGCACTAACTTCCAGTATCCAATAAGTTTGTCCTGACGGTTGATCTTGCAAGTTGCAAAGCACATTGCAATGACGATGAACGGTAGAATTATGCTTAACTTTTTCATATAAAGAGTTTTTTGCAAACCGCTAAATGTATCAAATAATTGTTTAGGTGAAAAAAATTTTTTACAGACCGCTCTTTTTAATTGTTGAAGTGGTGGAATAACCATCGACGAACGGCAGTGTGAGTACCTTTCCGCCGTGTGCCGTAACAATGTCGTAGCCCACAATGTCTTCAACGCGGTAGTCGCCGCCTTTGACCATAATGTCGGGCTGCACCTGCATGATCAGATTGTACGGGGTGTCGTCGGCAAAGAACGCCACAGCATCAACAAATTCAAATGCCGACAATACGATTGCCCGTGCCTGTTCGTCATTCACGGGGCGTGTCGGGCCTTTAAGACGGCGCACAGAGTCGTCGGTATTGAGTCCGATGATGAGTTTTGTGCCCAGGTCGGCGGCTTTGGCCAGATATTCGGCGTGACCGCGGTGAATGATGTCGAAACAGCCGTTGGTGAACACTATCGTTTCATTGTCGGAATGCCATTTTGCGATGGTGTCGGCAAGCCGTTGGCCGGTCAGCAGTTTCGATGTCAAAGTGCTGAAATGGCTCATTTGACAAGCATGTTGGTTGCCGTGTCGGGGAAGATGAATGTGGGTTTGAATGTTTTGGCTTCTTCAAAGTCCATCTGAGCGTATGAAATAATCACAACAACGTCGCCCACAACGGCCTTGCGTGCAGCCGGACCGTTAAGGCAGATGCATCCCGACCCGCGTTTTCCTTTGATGATGTAGGTCTCGAGCCGTTCGCCATTGTTCGCATTAACAACCTGGACCTTCTCGTTCTCAATCATATTGGCGGCGTCGAGCAAATCTTCGTCGATGGTTATGCTGCCAACATATTGAAGGTTTGCTTCAGTTACCGTAACCTTGTGAATCTTCGACTTAACAACTTCGATTGTCATCTCATTGTGATTGTTTAAACGGGCACAAAGGTAGTAAAATAACAATAAGAATTACTTGAAGTTTTTACTCTCTCTCGAGTGATGATTAATCCTTTTTCTGTGTTCTGACAATAATCAGATACATTGCAGCGGCCACAGCCGCGAGCGACAGCACAACCGTGAACAATGGTTTTGTGGCAAAGCGTGCGTCGAGCCGGATTCCGCCCCACACGCCCAAAACAATAATGCCAAGCATTTCGAACGCAACGCCCGAATACTTGGCATAGTTGTTAAGATTATTTCTCGAATCGTTATTTTGCTGCTTCATTGGCCTGCGGTGCTTTGCTGCCGTCCATCTTGCAGTTGCCTGTGAAGGTTGCGCCCGGCTCAATGGCCAGTTTCGTTGTCGAGATGTCGCCCAGGATGGCAGCCGTGCTCTTCAGCACAAGCAGTTCGGCAACAAAAATCTTGCCTTCAACCTTGCCTTCGATTTCCGAATTCTTGCAGGTAATCTGGCCGTTGATGTCGCCCGACGGGCCGATAACTATCTTGCCTGATATTTTGATATTGCCCGTAACCTTGCCGTCGATGCGCATGTCGCCGTTGCAGTCGATATCGCCTTTGATGGTTGTTCCGCCGCCAATGATATTAATTTGGTCGCGCAGTGATTCAGTTTCTTTTGCCATAGTCAGTTTAAGTTGATGTTTTCAAAAGTGCCCAAAGATAGTTTTTTATGCGGAAATCCGCCCGAAATGGCAAAAAAAACGCACCGCTGAAAAAACAACGGTGCGCTGTAGTATGGTTTCAACTGAATTTATTTCGCGTCGTATCCCCACTTCAGGTAAATCGCACCCCATGTGAAGCCCGCGCCGAACGACGACAGAATCAGATTGTCGCCCTTGTGCAGACGGTTTTCCCACTCGTGCAGGCACAATGGAATGGTGGCAGATGTGGTGTTGCCGTACTTTTGGATGTTTATCATCACCTTCTCGGGCGAAAGGTCCATCTCGCGGGCCACAGCATCGATGATTCGCAGATTGGCCTGATGCGGCACCAGCCAAGCCAGAGTGTCGGCGGTGATGCCGTTGCGTTTCATAACCTCAACCGAGACGTTGGCCATATTCGTCACGGCGTATTTGAACACTGTGCGGCCTTCCTGGTAAACAAAATGCTCGCGGTTTACAACCGTTTCGGCCGATGCCGGATGGCACGAGCCGCCAGCCTTCATATACAAGTAGTTGCGTCCTACGCCGTCGCTTTGCGCAATGAAATCGATAACGCCCGTTCCGTCATCCGATGGCTCGATGAGCATTGCGGCAGCGCCGTCGCCAAAGAGCGGACAGGTTGAGCGGTCGGTGTAATCAACAATTGACGACATCTTTTCAGCCGTCACTAGCAGCACTTTCTTGAACTGCCCCGACTCAACGTACATTTTGGCTGTGATGAGCGTGTAGATGAAGCCCGAGCAGCCTGCGTTGATGTCGAAATGCATTGCGTTTTTGATGCCCACTTTGTCGGCGATGATGCTTGCCGTTGCCGGGAAGGGCATGTCGGGTGTTACGGTTGCGCACAGCACCAAATCAATTTGGTCAGGTGTGGTACCTGTTTTTTCAAATAGTTGGCGCACAGCACGTTCGCCCATATATGAAGAGCCTTCGCCGTCAATTTTAAGAATGCGGCGTTCCTTGATGCCAACGCGGGTGGTTATCCACTCGTCGTTAGTATCAACCATTCGGCTCAACTCCTCATTGGTTAGCACATAATCAGGTACGTACGCTCCAATTCCGGAAATTTTTGCTCGAATTTTTTCTGACATTACTTATACAATTCGCAGATTTTTTCTGAAACCTTGGCTTCGATCATCTTCTTGGTTTGCAGAATCATAGTCTTTATTGCCTTGTCGTTCGAGATGCCGTGACCGATGAGCACAATGCCGTTCACGCCAAGCACCGGAACCGCGCCTGTGTTCTCGAAGTTGAACTTCTCGAAGAAGTCGTCGGTAAGGCCTTTCTTGCGGATAATCTTGTAAAGACCTTCGGCCTCTTTCAGAACGATATTGCCTGTGAATCCATCAGTTACGACCACGTCGGCGGGGCAGTTGCCCAGCAGTTGGTTACCCTCGATGTTGCCAATGAAGTTGAAATCCTTGGTGTCGGCCATAGCCTCGTAGGTGCTCTTTGTGACAAGGTTGCCCTTTGCCGGCTCGGCTCCAATGTTGAGCAGAGCCACTTTCGGGTCGGCGATGCCGTACATCTGCTTTGCGTAGACAGCGCCGATTTGAGCGTACTGGTAGAGCACGTCGGGGCGGCAGTCGGCGTTCAGGCCCACATCGAGCAGTAGCGTCGGCGTGCCTTCGAACTGCGGCATCTCACTCGAGATGCACGGCCGGATGACTCCCGGAATGGCCTTGATTGTGTACATTGCGCCAACGAGCATTGCTCCGGTGCTTCCGGCGCTCGCGAATCCGTCTATCAGCTTTTTCTGAAGATAGCCGAAACCAACGGTGATGCTTGAGTTCGGTTTGGCTGTGAAAGCCTTTGCGGGATGGTCGCCCATCTCGATAACCTCCTGTGCGTCAACAATCTCGAACTTGCTTGAGTCGAAATTCTCACGCTGGCAGATGGTCTCGATTTTGTCTTTCGGACCGAACAACACCAATTTAACATCAGCAGGAAGCTCCTTCTGCGCCAGAATCGACCCCAAAACGGTTGCTTCGGGCGCAAAATCTCCTCCCATTATGTCAACTCCGATTCTCATTTTTGAGCAATTTTTGTTTGTCAAGGTTCATTCTCGCTGTCAAGGCAGCCTGTTAGGCAACAGTTTTCTCAATTGCCAGTTTGCCACGATAGTAGCCACACTCAGGGCATACGTGGTGATATTCAACGGGTGCACCGCAGTTTGAGCATACAGCTACGGTTGGTGCAACTGCCTTGTAGTGAGTTCTTCTCTTGCGACCTCTTTCCTTAGAGTGTCTGTGTTTTGGATGTGCCATTTTTGTAATATTTTAATTAATCAAATCTTTCAATTTATCCCATCGCGGGTCAGTTTCCTGACTGTCGGTTTGAGTTGCGCGAATTTCTTCGAGCCGCTGAATCATCTCCGGGTTGCAAGTCGGGTTGCCGTTTTCGTCGTCAGGGTGATATTTCTGAAACGGAACGGCAAGGTTGATGAACTCGTAGATGTACTGCCGGATGTCGAGACGGGTGTCGTTGCGCGGAATGACCACCATTTCGTCCGACACTTCGCCAGGCTCGTCGCCAGGAACAAAGGTCAGATGCGCTTTGTATTCGAGCGGCATCTCGAACTCGTCGAGACAGCGGTCGCACACCACGGTGGCAACTCCCTTCAGACTGAAATCAGTGTCAACTCCCGTGCTGCGCTTTATCAGGTCGACAACAACGTGGATTGAGCACTTTTTCACTTCCGACTCCGGAAACGGTTCAAAGAACTTATCGGCAACATCAAACTCATAGCGATGTTTGCCATCTTTTAAATCGTTGATTGGAATTATGTAGTCCATATCAAGCCTAAAAAATTCGTGCAAAAGTAAAACTAAATATCGAATTCGGAAAAAAGGGCGCAAAATAATGTTTCTGCCCGCATTCTTCGAATTTTCAATCAGTTAGCAATTGGCGACAAACGGCCGCTAAAGTGCATCGTCATACTTTGACCATTGGAAAAAGCAAATTTTATGCCAAATTTTCAACAAACAATTGTTGAATTAAAGAGCCGAAACGTCGTTTTGCGTTTGCCGAAAAAAACTTGGGTATACTATATAATATTGTGCCCCGATTGTTGATTTGCCAGTCTGGATATTTACTCGCAGACGTACTTCTCAATCAATGCCTTCAGTTCCTGCAGGTTGCGGGCAACGGGGAACTGCGGGTAGTCGCGCACTACGTTGTCGGGCGGGCAGTAGAGAATGCCCACGTCGGCAGATTCCACCATTGGGATGTCGTTGTATGAGTCGCCAAAGGCCAGCACCTTGTATTTAAGGCTCTGGAAGGCTTCAACGGTGCGGCGTTTGGGGTCGGGTTGGCGCAGTTTGTAGTCGACAACGCGGCCGGTGGCGTCAATCTCGAGTGAGTGGCAGAGCAGAAACGGATTCTCGAGTTGTTCCATCAGGGGTTTGGCAAATTCAACAAATGTGTCGGATACAATGGCAAACCGTGTGACGCTGCGCAGCCAGCGGGTAAACTCAAGGGCGCCGTCGAGCGGCTTCATCGTGGCGATAACTTCCTGAATATCTTGAATTTTTAGATTATGCTCGTCGAGAATTTTCAGACGGTAGCGCATCAACTCGTCGTAATCTTTGATGTCGCGGGTTGTTAGTTTCAGCGCATCAATGCCGGTTTTTTTTGCGAAGTTTATCCAGACTTCCGGCACGAAAACGCCTTCCAAATCAGCACATACAATCCACATAACCAATATGTTATAAATCCGTTCTACTTATAAATTGACTTTCACAAATGTATGTTTTTTTTGTTCAAAACCTTATTTGGGATGAGTAATGTTGTGAGCGGTGTGCACAAACGGACACATATAATACACATGGCACAGATACAAGCCGTCCGGCTTTGTTAATATTATGTTGTTAAAAAAAACGGCGGGCTGTGCGGCGTACAGCGCAAAAGGCTACTTTTAGCACCCAATAAAATACCATACCACTATGAGCGAAGAACAAACAAAAGTCAGATATTCCGACGAGGAACTGGCGGAATTCAAACAGATAATACTTGAGAAACTTGCGAAGGCGCAAGAGGAATACGACATTCTGTGCCAGACGCTTTCGCACTCTGACGGCAACGACACTCTCGACACATCGCCAACCTTCAAGGTTCTGGAAGAGGGTGCAAGCGTATTGTCGCGTGAGGAAACGGGCCGGTTGGCGCAGCATCAGGAAAAGTTCATACAGCACCTGAAGGCCGCTCTGATCCGCATCGAGAACAAGACCTACGGCATCTGCCGCGAGACAGGTCAGCTGATTCCGAAAGAGCGTCTGCGCGCTGTGCCGCACGCCACTTTGAGCGTTGAGGCTAAAAACAGCAGCAGCAAGAAATAGTTTGGATAAAAATCTGAATGCTAACAGGCCACAACGCCCATGCCGACACATTGGCTTTGTGGCTTTTTTAATTGTAAAACGCTATGAGCAAAGGAAAACTCGCAATACTGCTGATTGCCCTAATTCTGATTTCCGACCAAGTAATCAAGATTTGGGTGAAGACTCATATGATGATAGATGAGGAAATTCCCATTTTCGGTGATTGGTTCAATATTCATTTCAACGAAAATAATGGAATAGCCTTTGGAAAGGAATTCTTTGGAAAGGTTGGAAAATACATCTTGAGCATCTTTCGTATTACTGCAGTCGGTTTCATCAGTTATTACATTTGGAAACTTACACAACGTGAGATTCGAATGGGTTACTTTGTCTGTGTAACGCTTATTTTAGCTGGTGCTGCGGGCAATAGTATAGATTGCGCTTTTTACGGAATGATTTTCGACCATAGTTGGAACAACGTTGCTCAGTTTGTGCCGTTCGGGACGGGCTACTCGAGTTTTTTGCAAGGCCGCGTTGTCGATATGTTTTACTGCCCAATAATTCAAGGCCATTGGCCGGCTTGGTCTCCGATTTACGCAACAGAGAAGTTCATATTTTTCCGCCCGATATTTAATGTGGCCGATTCCGCCATCACCTGCGGAATGATTTGGCTACTTCTTTTTGAACGAAATACTCTTCAATCAGAACTTGATCTTGGCTCAAAGAAAGACGACAAAAAATGATGAACTGGAAACATCTGCTATCGACACGCCGCTATGGCAAAGATGAAGACCCCAAGGTTGACCTTGAGATTATCCGCACCAACTTTCAGCGCGACTACGACCGTCTGATTTTCAGTTCGGCATTCCGTCGCTTGCAGAATAAAACACAGGTTTTTCCGTTGCCAGGAAGCGTTTTCGTTCATAACCGTCTGACTCACAGCCTTGAAGTGGCCAGCATCAGCCGCTCGTTGGGCAACATTGTGGCGCGGCGCATTGAATCGGAAGTTGAACCAGACGTCCGTCCGCTGATTGGCGAGTTGGGCACCATTGTGTCGGTGGCCGGACTGGCTCACGACCTTGGCAATCCGCCGTTCGGACATTCGGGCGAGAGCGCCATTTCGAACTTCTTTGAGAACGGCGGCGGCCAGAGCCTGAAATCGGCAATGACCGAAGCCGAATGGGCCGACTTGACAAATTTTGAAGGCAACGCCAATCTGCTGCGGCTGCTAACGCACCAGTTCAAAGGGCGCCGGCCGGGCGGAATGTCGCTCACCTACGCTTGTATGGCGGCAATGATTAAATATCCGTTTGCATCGACCGAGCGCACGCGCAAAGGCAAATACGGCTTTTTCCAGAGTGAGAAGGACGCCTTTAAATCGATTGTTGCCGAAACCGGCCTGACCTGCACCGACGGCAGCCGCGGAATCTACGCCCGTAGCCCGCTGGCCTATCTGATGGAAGCCGCTGACGACATTGCCTATATGATTATGGACATTGAAGATGCCTACAAACTTGGCATTCTGTCGTTCGACGAGACTTTCGACCGTCTGTCGAGTTTCTTCGACGGCCGCAACCTTGAAATCTTCAAGACAAAACTCGATTCGGTGAAAGATGTTGTTACGGACAGCAACGAGTTGGTAGCCTTCCTGCGTGCAATGTCGATCAACCATCTGACCACACGCACATCGGAAGTGTTCCTGAGCAACCTTGGCGCCATTATGGACGGCAAATTTGAAGGCTCGCTGGTGAAAAATCTGCCTGAAAAAATCGAGACCGAATATGAAGAGAGCAGCAATATGTCGGTTCGGAAAATCTACAACAACCGCTCGGTGGTGAAGGTTGAGATAACTGGCTACAACGTGCTGAAAACGCTGGTTGAAGAGTTCTTGCAGGCCACAATGGAACCCAATTCGAACTATTCGCGCAAATTGCTGCAGTTAATCCCCGAGCAGTACAAGACCGAAACCGACTCAACCTACGACAAGTGCCGATCAACGCTTGATTTCATCTCGGGAATGACCGACCTTTACGCAATGGACCTTTACAAGCTCATCAGGGGCGACAATGCGCTGGTGATTTAGGTGCAGGAAAGTGATCAGCTTACTTTTTCAGTCCATTACACCGGCAACTGGAAAATATTGCCCACCACAAACAACAGGATGTAGGCCGTGAGCCCGGCAATGACGGGTGTGGCAATCCAACCCAAAACAATGTTTATCAGCACTTTGTATTTGATGCTGCGGCCGCCCTTGAGCAAGCCGATGCCCACAATCGAGCCAATGACAACTTGCGTGCTCGACACGGGTACTTGCGGAATTCGCCCCAAGCCAAGGCTGGCAATGGCGTCGGACAGTCCTTTCGACGAGAAGATGAACAGCACCAGACTCTGCGCCAGCACCACCACCATCGCCGTCTCGGCCGAGAGTGGCATAAGGTCGTTGCCCACAACCTTCATAGTGCGCTGTGAGTAGGTGAAAATGCCCACCGAAATGGCCACAGCGCCAAGGAAGAACAGCTGCTGGCTGCTCGACAGTGTCAGTGGTCCGATGCTCAGTGCGGGCAGACTGACGGCATTCACAAACACGCCCATCACGTTTACTATGTTGTTGGCACCCAAACTGTAAGCACCAAAAGCGCCAATCAGCAGAAGCAGGATTTTTAGCACTGTGTGCTTCCAAAGCAGGTGCAGATGCAAGCGTTTAAATACTTCGTGAACAATCAGATACAAAATAACGGCAAACACAGCGCCAAGCAGCATTCCCACCAACCACGATGATGCAATCTGCCCCAGCAGAACGGTGTCAGTGGAACGCCCTGCAAAAAAGTTCCACCCGATGATGGCGCCCACAATGGCCTGCGATGTTGACACTATCAGGCTCGATTTCACCATCATAAAAATAGCCAGTGCCGATGCCAGCGCAACGGTGAACGCTCCTGCCAATTGGTCGATGGTGCCAAGACGGCCCAGAGTGTCGGCACCGCCTTCGCCCTGGAATGTAGCACCGATAATCACAAATATGCTTGCCACAATGGCTGCCGTGCGGAACCGCACCATGCGCGTGCCCACCGCCGAGCCAAAAATGTTGGCTGCGTCGTTGGCGCCAAGGCTCCAGCCCAGAAACAATCCGCTCGACAGAAAAAGCAACAGCATATCAGAGCATCACTTTGATTATCAGCAATGAAAGAATATCAGCCACATCTTCGGCAGCATCGCTCAACTGCTCCACATGGCGCGTGAAATAGCGCAGTTGCTCCTGCTGCGCAAGGTCGATGTCTGGCGTCTGCTGGAATATGACGCGCCGCAGGTCGTTGGCCGCGCGGTCGCTCTCGCGCTCGTAGAAGTAGATTTTGTTGATGTGCTCCTTTGCCGATTCGGGCGCGGTGAAGAACACCCGCACTGCCGCAACCGCCTCAGCAGTGGCTTCAGCCGACATCTCGTTAAGGCTTTTGAAATCGGCCTTGATGGTGTCGGGCATCTGCGGACGCTCCACGCTGAACTGCTGAAGCACATATTTGGCTTTGTCAAGAAGGTCGTCGGTCTTGTCGAGAAGGTGCAGTACATCGCTGGCAAACTGCGGCAGCAGCGAGTGCACCAGAAAATCGTTCTCAATGCCGCGCTGAAGATTATCGGCCGCCGACTCCTTCTCCTCAACAAGCCGCAGACGCGTCTCAAAATCGGTTTCGCGACCGTCGGTGTAGTTGTTCACGGCCTCGCGGAAGAGCAGCAAGCCGTTCTCAATCTCGTTAACGAAACTGTCAATCTGGCGAATCACCGAGCCAGCCGTTTTCAAAATTCCTTCCATAATTCAATGCTTTGTTCCGATGTCTAAAGTAGAAAAGATTTTAGTTCATTTTTTAATCAATGCGCCTCCAGCCAGTTCTTGCCAATGCCAACCTCGGCGGTGAGCGGGATGCTCAGGCTGATGGCCGATTCCATCTCGTTTTTCACCAGTTGGCTCAGAGCCTCGGTCTCGCCAGGGGCCACATCAAACACAAGTTCGTCGTGAACCTGCATCACCATCTTTGATTTCAGGCCCTGCTCGGCCATTTTGTGGTGGATGTTTATCATCGCAATCTTGATTATGTCGGCGGCAGTGCCCTGGATGGGCGCGTTGATGGCGTTCCGCTCGGCGGCGCTGCGCACAAGGCTGTTGGCCGATTGCAAGTCGGGCAGATAGCGGCGGCGATGGCAGAGCGTTTCGGTGTAGCCTACGTTTCGTGCTGTGGCGATGCTCTTGTCCATATACTCTTTCACGCCTGGGAAACTGGCGAAATAGTTGTCGATAATCTCCTTTGCTTCAGTCACTTTGATGCCAGTGTTCTGTGCCAGTCCGAACGATGAGATGCCGTAGATGATGCCGAAGTTGGCGCTCTTGGCCTTGCGCCGTTGCTCGCGCGTGACGCTCTCCACTGGCTCGTGGAAAAGCCGTGCCGCGGTGGCTGCGTGAATGTCCTGATTGGCGCGGAAAGCCTCAATCATTGCCGCATCCTGGCTCAAGTGAGCCATCAGTCGCAACTCAATCTGCGAGTAGTCGGCGGCCATAATGCAGCCGTCGGCGTGGGTGGGCACAAACGCCATCCGCACCTTGCGCCCCTGCTCCTCGCGTACGGGAATGTTCTGCAGGTTGGGATTTGTCGAACTCAGGCGGCCTGTGGCGGTAATGGTCTGATTATAAGATGTATGGATTCGTCCCGTCTTGCTGTGAACCATCTGCGGAAGCGCCTCAACGTATGTCGAAAGCAGTTTTTTGAGCGAGCGGTACTCTAGAATCAGCGGCACAATGGGGTGCTTGTCGGCGATTTTCTCAAGCACATCTTCTGCCGTCGAGTACTGCTTGGTTTTGGTTTTAGCGGCCCCACCGATTTTCAGGCGTTCAAACAGAATCTCGCCCAACTGTTTCGGCGACGAGATGTTGAACGCCATCCCCGCCTCGGTGTGGATTTTCTGCTCCACATCGGCAATGGCGGCGCGCAACTCCACGGCGTAGGCGTTCAGCGCGGCGGTGTCGATTTTCACGCCCGTCCACTCCATATCGGTCAGCACGCTGATGAGCGGCGTCTCAATGTTGAAGAACAAATCAATCATATCCGACTTGCGCAATTCGGCATCCAGCAAGGGTTTCAGGCGGAAGGCGATGTCGGCGTCCTCGCAGGCGTAGTCGCGCAGCAGCCCGATTTCAACGTTCCGCATTGTGGTCTGCGCGCTTCCGCGACGGCCAATCAGTTCCTCGGTTTTTATTGTGCTGTATTTCAAATACGATTCGGCCAGCAAATCAAGGTTGTGGCGCTGCTCGGGCTGGATGAGATAGTGCGCCACCATTGTGTCGAACAGGCGGCCGCGCACCTCAACGCCGTAGTTTTTCAGCACCAGAATGTCGTATTTCAGATTCTGCCCGATTTTGGCAATGTTCTCATTGCCGAAGAAAGGCTTGAATCTATCGACAACTGCCTGAGCGTCAGCCTGATTCTCGGGCACGGGCACCAGCCAGCCGCTCTTTTCCTTTGTGCTGAACGACATTGCCACCAGTTCGGCGCTGTGCACATCGAGCGATGTGGTTTCGGTATCGAAGCAAACTTCTTGGCATTCAAGCAGATGGCGCATAAGTTCAGCCTGCTCGTCGGCCGTCTGCGCAATGCGGTAGTCGGGTTTCACATCCTTGATTGTGTCGAGCGTGGGCATCACAGGCGGATTGTCAAGGTCGAAAAGTGAGCCTTGCCCTGTGCTGTCGATGTTGAACAGTGTGCCCTGCTGCGGATTGGCGACTGATTTTGCTGATTGTGAAACCGTTGGCGATGCCTGACTGAGCGCTCGGGCAAGCATATTGCGGAATTCAAGTGTTGCGAATAGTGCTTCAAGCTTCGTTTTATCTGGCTCTTCGCGCTTAAATTCTTCGGCATCAAACTCAACAGGCGCCTGCGTGTTGATGGTGGCCAGCACCTTCGAGAGTTCAATCTGACTGCGGAAGTTCACCATATTTTCGCGCTGCTTGCCCTTCAGTTCATCGATGTGCTCGTAAATGCCATCGATTGAGCCGAAGTCGGTAATCAGTTTCTCGGCACCCTTCGGTCCCACGCCTGGGCAGCCAGGAATATTGTCCGACGTGTCGCCCATCAGGCCCAGAAGGTCGATGATGTGGTCGGGCGTAACGGCAAATTTCTCCTTCACCTTGGCGGCATCCCAAATCTCAATGTCACCACCCGAACGTCCTGGTTTGTAAACAAATACGCCATCGCGGACAAGTTGCGCATAATCCTTGTCGGGCGTCATCATATAAACCGTAAACCCTTCGGCCACAGCCTTGTGAGCCAGCGTTCCGATGATGTCGTCGGCCTCAAAACCATCAACCTGAACCACAGGAATGCGCAGCGCGCCAATCACCTCTTTGATGAGCGGAATGGCCTGGCGCATATCCTCGGGCATCGCCTCGCGGTTGGCCTTATACTCGGCGTACATCTCGTGGCGGAAAGTGGGCCCGTGCGGGTCGAAAACCACGCCAATGTGGCTCGGGTTCTCTTTTTGCAGCACCTCGAGCAGCGTGTTGGTGAACCCGAACACCGCCGATGTGTTCACCCCCTTCGAGTTGATTCGCGGACTCTTGATGAAAGCGTAGTAGGCCCTGTATGCCAGCGCGTAGGCATCGAGCAGGAAAAGCGTTTTGTCAGCCATTTCGTTCGTTTTTTAGCAGAGCGAAGATAGGTTTTTTTGAGCTATAGAGCAAAGCCGATTATCTCTTGCACCTAATTTCACTTTCCGTTTTGAAATCCGCTAACTTTGGTTCATATTTGAATTTTAAAACACATAGTTTGAATTATGGCAAAATACAAACGCATATTGCTGAAACTCAGCGGCGAATCGCTGATGGGCGCACAAGGCTACGGCATCGACCCGCAGCGGCTGGGCGAGTACGCAAAGCAGATTAAGGAGATTGCCGACCTGGGCGTGCAGATTGGCATTGTGATTGGCGGCGGCAACATTTTCCGCGGTCTGAGTGGTGCATCGAAAGGCTTCGACCGCTACAAAGGCGACCAGATGGGAATGCTGGCCACGGTGATTAACGCAATGGCGCTTTGCTCGGCGCTCGAGAGCATCGGTCAGAAGGCACGCGTGCTCACTGCCATCCGCATGGAACCCATCGGCGAACTTTACTCGAAGCCGAAAGCCATCGAGGCTATGAACAACGGCGAGGTAGCCATCTTCTCGGCCGGAACGGGCAATCCGTACTTCACCACCGACACCGGCTCGTCGCTGCGCGGCATTGAGATTGAGGCCGACGTGATGCTCAAGGGCACCCGCGTTGACGGCATCTACACCGCCGACCCCGAAAAAGACCCGACGGCAACCAAGTTCGACACCATCACCTACGACGAAATCTACAATCGCGGTCTGAAAGTGATGGACCTGACAGCCACCACAATGTGCAAGGAGAACAACCTGCCAATCGTGGTCTTCAACATGGACAAGCCCGGCAATCTCATCAAGGTTGTGAAGGGTGAAAACATCGGAACATTAGTAACTATTTAATACATACGGCTATGACACAGGAAGACGTAAAAAAACAAATCGACAAGGCCAAAGAGCAAATGGCAAAGGCTGTCGATTTTCTTGAAGATTCAATCGCCCACATTCGTGCCGGAAAGGCCGATATTAGGGTGCTCGACAATGTAATGGTTGACTACTACGGCTCGCAGATGAGTCTGTCGCAGGTGTCGAACGTGACTGTTCCCGACGCCCGCACAATCAAAATCCAACCATGGGAGAAGAAGATGTTCGAAGTGATAGAGAAAGCCATTCTGGTATCGAACCTTGGCTTTAACCCCACCAACAACGGTGAGGCGATTATCATCAACGTGCCGCCACTCACCGAGGAGCGCCGCCGCGATCTTGTGAAGCAGGCTAAATCGGAAGGCGAGAACACCAAAATCATCATCCGCAACGTGCGCAAAGACTCGAACGAGGCTTTCAAGAAGATGAAGAAGGACGGTCTGGCCGAAGATTTGGCAAAGGATGCTGAGGATTCGATGCAGAAACTCACTGACAGTTTCATCAACAAGATTGACGAACTGATTAAGAAAAAAGAGCAGGATATTATGGTGGTTTGACGCTGCCGCTCTGCGACTTTAGACAAGCCTTCCACCGACTGGTGGAGGGCTTTTTTTGTTTTTGCGGCTTCACCAACACCCAACACCTAATACCCAACACCTTCAAAATGTCTTTTCACCTTTCGCTTTTCATTTACCTTTGTGTCTATGATTATCCATATCGATTGCAATACGTTTTTTGCCAGTTGCGAGGTGGCGTTCCATCCCGAACTCTACGGGAAGCCCGTTGTTGTGTCCAACACCAACGAGGCTGGCGGCTGTGTGATCCTGGCGCTCACACCCGAGGCCAAACGGCTGGGGCTGAAGCGTGGCAATCCGGTTTTTCAGGTGCGCAAAATCATCCACGACAACGGCGTTGTGATGTTCAATGCCAATCACGGCAAGTATCGCGACACTTCAAAACACATTATGCAAGCCGTTGTGAAACAGGATATTATCCAAAAATTTGTTCAATACAGCATTGATGAGTTTTTTGGCGAGATTCCGGTTGACGACGAGACCGAAGTGCGCCACTATGTGAGCCTGGTGAAGGACCTGATTAAGAAGGAGACCGACATTCCGGTGAGTTGCGGTTGCTCGCAGACCTACACTCTGGCTAAAACGGCCACGTGGTTTGCCAAACACTACGACGGCTACAAGGGCATCTGCGTGCTGTCGGAAGCCAACCGCGAGAAGGCTCTGGCTCGGCTGCCTATCGGCGATGTGTGGGGAATAGGGCGGTCGTATGCGCGTTTTATGGCCGATAACAGTATTAGCACGGCGCTCGACTTTGCAAACATGTCGGAAACATACGTTCAGCACTATCTGAAAATCGGCGGGCTGCGCACTTGGCGCGAGTTGCACGGAATCAGGGCGATTGAAATTGAGCGCGGCGATGTGCAGAAAAGTCTCTCGCACTCGCAAACTTTCGCCTATATGACCGATGACAAGCAGCGGCTGCGTGAGTTGACGGCAGATTTTGTGTCGAGACTTGCCTACAAACTGCGCGCACAAAATAGTATGTGCAAGAGTGTGACACTGTTCTTCCGCACTAACCGCCACCGTCTCGACATGCCGCAATACTCGGCCAACGACTCGCGCACTTTGTCGGCACCCACTCAGGACACTCGTGTGATTACTGATGCCGCTCTGCAACTGCTAGACCAATTGTTCCGGCCCGGATTCATGTATAAGAAACTGGGCGTGGTGCTGGCTGATTTTGTTCCGGCAACCGCTCAGCAACTCGACCTTTTCAATGCCGACAACGACCGCAAAAGCAAAAAACTGATGAAGGCTCTCGACGACATCAACAACCGATTTGGCGAACAAACCATCCACAGTGCACTTTCGGCTAACGACAATAAGCATAGCAGCATGGAGCAAGGATGACTTGTTGAACTGATGCACGAAAAAAACTGTCAAAATTTGATTTTTGCCGCCAACGTATTAAATTTGTTCTGTTTTACATCATTTTATAAAATGACAATTCAATAGCGCATTTTAATCAAGGATGCGTAACTTGCTATGAATGAGCGTTACTACTATATCGACAGACTTAAGTTTTTTCTGATATGCCTTTTCATCTTCCATCAGTCGCTGATAGCGTTTGGTGGAGTGGGAATATGGTATTATACGTCGTCCGACAGATTCATGGGTGTAGGGCTCATTGTGGTCAACACAATCAAGACTATCGACCTTTCGTTTCTGGCATCGCTGTTCTTCCTTATATCGGCCATGTTTGCACATGAGTCGTACAAGCGTTATGGATTTAAGGAGTTTGTCAAACGCCGCATCAAACGGCTCGGTGTACCGTTGATTATCTACGCGCTGGCCGTTCATCCCAGCATTGTATTTCTTGTTGAGCGCACTCACGGAATGACCGATAAAAGCTGGTTCCCGTTTGTGTTGGAGCAGCTGACAACCAAATTCTCGTTCGGACCGTTCTGGTTTGTGGCAGCCTTGCTTGTTTTCGAACTCGGCTATGCATTATACAAATTGCGTGGTCCGAAAGTTGAGTCACTCATGACTGACCTGTGGCAGCAGATAGCCGCTTTCCGCACCACACTATTTGTGATAGGAATAGGTCTGCTGGCCTTTGTCATAAGATTGTTTTCGCCAGCCAAAGCCACGCAGCCGGGCATTCAGTGGGGAGTCTATCCGCTGTATATCGGAATGTTCATTTCGGGATTGATTGCCCAACGCAACGACTGGATTCATAAACTGAAAATCGGGTTTGCGTTCATATGGCTTTTGTTTGCGTTCATATGCTTGCCAATGCTGCTTTTATCGGTGCATTTTATTGAAGACTGGTCGGTATTCACGGGCGGGCTCAACGGCCAATCGCTTTTCTTCGCCCTTTGGGAGCCGATGCTTTGCGTGGGTATGAACTTTTTCCTGATGTCGTTCTTTTTCCGGTATTTCAACAGCCCGAGCCCCAAGGTTATTCAACTGACAAACCTGTCGTTTTTGGTCTTTTTCCTTTGCCCGGTGGTGATTGTGTCGCTCACAATGTTTTTCGAACCGTTGTCAATGCCGCTTTTCTTCAAATGGCTGTTCACGGCTGTATTAAGCACGGCGTTCAGTTATCTGCTGGCGTTTTTGCTCTACAAAATCCCCTTTGTGCGGAAGATATTTTAATCCATACATAAGCGGTTTGCCCGAAATATGATAGCAGGGTCGATTATGCCGCTTAATATCAGCGCAATAAATCCGCTAAAAAAGTATTCCTGATTATTGTTTTTTGCACAACAACAATAAAATTTTATACATTTGCCGCCGTTTAGAATTTTTGGATGAAAAATTTGGTCAACATAGTCATTTCTTTAGTCGTGGTCGTGGTCGTCTGCGGATAAGGAAGGGCTGTGCAATTTCATATAGAAAAACGAATTACAGGCCCTTCCCAATCGGA
>JAFYYA010000059.1 GCA_017557785.1 Salinivirgaceae bacterium
CTCGTAGATGGTGCGCTTCGACATGCCTAAAGACTTAGCCAGCTCGTCCATTGTTACACTTTTCAAACCTTTTTGCTTGAAAAGTTTTGCGGCTCCGTCGAGTATGATGTCTCTTGCGTCCATTTTTCCAGTGTTTCTCAAATCGAGCCGCAAAATTAGAAAACTTTAAGCCTCTTTAAAGTTTTCTGCACAATTATTATATAACAACTCTATCAATAGCCAGTTTTTGCCGATAACGCCAATTTTTATGTATGTGAAAATCAAAAGCGTTTCTACGGCAGGGTGGTAGAAAAACGTTTGCGGAAACAGCGTGTTTTCTTGTGTTGAGACGTGTCCGCACCATGCTGTTTTTGCGTCACATCGTGCATAAAAAATAGGGGCGGATTTTTCCGCCCCTAAACGTTTTTATATCTAACCGATTTTATCCGATTTAAACCGAATTTGTAGAGACGGTGCATGCACCGTCTCTACATGTTCATTTAATCATTAATCATCACGCGTTTCGCCACATTACCAACCTTCACAATGTAAATGCCGGCGGTGTTCATGCGGATTTCGGTGCGGGCACCCAATCCGGTGGCGGTAGAGACGTGGCGCGCCGCGTCTCTACAAACCAATGCGCCCATTGCGTTGTAAATGTCAATTTCATCGGCTGCATTCTCAACAACAATCACGTTTTGATATGCGTAGATGTTCACTGCGTTGGCTGCATCCTCGTCGATGGCGGTGTTATCGTCTTCCTTGCTTACTGTTACGTTGAAGGTTGTGGTGAGCGTTGAGCTGACACTCTCGAACGTTACTGTAAGTTTCTGCTCGCCAACCTTTTGACTGTCGAATCCGCTAACCCAACCGGCCAAAATTTCAAAATCCTCAGACGATTTGTCGGTGTAGCCAATGGTGATTTTGCCACCTTTCACATCGAGAGCCTCGCCCTGCTTGTACTCAACCTTGTTGGGTTTCGATGCCAGTTTGATTGACTCGGCCAGGATTTGCGGCACATTAACTGTGGTGCGGCTCAACTCAACACGGCAAACCGAGCAATACACAACCGAGTCGTAAGAGCCTGCAGCGGTGCGTGTTGCGGCAACAACATTCTCAAACACTACGCTGTCGGCTTTGTGGCCGGCGGCAGGAACATCAATCACATCGCGGCTCAACTCAACGCGGCAAACCGAGCAGTAAACAACCGAGTCATAAGAACCGGCTACGGTGCAGGTTGGTGCTACAATGTTCTCAATGGCAAGGCTGTCCAAGAGATGTTCTGCAAAAACAGCCGTGAAGGTTGCGTTTGGCTGCACGGCAACAGTGCGCGGATTGTCGGTTACACCGTCTTCTTCCCAACAAACAAAGCGGTAATGCTCGGCTGCCGTGGCTGTAATGGTGACCGTTGGGGTAGTGGTGATATTATAAGTTCCGCCGCCGCTTACCGTTCCGTAATCGTCGTTGTTGGCTGCAACATTTATCTTGCAATAAGGATTCACCATTATTCTGCTATAATAGTCGCCCATGTTCTCCGCTGCTCTGTATGCCGCTACAGCTTCTTCTGTTGGAACATAGATTGGACAATTGTTTGATTCTCGGAATGCTTGTACACCGAATGTCGGTGGTGTCTCGCACTCAAAAACGATTTTCTCCATATTTGAGCATCCTTGGAATGCCTGCGCGTCGACACTTGTAACATCGCTGCTTATGGTTACCGATTTCAGATTGGCGCAATTGTAGAACGCACCACGTTGAATATGGTCGCAGTCGGTTATTGTAACATCTTCAAGCGACCTTGGGATGTAGAAATTTCGGCCATTGACACTAGGCGGGTTATCGCAGATAAACTGCTGAAACAGTTTCCTGCCGCCGTCAAATCCTTCGTAGTAGTTGTTTTCATCGCAGAATATGTAACCAAGTGGCCACTGCCACTTGTCATCCTCTGAGTGTCGCTTGTCGCCAATAAACGGCAGAGTGATAGATTTCAGGTTTTTGCAGCCATAAAACGCATCTGCACCAATGCTCGTAACCGAATTGGGAATAACTATCGATGTCAGACCGGTACAACCACTGAACGCATTGGCAGGAATGCGTGTAACGGCATTGCCAATGTTTACTGTTTTAAGCGAAGATGTGCAAACTTTATAAAAACCTCCACAATCACAGTTATATGTCAGTGTTTCAACATTGCTGCACCCATCGAACGCGTAGCTGTCAATGCTTGTAACCGATGCGGGAATGGTTACCGATTTTACGCTGCTGCAACCATTGAACGCATAGCTGCCAATGCTTGTAACTCCTTCGGGAATGTTGATTTCTGTCAAGCCGGTGCAATCTTTAAATGCATAGATGCTGATATTTCTAACCGAACTGCCGATATTCACGGTTTTAAGTGAAGGCTTGTAATTGAATTTATAGCCAATGGCATCCGTGTCAAATGTCAGAGTTTCAATTTCGTTGCATTCTTTAAACGCATCGTCGCCTATGCTTGTAACCGATGCGGGAATGGTTACCGTTTTTACGCTGCTGCAACATAAGAAAGCATACGATGGTATGGTTTCAACATTTTCGCCAATGGTTATTGTAGCCAGTGATGTACAACCATTGAAGGTCGCATAATAATTCTGTCCCGACATTGCGCCGCAGTTCTTCGCATTGAAATTCAGCGTTTCCAGACCACTGCAATTTTTGAACGCAGCGCTTTCTATTGATGTAACGTTTTCGGGAATAGTTATTTCTGTAAGACCGGTGCAACCAAAGAATGCACTGCTGCCGATGCTTGTAACCGAATTAGGAATGTTAACCGATGTCAGACCTGTGCAACCATTGAACGCATTGCTACCTATAGTATTAACACCTTCGGGAATGGTAACCGATGATAAATCGCTGCAATCTTTGAACGCTGAATTGCTTATTGATGTAACAGTTGATTCATCACCATTGTAGTCAACGCTGCCACGAATGACTACTTCGCCCGAATAGTTGTTTGCCAATACTGCACAAGTTCCATCTTCCTGCAATTTATACATTACACCATCCACAACTATAGGCTTCACTTGCACGCGGCTCGCAAAATTGCTCATGTTGTCAGCCTGCCGATATGCTGTTATTGCTGCCGCTGTGGGTACATATATCGGGCACGATGTGTTAAAAAACACGTTTGATCCGAATGCCGGCGCTGTGGCTTTTTCAAAAACAAACTCTTGAGCATTTGTGCAACCATAGAACGCACTGTTGCCAATTGTGGTAATGTTTTCAGGAATAGTTAACGATGTCAGACCAGAACAATTACAGAACGCATAGCTGCCAATTGTGGTAACATTTTCAGAAATAGTTACCGATGCCAGGTTTGAGCAACCAAAGAACGCATAGTCACCAATTGCGGTAATATTTTCGCCAAACACATACTCGGTTACTTGTGAGCCAAATATGCTTCCCAGGTTAGAATTACTTTCGTATGTTTTTGACGCAATGGAATTGTTGTTGATGGTAACTTTAGTCAAATCTGTGCAATTAGCTATCGCACTGTTGGCAATTTTAATAATGTTGAATGTGCTGCCGGCTGTTACAGCATTTAGTATTACAAGCTCACTCAAGCAAGAGTACGATGCAATTTCAACCGATTCTTTATTAAGAACTTTATAACGAATCCCATCTTTGGTGAAAGATAGATTAGCATCACCGATAACGTCACAGTTAGTTGTTATCGATGTCAGACCAGTGCATCCATCGAACGCATCGTAGCCGATGCTTGTAATCGATGCGGGAATGGTTACCGATGTTATATCGATGCAATCTTTGAACGCAGAGCCGGCTATTGATGTAACAGCAGTTTCATCACCATTGTAATCAACGCTGCTGCGAATGACAATTTCACCCGAATAGTTGTTTGCCACTACTGTGCAAGTTCCGTCTTCTTGCAATTTATACTTTACACCATCCACAACAATAGGCTTGACCTGCACGCGGTCCGCATAATTGTCCATGTTGTCAGCCTGCTTATATGCTGCCAGAGCTGCCGCTGTGGGAACATATATCGGGCAATCATTTGTATTATCAAATACTGTTGTCCCGAATTCCGGCGGTGTTTGACCTTCAAAAACAATTTCTTCGGTATTATTGCAATCCGCGAATGCAACGTTGCCTATCTTAGTAACATTTTCGGAAATGATTATTGTTTTTAGATTGCTACATCCTTGGAATGCCCAGATGCCTATTGTGGTGACACCTTCGGGAATTGTTATTGATGTCAGGCTGCTACATTCGCGAAACGCATAGTTGTCAATGCTCGTAACGCCTTCGGGAATAATTACAGAAGTAAGGTCTGCACAACCGTAGAATGCAGATTCAGCAATGCTTTTGACGTTATATGAAACATCGGAATACTGTATGCTTGCAGGAATGAGAATATCGCCAGAATAGTTGTTTTTCCAAACAATTGATGTATGGTCTGAGTCATTCAGCACATACTTTATGCCGTCTATTTCCGCTATTGCAGTACCAGCTGCAATTCTGCTGCGTTCGTCATATGATGCAATTTTATTTCTATACTTTGCTGCGGCTTCTGCAGATGGAACAAGTATTGGACAAGTGGAACCAGAAAACACATGAGAGCCGAATGTTGGTGGCGTTTCGTTTTCAAATATGAAAAATTTGACTTTTGAGAAACCATCAAACGCATATTCACCTATCATGGTAACACTTCCGGGAATGGTTATCGTTTCTGATATATTACTATTGCAATTACTGAATGCTTTGACGGGTATGGTCTCGACATTATTGCCAATATTCAGTGACGCTAATGATGTACAATTTGAAAAACAGAACGTCATTGATGTGCAGTTTGTTGCGTTGAAGTTTACAGTTTCCAACCCGTTGCAACTACTGAACGCAAAGTCGCCAATGCTTGTAACTGAGTTGGGAATGGTTACTGTTGACAGACCGCTGCAACCATAAAACGCATAGCCACCTATTGATGTGACACTTTCAGGAATGGTTATCGATGATAATCCTGTGCAATTAGTGAATGCAGAGTAACCGATAGTTGTAACGCCATTTGGTATGTTGATTGATGTCAAGTTTGAACAATTATAGAACGCATAGTCGCCAATTGCGGTAACGTCTTCGCCAAAAACAAATTCGGTTACTTGAGATCCGAATACCGCCCGCAAATTAGAATTTCCTTCGTATGCTTTTGAAGCAACGACATTGCTGTTGATGGTTACTTTAGTTATGTTGTTGCAACCAACGAACGCTTTTTGGTCGAAGCTTGTAACCGACATGGGAATGGTTACCGATGTCAGTCCTGTACAACCCTCGAACGCATTTTGGCCGATGCTTGTAACAGATTCAGGCATGTTGATTGATGTCAAGCTTGTGCAACCTCGGAAAGCACGATTACTAATAGTCTCTAATTGGCTTGAACCTGAAAAACTTACTGATGTCAAGTTGTCGCAATCACATAATGCTTTTACACCTATAGTTCTAACGTTTTCGCCAAAAACATACTCGGTTACCTGAGAGCCAAATATGCTTTTAAGGTTAAAATTTTCAGTATATTCTTTTGACGCAACGGCATTGCTGTTGATAACAACTTTGGTCAAGTTGTTGCAGTCAGCGAAAGAATAGTTGCTCATTGATGTAACACTTTCAGGAATGGTTACCGATGTTAGTCCTACGCAACCATCAAACGCAGAGCTGTTTATTGTTGTAACAGCGGCAGCGTTACCATCGAAATTGACACTGCTTGGGATAACCACTTCGCCCGAATAGTTGTTTGCTACTACTTCTAAAGTTCCATCTTCCTGCATTTTATACATGATACCATCCACTTCTTTCAAAGGATTAGCCGACACACGGTCAGCATAGTTGCTCATGTTGGTCGCATCTTTGTATGCGGTAAGAGCTGTTTCGGGAACATATATCGGACATTCATTTGTATAATCGAACACGTATGTTCCAAATCTTGGCGGTGTTTCACCGTCAAAAACAATTTCTTCAAAATTACGGCTGTATGAGAACGCCTCATTACCAATGCTTGTAACAGAATTAGGAATGGTAATCAATGTCAAACCGCTACCATAGAACGCGCCTTGCCCAATGCTTGTAACCGAATTAGAAATGTTGATTGATGTCAGGCTGCTGCAATAAGAGAAAGTAGAATTATCAATACTCGTTACAGATTCAGGAATGTTTACCGATGCCAGGCTGCTGCAATAAGAGAAAGCTGCGTAACCAATACTTGTTACAGATTCAGGAATGGTTACCGATGATAGACTGCCGCATCTATAGAACGCTCTTGCATCAATGCTCGTAACGTTATAAAGTGTTCCAGACTCAGGGTCTGTTGCTTCCGAAGGAATATCAATTGCACCAGAAGGTTCGTTTGTTCCTTTGGCAACCGAAACAAAATGGTTTTCGGCATCGGTAACCGTGAATTTCAAGGTTCCTGCCTCGTTTTCAAATGTGGTTTGCGCCCACGTAGCCGCAGTGCAACAAAGCATCGTGGCTGCTGTTAGAAATAGGTTTTGTAATGTTCTCATAATTAATTAAATTTTAGAGTTTTATAATAATTTTTAAATCGATTTTCTTAAAATTTCCGCCCCTTGGGGCGCAAAAACATTTGGCGATGCGTGCATCGCTCACACCGCCGTCAGTGCACATCCGGCGGTTTGCCACGTATCGGGCGGATGCCCGGCCGTGGTTGCGTGTTTATGTTGTGCGTAATTGGTTGGCCTATAAGAATATACGGTGCAGTGGGGGGGGTAAATTGTTGAATTACAAACAGATGTGCAACACGCATTTGCGGACACGCATTGCCCACAAACGGACGCACGCGGTGCGTCCCTACAGTGTTTGCCATATAATTTATGCCGTCACCCATTTTCAATTTTCAACTTTCAATTTCAACCATGTCAAAGGTCGGAATACAGTTTTTAAAAAACAATACCCGAAAAAATGAACGGCGGGTTTCAGCTAATGAACGGTGGGTTTGACTTAACGAACGGCGGGTTTGACTTAACGAACGGCGAAAATCGGGGGGGAAAACAATTTTATCGCTAACCAAACGAACCCAAAAGAATCCAAGAATTGGTTTGCGTGGTTATTTAATCGCGTTTAAAACGGTTTCGGGCGGAATGCCCATAAGCATTTCTACTGAACGCCCTTTTTCAATTTGAACTGTTGCATTTTTTGCAACAGTTGCCACTTTGTCAAGTTCGTTTTCTTTATATATGGATGCTATAAGTCTTGAATGTTTTTTTGTCCGAAGGACAACATCTTCATAACCGCGGGTGAGCGAAGCGTAACCCACGGAACAAACGCATATCTTGAACTCAATCTGAAAGATTGAACCAGTGGAAGTTCACTCTTCCAGAGTGTTGTTTCGCATAGGATTCATACCGGCAGTTACGCTTCGCTTACAGCCGGTTATGCAAATCACGTCTTCCAGACGTTATTATCGCTAACCAAACAAGTCCTAATAAATCCTAATAAATCGGTTTAGTTTGGATAAGTTTGGTTAGAAATGAATAGTCCGTAGTCTGTAGTCCGTAGTCCGCAGTCTTCTACCTGTTCGATGATGCCCTGACAATCAGCGTTGCAGGAACGATAACTTCCTTGTTTTCACTGAAATCAGGCTTGCCTTGAATTTGGTCGAAGAGCAGTTTCGCGGCCAGAACGCCAATTTTCATCGGGTTTTGGTCAAGGGTGCTCAAAGTCGGCTCAATGTAGCTTGAGCGGCGGCTGTTTGAGAAGCCCACAATAGCCACATCTTCAGGTATTTTCAAGCCTTTTTCCTTCACGGCGTAGAGTGCGCCGATGGCCACTTCGTCATTGATGCCGAAAATGGCGTCGGGCGGGTTTTTCATATCGAACATCTTCAAAACGGCTTCGCGCGCGTCGTCAACGGTCAGGTTGCAGCGCACAATCATCCGGTTGTCGATGGGCAGCCCGTGGTTGGTCAGTGCGGCGCGGTATCCGCGGAAGCGGTTGCGGCCAATGAGCATATGCTCGGGGCCGGTGATGAGCGCCACACGTTTCGCACCGCGCTCAATCAGGTGAGAAACAGCCATATAGGCCGCGTCGGCATCGTTTGCCACAACCTTCGGAACATTGATTTCCTTCGATGTGCGGTCGAACAGCACCAGCGGAACGTTGTTCTCTTCAATTCGGTGAATATGAGTGAATTCGTCGGTTGCCTTCGACAGCGAAACAATCATTCCGTCAACTCGGTGGTCAAGGAAACCATACACGTTCTGCATCTCTTTAATCATATCTTCGTTCGACGAGCTGACGAAAACCTGATAGCCCAGCTCATTGGCAACTTGCTCAATTCCTTGAACCACAGTGGCATAGAAGAAACTAACAATCTGCGGCACAACCACGCCTATTGAGTACGATTTGCGCGTTTTCAGCGCCACCGCCATAGTGTTGGGGCGGTAGTTCATCTTCGACGCCGTCTCACGTACAAGCGTTTTTGTTTCGTCCGAAATCTCGGGTTTGTCCTGCAGGGCGCGTGATACTGTTGAAACCGATACGCCAATCGCTTTTGCAATGTCCTTGATTGTTGCTGCTTTTTTCATCTTCATAGAGTTTTAAAAAACAATATTCGTCGGCTATCTGTCTGAAACAAAGATTTTTGGCTTTTGCTTGCATTTTCTTGCCAACAATCTGCAATTTACACTTTTTGCGTAAAGTTTGCACGGATTTTTGCGTAAAGTTGCATAGAATTCGTGTAAAAAATGCAAAATGCTTTAGTAAAGCAAAAATTGCCAAACAATAAAATATTGATAAGTAAATATTTATAAACGGATGCGCATTTTGTCGTTCACGCAATTGTTTCGCAAAATGTTGCTTGGAATCAATCTATAATTTCCGTTCCCGATAGCTATCGGGATTCGTGTTTTCTGTGGTTAATAACTACAGCTGACTGTCGTCGAAAGCCAATGGCAGCAGGTCTGAAGCGCTTTGGGCGATGATTGTCTGCCGTTTCCCGTTCATTATCACTTTAATGCTGTTGCGGTTCTTCATCTCGGTCTCGAGCAGCGCCTGACGGCAGATTCCGCAAGGTGTAATCGGTTCATCCACAAGCTGTTCTCTGTTGAAGGCCGATATGGCAATGGCTTCAACTTTAGCGTCCGGAAAAGTTGCATTGGCATAGTTCAAAGCAGTACGCTCGGCGCAGCATCCGCACGGATACGACGCGTTTTCCTGATTGTTGCCTTCAATCATCTGTCCGTTGTCGAGTAGCAGGCAGGCGCCAACCTTGAATTTTGAATATGGCGCGTAGGCTCTGCCGGCCGCATTCTGTGCGCGGCGCACAAGTTCCTGCTCTTTGGCGTCGAGCTCGCCAATATTTGTCGTGCTTTTAATACTGATGTCGTAATGCTTCGTTTCCATAGCTTAATTATTGATTGACTGATTAATAGAATGTCTGCTTGATTGAATTCCCGAATCTTATCTTGATAATTATCTAAACTAAATTCTAAATTCTGAATTCTGAATTCTAATCCCGATAGCTATCGGGACTAACTGTTTTTAAGAATGTCGATTAGAAAATCGTAGAACATTTTCACTGTTTTGATTTCGATGCGTTCCGATGGTGAGTGTACGCAGCGCAGCGTGGGGCCAATTGAAATCATATCCATTCCGGGGATTTTTTCAAGGAACAGGCCGCACTCAAGTCCGGCGTGGATGGCCTTCACCTCAGGATCTTTGCCAAACAGCCGTTTGTAGCTGCCGACAGCGGTTTTCAGAATTTTCGAGTCGGGGTTTGGTTCCCAGCCAGGGTAGCCGTCGGAATGCTCAACCGTTGCGCCCGCTTGTGCGAATACGCTCTCGACCATATTGGCAATGTCGGTTCGCGCCGACAGAATCGAGCTGCGTTGGCTAGTTACAATCTCTATAGTATTGTTTTCCTTCATTTTAACCGATGCCAGATTGGTCGATGTCTCAACCAAGCCAGGCAGCGCGTGACTCATTGCAATCGGGCCGTTGGGGCAGCCGTAGATGGCGTTCAGCAGGCATTTTGTGTCGCTTTCCGCGATGGCCGACGCGGGTAGGGCGGTCTCGGTCAGATTTATTTTGAGTTCGAGCTCAGTGTATTTAAGTTCCTGAGCGATGTCGGCGCTCATTTTGGCCACAAGCTGCTTTAGTGCGTCGCAGTTTTTCCGCTCGACGGCGATGGTTGCCGTTGCGTGGCGCGGTATGGCGTTATGCAGATTGCCGCCGTCAATAGCGCACAGTTGCAGGCCAATCTGTTTTTGAGCCAGCCACAGAATGCGGTTCAGAATCTTGTTAGCGTTGCCGAACCCCTTATGGATGTCGTCGCCCGAATGACCGCCGCGCAGCCCCGTTACCTCGAGAGTGTAGGCGGTGGCGCTTTCCGCGATGGCTTGTGTCGTATAGCTGAACAGAGCCGTTGTGTTCACGCCGCCGGCACATCCGATGAAAATCTGTCCTTCGTCTTCCGAATCGAGATTTATCAGTGTCTTGCCGCTTAACATCTTGGGGTTCAGATGAAATGCACCCGTCAGACCAGTCTCTTCGTCAACAGTGAACAAGCACTCAATTGGTGGATGCTCAACGCTTTCCGATGCCAGAATGGCTAGTTGCGTGGCCACGCCAATGCCGTCGTCGGCACCCAGTGTGGTGTTGTTGGCGCAAACCCAGTCGCCGTCGATGCGGGGCTCAATTGGGTCGCATTCAAAGTTGTGGCACGAATCAGCCGTCTTTTCGCACACCATATCGATGTGGCTTTGCAGAATTATGGTCGGTTTGCCTGCAAATCGGGCAGTGGCGGGCTTTTTGATTACCACATTTCCGGCATCGTCGGTTGCGGTTTCCAGATTGCGCGATTTCCCGAAATCGACAAGAAAATTAATCATTTTCCCCTCGTGCTTCGATGGGCGTGGTATTTTGCAGATTTCGTCAAACCACATCCAAACTTCGCTCGGCTCTAATTGTGCTAAAATGCTCATTGCTATATAGTTTGCGTTTCTATTTTTCGTTTGTGTTCTTCCCAAATTTCATAAAAATGCCGGCCAGAATGGTACCCGAAATCGAGTGCCAGGCGCACGAAATGGCGCACGGCACAACAGCCAGCGGGTTTGTGGCCATAAAGAAGTTTGTGGCCAGATTGGTAGCCAGTCCGGCGTTCTGCATTCCCACCTCAATGCTGATTGTGCGCTTCTTGGCAGTGTTGAATTTGAACAGCGTACCTGTCAGGAAGCCAAGCAGATAGCCGATTGTGTTATGGCAGAATACCACCCCAAAGGTGAGTAGGAACATAACCAAGCCGTTGGCAATCAGTTGGTTGTGAACACTCGAAATAACGCCGCCCACAATGCACGCAAGGCAGATGACGCTCAAGCCGGGCATAACGCTCTGCACCGATTTGAAGCGCGGACTGCTGCCCAGCCACAAGTTGAGAAAGAAACCAATCGTGACGGGTATGATAGTGACAATCAGAATGTTTATGAACATTCCAACGGCATCAACATCGACGCTCTGACCTGCCAGCCACAGAACAAGCAGCGGAGTTACAATGGGCGCCAATAGGGTGGAAGCGGTTGTCATTCCCACCGAGAACGCCACATCGCCCTTGCACAGAAAGCTCATAATGTTGCTCGAAACACCGCCCGGACAGCAGCCAACCAGAATAATGCCTATGGTCATTGGGGTGTCGAGATTGAAAATTCGCGTCAGTGACCACGCCACAAGCGGCATAATGGTAAATTGTGCGCACGCCCCGATGAAAATGTCGCCCGGACGCGAGAACAGCACCTTGAAATCTTGTGTGGTGAGTGTCAGGCCCATAGTGAGCATTATCACGCCCAAAATGGCCGTCTGTGTGTAACCCGACACCCAGCGGAATGTGTCCGGCACAAAAAATGTGAACAGCGCCGTGGCAATTACAAACCACGAAGCCTTGCTCGATAGCAATTGGCTGATTTTCTGTAACATTAATTCCTGATTCCTAAATTCTGAATTACATGGTTATTTCCATTCCCTTCTTAACCTTCTCAACAGTTGCTTCATTGGTGAGTGCGGCAAGCAGTTCAAGACCGAAATCGATTGACAGACCGGCGCCCACAGCTGTGATAAGGTTGCGGTCGCAAACCACATCACCGCCAACGTAGTTGTAGCGCGGTTCCATAGTCTCAATGGCGCAACTATGGCAGGTTACGGTAGCACCTTCGGCAACACCGTTAGCAGCCAGCACGGTTGGGGCAGCACAGATGGCACCTACAAGTTTACCCTTTTCGTAGAACGATTTCAGCACTTTGCCCACTTCGGCCGATTCACCAAGATTTTTGTAGCCAGGATATCCGCCAGGCAGAATCAGAGCGTCACCACTGCTGAAGTCAGCCTTGCCGATAGTTGTGTCGGCTTTCATTGGGATGCCGTGCGACGATTGAACATCAGTTGAATCGGTAATTGAAACGGTTTTAACATCAACGCCACCACGGCGCAGAATGTCGATAGGGGCAACGGCCTCAATATCCTCAAAGCCGTTGGCAAGTAATACAAATGCGGTCATATAGTTATGTTTAGAATTGTTAATTCCTTTTTATCATGCCAAATTTACGCAAATATGAGAATTGAACAAGGATTGTTTTTAGGCGTAAGGCGTATGAGTGTAATGGCTAAGGTGTAAAGTATAAAGAGTAAAGAGTAAAGAGTAAAGAGTAAAGTGTAAGGGGGTGAGAGTTGTGAATTCTGAAATCCGAACTCACCGTTCACAGCTCACTGCTCATAGCTCACTGCTCATGGCTCACCGCTCATAGCTCATAGCTCAAACTCACCGCTTCCGTCCGATGACCGTTGTCTGTCGTCCGTAGTCGTTAATTAACTATCTTCTTCCCATACCTTGTCTTCATCAGCAGATTGAACAGGAACGGCTGCACGGTGTAGGCGATAACCACAGTCGAAGTCATTCCCACAAGCGTTGCAAAGCCGATTGACGAGATGGCAGGGTGGGTGGCGAAGATGAGCGACGCAATGCCCACAATCAGCACAAAAGCCGAAAAGACGATGGCCGTCTTGTGGAACATCAGCAGGTTGCTCTCGTTGCCGCGGGCGCGGTTTATCAGGCCGTCCATAATGAAGATGCTGTAATCGACGCCAATGCCGAAGATGAACGTTGAGATGACAATGTTAATCAGGTTGAACTGCAGGCCGCAGATGCCCATCACGCCAAGTGTTATGTACCAACTCATTGCCATAGGCAGGAAGGCTATCGCGGCAAGCGTCAGACGGCGGAACGACAACAGCAGCACCACAAACACAAACAGCGACGAGATGCCCAGCACAAGGTTGAAATCGTTGTTGAGCAGCTTCACCATATTGCCCGTGTAGTAGAACGGGTCAACTACCACAGTATGTGGCAATTGGGTGAGCAAATCGTTGTTGCGGGCAACGTTTTCGGCGGGCGCTTTCACTTGCGTGAATACCATATACGAGTCGCCAACCTTCTCGACAAGGCTCGAAATCAAGCCGTTAGGCAGCGCTTCGGCTTCGTAGATTGATGCGGGCTGATAGTCGGCGTCAATCATATCGAAGAATGGTTGGAACATTTCGGGCTTGATGCCGCGCTTTTGTCCAGCGTTGGCAATCAGCGATTTAACCGATTCTTTGCGCTCGTCGGTCCAGTAGCGGTTCCAACAGTCGATGCGCTGTTGCTGTTCGGCGTAGGGCAGAAGCAGGTTCGAAGCCTTGCTGTAGCCGCGGATGTCGCCCGTGGCGGCAAGCGAGTCGCACACGCGCGCAAGAGTGCGGTTATAGAGTAGGGCGGTGTCCAGACTGCCCGATGTTACGGCGTAGTAAGTAGTTGAAAATCCGTTGTTTGTCTTTTCGGCATAAAGTTGGTTCGACCGCACAACTTTCGGTTCAAAATAGCCGATGTTCTTCAGGTCAGAGTCGAAAGTCACTTGCCGCGACATTACAATACAAACAGCGAACAGAATGGCTATCAGCCCGATAAACCACCCGAAGCGCTCAAACTCGACGCTGTTGAACTTCTCTAGCACGCTGAAGGCGCGGGCCGATTTGCGGTTGCGTTCGGGGTTGAAGAATTGCGGCAGGAAGACAAGGCAGAACAGCGTGGTGCCAACCATTCCAAGCGACGCGAACATTCCGAAATCGCGCAGCAGCGGCGATTTGGTTAGCAGCAGCCCCACAAACGCGCCAATGGTTGTGAGCGTGCCTAGAAGCACGGGGCGAGTCTGTTCGCGCAGCACACGTTCGGGGTCGCTAACATACTTATAATGAGTGATTACGTGCAGACAGTAACTCAATGCCACGCCCAGCACAATGGCGCCGATTCCGAGTGCCATAAGCGACATTCGGCCTTGAATCAGATAGACGAAGGTGAGCGCGAACGCAATGCCGTAAACTATTGGCGCAATGAGCATTGGCAGCGTTGTCTTGTTGCGCATACATAGCAGCAGCGTGACGCAGATGAGCAGCAGCGAAAGCCCCATAGTGAGCAGCAGGTCGGATTTTATCTGACGAGAGTTGAACACGCTCTGAATAGGCGCGCCGTGGAACAGCACGTCAACGCCAGGGTGCGACAGGCGC
>JAFYYA010000060.1 GCA_017557785.1 Salinivirgaceae bacterium
ACAATTGTTAGCATAATAGAAGTAAATGCCACAAAAGCCAAACAATTGTGGTTTAACAATGCCACCGAAGAAATTCGCGTAAACACCGCCGGTCTTTACATTGTGAATTTTGGCAATGTGGCAAAACGGGTGATGGTGAATGAATAACCAACAATAAATATCAACAAATATGAAACACAACACACTACGTAACAGCATTTTAGGACTTGCAGCCGTTTGCGGTGCATCGTTCTTCACATCGTGCTCGAACCAATCGGGCGCCGTAGCCGACACTGCGCCGGCAATGCCAGGCAACCCATTTCTGCCGCTCTGGGAGCATATTCCCGATGGCGAACCCTACGTTTTTGAAGACCCCGACAATCCGGGCCAGCAGCGCGTATATATCTACGGCTCACACGATAGCCGCCTGACCGACTACTGCGGCCGCGAGCTGGTGGTTTGGTCAGCACCCGTCGACAACCTTATGCACTGGCGCTACGACGGCGAGATTTTCAGCGTGAACAAGAATGCCAACGGCGAACTGCTTCGCCCCGACAGCATTGCCGACGTGCTTTTTGCCCCCGATGTTACGTTGGTAACCGCGGCCGACGGCACAAAAACCTATTATCTCTACCCCAACAACCAGGCCGGCAGCCGCAACGGAATGGTGTGCAAAAGTTCACGCCCCGACGGCCCGTTTGAGGTCTGCAACTGGAGCAGCGCCAACCCGAACCGCACTGATGGCATTCTGGAGTTCGACCCCGCTGTGTTTGTCGACGATGACGGCAAGATTTACGGCTACTGGGGTTTCAACCGCTCGTATGCCGCTGAGCTCGACCCGACCACAATGGCAACTGTTAAACCAGGCACGGAGATTGTCAAGGATATGGTTTCGGGACGTATGCAGGAAGGCGTTTTCAGCTTCTTCGAAGCATCGTCAATCCGCAAGATAAAAGACAAATATGTGTTCATCTACAGCAGATTCACCAAAGACGGCGAGTTTGGCCTGCCAGTGTCGAACTACACTCTGGCCTACGCTTACGGCGATAATCCGCTTGGCCCCTGGACCTACGGCGGCACCATTATCGACGGCCGCGGCCGCGAAGTGAATGAGCAGGGCGACACAATTGCATCGGCCACCATCGACGGCAACACTCACGGCAGCATCTGCGAAATCAACGGACAATGGTATGTGTTCTATCACCGCCAGACAGGTCTCGACGAGTACGCACGCCAGGCAATGGTTGCGCCCATCACCGTCAAGGTTGAGGAAGGCAAGGGCGGCAAAGTTGTCATCAGCGAGGGCGAGTACACTTCGGAAGGTTTCGCACTCAACGGACTCGACCCATTCGAGCGCCATTCGGCCGGCATAGCCTGCTGGTACACAGGCCCGAAGCCTGCCGTGCACACCTGGCCGCGCAATACATTCTACGGCTCGTATGTGGCCGCCGGTTACGGCGATGGCGACAAGTTTGAAGCGCCCTACGAACTGCACAACAACACCAACCTGGTGATGAACAACACTGATGGCTCGATTGTCGGCTACAAATACTTCAACTTCAGCGCCACTCAAGGCCGCGACATCGAACTTGACTTGACGCTCATTCCTGAAGGTATTGACGGAACCATCACCATTATGGTTGACAATCCGTGGGAGTCGCGCGGTGGTATTGAGTTAGGCATTATCACTCTCAAGGCCGATATGCCGAAAACCGCTGTCGAAATGACCGCCAACTTGCCAAAACTATCGGATATGACAGGCAAGCACGCCATCTATTTCAAATTCTCATCGGAGACTAAAGAAAAATCGCTCTGCACGCTCGAGAATTTTGTTTTCAAGTGCAAATAGTTGGAAACAACGATAATTAACACGAAGAAGCCCCGATGGTTCGGGGCTTTTTTGTTGGTTGAATGTTTTCTCAAAAATTTGCTTTGGATATTTGGCTGAGGTGTTTTACTTTTATGCGTTTTGAAATTTATCATCTAAAAGTTTGACAGATGAAACTTAAACTCAGTATTAAAAGAAAAATCAGCCTGTTTGTGCTGGTCCCGCTTACAGTATATATCATTATTCTCATTGCATTCATTGGCGTGAAATTCGCCAATCAGTCGGAATTCGACAACGGCCACACCAGCCGTCTGCTGTCGGAAAGGTCGGCGGCACACGCTGAAATTGTGCTCAAAGACCACCAGTCGAACATCCGCACACTGGCTGAACTACTATCGGGCAACCAAACCGAGCTTGATGACGCCGGACGCGAATTCTTCAAAGAGACATTGCTCAGCTCGGCTAAAGACCAGACCTGCTGGATGATACTTCCATCGACTTTCTATGCCGACACAAACTATCAGGACAACGACTGGGTGCTTCTGCAAGCCGACAATGGCAACATCAGCGTAAGCGAAGACAATGGTGTGATACAAAGCAACTTTGGGCATATTCTGACCACCACCGCAACATCGATTTTCAAGCCCTATGAGCGCGACGGACAATGGCTGATGAACATCAGCACACCGATATACCAATACGGCAACATCTGCGGTTTTGTGTGCAAAGCATTCAACATCAAAGATTTCGACCTTCTGGCTGAGAAAGTTGCGCAGCAGTTCAACGAAGAAGTCACCAAGCACCTGATTAACGAACAGGGCGTAACGGTCTATTCAAGCATCTTCACCGACATCAACAAGCCATTCACCTTGGGTTATGCCGACACTGCTGCCGTCAATGCCATGAAAGCACAAATTGTGCATGGCGACTATTTGAACAACGCATTTGAACAGAACGGCGTGCCAATGTGCACCTACTTCACTCCCATCAACATCGGACCTGACTGCAATTGGTCAATGGCACTCACCTTCCCCACTTCGAATGTTGCTCGCGCATCTACGGGTGTAATCAGAGCCACAATGATTGTGTCAATTATCGGGCTTGTAATGATGATTGTTATTGTGCTGATAATTGCCGTCAATCTTGCGAAATCAATCAAAAGCACCACCAACGCATTGCATATGCTCGCAGTTGGCGACACTGAGAACATTGAAGAACTCAACATCAAGACCAACGATGAACTCGAAGACATGGCCGCTTCGCTGAATCAAGTGGTCGATGGAATGCGCAAGTCAGAAACTTTTGCACTCAACATAGGTAAAGGCGAATTTGAGACAAACTTCCACACTTTGAGCGAAAAAGACCGCCTTGGCGACGCACTAATTCAAATGCGCGACAGCCTTGTCGAAAGCCAAAAGATTGAAGCAAAACGCAAAGAAGAAGAAGACTTGCGAAACTGGGCAACTGAAGGTATCGCAAAATTTGCCGACATTCTGCGCCAAGACCAGAACAACATGAAATCGCTGGGTTACAACATCATGTCGAACCTTATCGATTATCTGAAGGTGAACCAAGGCGCCCTGTTCGTAATAAACAACGACAACGAAGATGACATCTACTATTCAATGGTAACCGCCATAGCCTACGGACGCGACAAATACATGAAAAAAGAGATTCGCGTGGGTGAAGGTCTTGTAGGACGATGCATCTACGAGAAAAAAACCATCTATCTGACCGAAGTGCCGGAAGACTATATGAAAATAACATCGGGACTTGGAACTGCCAATCCGCGATGCATTTTGATTGTGCCATGTATGCTTAACGGCGAAATGTTCGGTGTGATTGAGATTGCATCGTTCAACGAGTTGAAACCATACGAGATTGATTTTGTTGAGAAACTTGGCGAAAGCATCGCTTCGACAGTCTCGAGCGTGAAAGTTGCCGAAAAGACATCTAAACTACTGCAAGCAAGTCAGTTGCAACGTGAAGACCTTACATCGCAGGAAGAAGAACTCCGACAGAATCTTGAAGAGATGCAAGCAACCCAGGAAGATCTTCGCCGCCAAATGGAGGAGAACACCAACATGCGCGACTCTCTTACAAAAGAGCAAGCTTTGATGGATTCGTTAATGGACAGCGTTAACGAAATAATCTTCTTCAAAGACCTGGATTTGAAGTACATAAAGGTATCGCACTCGTACCTGACAGCCTTCAACATGACAGAAGAGCAGATTATCGGAAAAACCGATGCGGAAATTGTCGTAGACAAGGTGGCCGCACAGAAATCGTACGATGACGACACCACAATCATCCGCACGAAAAAACCGCTGCCAGAAGAAGTACAGAACGTTATGTTGGCTGGCGGTGTTACCGTCACTCTAAGAACAACCAAATATCCGCTGTTCGACAGAGATGGTGAGATAATTGGTGTATTCGGTGTAACATCCGTCAAATAACCCCCACAATAATACCACACACAAAAGGACCAGCAATGGCCCTTTTGTTGTTTGCAGCACAACATCAACAACATGGACACCTTAAGCGATATTAAAGCCATTGCTTTCGACGCCGACGACACACTCTGGGATAACGAGACATTTTTTCTTGAAGTTGAGAAAAACATGTGCGCTATTCTGTCGGAATACGGCGATGCCCAAACCATCTCAAAAAGTCTGTTCGCCACAGAGATGGCCAACATGGAAGACTACGGTTACGGTGCCATGGCCTATACGCTGTCGCTGATCGAAAATGCAATTAAAGTAAGCAATGGAAAGATTGACGCCGACAAGATTGCCCAGATTATGAAACTCGGCCGATCACTGCTACATCTCAACGCCAAACCGTTTGATGGTGTTGAAGAAACTCTGCGGAAACTAAAAAACACAAAGCGCTACCAATTAGCCGTTTTCACAAAAGGCGAACTGCTAACTCAAGAGCACAAACTTCAAAGATCGGGGCTTCTGCCCTACTTCGACCACGTGGTGATTGTTAGCGACAAACAGGAACAGCAATACATCGACCTGTGCAATACACTAAACATTAAACCCGAAGAACTGCTAATGGTTGGCAACTCACTCAAATCGGATGTACTGCCAGCTCTGAACATTGGTGCCTGGGCCGTACACATCCCCTACGAAGTGATGTGGCAACACGAAGTTATTGACGATTTTGAACACAGCCGTCTGTTCCAACTCAACCAATTTGCAGAATTGCAACAACTGCTGATTGATTTAAAGGATTGAATGGTTCATCCTGAACAGGACTATTCCTTCAGCAGCCACTTCCAAGCAGCATCGCTCGGCATACGCCAATCACCGCGGGGCGATAGCGCCACAGAACCAACCTTGGGACCGTCGGGCATACACGAGCGTTTGAATTGTTGCGTGAAGAATCGGCGGACAAACACCTTGAGCCACTTGTCGATAACATCGTCGGTGTAGGTTCCGGCAAAGGCCTTCTTAGCCAGATAGAATATCTTTTCAGGTGCGAAACCGTTGCGCACAAAGTGATACAGGAAGAAATCGTGCAACTCGTACGGCCCGACCAAATCTTCGGTTTTCTGCGCAATGTTGCCGTTGCTATCGGCTGGCAGCAGCTCTGGGCTGATTGGCGTGTCGATGACATCGTAGAGATATGGTTTTGCATCGGCATCAATCTCGAAATCAGCCACATATTTAACAAGATATTTAACAAGCGTTTTCGGTACGCCGGCATTCACAGCATACATCGACATATGATCACCGTTGTAGGTGCACCAGCCGAGTGCAAGTTCCGACAGGTCACCTGTGCCGATAACAATGGCGTTCTCCTTGTTTGCCACATCCATAAGTATTTGCGTACGCTCACGCGCCTGTGAATTCTCGTATGTCACATCGTGAACGTTTTTGTCGTGCCCGATGTCGGCAAAATGCTGCTCACAAGCCGCCTTGATGCTAATCTCGCGACAATCGACACCAAGCGCGCGCATCATCGCCACAGCGTTGTTGTAGGTGCGGTTGGTTGTGCCAAATCCTGGCATTGTTATGCCAATTATATTCTTGCGGCTGATGCCGAGTTGGTCAAAAGTTTTAGCAGTGACAAGCAATGCCAATGTGGAATCCAAACCGCCCGAAATGCCCACCACTGCGCGTTTGCAGCCAATATGTTGAAGCCTGTGGGCAAGCGCACCAGTTTGTATGCTGAAAATCTCCTGACAGTTCTGCTGACGGTTTGCTTCATCTGACGGAACAAACGGACTGGCATCGATAGTACGCTGCAAATCAACGGTTTTATTCTCCGGGAAATGAATCGGTACAACCGTGTATAATTCGTTGCGCACCACTCCTGCTCCTGTCATAAATGTTGAGTTTTTCTGACGGTCGGCAATCAGTTTTTCAATATCGATATCGGTGACAACCAACTGCTTATCCATACTAAAACGACGACTTTCGGCCACCATTGTGCCGTTTTCAGCAATCAGGCCGTTTCCTGCGAAATAAAGGTCGGTGCTCGACTCTCCAAAACCGCTCGAAGCATAGATGTAACCTGCAATGCAGCGTGCCGACTGCTGCTCGATCAGGCTCCGCAGATAGCGGTGCTTGCCTAACACTTCATCGGATGCCGAAAGGTTGAAAATCAGATGCGCACCAGCCAGCGACTCCACTGAACTAGGCGGAATCGGGGTCCAAAGGTCTTCGCAAATCTCAATGGCGAACGACACATTGCCTCCATCGAATATCAGGTTGCGGCCAAATTTAACAGTCTGATTACAAAGGGTTATATTGTCACGAACGGCACTAAAAGCTGGCGCAAACCAGCGATGCTCATAAAACTCATTATAGTTCGGCAGCCACGTTTTGGCATTCACGGCAAAAATCTCGCCTTTGCGCAAAACCGCAGCCGCATTAAACAGCGAATTACCGCAACGTACTGGCAATCCGACAATTACAATAATATCAAGACTTCTGGTTTGCTCTACAAGCCATTGCAAAGCGTTTTCAGCATCGGTAATAAGTTGCTGGTTATGAAACAAATCGGCGCAAGTATAGCCTGTAATGGCAAGTTCGGGAAAGCAGATTATCTGAACCGACTGTTTTGCAGCTTCACGAATCAGCGTCAAACATTCTTCCGCATTAGCCTGACAATCAGCCACGTGAACCAAAGGCACTGCGGCTGCCACTCTTACGTATCCAAAATTTGTCTTGCTCATAATTTCAGCAATTTAAAAATCGAAAGGCAAAATTATAAATCGGGCTGTAAAACGCAAAACCGGGCAATTCGTGAAAGTTTATGATTTAAACCTGCCACCTTCCCGTTTTACACCTTCCTGCCTAGCAGTTTCCGACCGTGAGAAAGTCCCCATATTTATCAGTTGCGGAACAATCTGCGGGCCGTGAATGGTGTGCTCGCCTTTGTAATAGATGTGCTCAAGATAGAGCCCGGCGGCAGGTGCTGTGAGTTTTGCCGGCAGCGACGAGTAGGTATCGAACATATTGTCGATGTCAACCAATGTTATCTTTCCGCGCCCCAGTTCAACAAGTACGCCCACCATTCGGCGCACCATCTTCCAAAGGAAATGTGAGCCGGTGATGTGAATGGCAATCTGGTCGCCAATCTCATAAATCATTATGCTGTTGATGACAACAATTGTGTTGGGTGTTTCGGCGTTTTTGTCGGTGAACGATGCGAAATCGTGGCGGCCAACCATCTCTTTTGCTGCCTTGCGCATCGATTCAACATCGAGTTCATCGCGAATCCACCATGCGTTGCTCTTGCCAAAAGCAGTGCGACGTTTGGTAATCAGATAGATATAACTGCGTTCGACGGCATCGAATCGTGCATGGAACTTCGGGTTTGCCTGCTCAACAGCCAGAACATTAATGTCGTATGGCAGATTGTCGTTCAGACTCAACATCAGCCGCTCGGTTGATATTTTTGCATCAACTTCAAGATGAGCTACTTGCCCCAAAGCGTGAACGCCGGCATCAGTACGACCTGAGCCGAAAAACTCGAACCTTGTCTCGCCAAAAATCTTCTTGCAGGCGTCGAAAAACGCACCCTGAACGGTCCGCTCGCCTTTTTGCACCTGCCATCCGGCGTAGCGGCTTCCGTCATATTCAATAGTAAGTTTGAATCGCATTTTAATTAGTTATATGCCAAAGGCTTGTGCCGATTGGCCGTGAAACGTTGCGCAAAAGTACGAAAAAATGTACCAATGCATAAGGCGCAAGGAATTTCCGATTCGTCAGTTCGTCGATTCCCGTTTCACCAATAATATATTACCTTCGCATTCGTTTTTTTCAGGTATATGAAGTACGATGTTGCGATAATCGGAAGCGGTTTGGGCGGATTACAATGCGCTTACATTCTGGCCAAAAAAGGGCTGAATGTGTGCGTGTTGGAGAAAAATCCCATAGTTGGCGGCTGTTTGCAGACCTTCCGTCGTGGACAGACGGAGTTCGACACGGGTTTCCACTATGTCGGCGGCCTTGACGATGGTCAGCCGTTGAATGCTATTTTTCAGTATTTCAAACTGATGAATCTTCCGTGGCACCGTCTCGACAGCGATGCTTTCGACGAGGTTCGGATTGGCGGCCAATCGTATTTCTTTGCCAACGGCTACGACCGTTTCGCCGACACTCTTGCCGAGCAGTTTCCGCACCAGCGCGACAATTTGAAACGCTATGTGGCAATGCTTAAGAACGTTGGCGATGGCCTTAAAAACAGCTTTAAACCACGTTCCGAAGAGGAAGTTTTCACACAATCGCTCTTCGTTCGGTCGGCATACGATTTTCTTTGCGAGACCATTACTGACCCGTTGCTGCGCAATGTTTTGTCG
>JAFYYA010000061.1 GCA_017557785.1 Salinivirgaceae bacterium
GTGTGAATGAAGAGCGTGTCGTTGGGGTGGTTTTCGAGTTTCACCTGACGCAGAGCCTCGAGAAAAGCCTCCGACTCAATGTCGCCAATGGTGCCGCCAATCTCCGTAATCACCACATCGGCACCCGACGACGAAGCGGCCTCGTAAATCTTGTTCTTAATCTCGTCGGTGACGTGGGGCACAATCTGCACTGTGCCGCCAAGGAAATCGCCGCGGCGTTCCTTGTCGATAACCGATTTCAAAACCTTGCCCATTGTAATGTTCGACGTGTAGTTCATCTCCTCGTCGATAAAACGCTCATAATGACCTAAATCCAAGTCGGTTTCGGTACCGTCGGCAGTCACAAAAACCTCGCCGTGCTGATAGGGGCTCATCGTGCCCGGGTCAACATTGATATAAGGGTCGAATTTCTGCATAAAAACCTTGTGCCCGTGCGCTTTAAGCAGTAACGCCACACTCGACGCCGTGATTCCTTTTCCCAATCCCGACACAACTCCGCCGGTAACAAATACAAATTTTGACATATCTATTTTTGATTATTGATTATCGATTTTTGATTGTTCATTTTCGCACAGATAACACTGATTTACACAGATTTAATATTTATGTTTTTCGATTCTGACGCCATAATATGACGTCCCTACCAACACCCAATACCCAACACCTAACACCATTGTATCTATCTCATTTATTGTCATTTTACTAATGTCTTTTGCCTAATGCCTGTTATCATATAGGTCCGTCGGATATTTTCCCGAGAAGCAGGCGGTGCACATATCGGTGCGGTTACCTGCCTGATAAAGAGCGTCTTCCGACAAGAAATAAAGCGAATCGGCGCCAATGTACTCGCAAATCTCCTGTTCAGTGCATCGGGCACCAATCAACTCGTCGGGGCGGCCCGTATCGACTCCGTAATAGCAAGGAAATGCATACTTTGGACTTGCAATACACAAGTGCACCTCCGTGGCTCCGGCGTCGCGCAACATCTTCACAATCTGCCTCGACGTGGTGCCGCGCACAATGGAATCGTCAATCAGGATAATGCGCTTGCCGCTGACCACACTGCGCACAGGCGACAGTTTCATTTTTACGCCGCGGTCGCGAAGTTCCTGCGTGGGCTGAATGAACGTCCGTGCAACGTATTTGCTCTTCAGAAGGCCCATTTCGTAAGGGATTCCGCTTGCTTCGGCATAGCCGATAGCCGCGCTCAAACTCGAATCGGGCACGCCAACCACAATGTCGGCATCGACGGGGTGCTCCTGCCAAAGCAGTTTGCCCGAATTCTTGCGGAACGTGTGGACGTTGCAACCCTCGATATCGCTGTCGGGGCGGGCAAAGTAGATATACTCCATTGAGCACATTTTGTGGCGTTTGAAGGTCGAATAATGGTTCGAACGCAGCCCGTGGTGGTCGATTGAGAGCACCTCGCCCGGCTCAACATCGCGCACAAACGTTGCCCCAACAGCATCGAAAGCGCACGTCTCGCTTGCCACAACCCAACCGTCACCCAAACGCGCCACCGATAGGGGGTGAAACCCGTACTTGTCGCGACAGACGTAGAGCCGGCTTGCGGTCATAACAATCATTGAAAAGGCGCCCTCAAGAATGTTGAGCGCGTCCATAATATTGTAGATTCGGTGGTCCTCCGACCGGTCCTTCTTTATCAGATGCGCGAAAAGTTCGCTGTCCGACGTTGTCTGAAACAGACTGCCGTGAAGTTCAAGATGGTGACGTATCTCATTGGAATTGATAATGTTGCCGTTGTGTGCAAGCGCAAAATCGCCCGTATGGTGATGGAACGAGAACGGCTGCACATTCTCAATGCCGCCCACGTTGGTTGTGGGGTAACGCACGTGACCAATGGCAATGCTGCCTGTCAAACTGTTGAGATTCTGACTGTTGAACACCTCGCTCACAAGTCCGATTCCCTTCACCGCACGCATTTGACCGCCGTCGAACGTTACAATGCCGCACCCTTGCTGCCCGCGATGCTGCAGGCTGTGAAGCGCGTAGTAAGCCAGATGCGCGGCGTTCTCAACCCCGTAAATTCCAAAAACCCCGCACTCGTGTTGAACACCCATAGACTGATTTATTTACTGACTAATTGATTAACTGATTACTGAATGTTGTTTTGTAACAATTAAATCAAATTGTTTTACAATTCTTAATTTTTATGGTGCAAAAATCGATATTTTATTACAAAACGCCGCAGAAAAACGTTATTTAAGTTTGGATTTACGAGTTTTTATTATGATTTGGAAATTTTGCCAAGCCACAGGCATAAGGCAGAGGGCACAAGGCATAAGAATATGAAGCGACGCGAGATGCGCCACCACTCTCCTAACCTTTTGTTTTCGTTTTCGTTATTTGTATTCGTCGGATTCTCCGCAAACCCTCTTCCACACTTCGCGATAGGCCTCAATGATGTCGCCCATATCGCGGCGGAAGCGGTCCTTGTCGAGACGTTGGCCGCTCATTTTGTCCCAAAGGCGACAGGTATCGGGGCTGATTTCGTCGGCAACGATGAGACGGCCGTCGGCGGTGCGGCCAAACTCCAGTTTAAAATCGATGAGATTGATTCCGCAATCGGCGAAGACCCTGATTAGCACCTCGTTGACGCGGTGCGCCAGCAGGCTGATATGCTCCATTTCGTCGTACGACACAAAGCCCATAGCCACCGCCATATGACTGTTCATAAACGGGTCGTCGAGTTGGGCGCTTTTGTAATTCATTTCATACACAGGCGTTTTGAAAGCCGTGCCCTCCTCTATTCCGAAACGGCGGACAATGGAACCGGCGGCAATATTGCGCACAATCACACGCAGCGGCAGCACGTCGGTTTTTTGGCAAAGTTGCTCATTATCAGACAGAAGTTTGATGAAATGATTCTCAACACCCGCGTCGGCGAGCAGACCGAAAAGCCGTGCCGAGATGCGGTTGGCGTAAGCCCCCTTGCCCGCTATGGTGGCGCGTTTGATGGCGTGGTAGGCCGAAGCCGTATCCTTGAAGCGCATAATTATCTGCCCCGGATTTTCAGCCTCAAGAATGACTTTGGTATAACCTTCAGCGATGGTTTTCATTGAATTATAATTTGACTTCTGACTACTGACAACAGACTACGGACTCTCCTACTTTACACGGACGCGGCACGCCACGTCCCTACTTATGCCTTTTGCCTTATGCCTTTTTTGCCTATAACTATTGCCTAATGCCTAACACCTAATGCCTTACTAATACTCTCCCCAATGCCTGATTCCCAGTCCATTAACGCCAATCTTGCAAACCGACCAGATGTAGGCGCTTGCCAGGCGGGCGTTGGTGATGAGCGGAATGTTATGGTCAACGGCGGCGCGGCGAATCTTGTGACCGTTCTCCAACTCACGGGCCGTGTTGTTCTTCGGTATATTGATAACTAAATCAATCTTTTGCGCGGCAATATAGTCGAGCACGTTAGGTTTCTTCTGCGAGTCGGGCCAGTGAAGCACTTCGGCCTCAACGCCGTTGTCGGCAAGGAAAGCAGCCGTGCCGCTTGTGGCGTAGAGTTTGTAGCCCTTCGCCTTGAGCATTTGCGAAGCCTCGAGCAGTTCAACCTTCGATTTCGACGAGCCCGACGATATGAGCACTCCCTTGTCGGGCGACGGA
>JAFYYA010000062.1 GCA_017557785.1 Salinivirgaceae bacterium
AGGAATTAGGAATTAGGAATTAGAAATTCAACCTGTTCAACTTGTTCAACCCGTTCAACTTTTAAACTATGAATCAAACATTCAGCATAAAACGTTTTTTGCAGTATCTGCGGTTCTGCCTGACGTACAATCCGGGTTTAATTCTTTTTTGTGTGATTCTCTTGGCGCTATCCACTTTGTGCTCATTGACAGGTGCACACAAATATGTTGTGTCCGTGTATATGGCGATGATATTTATTATGTATTATATGTTTTCGCCAATGTATGCCAAAAACATAAACGTTTTTAGTGTCTGTAGGTCGATTGAATTTTCCATACCCGCTTCACTACTTGAAAAATATGTGGCCAAAAACCTTCTGGCGGTTCTGATGCTTCTGATTCCGTTTGGCATTCACGCAGCTGCCTGTGCTTTTGGCTTTAACGGCATAACTCACTATTTTGCTGATGGCTTTGAATTGGGGACAATTGCCAACGGACTGTTTTTGGCGTGGCTGTTTCCCGCATTTTGGCAACTGATTACGTGGGGGGCAACATTCGTATTGCACGACACATACAATGAACCACAATTTTTCTTAGGCATATTCTTGTTGTTCAATTCATTGTTTTGGGCTCTATACAATGGCGTCAGCCAATATACGGTTACAAAGTCTGCAATATTTTTTGCTGTGGCAATCGTCCTTCTGATTATCGATTATTTCATATACAAAAAGACTGATGCCTTATGAATCAAATCTTTAACATAAAACGATTCCTTCGTTACATGCGGTTTGTACTGTCGATAAATCGGTGGTATTATGGCATTCTGATGTTGTTCTTCATAATACCTGCCACAGTGCTGTCGCTTTGCGGAGTGGTGCCGGAGTTGGCTTCAATTCTGATAGGCTTCGTTTATATCTGTCTGAACTTTATGCCCAATATTGAGTTGAATAAATATGGCGGCCTGACACGTCTGATGACTATTCCGTCTTCGTGGTTTGAGAAACTGCTATTTGAATGCATTGTACGTTTTTCGGGCATTCTCATTCCTATTGGACTTTGCAGCATTGGTTTTGCTTACGGATTAGGTTCGCCCGAAATGTTTTATTCTGAAGTTTTGTCGATTGGCAGAATCGCAATGCTGTCGGCATTAGCCATGTCTATATTCCTTGTATTCAATTTTGATTCAAGCAGAAAGGGCAAAACAATGACAGGAGACCCAATTGTATTCCCTAATTGGCCATATGTTTTCTGCATGAGCTTCGTTTTTGGTAATATTCATAGTCTGTCGCAATTTATTGACAAATCACAAACTACCATGATTGTCTTTTTTGCGATTGCTGCAATTGAATTTATTGCGGCATTGATTTGGTATCCCAAACGGAGATTGAATGGTCTTAATTGATTAGTTATGAATCAGACCTTTAACATAAAACGCTTCCTTCGCTACACTCGGTTTGTCCTATCAATGAACCGATGGTATTACGGTGTGCTGCTGGTGCTGTTCACAATTCCCGCCACGGTGCTGTCGCTGTACGGTGTGGCGGATTGGTTGGTTGCAGGATTAGTCGGCGCGGCAACTTTCTGTTTGTCCATTGTGCCTACCTACGATTTAACTGCGTTGACTGGTTGGGAGCGACAATTGACAGTTCCGTCTTCGTGGTTAGAGAAACTAATTGTTGAGATTGTCGCCCGCTATTGGGTGCTGATTGTTCCGTTTTGCATTCACGCGTTTGGTTGTGCCTTGGGATTAAATGGAATCAGTACTGTGTTTGCCGATGGTTTTTCTGTCGAAACATTTGCCATTGTGCTGTTGTGGACACCGTTATATTTTTGGATTTATATGTTTCACAAAGGGAGACAAAGAAATCCGATTACAGGGAATATGAACAGCGTAACACCTTTATATGCAATGCCTATGGTGGGGTCTGTCGGTTTTTTACTAATGTTGAGTTGGGTGCCGCTTTACAAAGAATCACCATTAGCCAACAGCATATCGTTATTGTTGGGTGCTGTTTTTTTTGTGGCCGCCATAATAACGTATCCTAAGAAAAGAGCCAAATAAACCTTTGAGTTATGAATCAAATCTTTAACATAGAACGATTCCTCCGCTACACGCGGTTTGTCCTGTCGATGAACCGGTGGTACTACGGCATTCTGATGGTGTTCTTCACAATCCCGGCCACAGTGCTGTCGCTTTGCGGAGTTGCTGATTGGCTGGTGGCTGGATTGGTTGCTTGGTCAATTGGTACTATGAATGTTGCCCCATTCGCTGATACGACAAAGTTTGGCGGCCGTGCACGGTTGCTGATTATTCCCGCTTCGTGGCTCGAAAAACTTGTGCTGGAGTATACTGTAAGGTTTTTGCCGTTAGTGATTCCATTCGGATTGCACACCGCGGCCTGCGCCATTGGGCTTAACAGCGTTTCAGGTTATTTTGCCGATGGTTTTGAAAAAGAAAGATTGCTTGAAATAATATTCTGGATGGCCTATTTTATGGTCTGTCTATCATTTGATTCTGGCAAGCGGCGCAACAACCCACTTTTAGGAATAAAACAAATTCAAACCAATTGGTTTATAGCAATAGACATAGGTTTTATGATGTTTTTATCAGCGCAAGTTCTCCCATTTTACAGGATGATTCCTGCATTCATATTGCTATCAATTAGCGCATTAGCAATTTTAGTTTCATTGGCGTTTTATCGCCGCAAGCACGCATAAAATAAACTTTTGAGTTATGAATCAGATATTTAACATCAAACGATTTTTACGGTACGCAATCAGTTATTTGCTGATAAACAAGTGGTATTTGCTGATTATGGTAGTGCTGTTTATGGTTCCCGCCACGGTGCTGTCGGTGTTGTCTGCCCCGCAGCCCGAAGGGGTGCTTGTGGCGCTGGCCATTGGCTTGGTAATGGTCGGGTTGCGCAGCAATGTGCCAAATAGTTCAATGCGGCACTTGGTTGCCGAGTCGTCAGTCGCCGAGAAATTCACTACAGAATCGGTGCTGAAAATAGCATTTGTGGGCATTCCGTTTGCCGTTCACGCCGCGTTGGCCAACAACGGTGCCCAACAGCCATTTGCCGACGGTTTCGATATTGATTATCTTGCTATTCTGTGGGTTGTGATGTGGCTGTCAACCACCTTGCGGACACCAAGATACGGCTCGCTTAACACCGAATCGGCAAGAAGAAAAATGGAAATTCTTATGTATGTTCTATTTAGCATTGAGTACATATTCTTTTTTATTGACAGGTACGTACCCCACGCGCAGGGACCGCAAGAACCCTATCTTCCATATCCGCTCTGGGTGAAGATACTGCTACTGGCTGTTGGCACGGCGCTGCTTGTGTTGTCGTACTACCTTTTCAATAAGCGCTACGTCGATTACAACAAGGATGAATAAAATTCAATATATCAGCGAATTATGCTTTGCGCAAGAAAAGCCAAACTTCTGAACTCTAAACTTCTAAACTTTTAAATGGAATTTAAAGAGCAAAAAGGCATATTTCAGCAGATTGCCGACCGCATTTGCGACCGCATATTGCAGGGCGAGTTGAAGGCGGGCGGCAAACTGGAGTCGGTGCGCGAACTGGCGGTGGCCATTGGTGTGAACCAAAACACCATTATGCGCACCTACAGCGAGTTGCTGCGCGACGGCATTTTGAGCAACCAACGCGGCATTGGGTTCTTTGTTGCGCCCGAAGCCCGCGACATAATCCTGGCCAAACGCCGCAACGAGTTCTTTAACAACGATTTGCCATACATTGCCCGTCAGGCGCGGCTGCTCGGCATTTCGGCAGAGGAGATTATTGAGAAATTGAAAATTGAAAAATGAAAAGATGTCTTCATATTTAACTGATAATCATAGTCCGTAGGACTGAATCTGCATAACCGCGGGTAAGCGAAGCGTAACCCGTGGTGCCGCAACCAACCGAAATACACTCTGAAAGATTGAACATCATTTGGTTCACTCTTTCAGAGTGTTAGCCTATAGGCGATTCGGTCCGGCGGCTGCGCTACGCTTGCGGCCGGTTATGCAAATCACGTCTTTCAGACGTAATTGATAATTAACGACAAAAACTTTAAGGACTGTGGTCTGATGTCCGTAGTCTTAAGTCAAAAATAAAAACTTGTTAAACTTTTAAAAATTAAACAATTATGAAAAGATTAGGATTTTTTCTGATGGTGGCTGCAACAATGGTGGCCACAAGTGTGAACGCTCAACCGGGAGGTTCAAAGTCGAATCTGCTGTTCGCAAACGCAAAGATTCCTGCTGATGCCCGCTGCGAACTGAAGTCGGGCATAATCAAGTCCGAAGCAGTGACTTAGGGTATTAAGGTGGAAACCACGTCGTATTTCGACGACTATGGCAAGAAGCAGGCCGCTGTTGCCGTGATGGATCAGGGATTGGTGAAAACCGAAACCAAAACACTGCAGTTCGAGGACACCATTTATCAAATCAATGTGGCCATGAAGATGGGACAGAAGGTGGTTTCACCAGAAAAACCCATTAACTATCTGCAACTTACACCCGATGATATCGAAAAATACAAAATTCAGGAATTGGGCACCGAAACTGTGGCTGGCCGTCAGTGCACAAAGTATTCGGAGCAGATAACTCAGATGGGGCAGACCGTCAACGTTGAGGTGTGGGTATGGAAAGGCATTGCGCTGAAGACGGTTATGAAGTTGGGTGACACGGAGATTGTGAGCCAGACCGCCACCGAAATCCAGGAAAACCCAACCATTGACCCGAAAATGTTCGAGATTCCGGCTGACGTGAAAATGATGTAATGAATTTGAGACTAGCAAACAACTAACCATTGTTTCTGTTAATTGTCTGACAGGCAATTATCTCGCCGCAGCGGATGGCTCATCGCCACCCGCTGTGTTGCTTTTCTGCCACCCCTTGTTTTTTAACCAACCGCATACAAATTTTTATTACCTTCGAACGCTTTTTTGGCGACTTCTGAAGGCCAAAAAACACAGTTACAATTTATTAGAAACATCGGCAGATTATGCCGCAAAATTTGAAACAAATGAAAGTTGACGTATTGTTAGGACTTCAATGGGGCGACGAGGGAAAAGGCAAAGTTGTTGACGTGCTCACCCCAAAATACGATGTGGTAACGCGCTTCCAGGGTGGTCCGAATGCAGGGCACACCCTTGAATTCAATGGCGAGAAATATGTGTTGCGGTCGATTCCGTCGGGAATTTTCCAGGGTGACAAGGTGAATATCATCGGCAACGGCGTGGTGCTCGACCCGGCTTTGTTCAAGGCTGAGGCTGAAGCGCTTGCGCAATCGGGCCACGACCTGACCAAACGCCTTTACATCTCGAAGAAGGCGCATCTGATTCTTCCGACTCACCGCTTGCTCGACGCTGCCTACGAGGCCGCCAAAGGCAAGAACAAGGTTGGCACAACTGGCAAGGGCATCGGTCCAACTTACACCGATAAGATTAGCCGCACGGGCGTTCGCGTAGGCGATATTTTGCTGAATTTCAAAGAGAAATACGCCGCTGCAGTGGCACGCCACGAACAGATTCTCAAGTCGCTCAACTTCGAGTACGACCTGAAGGCATTAGAGCCCGATTGGTTTGCCGGCATCGAGTATCTGAAGAAATTCACTTTTGTGGATAGCGAACACGTTGTAAATAAGTTGCTTAACAGCGGCAAATCGGTTTTGGCCGAGGGCGCGCAGGGCACAATGCTCGACATCGATTTCGGCTCATATCCATTCGTAACTTCTTCAAACACAATATGTGCCGGAGCCTGCACAGGTTTGGGCATCGGTCCGAACAAGATTGGCGAGGTTTATGGCATCTTCAAAGCCTACTGCACACGCGTGGGCGCAGGTCCGTTCCCAACCGAACTGTTTGATAATGTGGGCGAAACCATCTGCCAACTCGGTCACGAGTACGGCGCCGTAACGGGCCGCAAACGCCGCTGCGGCTGGCTCGACCTTGTAGCGCTCAAATACAGCATTATGATTAACGGTGTCACCCAACTCATTATGATGAAGAGCGATGTGCTCGACGATTTCGACACCATTAAAATATGCACCGCCTACAAAATCGACGGCCAGACAACCACTGATTTTCCGTTCGACATCGACAGCGTGAAAATCGACCCGGTTTATAAAGAATTCAAGGGTTGGAAGGCTGATTTGACCAAAATCACATCGGAAAGCCAGTTCCCGAAAGCCTTTGCCGATTACATCAAATTCATTGAAAATGAGACAGGTGTGCCGGTGAAGATTGTTTCTGTTGGTCCGGACCGCACAGCGACGATTGAAAGATAATCAGGAATTTAGAAATTAGAAGTTAGGATTTAGGATTGCGGTAGGGACGCACCGAGTGCGTCCGTTGTCTGTGGTCTGAAGTCTGAAGTCAAAAGCATATAAAATGAAAACAGTCATCGAACCGTCAGTCATCGACGGTATAATGAAAGATTTGGAAATCAACGATATAAAGACCGCTTCGATACGTCAGGTGGGCGCCATTGTGCGTGCCGCCGAAAAACAGACGGGCACCGAATTCATCCATTTTGAAATGGGTGTGCCGGGCTTGCCGCCGTCGGCAGTGGGCGTTGAGGCCGAATGTGAGGCTCTGCGCCGCGGCGTGGCTTCGAAATACCCGATTATCGACGGCATTCCCGAAGTGAAGGAGCAGGCATCGCGCTTCATCAAGGCGTTTGTCAACACCGACATCAAGCCCGAAGGCTGTATCCCCACCGTGGGCTCAATGCAGGCGTCGTTCGCGTCGCTTATGCTCTGTTCGCAACTCGACCCGAAGAAGGACACCGTGCTATACATCGACCCAGGATTCCCCGTGCAGAAAATGCAGGCAGGCGTTATCGGCGTCAAGGTGGCGTCGTTCGACATTGCCGATTTCCGCGGCGACAAACTCGAGACCAAAATCGAGAGTTATTTCAAGCAAGGTAACATCTGCGCTGTGCTCTATTCGAGCCCGAACAACCCGTCGTGGATGTGCCTGAACGACCAGGAGTTGGAGGTTATTGGCCGCCTTGCCACAAAGTACGATGTTGTTGTGATTGAGGACCTTGCGTATATGACAATGGACTTCCGTCAGGATTTTGGCACGCCGTTCCAGCCGCCTTACGTGGCCAGCGTGTCGCACTACACCGACAACTACGTTATGCTTATGAGCGCGTCGAAAATATTCAGTTACGCAGGTCAGCGAATTGCAATGGCTTGCATTTCCGATAAACTCTATCAACGTCACTATCAGTCGCTTAAAGACAGATACAATATTCCGCGCTTTGGCGCCGCCTTCGGCTACGTGTTCCTTTACACCTTCTCGTCGGGCGTGTCGCACTCGGCGCAGTTTGCAATGGCCGCAATGCTGAAAGCCGCTTGCGACGGTTCGTACAAGTTCGTTGCCGACATCAAAGAGTATGGCGATAGAGCGCACAAAATCAAGGAGATAATGGAGCGCCACGGATTCAATTTTGTTTATGACAAAGACAACACCGTTGACGTGAGCGACGGATTCTTCTTCACCATCGGCTACAAGAATATGCCAGGTGCCGAACTGCTGAAAGAACTTCTGTATTACGGAGTTAGCGGCATCGACCTGTCAACCACAGGCAGCACCCGCAACGGCATCCGCGCCTGCTCGTCGAACATTCTGCCGCACCACTATGCGTTGCTTGACGAACGAATGCGGCTTTTCAATGAAAATCATTGATTATATGATTTGGACTAAAGACAACGGACATCAGACCACAGACAGAAACTTATGCCTTTTGCCTTATGCCTTTTCAACTAATAACTTACAACTTGTACCTTGTAACTAATAACTTATAACTCAAAATAAAATGGACGGATTTTATTATCAACCTGAAATTGAGAAAATGCCACGCAAGGAACTTGAAGCCTTGCAACTTGAACGATTGAAATGGACTGTGAAACAAGCGCTTAAGTCGCCTTTCTACTCGAAACTCTATGGTGAGTTGGGTATCACGCCCGACACCATCCAGACGCTCGACGACCTGCGCAAACTGCCGTTCACCGTTAAACAGGATATGCGCGACAACTATCCGTTTGGTTTTTTGGCAGTTGACAAGAAAGAACTTATCCGCTTGCACTCATCGAGCGGCACCACGGGCAACCCGACGGTCATCTGCCACACAAAGCACGACATCGACACGTGGGCGAACCGCGTGGCACGCAGTTTCTATATGGTCGGCTTGCGCGATACCGACGTGATTCAGAACTCGTCGGGCTACGGAATGTTCACAGGCGGACTTGGAATGCAGGCGGGCATTGAGTGGTTGGGCGCATTGTCGATTCCTGCAGCCGCAGGCAACAGCAAACGCCAGATTAAGTGCATTATGGACTATGGCACCACCGCCATCCACGCCATCCCGAGTTACGCGCTTCGCCTTGCCGACGTGTTTGAGGAGGAAGGCATCGACCCACGCAAAGACACCCATCTGCATACATTCCTTATTGGTGCTGAACCACATACCGAAGAGACTCGCCGCAAGATTGAAGAGCGTTTCGGCGTGAAGGCCTACAACAGTTTCGGTATGACCGAAATGAGCGGCCCAGGCGTGGCTTTCGAGTGCAAAGAGCAAAACGGAATGCACATTTGGGAAGATTCGTACATTGTGGAAATTGTTGACCCAGAGACACTTGAACCAGTGCCAGACGGCGAAGTCGGCGAAATGGTTCTTACTACGCTCGACCGCGAAGGTATGCCGCTCTTGCGTTATCGCACCCGCGACCTTACCCGCATCCTGACAGGTCCGTGCCCCTGCGGCCGCACACACCGCCGCTTGGACCGTATGAAGGGCCGCAGCGACGATATGTTCATTGTCAAGGGCGTGAACATATTCCCAATGCAGATTGAGAAGATTCTTATGCAGTTCCCCGAGTTGGGCTCGAACTACCTTATCACCATTCAGCCCGTCGACAACAACGACGAGATTATTGTGGAAGTGGAATTGGGCGACCTGCAGACCGACGATTTCGGCAAACTGCAGAGCCTGACAAAGGAAATCACCCATCGGTTGAAAGACGAGATTCTTGTTACGCCGAAGGTGAAACTTGTTGAGCGCGGCTCGCTTCCGCAGTCGGAAGGCAAGGCTGTACGTGTGAAGGATTTGCGTAAATTGGTTTAAAACTCTAAAATTATAAAACTATGACAATCAGTCAAATATCAGTTTTTGTTGAGAACAAGTTCGGACGTCTGAACGAGATTCTCTCATTTTTGAGCAAAGAGAACATCCGCATCATTGCGGCAACCGTTGCCGACACCACCGAGTACGGCATCTTGCGCCTGATAACCACCAACCAGCACAAGGCTTTCCAACTGCTGAAGGCGCAGGGCGTTTCGGCCAACCTGAGCGACGTTTTGGCCGTGAAAACCGACGCCACCGTCGGCAAATTCTCTGAGACAATTGAGTTTTTCACCAAGGCAGGCATCAGCATCGAGTATATGTACTGCTTCTCTGACAACGCCAGCGGTGTAGTAATCCTGCGTCCAAACAATATGGACGCCGCTCACGAAGTTATCCGTCGCAACTCTCTGAATTGCCTGACGGAAAGCGAGTTGTGTGCGTTGTAGAACTTGTGCCTGATACACAAAAAAGGCCGTTCCCGAGTGGGGGCGGCCTTCTTTGTTTTATGACGGTAGCCGATTATTTCTTCAAGCTTTCTGCTAGCAGTTTCATTTGTGCAAAATTGGCTTTCATCCAGTTGTTCATAAACAGCATCAGAGCGTCGGCCGATTTCACCTTGCCGTCGGTGTAGAGTTTTGCGAAGTCGTTGATTTTCGCGCTGAAGTCCTTGAACGATTGTTTCATCTGTTTCGCATCGCTGAATCCCGATTCGTCGGCATAACCTTCGATAGTTCCGAAGTGGTAAGCGGCGAAATCGCTCAGGCTGCGCAGCGTGTCTTTCATCTCTTTCTTCGACTTGTTGGCGCGGAAAGTAGTATAGACCGTGTTGGCCAGTTCGGCGAGTTGCTTCAGTTGCTCATCAATTTCAATAATGCCGGTCTCGCTGGCGCTGTCCAAGGCAATCAGTTCCTGCTCGCCAACTTCGGCGTTGAACTCATTGTCGTCGGCAGTCTCTGTTTTGGCAGCTTTGCCTGATTTCTTTGGCGCGGCTGCAGTCGGCTCCGATTGCTGGTTTTCAAGTTCGGCAATCTTTTGTGCGTATTCAGCCTTCTCTTTTTCAAGGTCGTTGAGTGCTTCTTGGGCTTTCATATGGTCGGTAATGTCGATACCAACTTTGACAACCTTGTATGGTGCGGTCTCGTTTTGGTCGAATACTGGCGTGTATGTTTCCTGAATCCACAAATCCTTGTTGTTGAGTGTGATATGGTTTGTCTCAGTAACAACCTGTCCGCGGCGCAGCATATTCCACATTTGAAGGTGTGCGGCGCGTTTCTCAGGTGTCATGTCAACACCTTCATCCGATTTTTTGCCGATGATTTGGTCTGCTGTAGAGCCGAGCATCTTTGCGTAATTGTCGTTGACATTGGTTACCGACCCTTCCATATCGTATTCAACCACAACCATTTTGTCGTTTATCACTTTGATGATTGCGTTCGATTCGTTCTCGCGGCGGGCAGCTTCTTCCTGAGTGGCTTGCAGTTCTTCCATATTCTGCCGCATCTCTTCTTCCTTCGATGCCAGTTCTTCAGCTTGCACCTTCGACTGGTTCAGCAGGTTATTGGTGCGCTCGTTGATTTTCACTGTCGAGATGGTCGATGCAATGCTTTCTGCAAGTTTCTCAACAAAGTTGATTTTGTAGTCTTCGAGTTTCTGGAACGATGCCAACTCAATGATTCCGAAAACATCATCGTTCAGCACCAGCGGAACAAGCAGTAGGGTAGAAGCGGTGGCGCTTCCCATGCCCGATGTTATGTTGATGTAGTCCTTCGGAATGTCGGTCATGTAGATGGTTTTGTGCTCGTAGGCGCACCGTCCGACAAGGTCTTCGCCCACAGCAAACCGCTTCTGCATGAACTTGCGGCGGTCATATGCAATGGCTGTGGTCATCTCATATTCGGGCTCTTCTTTCGTATCATCGAGAACATATATGGCACCCTGATTTACATCGATGTATTTGATCAGGTTGCGCAGAATCTCGTATGACAAATCGTTGATATTCTGAATGTTGGTGTGCAGAATCTCGCCAAATTTAGCCAAGCCCGATGTTGCCCAATTCACTTTCTCATCGGCAATTTTGCGTTCTTTCGCTTCTTCTTCGGTTTTCTTCAGGTTGTCGCGCATATTGATGAGTGCGTTGCCAAGTTTGTCGTTGGCGCTCAAAGCTGTGAATTCGGTGTCGAGATTGCCGTTGCCAATCTGCTCAGAGAATTCGGCAGCCTTAATCAATCCGCTGATGACCGATTTCATCGACTCGTTGATGTTGTTGATATCCGTCATCGATGACTCTTTCAACTCGTTATTGTTCTTGATGTCGCCATCCGAAACATCAACAAGAGCGGCGTTTATTGTTTTTAGCGATTTGCTGATTTTACTTCCCAATATGAATGTTATCGCACCTAAAATAATGAAGCATAGGATTAAAAGTAATGTCGATATGAGCGTTATATATTGCGCTTCGCCCATGATGTAGGATTTGGGAACAAGCACGCACATTATCCATTCTCTGTTGGCCGATAGTGTTATGGTATTCAGACCGACAATTTGTGCTTCCGATCCCGAGACTTTGCATTCACCAGTATACGGCTCGTGGTTTTCAATGTATTGTTCCAAATTACATTCGCGGTAGTAGGCCGATAGCACGTTCTTCAATGGCTTACCACGTTCGTTGCTGTTTTCGCTGTAAAGCACATCGCCATGTCCCGACGCCAGATAGATTCTCAAATTCTTTATGTCGGCGAACTTGACAAAAATATCACTCAACAGGCTGTCAACGATAATGCTTGCTGCGACTTCGCCCACAAACATCCCATCATAATTTATTGGTGCTGACAATTGGCACAGGTATGCGCTTGCGTTTTGGTTGGGCAGTTTTTCAAGTTTAGGTCCCGAAACTTCTTTGAATTCCGACTCTTCAATATTCCAATTGTCGGTCAGTTTGATGAAATCCGGGTTTTGCTCAAGCACCTTGCGGTTGTTAGCGTTTGTGATGAGTTTGCGTTGGTCGTATTCAGTGTCGTAGTATTCAGAGTAGAGAGACGCTACAGCATTCAGAGTCGAGAAGTAGTTGCTGATTTTTGCAGCGATTGCATCGGCATTTTGGGTGCCGTTCATTCCCACAATAGTTTGTGTGCGGCTTTTTATTAGCTTTTTCGATTTCGTTGCGCAATAATATGTTGAAAGCGAGAATGTAACTATCGAAGTGAGTAAAATGCTCACTATCATGCTGGTTTTGACTGACATTTTCAATTTCATTGTCCTATATTTTTGTGTTTTAGGCCGATTTATCTCATGCGGCCGTTTCCAATCATTTCAATTTGCTATTTTAAGAAAAAATCAGAAACAATTGCCTTGCGCAATATATTTTAATGACAAAAAAATCCCGTCACGTTTTTTATCCGTGGCGGGATTGCTTGTTTTAATGATTGTGGAAGCGTTATCCATTTGTTAATCTGATAGTTCCGCCGCTTCCGTCAATCATAATTTTCTTTGTGTTGTCCACATCGCCTTTGATTATTGCCGATGACAGCGGGTTCAGCACGGCGCGCTCAATCAGCCGTTTTATCGGTCGGGCGCCCAGAGTCACGTCGTAGCCTTCGTTGGCAATCAGGTCGATGGCCTTGTCGTTGGCCTCAATGCTGATGCCGTTTTTGGCCAGACGGTCAGCCAGACGTGCGATATGCAGTTTCACAATTTGGCGCACATCGTCCTTGAACAGCGGAGTGAACATTATAATCTCGTCAATTCGGTTCAGGAATTCCGGCTTCATCGACGCCCGCAGCAGCCCCATAACTTCGCTTTGCGCCTTGTCCATCACCTCGTGGCGGTTGCTGTCGTTCATTGTCGAGAATTCGCGTTGGATAATATCCGAACCCAAATTCGATGTCATTATTATAATGGTGTTTTTAAAATTCACCGTTCGTCCCTTGTTGTCGGTCAGTCGGCCGTCGTCGAGCACTTGCAGCAGGATGTTGAACACGTCGGGGTGTGCCTTCTCAATCTCGTCGAGCAGCACAACCGAGTAGGGTTTCCTCCTGACGGCTTCGGTCAGTTGTCCGCCCTCGTCGTAGCCCACGTATCCTGGAGGCGCGCCAATCAGCCTCGACACTGAATGACGTTCCTGGTATTCCGACATATCAATTCTTGTCATTTGGTTCTCGTCGTTGAACAGGAATCCGGCCAGAGCCTTTGCCAGTTCGGTTTTGCCCACGCCCGTAGTGCCCAGAAAGATGAACGACCCGATAGGCTTGTTGGCGTCCTGCAGGCCAGCGCGGCTGCGGCGCACAGCGTTTGCGATGGCCTCGATGGCGTGGTCCTGCCCAATGACGCGCTTGTGCAGTTCGTCTTCAAGGTTGATGAGTTTATCTCGCTCTGTCTGAAGCATTTTCGTCACTGGGATATGTGTCCATTTCGACACCACTTCGGCAATATCTTCAGGTGTCACCACCTCACGAATCATTGTGTCAGAGCCTTCGAGCAGCGCTTTTTGCTTCTCGATGGCCGCTTCGCACTCTTTGATTCGGCCGTAGCGGATTTCGGCCACCTTGCCGTAGTCGCCGCTGCGTTCGGCCTGCGTGGCTTGGTATTTCAGGTCCTCAATCTGTTTTTTCTTGCTTTGGATGTCGTCCAGAATCGCCTTTTCTGACTTCCATTTTGCCATTTTCGATGTCAGTTCGGCGTTCTTCGCGTTCAGTTCTTCGCTGATTGAATTGATTTTAGCTGTGTTGCCCTCGCGTTTGATGGCCTCGCGCTCAATTTCCAACTGCATAATGTCGCGCTGTAGTTCGTCGATGTCTTCCGGCACCGAATTCATTTCCAGTCGCAGTTTCGACGCCGCTTCGTCAATCAAGTCGATGGCCTTGTCGGGCAGGAAACGGTCGGTGATGTAGCGGTTCGACAGCTCGACGGCGGCAATTATCGCGTCGTCAAGAATCTGAACCTTATGGTGCATTTCGTATCGCTCTTTCAAACCACGAAGTATTGATATTGAACTGTTTATGTCGGGTTCGTCAACCATTACAATTTGGAAACGACGTTCGAGCGCCTTGTCTTTCTCAAAATATTTCTGATACTCGTCGAGCGTTGTGGCGCCAATCACCCGCAGGTCGCCACGGGCCAAGGCAGGTTTCAGAATGTTGGCCGCGTCCATTGCGCCTTCGCTCTTTCCAGCACCCACCAGCGTGTGAATCTCGTCGATGAACAAGATTATCTCGCCGTCCGATTTAATTACTTCATTCACAACGCTTTTAAGTCGCTCTTCAAACTCGCCTTTGTATTTTGCGCCTGCAACCAATGCGCCCATATCAAGCGAGTATAACTTTTTGGTTTTCAAGTTTTCAGGCACGTCGTTCTTGACAATTCGGTGAGCAATGCCTTCGGCAATGGCAGTTTTGCCGGTGCCCGGTTCGCCAATAAGAATAGGATTGTTCTTCGTTCTTCGGCTCAGAATCTGCAAGATACGGCGAATTTCGTCGTCACGGCCAATCACTGGGTCGAGTTTGCCGGTTGCGGCCTGCTCGTTCAGGTTCACTGCGTATTTCGACAGCGCCATATAACTCTCTTCTGCCGATTGACTCGTAACTTTCTCGCCTTTGGTGATTTCCTTTATGCAGTTCTCAACCGATTTGCGGCTCAGTCCCTGGTCTTGCAACAGTTTGGTAATCTGGTCGTTGATGCTGAAGAACGCTACCCACACGTGCTCAACCGAAACAAACTGGTCGCCGTTTTTGGTTGCCGATTGTTGCGCGTTGTTCAGCAGCGCGTTCAAATCCGATGACAGGTACAAACTGCCGCCCGACACCCGTGCATACGATTTTATCACGCTGTCAACTATCTGAAGCATAGAGTTTTCTGATACATTGTGCTTTTGCAGAATATATCGGCTGATGCTCTGCTCTTCAGTCAACAGGCCTTTCAGCAAATGGCCCGTTTCCACCGCTTGATTGCCTTCGGCTTGCGCAATGTTGAAAGCCTTTTCCAAGACTTCCTGCATCTTGATTGTAAAATTATTCGTGTTCATAGCCATATTTTTTTTGTGTTTTGCCGTTGCTGTGCTCAAAATACGCGCCACTGTTTCGATTTTAATTATCAATAAAAGGAATTTGTAATACTAAGATATTGAAAATCATGCTTATAAAAGCATTGGAAAGACGACTGCTCTTTTATTGACAGATTGTCATTGTATATGGGTGTTCTAATGACAAAAAGGCATATTTGTCAAATAAAAATGCCTATTTCCGTAAAAATATGACGCCAGACATTTTTTTTATTGCAAAAAATACATAGTTTTACGCCGCTTTCCGAGATAACGATGAAAGAAAAGTACATATTCGATAGCGAAAAACTAACTTATGTAGTTGAAAAACAGACGTTCACGCAGGGCATAAAGCGTTGCGGCAAATTGTTGTCGGTCGCTTTTACCATTGGTGGTGCGTTTTGGTTGCTGTCATATTTCAATATGATTCCTTCAATTAAGTCGGTCGGATTGCAGGAAAAAAGTGAAGAATGCATAAGTAATATCCGTCAACTCGATTCGCGTTTCGCTCAAATCGAAGATTTCCTTTCAGAAATTCAAAGCCGTGACGATAGTTGCTATCGTGTTCTGTCGTATATGGAACCGCTTTCTGCCGACAAGCGTATGGCCAGTTTCGGTGGTACCAATAAATATGAGAATCTTGAAGGCTATTTCAATACCGATTTGTTTGTTGAGTACAACCGCAAGGTCGACATTCTTGCCAACAAGTTGAATCTTCAGTCACAATCATACGATATGGTGTTGCGCTCAGTGCAGCGCTCAGAAGACAGTCTGCTCAGTCTGCCTGGCATTATGCCGGTCAATCCGTTGCAGTATCGCGTTTCGTCATCATTCGGATTCCGTGAGCACCCAATCAGCCACAGGCATATCCACCACGACGGACTTGACTTGGCCGCCCGCGAAGGTAGCAAGGTGTTTGCCACCGGAAAGGGTGTGGTTGTGTCGGTGTCGAACGATGTGCGTGGCTATGGCAAGCAGGTTATGGTCGACCACGGCTACGGATATAAAACCCGTTACGCGCACCTTAGCAAATTCTCAGTCCGTGTTGGCGATACGGTCAATCGCGGAACGGTGGTTGGTTTGGTTGGCAACACAGGCCAGTCGACAGGTCCGCACCTTCATTATGAAGTGATTGTATCTGGCATACGCAAAAATCCTGACAACTTCTTCCTTAAAGATATGACTGCCGCTGAATACAGCGAGATGGTCGGCACGGCAAAAATGCCCGAATAGTTCCCCACAATTTTTCTGCTATTCATAAATAAAGTGTTTTATAATGCTTTTGCGAGTCGTTTTTTTTCGTTACTTGCATATAGTATTTTGTAAAACTATGAAGGTATCTGTTATTAGCGTTTCGTTACTGGCTTTGCCGCTGCTTCTGGCATCGTGCAACAGCAGCGCGCCGAAAAGCAGTGCTGTCGGGCATTTTGATAAATTGGAAATGCGTGTTGACACATCGGCGCAGACAATAAAATTCGGCAACACACTGTTCAGTTTGCCGTCGCCATATCATCTGACAATGATGATTAAAACCACGGGCGCAAAATTCAATGAGAGTTTGCTTAATCCCGTTGAGAATAATCAGAATTACACAAGAACTTATAAAAAGTGTGTCAATTTAGGCGTTTACGGCGCCGATTTGGCTTATATGAACATTTATGAGCAGTCACCGCTGATAATCAATCAGTTTTCTGTAATCAAGAACATTGCCAATGATTTGGATTTGACATCGGCATTCAGCAGCAGTCTGGTTGAACGGGTTGAGCGCAATGTTGATAACTCGGACTCTCTTCTGCACATAATGTCAAATACTTACCGCGATGTCGATGTGTATCTCAAAGAGTCACAGCGTCAGCGCGAAGGTGCATTGGTGCTTGCCGGCGGCTGGATTGAGTCAATGTACATCATGACGCAACTTGCCAAAGAAAAACGCGACGACGTGCTTATTCAGCGAATCGGTGAAAGCAAGCAACCGCTTGAGAACCTTATAAAAATCCTTTCACAGTATTATTCTGAAGATGAAGAAATTGGCGCATTGGTTGATTCACTCATTGAACTGACTAATGATTTCGACGGTGTTGAACAGCATTACACCTATGTGGTGCCCGAAATCGATGTCGAAAACAAGATGACAATAGTCAAGTCGGTAACCAAAGTGGATGTCCCGGCATCTGTCTTGACCGACATCACGCGTAAGGTTGAATCGATTCGCAAACAAATTGTAAGTTAAACCAAAATGAAGAAGTCAATGATTAGATATATGATGTTGTTGGTTGCGTTGGCAGTTGCCATACCCAACGTATCGGTTGCGCAGGTCGAATCGTCGATGAAAAAGTGCCAGTCACACATGGATCGTTCGTTTGTATCTGATGGACAATATTATACTGTTTTGCTGAACAAAGATGACATTGCCGAATTCTATGTGACTTTCTACGGCGGTACCATTTACCGTTTGGCTGGTTATTGCGGAACGGAAGCAGGCAATCTGGCGTTTTCAGTTTACGATCAGGACCGCAATCTGCTGTTTACCAACCGCGATTTTGAGAACACACCTTGCTGGGATTTCAAATTTGAGAACACGATGGACTGCATAATCGAAGCAGAGATTGACTCGAAGGATGTCGCATCGGGTATTACGGTCATGCTCATCGGTTTCAAGCAATAAAAACTATTGCGTATGAGAGAGAAAGTGCTAAAGGCATTGATGCAATTGTTCGCCATTATTGTCGGTCCGCGGGCCAACAACAAAGGCGGAAGGCAGATTGTTGAAGCCTTTCTTCGTCAGCAGTTGCGCGAGAGTGCCGTGGGGGAATATCTCGACCTTTTCGATGGCTTTTATGCCCACTATCAGCGCAAACAATCAGAAAATGATAAAAAGGAGAAAAACCTTGCACTTAATTCTGTCAAGGTTCTAAAAATATGTACACAGATAAATGAAGAACTCGACATCCGCCAGAAAATGGTGGTTATGGTGCGGCTGCTCGAATTCATCAAAGTGGGGCAGGATGTGTCGGAGCAGGAGATGGAGTTTGCGCAAGCCGTTTCCGAAAGTTTCTTCTTCTCGAGCGAAAATTTCAATCTGCTAAAAGACTTTGTGATGTCCGACGACGGTGATATTCCAGTATCGCCACGCTTCCTGCTCATCGACGGTCAGAAAGCATCGAACATTCCCGACATCAGGCACCTGTACCACGAAACGTTCAACGATAAACTCTGGGTGCTCTATTTCGAACTTTCGAACATGTATCTGTTCCGTAAGTTCGGTACCGATGAGTTGTATCTCAATGGACAGATAGTCATCCCGGGTAATGTGTACGTGCTCAATCAGGGCGCGTCGTTGCGTGATGCGAAGATGAAGCCGATCTATTATTCCGACATTGTCAACTATTTCTTCTCTGACGAGATTGGCAACAAAATTCAGTTTGTGGCCAAAGATGTGGAGTATTATTTCAAAGGCGGAGTGAAGGGACTCAACTGCATAAACATGGTTCAGGAGTCGGGCAGCCTTGTCGGAATAATGGGAGCAAGCGGCTCGGGCAAGACCACCCTGCTCAACGTGCTCAACGGCAGTGCCCGTCCCACAAGCGGAACGGTAACCATCAATGGCATTGATATTTACGCTGAAAAAGAAAAGGTTGAAGGTCTGATTGGCTATGTATCGCAAGACGATTTGCTGATTGAAGAACTTACTGTATATCAGAATCTTTTGTTTAACGCTCGACTTTGTTTCGATGATTTGTCGGAGTTCCAGATAAACTGCAAAGTGCTGAAAGTGCTCAAAAGCCTTGGCCTGTTCGACATAAAGGATATGGTTGTGGGCAGCCCGCTCAACAAGAAGATAAGCGGCGGACAGCGCAAGCGGCTCAACATTGCGCTTGAACTGATTCGCGAACCGGCCATCTTGTTCCTTGACGAGCCGACGTCAGGCTTGTCGTCGCGTGATTCTGAGAACATTATGGATATTCTGAAAGAGATGGCGCTGAAGGGAAAACTGGTGTTCACCGTTATCCACCAGCCGTCGTCCGACATCTTCAAGATGTTCGACAATCTGTATATTCTCGACAAGGGCGGTTATTTGATTTACGATGGCAATCCGGTTGAGTCCATCATCTATTTCAAGATGAAGGTGCACCAGGCCAACTGGAATGACAGTGAGTGCCACACTTGCGGCAACGTCAATCCGGAACAGATTTTCAACATTGTTGAGTCGCAGATGCTTGATGAATACGGCAACTTGACACCAACCCGTCGCCTGCAGCCAGACGAATGGTTCCGTCATTTTCAGGAATCACGGAAATCGATGCCTGAACCGGAAATGAAATACGATGAACTGCCCGAAAATGCATCGAAAATACCAGGCAAACTGAAGCAGTTCCGTGTTTTTGTCGAACGCGATGTGCTCTCGAAAATCAGCAACCGGCAGTATATGGTGATCAACATTCTGGAATCGCCTGTACTGGCTTTCCTGCTGGCCTTCATAATCAGATATTTTAACAAATCGAACGGTGCATACAGTTTCTTCGGCAACGAGAACATACCGGTTTATATTTTTATGGCAGTCATTGTCGCAATATTTATCGGCTTGTCAGTCAGTGCTGAAGAGATTGTGAAAGACCGGAAAATCCAGAAGCGTGAGCGGTTCTTGAATTTGAGCCGTACAAGTTATCTTTTATCGAAAATGGCCATTTTGTTTGTCATTTCGGCCATTCAGGCGCTGATGTTTGTGGCAGTGGGAAATCTGGTGCTCGGCATCCGCGGAATGTTCTTCTACTATTGGTTTGCGCTATTCAGTTCGTGGTTCTTCTCGTGTCTGTTGGGGCTGAACATATCCGATAGTTTCGACACGGTTGTTACCATATATATATTGATACCGTTCCTTGTTATTCCGCAGTTGATATTGAGCGGCATAATAGTTCCGTTCGACAAGTTCAATCCGGCTATTTCGAACCCCGACCGCATTCCAGCCTATGGTGAAATAATTACAGCCCGATGGGCATACGAAGCGCTGGCCGTGCAACAGTTCAAGGAAAACGCTTTTGAACGAGATTTCTATGAGTATAACAAGATGCTCAGCCAGTGCGATTTCCGTAAAAACTATTGGGTGAAGACAATTGAGAACAGAGTATCGTACTGCCGGCGCAACTATAACAATCCGGCGTGCCAGATTAGGGTGAAGAAAGACCTTGAACTGGTCAGGAACGAGTTGGCAAAACCGCTCGACGCAATGGGCTACTTCCAGTATGACAAACTCGACCGGCTCTACCTGAACCGTGTCACACCTGAAGTTTTCGACAATCTTGAAGCATTCCTGAACAAACTGAAAACCTACTACTATAAGCAGTATAATCACGTGAACAACCAGAAGGACCTGCTCATCAACTCGATGCAGCGTACCGACGAAGAACGCGAACAGTTTATTGAGCGTAAGCGCCGCTACAGCAATGAGAATCTAACAGCATTTGTGCGCAACTCGAACTCGCTCGACAGGATTGTGGAAGTTGATGGGAATCTGTACCAAAAGAACGACCCGATTTATCTCGACCCGACTCATCCGTTCATCAAGGCGCATTTCTACGCGCCGTGCAAAAATCTGTTCGGCCATCCATATCCGACCTATTGGGTGAACATGCTGGTAATTTGGTTCTACTCGCTGCTGATGTATTTTGCGCTCAAATACAGATTGTTGCGTAGGGTAATTGAGTGGTTTTCCCGCATCAGGATGTAATTGTAATCATTAAACAAGTTTTTGCACGCGCAAGGCGCATGCTGATCGGCAGAAAACGAATTCTGATTAGAATCTCGCGCTATGAATATTGTCTCTGCCGAATGAAATCCAAATAAAAAACCAACATAACAAACTTGTAATCAAACGTTTGATTACAAATTCGTCTGTTGGCGTGAGTCAACAAAAGAATCGTTCCTGACTGGCAGGAATATTCTTTTGAGAGAAAATATGCAAACTGGTCAGTGTCTTATTCAGACATCTCGACCATTTTGAACGGCACTTTGATGATTGACTGATAGTCTTCGCCTGCTTCAAGCATATCTTCGTCGTCTTCTTCGTAGTGCCACAGAATGACAACTTCGCTGCCGCTCTTGTAGATGGCTTCAAGTTTCTTGAAGACGTCAAGAATACACTTCGAACTACTGGTGTTGAAGTACTCAAGTTTGATAGAAACTTCGGTCAGCGGTGCTGGCGACGATAAGTACTGCTCAAGCCAATCAACCAAAGGCTTGTAGAATTCAACTGAATTTTCCGGAATAGACCTACCCTTGATTTCAAGTTTGCCGTTGGCTTCGAAAGTCACGGTTGGGGTCTTTGGGGTTCCGATAATAGATATTGGTTCCATTTTATTAAGATTATGGTTTATCAATTATTAAAAGTAACATCTAAAGTAAAAAAAATATAATCATCACAACAATTTATGAAACTATAATTTAATCTGCTTCCCGATTTTCTTGCAATGTCGACCATTCCAAGTCCGCCGCCGCCCTTTTCTGAGAAGGTTTGGTTGTCGAGAATCTCTTTGTACATCTCTTTCTGCCCTTCCTTGTCGAGCGAGTTTATCTTGTCGAGATGGCCTTTCAGAAAGGCTTGCTGCTTCGGGACAACAAAATTCCCTGTAACAACATGATAATGCTCGTCACGCTTCGAGAGAAGGCAGACACCAATCCTTCCACAGAATTCGTCATCCTTTTTGAACGGGACAGCCGATGCGTGGTGATACAGATTTTGCAGACATTCAACCAACACGTTGTAGATTTTCTTGCGTATCGGTAACGGTGTGTTTTCCAACTGACGTTCAATCACATCGAGCGATTGGGCAATCAACTGGTCGGTGACTTCCCCCTTGAACAGGTAGATGACATCGTCCGAAGTAACCGTTTTGTACCAATTGTTTATACCTACTGACATATTGATATAACATCTTTCGCAAAGATATAAAAATGGATTCGAAATTGACAATGAATATTGCCGTGTTATGAACAATTATAGAGTTAATTACTTAGTGTTTTGGAAATGACTGCCAAATCAGTCGATTACGGCGCCGCCAATCAGGTCATCGCCGTCGTAGAACACTACTGACTGGCCGGGCGATACCGACTCAACAGGCTCGCTGAAGTCGACCTTGACATTTCCGTCCTGCATGACAATGACAGCCGGCATACCTTTGCTGCGGTAGCGTACACGTGCGGTTACGCTGACGGGGCTTTCTGGTGGCGCGATTTTGGTGAAGTTACAGTATGATGCGGTGAGCGACTGACTCAGCAGGTCGTCGCGGGTGCCGAGCGTTACGGTGTTGTTGGTGGCATCGATGTGTGAAACGTACATTGGCTGCCCCAGAGCAATCTCAAGCCCCTTGCGCTGCCCGATGGTGTAGTTAGGGTAGCCCTTGTGCTGCCCAAGAACGCGGCCATCGGTGCTGATGAATTTTCCCGGACCGACGGTGGAATATTCGGGTGAGTTATGGCTCAGGAAATTGCGATAGTCGTTGTCGGGCACAAAGCATATTTCCTGAGACTCGCGTTTCTGCGACAGTTTTATGTATCCGCGGTCGGCTGCCATCTGACGCACCTGCTGCTTTGTGAATCCGCCCAGCGGGAAGAGCGTGCGGGCAAGGTTCTCTGATGTGAGTTGCCACAGAAAGTACGACTGGTCTTTGGTGTCGTCGATGCCTTTGCTGATGAAATACCGGCCGTCGGTGCTGCCTATGCGCGCATAGTGGCCTGTGGCGATGAACTGGCAGCCCAGTTGATCGGCAAGGTCGAGCAGTGCGCCCCATTTGATGTATTTGTTGCAGACCACACACGGATTTGGCGTGCGGCCTTTTAGATATTCGCTTATGAAGTTGCTGATAACCGTCTGGCGGAACAGTTCACGAATGTCGAGAATCTGATGGTTGAATCCCAGACTGTTGGCAATGTGCTTTGCTTCGAATATGGAATCGACTGAGCAGCAGCCGGTTTCGCGTTCCATGCAGGCTTTTGAGATGCTGTCCCATGAGCGGAACGTGACACCTTCCAGTTCGTAGCCCTGCTCGGTGAGCAGGATGGCGGCCATTGTGCTGTCGATGCCGCCGCTCATAGCCATCAGTACTCTGCCTTTGCTCATGGTTGTCAGCGCATTAGCCAGGTGGGGTCGTTGATGTGCTCGGCAGGGTCTTCCCACTCATCTTTGTTTTTTTCCATCTCGTTGATGGTGCGGTTCTGCTCTTCGGCAAGTTTCTCGCAGTAGCCGTGTTTGTAGACGTACTGTTTCTGATAGTTGCCGTTCTCGTCGAAAATGAGCCACGAGCCTTCCATCAGGTCGTTCACATATTTGCCTTTTTTCTGCAGTTTGCCGCTGGCGTAGTACACTTTTCCTTCGCCGTTGAGTTTGCCGTGGTCGTAGTTCACTTCGAACATGAGTGGTCCGGTGGCGTAGTATTTTCGCCAAGGGCCATGTTTCTCATCGTTCTTCCACGTCACTTCTTCAATTTTCTTCTGTTCTGAAGTGTATTGGATGAACAGGCCGTCTTTCTTCCCTTTTTTATACGATTCCTGAAGGTACAGAATGCCATTTTCAGCGTAGTAGAGCCAGATGCTGTCTTTCTCATGATTGATGTATTTGCCAGTGGCGCTGATTCTTCCACTTCGGTGATAGAATTTTGCGTCAGCATCAGTTCCGTTGGAACTGTAGTTGAGAATAACGTAGAGATTGCCGTAGGAATCATATTTCTTGAATTCGCCGACAGGCTTGTCGTCGATGAAATAGGCTTCGTATTGGGTTTGGCCGTTTTCGAATTTCTTAATCCAGTGCCCTTGTTTCAGGCCGTTGATGTCGGTATAGTTAAGCAAAGTGTCGCCTTCCTGCCCGACATTCTGCCCCGTAGCGAGTATCGGAAGGACCAAAAAAGCCATAAGAATTATGTTGTGTCTGTTCATATCACATCGTTTTCGGGGTAAAAGTAGTATAAATAAGTTTAGTCGGGTGGCAATACCATTATATATTGGTGTAAAATGCTGTTTTTGGGCAAGAAAAAATATTTTTCAGAAAAAGCGAATTATTTGTTGCTTTCAATGTTCTATTTCATATATTTGCCAAACCAAAAATTTAATTTGTTGATTATAAAATATTTTTATTATGACAAAAGCAGAGTTAGTAAACGAAATCTCGAAGAACACCGGGATTGAGAAAGTGACAGCGTTGAAGGCAGTTGAGGCTTTCATGGACAGCGTTAAGGCATCTTTGGTTAAAGGTGACAATGTTTACTTGAGAGGTTTTGGTACCTTCGCTATTAAGAAGAGAGCAAAGAAGACCGCTCGTAACATCACAAAGAACACAACTATCGTTGTTCCAGAGCATTACATTCCTTCGTTCAAACCGACTTCAGAGTTCGTTGACAAGGTAAAAGCAAACGTTAAGAAGTAATTTTTAACATGCTCAAGTTACGGGGACGCAATTGCGTCCCCTTTTTTTTGCCCATAAGACAAAAATCCGCGTTTTTGCCCTAAAAAACGCTCAAAAATAACCCGTTTTTACCCCCATTTTGGCCTTTTTCGTTTGCCGTTCGTTAAGTCAAACCCGCCGTTCGTTTGTAAAACACTACCGTTCGTTAAGTCAAACCCGCCGTTCGTTTTTCGGCTATTGCATTTTGTAATAGCCATGCAGACCTTTGGAATGCCTTATAATACAATGTTAAAGGCATAAATTATCTAATAGGGAACAACTCTAAAAACATACAACTATGATTATCGCGACATTGATGATTCTGTTTATGGCCATTCACACACGTTTGGCAATCAAAGTATCGGACAACGGACAAATTGAGTGCAGTCAGTTGCAGCATGATGCATTAACCTGTTAAACCTTTGGTCATGAAACGTTTCGAAAGATTATTCATCGGGGCACTGCTGCTTATTATTGTTGTCTGCTGCATTCTGACGTGCATGATGTAACTAACGCAGAACCCGATTAAATGACAAAAATCATAAATAATAATATGTCTAATTAAAACACAAAAGTATGAGAAGAAGATTTCTACTTGTTCTTTCGGCCTTAATCCTAACGGTAGGGGGGCTGAGTGCTCAGAGCCACGGAAAACATGCTCTGAAGAGAGAAAACCCGCGGGCTAAAGCCGCCCAGGAGTGGGTTGAGAAAATGAAAGCCGACAACGGCAAGTCAGCAACGTCTTTATTTAAGACAGAAAGCGCGGCCAAGGATGGCCCGCAAGACTTCATGGTTAGCGTTGTGCCTAAGGAGCCGGTTATTGAGTTCAACTTGAGCGATTGCGACCAGACGCAAGCCCGCCCGATGGTTGTTAAAAACACTACCGACGAACCCCTTGATGTTGTTATTCTTTCCAGTGCCACTACTTTTAATTTAGGGCGTAAGGTGCTGGATGATATGATCTGGGGTATGTCGATTATTGACGGCTATGTCTATGGCTACAGCGATAATTATGGGGAAACTGTCCAAATAGACCTTGCCACAGGAGAAGTGGTAAAAACCATTAAAGGGTTTGACTATGTTGCTAGCGCCGGCGGCAAGATGTGGGCTTCCGGCATATGGAACGACAATAAAGGATTCACCGTTGCCGCTCTCGATGAGAATATGAACTTGACGGATTTCAGTTTTGAGACATCAGTGCGCTATCCGTTTATTGCAGCCGATGGCGATAACCTTTTAGTTTACGGCTGTGTTGGCAATAAATTTTGTGCCTTGTCTTACAACACCAGCGGCGAATTGGTGGCCGACTATGGCACTATCGATATGCCGAGTACTGAACTTGTAGCCTATAATCCCGCTACACGCACATTCTGGTTTGGTGCCTGCGTTATGGGAATGTCGATGGGAGTCCAAATCAACAACGGCAAACTCGAAGTAAGCGATATTGCGCCAAGCGAAACTGAATCTGGCATGACATGTTACGCGGTTTTCGACGAGAACGGAAAGCCATATTACTATAGTGTTGATTATTCACTTGGCTACTATAATCCGGGCGTATACGAAGGAGAATCACTGCTTTTTGGCAAAGCTATTACATTCTCGCAAAACAAACTGAGCTTGCAACCCGGCCAGCAGACAACCGTCAACATTACGGCCAACACAGCTGCTGGCTCAGCTGAAGTTTATATCGGTGCCATTAATCCCAAATTGTTCTTGGATGAAGGTCCGGAATCAATGCTATTCTCGCGTGAAATTGCAATTAATGTTGACATCACCCCTAAGTATGAAATTTATGGTGACAGCGTTCTCACAGCTTACACCGGTTACGAAAGCACTGGCATAATTTGGATTAAAAACACTGGCTGCCAGAATATGCCAATTTTTGAAGCACCACACTTCAAAACAAGCGGCACGGGGTTCCGGATTCTTCCAAGAGATGATGCTCTTATCGTGCCCAGCGATTTTTATAATGATTACACACTTTACCCTGGTGATTCGTTAGGTGTAATGATTGGTTTCTATACCGAGAATACTGGCTCTTTCACCAACAAATTCGGTTTCCCTATCGGCAAACCAAGTGATTATTTTGTTGCCGAAGTTGACCTTAAAGCCACAGCCACCGATTTGGCAGAGCAGCTTTCAATCGCCAGCACAGAGATTGACACCACACTCACCGAGTGCGTAACAACACTTACCGTTCCCAACAAGATTGAGAACAACACCAGTGTGCCGGTTACAGTTGTGGGTGGTTTTGACTTTACTTTCAATGTTATTACAAAATGGGACCCGGGATATCAAGTTTGGACACTGTACGACGCCAATGACAATGTGGTTTACTCAGCGCCTAGTGGCACTTACACACAGTCTAACACCACATATACAGGAACTCTCAACCTGCCAGTAGGCTCGTACAGATTATATTTGCAGAACTGGTGGTACAACGGTTTCATGAGCATAGGCAACTCTGAGACAACATTGGTCAGCAATACCACCAGTAGGGGCGGAAAAACAATTGAATTTGATGTTACCCCGGACGATTGTTTGTTTAAGACCACCATTGCCCCTGACTCAAGTATCGATGCCTTACAGATTCCTGTAAGCGTACTCAATATGCACGGAGATAACACTCTTCTCGTCTATGCTGAAGGCATTGATGGGGCTGTTAATGAAATTGAGTTAGCTGTTGACGGCGGCAAAGCTGAACTGGCAGTCGTTGAGAGCTTTGATTTTGGCAATCAGATAAAGAACAATGATGCAAGGAAAACACTGACTCTTTTCAACAGCGGTTGCGCAACGCTCAATATCGAACAAATCAGATTTAAGAATTTGGGTTATTTCGCCTTATTATATGGAGGTAATGTTTATCCTGCTATCGGTGAAATTGAGATAGAGCCAAACGCGTCAAAGGAAATAACACTTGGAGTTTACCCAGACTCTGTTGGACCCTTCGCAGATACGCTGATCATCAAACTTTCGGCCACTGATTCGGTTGAAGTGGCCATATCTGCAACAGGTGTTGGCGCACCCGAAACAGTATTCGATGATTATGTTGTAAAAGATACTATTAACTACGGCACACAGTCAGTTACCTTGAGTTCTATGGTTCATAACGATGGCAACGGCGACCTTGTGATTGCTGAGCCATTAAGCTTTAGTTACAATGCCGGAAGCGGAAAACATGGTGTCTACATCGACACTTATCATGCAAAATCTGGTAGTTGGTGGGGCCCCGACGAATGGTTGACTTCCAATTTTGATTTTGATTACTATGATATGGCCCCTGGCGAATACGAACTTCGTTTATATTTAGGGGACGAAGATGTTTCTGACAGCGACGCATATATCAGCATAAGCAGCGGCAATGACACCATTGTCAATAAAATAATGGTGAAAGATATCTGCACATGGGACAATTATGATGATGGCGATTATGCTTACAAATTCACCATAACCGAAGATTCGTACAAGAAATATACCGTTGCCCCAGGCGACTCGCTGCCACTTACAATGAACATAGCAACAGCCGACCTGCCGGTTGGTAGCCATTATTTCTATAAGTACTTCTCTACCAACGACTCGGAATGGGACAATGAAATGGAAATGGATGCTCAAATTCTTGTCAAAGGCGATACTGCTGTTTCAGTACCTGAAACACTTGCATTTGGCAATGTTCAGTTGGGCTCAGTTGGAAAGCAGACATTTACACTTACCAACACCGGTGGAGCAGAGTTTGAACTTGATTATAGAATTAGTGGCACTGGCTTTTCGTTTGTGAATGCTTCAGCAGATGTGTTTGATTGGAAATTAACCCCAAAACAAGTAGTCGAACTTGAAGTTAACTATACACCTACAGCCGTAGGCGCAGCCACTGGCGAGCTTAAAATACTTGAATACAACAACGAGAAAGTGTTAGCCACCATTGCTCTCTCAGCCGCAGGCGTAGCTGCTGTTGAACCAGAGTATGATACCCTGCGCATAACAGCAGAGTGCGGCCAGACAGAGGTTAAGGCTACACATACCATAACCAACAACAGCGAGGCACAGCTGCAGTATGTTCCCAAGCCACGACTCAGGGTGTACTCAGGTGCGCAGAACCACCCGCAAACTATTTGGTTGGAAATATATACAATAGATAAGTGGAACAATTTTGGAACCCGCATATTTAGTATACCGACAAACACTTACACGGTTAGTGGCAAAATGTATGAGCAGATTCTCGATTTGCCAGCTGGAAATTATGGTGTGCGTTTCCGCGATTCGCAAAGTAACGGCTATAGCAACGGAGGCTATGTGTCGGTAGTAATCGACGATAAGTCAATCCTTAGAGACTATGAATACAACATATTGGATGCAGGCTACAATTATAGCAGTTACACCAATTATCTTTTTACAATTCCTGAAACTGAACCGATTGTTGTTCCGGCCAATGGTAGCACGATAGTTGAGAACACCTACAGCCTTGAAGGCCTTACCGGTGGAGAATATATCTTTACCCGAATACTTGACCGTAGCAATATCGTGGACGATGAATTAATTTGCGACACGCTTGTAACCGTAGTTACCATTGAGAGCAAACTCGATTACGCTTACAGCAAGGATTCCGTTGAATTTTTGCCTGTTCATGTAGGCGAAAGCGGATATGCTTCGCTGTATCTCGAGAATACAGGATGCGAGGTTGTTGAAATTGACGGATGGGATATGCTTGACGGCACAAACTTTAAAGCATCCTTTATGAGCAGAATGGGAGGATTGATTCTTAGCCCTGAAGATTTAATTTTGAAATCGGGCAAAAAAGTACCATTCTACATTTCCTTCAATGCAGACGAGGCTGGCACTTACCGCGATACTTTAGTGATAGTAACCACTCGTGGTATCGACAGAATTCCTGTTGTAGCCACAGCCAACACAACTCAGGTAATGGCCGTGAGCACACCTACTGTTAGTGGTAGCTATCGTACAGGTAACAACATTGTTATTAATATTTCGTTTGACGATGCAGTTGAACTTGATAATACTGCAGCCACAGCAAAACCGAAACTGCTTATGAACACTGGCGGAAATGCCGTGCTTGAAGACGAAAGAATCGACGACTACACTCTGAGCTTTGTTTACCCGGTTGCTGCTACTGACAACATTGCAAAACTTGCAATCACAGGCGTTGAGTGGAACGGCGTGAAAGTGCTTGATGCCACCACCGGAAGCCAAGTCAGTGTTGCCACACTGCCTGCTAACAATGAGTTTGCAGCAACTAATATTGCGCTCGACAACATTCTGCCGACAGTTGCAATAAGCACATCTGCTACCGAGACAACCGCCGCTATAGCAACACTCACAGTTGCGTTCAGCGAGGAGATTACCGGTTTTGCGCAGAGCGACATTGCACTGAGCGAAGGTGCCGAAATCAGCAGCTTCACCACAACCGACAACGCAACATTTGTTGCCGAGTTGAGCCTGCCGCACGCTGTTGTTACTAACATTAGTGTTGCCGCCAACGTTGCCGACTTGGCCGGAAACCCACTTGCAGTGGCTTGGACTGGCAGCATTGCTTCGGTTCATGATTATGACACAACCATTTTCGAACCGACGTTCGACAGCATCGGCTACACCATGCTTATTTGCAAAATCTGTGGCGATACAACCTACGTCGATACTGTTCCTATGATTAAAGTTGTTTCGATTGCTTTGAGCAACATGCCGAAGAAACTCAATTACACTGAGGGCGAACTGATCGACTTGACTGGCGCGAAACTCACCGTAACCTTCAATAACGGAACTACCAAGGTGGTTGATTTGACATCGGCAATGATTAGCGGCTTTGACGCTAAGAAGACCGGCAAGCAGACCATCACTGTAACATATGTTGATGGTGGTGAGACATTTACAGTTACGTTCGATGTAACTATTGATGCAAAAGACACTGCAATCGATGAGAACGCTGCCGAAATAAACATTTTTGCTATCAACCGCACTATTGTGGTCGAGACCGCTGATGCCTTTGCAGGCGAAATAGCAGTCTTTGACGTGAATGGTCGCATGGTCGCCAAAGAGTTAGCCGAAGGAACCCGCACTGAACTGTCAATGAAGAATACAGGCGTCTACATTGTACGTGTGGGTAATACAACACAGCGTGTAGTACTGTATTAGCCTAATGAAAACAGGGGCATTTTATAATGTCTCTGTTTTCTTTTTTTTATTGAGAATGTGGATGCTGAAATCCGCTTAAGATATACGCTGTCAAAGAAAAGTAAGCGTAATTTTTCTCATGCTGGTCCGGGGCGGAAGCCCCGGGCTTTTTTTTTGTAACGTGCCAATCAGTCAAGCCCAGGAATCCGCTGGCGTATAAATTTCTTTCCAAATCGGGCTGAAACCAAAAAACACTGTATATTCGCACCGTTTTTAATAAGTCTATTAAATAACTCTATTATATTCAATGAAAGAGGGAAATCATTATAATTTAGGTGTCGATATTGGCTCGACCACGCTGAAGGTGGCTATGCTCGACGCCGATGGAAAACTGGTTTATTCTGATTATCAGCGTCATAACGCGGCCATCAAACAAACGGCCAATCATGTGGCAACGCGCATTTTCAACAAGTTCGGCGATTGCTGGCTGAATGTGGCAATGACAGGCTCGGTGGGAATGGGTTATGCAGAAAGGCTTAATCTAGGCTTTATTCAGGAGGTTGTGGCTGCCGCCGAGACTATCAAACAGCGCTATCCGCAGGTGCGCACCTTTATTGATATGGGCGGCGAGGACAGCAAGATGATTTTCTTTGAGGAAGGCAAAGTGCCCGACATCCGTATGAACGGTAGTTGCGCGGGCGGCACAGGCGCTTTCATCGACCAAACGGCCACACTGCTCGGTGTTGAGACCAACGAGCTGAACGCTCTGGCCGAAAAATCGGAAACCATCTACCCGATAGCATCGCGGTGCGGTGTGTTCTCAAAGACTGATATTCAGAATCTTATCAGCCGAAACGTGAGCCGCAGCGACATTGCCGCATCGGTGTTCAACGCGGTGGCGATGCAGGTTGTGGCTTCGCTTGCACGTGGCATGGACATTCTGCCCGATGTGTTTTTCTGCGGCGGTCCGTTCGCCTTCCTGCCCGAACTGAAGAAGCATTTCATTCATGTGCTCAATATCACCGAGAGTGACTGCATTCTGCCTGAAAACGCGCAAATTATTCCCGCTCTGGGGTGCGCTTTGCTTGCTGGAACGCTTGGCCATCGCGAGATGCGTCTGTCGGAATTCCTTTATATTCTGCGTTTTGCGACCGACGACACGCCTGTCGATTTGTCGAAACGGCTCAACCCGCTGTTTGTGTCGGCAGCCGACTATGACGAGTGGCACAAGCGCAAGATGAACAACTTTGTGCCGAAAGCCGATTTTGCAACCGACAAATCGGGCCGCTATTTCCTGGGCATCGACTCGGGCAGCACCACCACCAAAATTGTGCTTACCAATGCCAATGGCGAGATAGTATATACTGATTATCAGCGAAATAATGGTGATAGTTTCCGCACCTTCGCCGACGGGCTGAAGCGTATGCAGGCTGCTCTGCCAAACTCTGGAAACATTGTGATTGCAGGCAGTTGCGCCACTGGCTACGGCGAGAATCTGCTGCGCACGGCTTTCAATCTCGATTACGGCATTGTTGAGACCATGGCGCACTTTGTGGCCGCGCGGCACGTCAACCCCGATGTGTCGTTTGTGCTCGACATTGGCGGCCAGGACATGAAGGCCATCTTTGTTGAGAACGGCACCATCAAGCGCATTGAGATTAATGAGGCATGCTCGTCGGGGTGCGGGTCGTTCATTGAGACGTTTGCCACGATGCTCGGCTACAAGGTTGATGAGTTTGCGCGGCTCTCGTGCATGGCGCAGCACCCGTGCGACCTGGGCACTCGCTGCACCGTGTTTATGAACTCGAAGGTGAAGCAGGCCATGCGCGAAGGTTCGGCGGTTGAGGACATTGCCGCTGGTTTCAGTTATTCGGTGGTGAAAAACTGCTTGTTCAAGGTGTTGAAACTGAAGAATATCAAAGAGTTGGGTGAGAATATTGTGGTTCAGGGCGGAACGTTCCGCAACCACTCAATTGTGCGTGCACTTGAGTTGCTGACTGGCTGCGAGGTGTCGTTCACTGACATTCCAGAGTTGATGGGCGCTTACGGAGCAGCACTTCACGCTATCGAAATGAGTAAAGTTTAGAGTTTAGAGGGGGGCGTTTAGAGTTAAGGATTATAGTGATGCTTATTGTAAAATATTGAAAACTAATACTTTTTTTTCTTTCCACTCACCACTTCCCACTTACCGTATATAGAATAATAATTATGTCAGAGAAATCGTTAACAGAATTGATAGACGCCAACTCGTATGAGTCTGAATTTCAGACTTGTCCAGGTTGCGACAACCACTGTACCGTCAAGTTGTTCCATTTTCCGAATGGCAACACGTTTGCTTCGGGCAACAACTGCGAAAAAGTGTACTCAAACCACTCGGAATCAGAGCGTAAGGGCGTGAATATGATGGTGGAGAAGTACAAACTGCTTTTCCGTCAGCCGAAAGTGGAGCCAGTTGGTAAACCATTGGGTATCAAGATTGGCCTGCCGCGCGCTTTGGGAATGTATGAGAACTACCCGTTCTGGTATACTTTGTTTTCGGCCTGCGGACTTGAGGTGGTGCTGTCGAACAACTCGAGCAACAAAATCTACGAGTCGGGCCTGCGCTCGATAATGGCTGACAACATCTGCTTCCCTGCGAAACTGATGCACGGCCACATCAACAATCTGATTGATATGAAGGTGGATAGGATTTTCTACCCATACGTGGTTTTCGAGCGCAAGGAGGACGACAAGTCTAAAAACAGTTTCAACTGTCCGATTGTGTCGGCCTATTCTGATGTCATTAAAAGTTCGATGGACCCCGCCCGTAAGAGCGGAGTGCCGTTCGATGCGCCTGTTATCACATTCAACGACAATGAGTTGTTGGTGAAATCGTGCTGGGCTTATCTGAAAACTTTGGGAGTTAAGCGCGAGGTTGCGCTGAAAGCCATTGAGATGGCGAAAAATGTACAAACATCATACATTCAGAAACTTACAGCACGTGCCAATGATGTGCTCGATTTGGCTACAAAGGAAAACCGAATGGTGATTCTGCTGGCTGGCCGTCCCTACCACACCGACCCGATGATTGAGCACAAAATATCACAGGCCATCGCCTACATGGGCATCGATGTGATTACGGAGCATGTGGCCACAGAACTTGGCGCAACGGTGTACGACGAGATTAACGCATTGAGCCAGTGGGCCTACCCAAACCGAATTTTTAAAGCGGCTTATTTTGCGGGTAAGTATCAGCGCAAAAACCTGCATTTTGTTGAGTTGACGTCGTTTGGCTGCGGCCCTGACGCCTTCATTCTCGATGAGGTGAACGCGATACTGAAACGATTTGGCAAAAACTTGACAATATTAAAGATAGATGATGTAAACAACATCGGCTCACTGCGGTTGCGCATCCGCTCGCTGGTGGAATCGTGCAAGGCCGAACTGGCTGAAACATCGACAGTTGACCGCAAATTCGCCACCACAAAGATTTTCGAGAAGGAAGACCGTCAGCGTACCATCATCGCGCCGTATTTTGCGGAGGGCTATTCGGAGTTTCTGCCGTCGCTTTTCAAACTGGTGGGCTACAATCTGGTGGTGCTGCCCACGGGCAATCAGGAAGCCGCCGAAACGGGTCTGCGTTACGCAAACAACGATATTTGCTATCCCGCCACGATTGTGGTTGGAAGCATCATCAACGCACTAAACAGCGGAAAATACGACCTTGACAACACGGCTGTCATCATCACACAAACGGGCGGACAATGTCGCGCAAGCAACTATTACTCGTTGATTAAGAACGCATTGGTGGCTGGCGGATTCGCCAAAGTGCCTGTGCTGTCGCTGGCAACGGGGGCGGGGGTGAACAATAATCAACCTGGATTCGAGATTAAGTGGGGAAAGGTGATAAAGATTCTTGTCCATGCCATTCTCTATGCCGACTGCATTGCCAAAATGTATCATTCGGCGGCGGTGCGTGAGGTGGAGCCTGGACTGGCCTTCAAACTTCGTAATCGCTACATTGAGGAGGCGTTCCCTTATATCGAAGCCAAAGACTACAAAGGCTTGAAACGGCTTCTGAAGCAGGCTGTGGCCGATTTCACGGCGGCAGTGGAGAAGAACAAACGAGTGCCTGTCATCGGGTTGGTTGGCGAGATTTACGTGAAATACAACGGGTTCAGCAACAAGTTCGTAACTCAATGGCTCATTGAGCACGGAGTTGAGGTGGTGCCGCCCGCGCTGATTACATTCTTCTCGACATCGTTTGTCAACAGTCACTACAACCGCCGCTATAACATTAAGAAAGAGTCTGACCCGCAATGGATTAGTGATGGACTGCACGCACTACTGCTGAGTTGCATGCGCAAATATGACCGCATTTGCCAGCCGTTCCCTTACTACAGGCCGTTCGCCAGCATTTTTGAGATTGGCAAACTCTCGGAGCAGGTCATCAATTCCGCTGCCGACTTTGGCGAGGGTTGGATGCTGCCTGGCGAAATCTGCCACCTTGCGGAGCACGGCGTTCAGAACGTGGTGAGCCTGCAGCCGTTCGGCTGTATCGCCAACCACATCATTTCGAAAGGTATCGAAAAGAAAATCAAGCAGGTATATCCGCAGATGAGCCTTCTGTTCCTCGATTTCGACAGCAGCACCTCGGAGGCCAACGTGTTCAACCGTCTGCACTTTATGATTGAGAACTGCAAGGAGCAACTTGCCGAAGCAGAGGCCTGACCGTAAAACATCTAAAAAAATGCAACGATGAGCAAGGAGCAAAATCTTGAAAATGAGATACTGATGGCCGCCGAAGACCTTTTCCTGGAGAAAGGTTTCGCGGGCACATCAACAACTGACATCGCGCGTCGGGTAGGGTGCAATCAGGCGCTTGTGCACTACTATTTCCGCACCAAGGAGAATCTTTTCCTGCAGGTTTTCAACGGCAAGGTGGAGACCATTCTGACAATCTTGCAGAAGCCGTTGCTTGAGCAGGGAGCCGAGTTCCCCGACAAACTGCGCAGCACCATCGGCGCCTATTTCGATTTTCTGACAGCCAACTCGCGCCTGCCGTTTTTTGTCATCAACGAGTTGCTATGCAACAAGGAACGGTTGCAGTCGGCCTACAAATACTTTATGCAGAACACGTTGCGCAACAATGTCTTCGGATTGATTGACAGCGTGGTACAGGCCGAGGTGCGGAAGGGAACCATCCGTCAGGTCAGCACCGTCGATTTTGTGCTCGACATTGTGTCTCTCACAGTGTTCAACTTTGTTGTGCTGCCCATCTACAGCGATTTGTCAGGCTCAACCGAAGCCGAAAAAACTGAATTTATCAACAACCGCAAAGAAGAAGTTATTCGGTTGGTAATCAACGGAATGAGATTGTAATTAGCGGCTGCCGAAAGTAACAGCGAATGGAAGAACAACCGCAATATATTGCTATTGAAGGGAATATTGGTGCCGGGAAATCGACGCTAGTGCGGATGCTGGCGGCAGAGACGGGCGCACGCGTGGTGCTCGAAGAGTTTGCCGACAACCCGTTTCTGCCGAAATTCTACGCCGACCCGAAAAAATACGGCTTCCAACTCGAACTGTCGTTTCTGGCAGAGCGCTATCGTCAGTTGAACAGTCACCTGAAGCAGCCGGAACTGTTTAGTCCCACAACCATTGCCGATTACTACTTTGTAAAATCGCTGATTTTTGCGCGCGTCACCCTTGCCGACGACGAGTTCGCGCTCTATCGCCAACTGTTCGACATTATCTGGCAGCATATTCCGCTGCCAACACTATACGTTTATCTGCACTCGTCGGTTGAGCGGCTGATGAGCAACATTGCCATGCGTGGCCGCGAATACGAGCAGAGCATCTCGCCCGAATATCTGACTGATATACAGCAGAGTTACCGCGAGTATTTCAAAACCGCCGACAAGTTCCCGATTGTGGTTGTCGACACAACCAAACTCGACTTCGTGAGAAATATAGCCGATTACAACTATTTGAAAAACATTATTTGGGGACGTACGTACCCGAAAGGGGTGACGTATTTATGATTCTGCAAAGCAGGGTATAGGCAAAATCAATTCATTGTTTAAACCCCACAACCGACATCAGCACGTAGAGCAAAATGATGGCCGGGATGGCGGCAAAGTGCAGGATGATTATCAGTATAAGGCTGAGCAGTAGGAAGATGTAACGGATTTTGTTGCTACCGAAATCCCATGTTTTGAATTTGAGCGAGAACAGCGGCAACTCGCAAACCAACAAAAACGACATAATCAGCGACAGCGGTATAAGTGTTTGTGGCACAATAACATGTTGTGCGACATAACTGTCGGCATTGTAGGTCAGAATGAAAGGCAGCGAGGCCCAAACCATGGCATTGGCAGGGGTGGGCAGGCCGATGAATTTGTCGGTTTGGCGCTCGTCGAGATTGAATTTGGCAAGCCGAAGGGCTGAGAATGCTGCCATCAGGAACGGAAGCAGGCAGACTGCCATTGTGCCTAACGGCAATTCTGCGAATCGGGCGCCATCGGGATTAAGTTGTTGGCTGACAATGACAAACGCAATGGCAGATGGTGCCACACCAAAACTGATGTCATCGGCAAGCGAGTCGAGTTCCTTGCCAATGGCCGAACTGACTTTGAGCAGACGGGCGGCCATGCCGTCGAAGAAATCGAAGACGGCGGCAATTAGAATGAAGAGCCCTGCAAGCGTCAAACTGCCTGTGAATGCGAAAGTTATCGAAAGACATCCCGACAAGGCGTTCATCAGCGTGATGGTGTTCGGAATGCATGAAACGACTTTGTTTTGTGCCATTGTTCAGCGTTTTAAAACGGTGCAAATGTAGCACATTTTTTAGTTAGGATGTAGGAATTAGGAGTTAGGAATTAAGAGTTCTCTGTCTGTTGTCCGAAGTCTGTTGTCATTCAATTCACGCACTCAATTCTTCAATCAGTCAAAAAACATCGCACGGACATTGCCAAATGCTTAAATTTGTTTGTTTTTATGGTGTTTGTCTGATGAGGCAATTTTTCGGCATATTATTTTTTGCGATGGCAGTGATGGCTGCCGTTAATGCTGATGCCCAACAATTTACAAACGATTGGATTGATTTCGGTCAGGATTATTATCGGCTGGCCATTCCGCAGACGGGCGTTTATCGCGTCAGCCGCAGCCAACTTGAGGCTGCAGGCGTGCCTGTTGGCAGTTTCAATCCGCAGAACATCCAACTTTTTCAGAACGGAAAGCCGATTGCGTGCCGCGTTGGCAGCGAGCATCAGGGACTGCTCGATTATATTGAGTTTTTTGCTGAAGGCAACAACGGATGGTTCGATTTGGAAATGTACGACAAACCTGAAAATCAGACAAATCCGCACTACAGTCTGATAACAGACACTGCTGCGGTTTTTCTGACCTGGAACAAGCGTTTCGACAATTTGCGTCATTTGGAATGCAGTTCGCAAGGTGCTGAGAATCACGATGCTGCGGCATATTGCATCATCGATACCGTGTGTCAGTACACGGCCACCTATTTGGGCGGCGAAGAGAATTGCGAGTACACTGATGCTGAGGGATGGTTTGATGGGTCGGCGGTGTCGTTGGGCAAGCAGTTGGCCAAATCGGTGCCTACATCAAAAGTATTTGCCGACGGTGGCCTGAAAGCACGCATCACTCTTGCGCTGGCCACATACTCATCGAACGGCCACCACATCACGGTGACGGGGCCGGGCGTGAGCATCGATACCATTTTCTATGGTCTGCGCACCATAAAATGCCAAACCGCTACTGATGCTTCCAATTTGTTGGTACAGAATAAGTTCACTTTCGCAAGCGTTGACGACATCGAGGCTAAAACCGATTACTCGCGAGTGTCGTTCATCGAGATCGAGTACCCGTCGGCGTTCGATTTCAAAGGTCGCAGTCAGCAGATTTTCTGTCTGCCGCCGGCCGATGCCGATTTGAGCATTGCCATCACCAATATGGAATTGACGCAAGATGCTGTTTTGTACGATGTTACACGTGGTTTGCACATCGGGCTGAATGTCTCGGACGGTGAGGCTACCGCGCTCGTTCCGGCACATGGCGACACGGTGCGGCTTGTGGTGGCTCAAGGCAAGGCTTTGCGCAAAGTGGGCGGCATCACACACTCGCCGTTCGTCAACTATGCGGTGAATGGCAAACAGGTGTTGATTCTGTCGCAGACGACATTGATGGACAAGGCTCGCGAATATGCCGATTATCGCAACGCCTATTTGGTTGACGTTGAAGAACTTTACAATCAGTTCGGCTATGGTATCCGCAAGCACCCGATGGCCATAAGACATTTTATTGAGTATGCCGTGGCCACGTGGAAGGTGAGGCCGCAGTATCTTTTTATTATTGGTAAAGGCGTGAGTGCCAACGATATGCGTAAAAATGCAACTGCTTATGCCAACTGTCTTGTGCCGCCGATGGGCGTTCCGGCTTCCGATGCCCTGCTTTCGGCTCATGTGGACGGTTCGGGCACGGCGCCGCTGCTTGCCACGGGCCGTTTGTCGGCTTTGCGCGCGGCCGACATCGATAATTATCTGAACAAGGTGAAGGCCTTTGAACGGAATCAGCAGAGCGAGTGGATGAAGCGCGTGCTTCACTTTGTGGGCGGCAAAACACAGGCAGAGCAAACCGAAATCAAAAGGTATATGGCTGAATATAAGCGCATTATTGAAGATGCCCTTTTCGGTGCAAGCGTGACATCGTTCTACAAATCGACATCGGACCCGATAGCAACATCGAAAAACGATAGCGTTAAAATGCTCATAAACAGCGGTGTAAGCCTGATGACATTCTTCGGGCACGGTTCGGGATACGGTGGTTTCGACCAAGACATCGACTCGCCGTCGTTTTACGACAACGAAGGCCGCTATCCGCTCATCATTTCCAACTCATGCTACACGGGCAACATCTACGGCTCATGGCAGTCGTCGGTGAGCGAGGAATGGGTGCTGGCGCAGAAGAAGGGCGCCATCGGCCTGATTGCCATGGTGAACGAAGGCGTGCCGTATTACCTGAATATGTTCTCGTCGCGATTCTACCGCCATATTGCCAACACATCGTACGCTGAACCGATTGGCAGGGCAATGCGGTTGGCGCAGGTGGCGATGTCGGGTAGCACCAACCGCCTGACCAACGGAACCATTCAGCAGATGGTTTTGCACGGCGACCCCTGTATTGTGCTGAATAGTTCGAAAAAGCCTGATTTGCAATTGAATCCGTCCGATGTCTGGTTCTCGCCGGCGGTGCTCACTACGGCCGTCGATTCGTTTACGGTGAACGTGGCGCTGCGTAACGTTGGACGCGCCATTACCACCGATTTCGTTGTTGAACTGCTTCATACTCAACCCGATGGAAACACGGCTCTTTATGCGCAACAGGTTGCCCGACTAACTTTTAGAGACACGCTTCGTTTCCGCCTGCCGATGAACCGAATTGATGCGGCAGGTGCTAACCAATTCAGTATCAGCCTTGATGCGATGGAACAGATTGCCGAGCTCAACGAAGATAACAATGCCGTGACGGTGTCAGCTTTTGTGCAGTCGGTTGATGTGACGCCCGTCTGGCCCTATAATTACGCTCTTGTCAGCAATGTGCCGTCGGTGCTCAAGGCTTCGACATCAGATGCGGTGACAGCAGCGCAAGCAAGTGTTTTCCAAATAGATACCACAGAACGGCTCGGCAGTGGCCGGTTCTTGTCGGAACGGCTTGAGCATGGCGGCGGGGTGGTGGAATGGCATCCGGCAACGGCCATCGACACAGGGCAGGTCTATTTCTGGCGTGCGAAGAGCGATGCTGCCGACGATTTCAGCAACATCAGCTCATTTATTGCCCACGATGGAATGACTGGGTGGGAACAGTCTGATTTTGAGCAGATTGACGACGATGATTTCGCCCACATCAAAGCCGATGCGGGCAGCCGCTCATTCAGTTTCACCAATGCCGCGCGAACGCTGCGCTGCCGCAATATCGGCTCGCCCAATTCAAGCAATTTCATGAAAATCAGTTTTGAGATGGATGGCTACAGCGCGCAGTCGTCGTGTGGTGCGGTCAATGCATTGCTGATGGTGGTCATCGACTCGTTCAATCTTGTACCGTGGCAGTCTGACCGCGGGCGTTACGGTCATTCCAACTATCCACATTGTTCGTCGGCACCCTATGAGCTGTATTACATCTTCTATTTGAACAATCTCGATGCGGGGCTCGACTCGCTTATCAATATGGTTGAAAATCAGGTGCCAAAAGGCAACTATATAATGATTTACTCGTTTATTTCGGGGCGGTTCCAACAGTGGCCTGAACGGGCTTACTGCGCGTTTGAGCGTTGGGGCGCGGCGCAGATTCGCACCGTTAATAGCTCGGTACCTTACATCTTCTTCACTCACAAGGGCTATCCCGATGAGTCAGAAGAAGTTATCGGCAAATCGGCAACCGATGTCATCGATTTTCACCGAACGCTCTACAACAACTATAATTTCGGCACCATAACAAGCCCGGCAATAGGTCCGGCGCAACGTTGGACTGGGCTTGAGTGGCAGAGCGACACCGTAGCGGCCGGAAGTGAGGCTTTTGTGAGAGTGCTGGGCGTTGAGTCGGATGGCACCGCCCGCGTGCTGAAGGATTCGGTAGCAAGCCCATCGGCCGATTTGACCGGTATTGACGCCAACCGATATAGTAGGCTCAAACTGCAGTTCTTCAGTCGCAACGATTCGCTTTATGTCCCGTCGCAACTGCGGATGTGGCGGGTTCTCTACACACCGTACACCGATTTGGCGGTAAACCCGTCGCGAGGCTGGCTTTTCCGGTCCGACACTCTGCATGAGGGTGAGCAGGCCATGGCTGTGGTGGCTTGCGAGAACATCGGTCAGCAGCAGTCGGACAGCGTGCTGGTGCACTATTGGCTGCAAACGGCCACCAACCGCATTGTTGAGATTGGCTACAAGCGGCTGAAGGCTTTGCTGCCGGGTGAATATGTACTTGATACTGTGATGTTTGAAACAATCGGGCTCGATGATGAAAACGTCTTTTTTGCCGAACTGAACCCCAAGCCCGTCGGCTCGGCCTACTACGACCAAATGGAACTGACGCACTTCAACAATTTCATACAGAAACAGTTCAGTGTTGTGCGCGACAATGGCAATCCGCTGCTCGATGTGACTTTCGACGGCCGGCATATCCGCGACGGCGACATTGTGTCGGCGCAGCCGGTGATTGCTGTCACCGTGGCCGACGCCAATCGTTTCATGACCATCACCGATGTTGATGCTGTGGCGCTCTATCTGACGCCGATGGCCACTGGCGTTGAGAGCCGAATTGATTTGGCGGGCAACCCCGATGTGACTTTCGTACCTGGAACGCTGGCCAACAACCGAGCTGTGCTTGAGCTCGAGATGCCATTCGCGACGGGCACCTATCAGTTGCGCGTCCGTGCCCACGATGCGTCGGGCAACGAGTCGGGTGCCGATGACTACATCATATCGTTCCGTGTGATTGCAGAAAACACAGTGTCAGATGTTTATGCGTTCCCGAATCCGTTCAGCGCATCAACGCGTTTCGGTTTTGAGCTCACTGGCACTCTGCTTCCCGACGAGTTGCGAATCGACATCTACAACCCGATGGGAAAGATTGTCAAAACCATCACTATGGCTGACTTTGGCGGGCTGCACTTCGGCTTGAACATGTCGTCGGTGTGGAACGGAACCGGCGCAAATGGCGCGTTTTTGCCTGCCGGCGTCTATTTCTATAAAGTGCGCATCAGTTACGACGGTGTCGAATTCCCAACCCGCAATTCCAACGGACGCAGTTCGCTTGTCAATGGCGTCGGAAGATTGGTGATTGTGAGATAGGTTGTGTTTTTTGGTTGGTGGATTTCCAAAAAGATTCCATTTAAAACTACCATCATTTCAACGTTTTTCACAAAATGAACATGCCGTTGTTGACAACTGCCGACAATTCGTGTAAAATCATTTTCGGTTGTTTCATTCCTTTATAAGGGTGATTCACAAAACCACTTTTCGATTCTCAAAACATTGTCTGACAATTCAGAATTGGTGCGGTTTTATGGCCATCAGCAACTATAACAAAACGTAATATTTTACCACAATGGAAGCGAAATTAAATCTGCCGTCAATCAAAATCTGCAAGCGCGACGGGCGCATTGTCAATTTTGAAGCCGAAAAAATCAGTTACGCAATCTTCAAGGCTCTGCGTGCCGTGGGCAAACCCGACCGTCAACTGGCCGAGGACTTAATGCTTGAGGTCATTACGAAACTTAATTTGTTCGACAAACTCGATTACACCCCGACGGTGGAGGAAGTGCAGGACACTGTGGAGAAAGTGCTGTTCGACAATAAGTTATTCGACGCTGCAAAGGCTTACATCGTCTATCGCAAGCAGCACGAGAGCATGCGCAACACCAAGGAGTTGCTCTCGAATATGGACATCATCGACAAGTATATCGACTTGAATGACTGGCGGATAAAGGAAAGTGCCAACTCGTCGTATTCGCTTCAGGGTTTGAATCAGCACATCGCCACCATCATCAGTTCGCAATATTGGCTGGAACGTGTTTATTCTGAAGAGATTAAGCAGGCTTATCAGTCGGGACACATCCACATTCACGATTTGGGATTCTTGAGTGTTTACTGCGTGGGTTGGGATTTGGAAGACCTTCTAATGACTGGTTTCACGGGCGTTCCTGGCAAGATTGAGAGTAGTCCGGCAAAGCACCTGCGCACCGCTTTGGGGCAGATTGTCAACTTCTTCTACACAATGCAGGGCGAGGCTGCGGGCGCACAGGCATTCTCAAGTTTCGATACCTATCTGGCACCGTTCATCCGTTACGATAATCTTGATTACGAAGGTGTTAAGCAGTGCTTGCAGGAATTTATGTTCAACATCAACGTGCCAACGCGCGTCGGATTCCAAACACCGTTCACCAACATCACACTCGACTTGAAGGTGCCTGGCAACTTGAAAGACCATCCGGTAATCATCGGCGGAAAAATGCAAGACCTGACCTATGGTGATTTCCAAGCCGAAATGGATATTTTCAATGCCGCTTTCGCCGACGTTATGTCGGAAGGCGACGCTCACGGAAGCGTGTTCTCGTTCCCGATTCCGACCTATAACATTACCAAGGATTTCGATTGGGACAATCCGGCTTACGCCAAAATTTGGGAAATCACAGCCAAATACGGCATTCCATACTTCTCGAACTTTGTCAATTCCGATATGAGCCC
>JAFYYA010000063.1 GCA_017557785.1 Salinivirgaceae bacterium
ACCATATTTTACTGCCGCGCGGCGGACAACTCACAACCACTTTGGCCGCCACCGCCAACACAATGGAAGCCGACCGTAAATCGTACAATTTCAGCACTAACGCCTACGACCTTCCCGCTGTTGTAATGTCGACAAGTTACACCGACCTGATTGCCGATGTGGCCCACAGCCGTAAGGTTTCGGCGCGCTACACAATGAAAAACGGCGTTCACTACACGCATTTCCTGTACGACATTCAGATGCAGCACGGCGACACTATCGGACAGCCGCTCTACACGGTGTTTGAAGCCGACGGCGAGTCGGGGTTGCTGTCGGCCTACACAAGTCACCAGTTGAGTTTGAGCAACGAGTTGACGCTCACCGCAGGTCTGAATCTCGAAAGCCTGCGACTGAACGGTGCCGTCAGCCTTGAGCCCCGTGTGGGACTGCGTTGGCAGCCAACCGCCCGCTCAACATTCGCTGCCGCCTATGGTCTGCACAGCCGCCGCGAGAAAACCGATGTCTATTTTGTGAAAATCGGCGGCGAATTGGTCAACAAAGACCTTGATTTCACTAAAGCACACCACTTTATGCTGTCGTACAGTCTGAAACTCACCGACAATTCGTTGCTCAAAATCGAGCCGTTCTACCAGCACCTTTATAATGTCCCTGTTGAGGAAGGCACTTCGTTCTCTGTGCTCAACCATATCAATTATTATATCGATAAAGCGTTGGTTAACAAAGGTTTGGGAAGAAATTACGGTGTCGATATCACGCTTGAGCGATATCTGAACAACGGTTGGTACGGAATGACCACGGCTTCGATTTTCAGTTCGCGCTACCGCGGCGGCGACGGCAAATGGTACCACTCGCGCTACGATAGAAACTACGTAATCAATGTGTTAGGCGGCAAAGAGTGGATGTTCGGAAGCGAGAAGCAGAACGTTTTTGCGCTGAACGCGAAAATCACCGTCCAGGGTGGCGACCGTCACGCGCCAGTGGCCGACGATGTTACGCCCTACGAGATTATCCATTCGTCGGAAGGTGCCGCACGCCTTGACGAGACCCGCGCCTTCACCGAGCAGTACGGCACAGCCATTGCCTACAACTATTCGGCTCGCGTCACCATTAACAAACACCGCGTGTCGCACAGTTTCGTTATCGATATGACTCAAAACAAGGGTTACTACGACCACGTTTACAACCTGCGCACCCACAAAATTGAGCCGTACACTGTGAAACTGACTCTGCCGAATATTGCTTATAAACTTGAGTTCTAATAAGTTGAGTAATATTTGGATTTGCTAACACAGATGTTACTAACAAGTTTGTTACTAACAATGTTGTTAGCAAATTAAAAAGTAATTATCTTTGCCGATATAAATGATGCAACTATGGACAATCCGTTTGTATATGGAGTAGCAGCCGACAACGCACATTTTATCGGCAGAGAAGATGAAGCAAGGCGTCTGATGATGAATTTTAGCAATGGCATCAACACCATTCTGATTTCGCAGCGGCGATTGGGCAAAACTTCGCTTGTTAACAATGTTATTGAGCGAATGGCTGACAATAAAAACGTGAGAATCATTAAGATGGATGCGTTTGCCTGCAAAGATGAGAGCGATTTTTATGTGATGTTCGCCACCGAAATTATCCGTCAGATAAGCAGCAAGGCCGAATCGCTGATTGAGAACGCCAAACGCTTCCTTTCGAGCCTTGTGCCAAAATTGTCGGTTGAGCAAAGCGGAGACATTTCGTTCTCGCTTGAAACAACTGACAAACAATACAATGCCGATGTCTTGTCATTGCCAGAACGCATTGCCGTTGAAAAAGGAATCCGAATTGTGGTCTGCATCGATGAGTTTCAGCAAATTGGAGAATTTACTGATTCACTGTCGTTTCAGAAGAAACTGCGGTCGGTATGGCAACATCAGCACAACACAAACTATTGTCTGTTTGGCAGCAAGCGGCATCTTCTTATGAATATGTTCGGCAAGGCCAGTTACCCGTTTTACAAATTTGGCGACATCATTTTTCTCGAAAAAATCCCCGTCGAACGTTGGGTAGAGTACATTCAACGGCAGTTCACGAATACAGGCAAATCGATTTCGAGCGAAATCTGCGAGGCGATTTGCAGTTATGTCGAGGGCAATTCGTCATACGTTCAGCAACTTGCGTGGTTGCTTTGGGCGCGGACGGACACCGCAGCAACCGAATCGGGTCTCGAATTGGCAAAGCAGGATTTGTTGCAGCAAAACCACATCCTTTTCCTGAATTACATAAACAATCTGTCAAGTTTTCAAATACGTGCTGTTCAGGCAATTGCCGAAGGTCACACAACCGACCTTTCGACCAGCAATGTGATTTTCGACTATCGGTTGAGTTCGACCGCGAATGTGAGCCGAGTGAAAAAAGCCTTGGAAGAAAAGGAGTTTGTGGAAATAACAGGCAAAAACGTGGAATTGTCCGACCCCATTTTTGGTCGTTGGGTGCTTCGGAATCTGAAAACTTACATTTAGACAAGGATTGAAAACAAGCAAAATCACCATTCTTCAAACTTTTCCCTAACTTTGTCTTGAATCGCACAAATCGCATTTGTTATGCTATTCCAGAAGAATATTCTCAAAAAATACACCGATGCCGTGCCGCAGGATGTTGTGGCGCAGGCTTGGCAGCAGTATCAGTCGTACTTCCTGAACCCTGAAATTCAGGCCAACATTCGCCAGAGCAAAGAGGAACAGTTTCAGGAGGGATTCCTTCGCGAATTGTTTGTCAAGGTGTTGGGCTACACGCTCAATCCGTCGCCAGACTACAATCTGATTACCGAGCAGAAGAACGAAACCAACTCGCGGAAAGCCGACGGCGCCATTCTTGTCGATGGCAAAGTGGTTGGTATTATCGAACTTAAAGACCACAAAACCACCGATTTATCGAAAATCGAGCAGCAGGCTTTCGGCTACAAAAGCCAAAACCAGAACGCGGTGTATGTTGTGATTTCGAACTTTGAGAAACTGCGGTTCTATATCGACAACGCCGTGGAGTGCGCCGAGTTCGATTTGTTCCATTTAACTGAAAATGAATTCCGTACGCTGTGGCTCTGCCTTGCCTACGAGAACATTGCCGCCAATCTGCCCAAGCGCATAAAGACCGAGAGCGTGAGCAGCGAGGACGCCATTACCAACGCCTTGTATCGCGACTACACAAACTTCAAACGTGTTCTGTATCAAGACATTTGCGCAAACAACGGCGTGGCCGACGATGACGCGCGTGTTGAGTTGTACAAAAAGACGCAGAAATTGCTCGACCGTATGCTCTTCATTTTCTTCGCCGAAGACAGCGGACTTCTGCCGCCCAACACAATGATTCGAATCATTGACGATTGGCGCAAACTCGCCGATTTGGACGCCTATGTGCCACTCTACGAGCGTATTAAGAAATATTTCGGCTACTTGGATACGGGATACAAAGGCAAAGATTACGAGATTTTCGCCTACAACGGCGGACTTTTCAAGCCCGACGAGGTGCTCGACTCGCTCAAAATAACCGACTCGGTTCTTGAGCAGCACACCCGCCGACTATCGGAATACGACTACCAGAGCGAGGTCGATGTCAATATTCTTGGCCATATCTTCGAAAACTCGCTGAACGAGATTGAAGCCGTTGCCGCGCCGACCGATGCCGCGCCAAGCACCACCAAACGCAAGCGCGACGGCGTTTTCTACACCCCGCAGTACATTACCAAATACATTGTCGAGAACACCGTGGGGCGGCTTTGCGCCGACAAGAAAGCCGAGTTGCAGATTGACGAGCAGGAGTATTTTGCCGACCGCCGACGCAACAAAGACACCAAAATCAAACTCTTGAAACGGCTCAACGATTACCGCCAGTGGCTCTTGCAGATAACCATTTGCGACCCCGCGTGCGGCTCGGGCGCTTTTCTGAACGCCGCCCTTCAGTTCCTGATTCAGGAGCACCGCCTGATTGACGAGATGGACGCCAAGATTACCGACTCGCCGATGGTGATTCCCAATGTCGAAAATTCGATTTTGGAGAACAACCTTTTCGGCGTTGACATTAACGAGGAGAGCGTTGAGATTGCCCGACTCTCGCTTTGGCTGCGAACCGCCCGCCCGCACCGCAAACTCAACTCGCTCAACCAGAACATAAAGTGCGGAAACTCACTCATTTCGGACCCCGAAGTGGCCGCCGACAAAGCCTTCGATTGGCAGCGCGAGTTCCCGCAAGTGTTTGAGCGCGGCGGCTTCGACGTGGTGATTGGCAATCCGCCGTATGTGAATATGGTTAATATTCTTGATGAAAAGCAAAGAAAGTATTACCAGACGAATTATAAGACGGTAAAGAATAAAAGCGATTTGTATTCAATATTTACAGAAAAATCTTCTCACTTATTAAGGGGAGAAGGCCTATTTGGTTTTATATTTTCTAACAGTTGGATGGGAACAGATAGTTTTTCTGCATTTAGAGAATTTTTAGCAAATGATGTAAGAGTAACCAAACTCGTTCAATTACCGCCAGATGTTTTTAGTGATGCCACCGTAACTACGGTGTTGTGTTTTTATACGAAAACAACACCTAACGAGAATGATTTCATTGATATTGAAACCTACATAGACCAATCATTTGTTTCAAAAGGTTTTAAATTATCATATAAACAAATACGAGAGAATCCAAATACTTCATTTTCATTTGAAAAAACAATTGAATTAAATAAAGTCAGGTCGGTTGAATTGGGAAATATTGTTTCGTTTTCGCTTGGAATAAAAACAAGCGATGATAAACGTTTCATATTTACAGAAAAGAAAGATGATGATTGCTATTTGTTTTTGCGAGGCAGAAACATAAGTCGTTGGAATACACCCCAAAATAATGAATGGCTATGGTATAAACCTGAACTAATCACACAAAAACCAGGTGGCCGCCCAAGAATATTTGAAAACTTTACGGTTGAAAAGAAAATCGTAATTCAAGATATGGCGTTTGAAATAAATGCGACCATTGATTATCAGAAATATCTATGTAATGATAAAGTAAATATAATCTTTGAGACGGATAACAATTACACAATGGAGTATATCCTTTGTTTACTTAATTCAAGGCTAATAAATATTTGGTTTAAAAAGATTTACACGTCGGGGTTGGAAATCAAAATTAATCAACTACGAACTATACCTATTCCCGAAATAACCATAGACCAACAGCAGCCATTCGTCGCCCTTGCCGATAAAATGCTGACACTAAACGCGGAATTGCAGCAGAAAGTGAGTCGGTTCCTGCGCCGCATAACCGAGACCTACAATTTGGAAAAGACAACCGCCGCGCTCGAAACATTCTACACGCTCGGTTTCGGCGATTTTGTGAAGGAACTCGGCAAGCAGAAGGTGAAACTCACCCTTGTGCAAAAAGACGAGTTGGAGGATTATTTCAACGCCTACCAATCGGAATGTCAGTCGCTCAAAACCGCAATCGCCACCACCGACCACGAAATTGACCGTATGGTGTACGCCCTTTACGGCCTTACGGATGAGGAGATTGCAGTGATTGAAAATTAAATAGAAACGCTATGGATAACAACAAATCAATATCGTCTGTTGTAAAATTCCACGTAGAGACGTCATATTATGGCGTCTCTACAAACGGAAATGGCGTCTCTACACCAGGAACGGCGTCTCTACAAACGACAATGGTGTCCTACAAATGGGACCCGCAACCAAAACGAACAAATAACGCAATAAAACCCGTCAAATAATGTCGCGTGATTTGTATCAAAACCGTTTTCTAATACCGTCGGCACGCGCTGCGTGGCACGATTACAATGGTGGATTGTATTTTATAACAATCTGCACCAGCGGCCGCGAACATTATTTCGGCGAGATTGCAGACGGCCAGATGCATTTGTCAGAAATAGGCACCTTTACCGATGAATCAATCCGCAAAATGGAATCATTGCACAACGATGTCCGTGTGCCATTATATGTTGTAATGCCAAATCATATCCATTTGATTATGATTATGGAACCGACGGCAACAACGACACCAACAGACGCCAACGTAGAGACGTCCAACGTAGAGACGCCCACCGTAGAGACGCCATATTATGACGTCTCTACAAAAAACAACGTCTCTACAAACGGAAATGACGTCTCTACAATAAACAACGACTCTGCAAACGCCGCACCACGGAACGAAACGATGCAAAAAATTGCAAACCAATGTGGTAGGGTGTCGCATATTATTTCGCGATTCAAAACGGCCGTAACAAAATACGCCAATGACAACGGTTTGGTCTTTGGTTGGCAACCGCGTTTCCACGACCACATTGTGCGAAACCAAAATGAGATAAACGGCATTGCCGAATACATTGAAAATAATGTAGCCAATTGGGAAACAGATTGTTATCGGTACCAATCAGACGAAACGGAAATTTCTAACACCTAACACTCAAAGAAATGCAATCCACACCAAAATCATTGGCCACCGACCTTCTTCTCGACGAGCGCTACCACTTGTTGAGGTACGTTGTTCTGTGCGTTGCGCTACTGATTTTCAGCATTTCAGAGATAACGTTCAACTACGTACAACTGATTGGCGATGCTGCAGGACAATTGAGTCTTATATTGCTGATTGCCAATTGCTTCCTTTGGAAGGTGGCGTATTTGGTAGTGCTAGTGAAGTTGCTTGTGCCGCGCTTTTTCAATCGCGGGCGCTACGGATTTTTCTTCGTGAGCCTACTTGTGGTGACGGTTGCGCTTGTGGGCTTGCAGTATTTGGTCGAGGGCGGAATTTGCAGCCGCTACGGCATTGCCACGCGCTACACGGCGCCGCTGCACTATATTGCGCTCGACGCGATGGTGCTCAATATCCAGTGGCTAATCGTCATAATTGGCGTAATATTAGGACTTTGCGTCAAGCGGATGGCACAGGAACGGCAACTCAACCAACAGCAGCAGGCCGAGCGTGCGCAGATGGAAACCGCCCTGATGAAACAGCAGATTTCGCCCGCAATGCTCTGCACAACGCTTCACACCTGCGGCCAGCGCGCCTTGACCGACGCCGAAGCCACGTCGGGAGCGCTGTTGCGGTTCAGCCGAGTGCTGCGCTACCAACTCTACGACAGCCGCCGCGAACTCTCGCTACTGAAAAGCGAACTCGATTTCGTGCACGAATATCTCAACGTTTTGCAGTTCGATGGCGTCTGCAAATCGTTCACAATCAATACCG
>JAFYYA010000064.1 GCA_017557785.1 Salinivirgaceae bacterium
CTTAACAATCTCGGCATCTTCCTGACGCTCCTCATACTCGTTTTCGCCAACAATGCCCACATCGGCAATGCCGCTTGCCACGGCCTGCGGAATGTCATCGTCACGCAAATAAAGAACCTCTACCGGGAAATTCTTTGCCGGCACCAGCAGGGTGCGCTTTCCCGATTCCACCTTAATGCTCGACTCCGCAAGCATTGTCATTGTCTCGTCAAACAATCGGCCTTTGGCCTGTACTGCAATTCGTAACATATTATTTATCATTTAATTAAATATTCAAAACACTGTTTTCAAAGCCCCTAAACAAGAAAGGCTCGCATTGCTGCAAGCCTTTTGTATAATTTACATAGAACCAACCAGTCAATGCTCTGTTAGATTAACCAAAGTAATGATGGTGGTGATGATGCTGTAACATTTCGTCCTAATTTTTTGTGCCACAAAGGTAAGTGCAGATTTTTAATACGCAATATATTTTGGTGTAAAAATCGGGTAGTGGAAAATATTTTTTCAACCGCACATTTTTGTTTGCGATTATCAAAAATTGTCTACTTTTGCACCCGCTTGAAAGCCTAAGTGGCGGAATTGGTAGACGCGCTAGTTTCAGGGACTAGTGTTAGCAATAACGTGCAGGTTCGAGTCCTGTCTTAGGCACCAAAAACAGTTCTTTTTTTCTTGCCCAGATGGTGAAATTGGTAGACACGCTACTTTGAGGGGGTAGTGGCCGTTTTGGCTGTGCAAGTTCGAGTCTTGTTCTGGGCACTAGAGATTGTCGGTTGCGGCAATCTTTTTTTATGCCCTTTCGGGAAATATCTAGTTAACTGCAAATTAACCGCACCTGTTAAATTTTTCTTCGGCTCTTTTTATTACCGCCGACTGTTTTCTCTCTGAAATTCTTTATGTTTGTTGTTGACATTCGAAAAAAATGCAGCATGTTGTAGAGACGCGCCATGGCACGTCTCTACCAAAAGCAAAAACCGAAACAAATAATTATCTAATAACCAATAAAATAATTTAAAACATGAAACGCATTTTCTTGTTCTTATGCGCTGCAATGCTCACCGCACAGGCATGGGCGCAGATAACTTATTTCACTATTGGCAATCTGGAATACACCGTAACCGACGAAACAAAACATTTTGTTTCTGTTGGCAAAGGCTCAACATACCCTACAGGTGAACTTGAAATTCCTTCAACAGTCAAAAAAGGAAACATAACTTATACGGTTACGAGTATTGGCCGCATTGGCAGATCTGCGTTCGAAAATTGCAGCGGCCTTACATCAATCACCATTCCCAATTCGGTCAAAACCATTGGTGCCAACGCGTTCTTGGGTTGCAGCGGCCTGACATCAGTCACCATTCCCAATTCGGTTACAAGCATTGGCAACTCTGCGTTCTGTGGTTGCATCGGCCTGACAGAAATAAATGTGGAAAGTGCCAACACAAAATATACATCTGAAAATGGTGTCTTGTTCAATAAAAACAAAACGACTATTGTATGTTTCCCTGCAGGAAAAGCCGAAACAGAATACACCATTCCCAATTCGGTTACAAGCATTGACAACTCTGCGTTCCGTTATTGCAGCGGACTTACATCAGTCACCATTCCCAATTCGGTTACAAGCATTGGCGACTATGCGTTCCGTGGTTGCAGCAGCCTTACATCAGTCACCATTCCCAATTCGGTTACAAGCATTGGCAGCTTTGCGTTCGAAAGTTGCAGCGGCCTGACATCTGTCACCATTCCCAATTCGGTTACAAGCATTGGCGACTATGCGTTCTATAATTGCAGCGGCCTAACATCAGTCACCATAGGCAATTCGGTTACAAGCATTGGTATAGCTGCGTTCGATGGTTGCTACGGCCTTACATCAGTCACCATTCCCAATTCGGTTACAAGCATTGGTGACTATGCGTTCTCAGGTTGCAGCGGCCTGACTTCGATAGCCTACGATGGAACAAGCGAACCCACTATAGGAACGAATGCTTTTTCGGGTGTCAACAGTTCGGTTATAGCATGTGTTCCGGAAGATTATACTTCTAATAAATTTGGTGGATTTGGTGTATATATAGGGCATAATAAAGTAACCGACCAGGCTGTTTCGCCCACTTGCACAGAAACAGGTTTAACCGAAGGCGTGCATTGCTCAAATTGCGGGCGAGTATTTGTTGCGCAAGAAGAAATTCCCGCCATCGGCCACACCGCAGCAGAAGCCGTAGCCGAGAACTACGCTGCGCCAACGTGCACGGCAGCGGGGGCGGTGGATTCGGTGGTTTACTGCACAACTTGCAAAAGTGAGCTAAACCGCAAACCAATAGTAATCACCGCCACCGGCCACAAAGAAGTTGTGGATGTCGCTGTGGCAGCAACATGCACCGCAGCAGGCAAAACCGAAGGCAAGCACTGTTCGGTATGTAATGATGTTTTAGTACCGCAAACAGAAATACCTGCTTTAGGGCACGATTTCAAAACCTACACATTCGACAACAATGCCACAACCGAAGCCGATGGCACTGAAACGGCACAATGTGAGCGCGGTTGCGGTGAGAAAGACACACGTATAGCTGAAGGCACTAAGATTGCCACAACACCAGAGAAAGGCACCGCCGTTACCGAATCGGCCGCCAACGCTGTCAGCATCTACACACGCAACAATGAAATTGTGGTTGAAAACGCCACCGCCGAAATCCGCATTTATGATGCAATGGGACGTCTGATTGTAGAGACGCCACATTGTGACGTCTCTACGAAAATCCGCGTAAACACCCCCGGCGTTTACCTTGTAAAGGTTGGCAATATCGCAAAACGAGTAATGATAAATTATTAATAATGAATTAAATACAATTTTATGAAACGCATCTTTGTTTTATGCCTTGCCGCAATGCTTGCCACACAGACGTGGGGGCAGACCATTTTTACGGTTAAAAGTTTGGATTTCACGGTAACCGACGAAACAAACCATTATGTTTCAACAGTTGCTAATAGCTCACTAAATCCTGCCGGTGCTCTCGATATCCCAGAAAAAGTAACCAACCCCAACAATGGTATGGAATATACTGTTACAAGCATTGGCAAGGGAGCGTTCTCTTATTGCGGTCTGACAACAGTCACCATCCCCAATTCGGTGACAATAATTGGGGAAAATGCATTCTATGAATGCTGTGACCTAACATCGGTTACCATCCCCAATACGGTGACAACCATCGGTGCAAGCACGTTCTATAATTGTAGCAGCTTGGAATCAGTCACCATCCCCAATTCGGTGACAAGCATTGGCAACAGCGCGTTCTCTGATTGTTACGATCTGACATCAATAACCATTCCTAATTCGGTGACAAGCATTGGCGACGGTGCTTTCCTTGGTTGCGGCTTGACATCAGTAAACATACCCAATTCAGTTACAAGCATTGGCAGCTATGCGTTCGATGGTTGCGGCGGCCTGACATCACTTACCATCTCTAATTCGGTGACAAGCATTAACAAATGTGTGTTCCGTGGTTGCAGCAACCTGAAATCAGTCTCCATTCCCAATTCGGTTACAAGCATCAGCGAAAGTGCATTCGAAAATTGCAGCGGCCTGACTTCGATAGCTATTCCTAATTTGGTTACAAGCATCGGCAAGCGGGCGTTCTGGATGTGCTGCAGTCTGACATCAATAACCATCCCAAATTCGGTAACAAGCATTGGTAGCGATGCTTTTTATCTTGTGAAAAACATTTCTTATTCAGGCAATGTTTTTGGAATCCCTTGGGGCGCATTAACCGTTAATGGGATAATCGATGGTGATTTTATATATTCAGATAATGCAAAAGCAAAACTTACCGCTTATATAGGAAATGATAGCAATGTGGTTATTCCCTTTTCTGTTACAAGCATTGCCCCCCAAGCGTTCGTTGGCAGCAGCATTACAGCCGTTACCATACCTGAATCGGTTACAAACATTGGCCATAGGGCGTTCAAGGATTGTAAAGCCCTGGCATCAGTCACCATCCCCAATTCGGTTACAAAAATTGGGGAATATGCGTTCTATGAATGCAGTGGCCTGACATCAATAACCATCCCAAATTCGGTTACTAGCATTGGCGTAAGCACGTTCTATAATTGCAGCAGCCTGACATCTTTCACCATCCCAAATTCGGTTACAAGCATTGGTGTAGGTGCATTCCGTGGTTGCAGCGGCCTGACATCAGCATCCATTCCCAATTCGGTTACTAGCATTGGGAACTATGCGTTCGAATTTTGCAGCGGTCTGACATTAGTCATCATCCCAAATTCGGTTACAACCATTGGCAAAGGCGCATTCCGTGGTTGCAGCAACGCCACCTTGTATTGCGAAATTGAAGAATCTTCAAAACCTGACGGTTGGGATTCTGATTGGAACAATAGCGACAGGCCGGTGAAATGGGGATGTAAGGCCGATATTCGCCCATGATCAGCGTTATCGTAGAGACGCGGCGCGCCACGTCTCTACAACCGAATTCCGCATCAACGCCGCAGGAATCTACATTGTAAGGGTAGGGAGCGTGACCAAGCGGGTAATGGTAAATGAATGATTGGCCATTTTTAAACACTATAAAGACGGATTTGCAGTCCGTCTTTTTTTTGAGATTATCAGATATTGCCGGCTGTAAAATCTTTCCATAGCATGATAACGAATGGTATAAATTATTGATATAAAACCAATTCCACAAACCAATATTTTTATCTTTTCCGCAATTTGTCCTGGCCAAATTTCCTGAAACATTCTATTAGCGATCTTAACCCGTTACTCAGCAGTTTCAGCCAAAAAAAACAAGAAAAAAGGGGCTTTTTATATATCCTATTTAACATAATATAAATTATCAGACAAGGGGGGGGGGCAATATTAATTTTAGTCTGAATATCATTAATTTATATACTATATCAATAATCAAAAAATCAACGAATCGTTCTATTATGCAGAAAAAAATCTGCGGAAAAATTTTTAATCGAACCTCAGAAAGTTCACAGATCGTCTGTAAGAATCTCATAAAGTTGTCGATTGTTCTGAATTCTATATCAATCACTGATAATCCAAAATTTTCGCATAAAACCATCAGTTCATCAGAAACTCACAAAATATTCAAATCTCAGCGAGTTCGCGTGCCGCCAAAATTGACGTAAAACGACAAACATATCGAGTTTGAACAAAATATGCGATTCTCAGAAAGTTCGCCGGATTTTAGCGTTCTAGAAATTCGTTAGCCGAAAATCAAAACAACGGTCTGAACGAATGCCAAATTTTTAGCAGCGGACAACTGATTCTCGAAATCTGATAATATTCCGACGGCTCGGTTCCGAAACGCTGGTACGACTGTTCGACGCCTTCGAGCATGCTGCCTTCGAAATCGAACGATTTGGTGACCGTTGCAGCCAATTTTATGGCATTGAACATCAGCAAATCGCCAACGCCTGAAGCGCGATATTTATCTGGAAACGAATAAGTTAGCGCATACATTGCCGAATCGTCCCAAACAACGAACAATGCACCATGTGTAACATTCTCTGAATCAACAGCATACAAGATTGTGCCTGCATTGTGCGCCACACATTCCGAATGCAGTTTCAGGAACATATCGCGCGAAAAACCGGGCTTTTGGCCTTTTTCTCTCAATCCGGCAGCAAAAAAATCGTAGAACTTCTCTCCTGCCATATTTTGCCTGATTTCTAGTGATTTAGCGGCTTTTCGTATGTTTCTTTTCTTCGATTCATCGAAATTATCAAACACGTGGTCAATGTCTGTTAAATCGTTGATTTTCAAACTATAGCGTGTTGTCTGCTGAAAACCGTGCCACAGATACGGTGTCCAATATTTGAACGTGTGGCTCATGTTGATGGCTGTGAATGCGGTCTTGGGCAAGTTGCCGATAAAATATTCCGATGCCATTTTGCTATGGCTCAGTGTGTTCTCTACGAATGAATACTCACCAAGAAACTGCGTCAGCGGCGGCATGACAATGTAGCGCAGGCCGCATTTCCGCTTGACAAAACAGACAAACACCGACTCAACACTGCCATTCCTTTCGAAAGCAACGGCAAGCCACTCTCCGCCTTCGCCAACGGCATCGAGCCACCACGATTTGAAGAAAATCGGCAGTTTGTCGTCAAGCAATTTGTACTGTTCCTTATCCATTGGCATTCATATATTTACACAAATAACGCCATTAATCGGCTTTTGATTGTGCTTTCGCAAAAATAGTTTTTTTATCGGTCGCACCGCCCTGCTCTCACTTGACCCGCCCGCCTTTGATGAAAGCATTGCGGTAATATTCCTTTTCGAGACTATTCACTTCAACGCCTTTCGATGTGCTTGCATGGGCAAACTTGCCGTTCTTCAGGTACACACCAACGTGGTTCGGCTTTTTAGAGCGTTTCCCGTCGGTGCGGAAAAAAACAAGATCACCTTCGCGCAGTTTCCCCTTTCGGATTCGCCGACAGTCGTCAGAGTAAATGTCTTCGACCGTACGGTGCAACTTGATGCCATACACATCTTTATATATAGCATCGGCAAAACCTGAGCAATCGACACCGCTTTTTGTGTTGCCGCCAAGCCTGTACCTTACGCCTAGCCACGATGAAACCTGCTTGTAGAGTTTGATATTGTCTTTTTTGGTGATTTCAATCCCCATCCGCTTCGAGAGCGCGGCTCGTTCTTCGACTGCGGCACTGCGCGATGCGGAACACGACGATACCAACAACAAAACCGCCACCGCCATTGGCAGTAACCTTAAACTGTTTCTGATTTTTTCCAGAAAACTCATTCCGTTTAAAGCAGCGATTTTGACCATCAAATATTATGTTAAATAAAACTATTTTTTGAACAATTTCTGAAAAATTCCATTTTTCAGCCTAAATCGGTCTATATGTTACAAAATTAAACCGCGAAAAGTCTATCAAATTTTACTTTTGTAAACCAAATTTTACCGTTTTGTTTACATCTTTCGCCAGACTTGGACCATAATAAATGAAGCCTGTGAACACTTGAACAAGCGTTGCGCCGGCATTCAGTTTTGCAATCGCATCATCAGGCGACATGGTGCCCCCTACACCAATTATTGGCAGTTTCCCATCAGTTTTTTGGTGTATGTAACTGATTATCTCAACCGAACGGTCGCGTAACGGCAGACCGCTAAGACCGCCGTTGGCAATGGCTTTTATGCGCTCTGCGTCGGTTTTCAGTCCATCGCGCCGGGTGCTAGTATTGGCAGCCACCACCCCGTCGATACCATTCTGCGCTATGGCTTCGAGCGTATCGTCAATCTGCTCAAACGTCAGGTCGGGCGATATTTTGAGCAGAATGGGCTTATAGACAGGCTTTTGAGCCCGCAGCTTGGTCAGAGCCCCCAGAATCAGCTCAAGCGAATCCTTGTCCTGCAACTTGTGCAGATTGGCCACATTCGGACAGCTGACATTTATTGTAATGTAATCGACGTGATCGTAAAGAGCCTGAAAATCCGCCGTATAGTCGTCGAGAGCGTTCTCGTTTGGCGTTGCGGTATTCTTGCCGATGTTGCCACCAATCACAATCTTGTGGTTGCGACGACGCAGTTTACGCACGGTGGCGTCAACACCTTTGTTGTTAAAGCCCATGCGGTTGATGAGAGCGCTGTCGGCAGGCAGACGGAACAATCGCGGCTTAGGGTTTCCTGGCTGCGGACGCGGCGTTACGGTGCCAATCTCAACATGACCGAACCCTAAGTGTCCTAGCATTTTATACACTTCGGCATTCTTGTCGAAACCGGCGGCTACACCTATTTTGTTAGGGAATTTGATGCCGCAAAACTCGGTTTCCATTTGTAAACTCTTTGGATTATAGATCAATCCCATCAAATGTCCCAACCCGATGCCATTGGCCACTTTCAACCCCGTATTTATCACACTATGAATGCGTTCGGGGTCGATACGGAACAGCAAAGGGCGAATTATTGTCCTGTACATTGGAAATGACGTTTAAAAACACTCAAAGATAAAACAATACGGCGCGAAGAAAGTCCCTGCGCCATACTTATATCTACAATTTGCTAACAACCAAGTATTGTTGTAACAAACTAATTTACTGTTTATTATATACAGAGAATGTGTTGTCGGAATACAAAACCAACACCTGTTTGACTTCGGACGAACGGCCTGCAGTGGCAGCAATCGTTGTTGTGGTCGAGTTAACAGATTGGCCAACAACCTGATCAGATGGTGCTTGTGAATTACTTTGTGATTCAGCCGGTTGAGTTTCAGACTCAGAAACAGCAGCCATATCGTCTGCCGCAGGATTTCCACCATTGTCCGGACTATCCGGAACGTTATCCACATAAGGATCGGGCTCGCCAATCTCATCGAAGATTGTCTTTTGGACCGGTTGGCGACGAATCTCGCCACGTCCCATCACAAGCCAATCGGTGTTGTAATGCGGAAAGGTGGAAAGAATTTTCTGTAGTAACTCAAGGCTTGGGCCGCTGCGGCCATTCAATATGTGTGACACATTTGAGCGCTGTATGCCTACCATATCAGCAAATGCCGCTGCCGTTACACCTTCTAAAGCAATAATCTTTGCAATCCGTTCACGTATTTCCATAGCAAATAAATGTTTTTACAAATGTAACATTTATTGAATTTGGTGGTATTTACATTTTTAAATAGGCAAATTTTCACATTTGTAACCAATATTTGAATCAAGCAAATATTTGCCTTATTATTTTAATTCAAATAAATCTTGCATTTTATTGGTTATCTACAATTTAGATGATAGTTTTTATTAAAATGTTATATAAAACCATCTATTTTTGCATAAATCATTGTAGCAATGATTTAAATAAATGATATAAAATACTGATTAGTCGACAAATACATCATGGTTTTATATCCGTTAATAAGTGTAAAACTTGGGGCGATTCACAATTTTACACCAAACAAATCCCTGTTCGGACAATGTTTATTCGCGTCTTGATTATTGTTAAATAAACAACTCTTCTATTTTCGGCAAAATTCTGTACAAAGCAAATCCGCTTTATAGAGAGAAGGCTCCCCTATCCCATTTCGCCCTGCATACCGCACTACCATTAGCATCACCCACCCTAGTCAAAAATTATATCACATGAAAAACATGGCAGAATCCGCGCTGACAATCCAATTTTTCGACTTTTTGCCGTCAAGAACACGAATCAGATGCATTTATCGAAATCTGAGCGAGTTTAAAAGCAACGTTTTAACGCAAAATTCGCTGATTATAAATTCCTTATAACCCAAAATCATCTGTAAGGAAAAATGTGTGGAAAAATTTGCAGCACGCTCCTAGCCCAGAAAAACCGTCTTTGTGCTGCCTTTTTGCATATAACACCGAACGGTTAAGCCTTAAACTCGAAATTGACAAGATTTTTGTCTTTGCTAATCTGAGCCATCATCCGTTTGCGGGCGAACTTGTGCATCCGCACACAGAAATAAATCAGCAAAGCGGTACTGAAACCACCGATGGCCGGATCAACCTTGCCAGACATCGCGATTGCATCATAGATGCCGTGAGCAAGCACAGGCACAAGCAGAATGCACACAAGGTTCTTGAATGACCGATGACTGAAATGGTAAAGCGACAGATAGTAGCCCATCAGCACCGCAAAGGCGTAATGCCCCGGCACTGACAGCAAAGCGCGCGCAATGGCCACTCCCAGCCAATCGTCGCTGCTGACTATGTAGCCGATGTTCTCAACTGCCGCAAAGCCCAACCCGACGCACACTGCATAGACGATGCCATCGTAGTGCTCATCGAAAAATGGATTGTGATGCAGCACAATGCAGAGCGCAATAAGTTTCATAACTTCCTCGGGTAAAGCCGCCACAAAAAAGGCTTCTGCGGTTGTTTCCACAAGCGTTTCCGGACTGCCTTCAACACCGAAAAACAGGTGGCTTATGGCCAACTCGATGAATATGAGCGGCACACTGATGGCTGCTCCGTACAGCAACGCCTTAACCATCTGCGACATCGGCTCGAGCCGGGTGTCATGCTTACAAGTGTAGAGCCACAAAAGTAATGCGGGCAGAACCGCCGCCGCTATCATTACAAAAGTCATAAACCGAATGTTTTATGTTGCGAATATAATAGATTGATGATTTGCTTCAGGCACAAAAAAAGCCCGACTGAATGTCGAGCTTGTCGGAGTTACTGGATTCGAACCAGCGACCTCTACGTCCCGAACGTAGCGCGCTACCAACTGCGCTAAACTCCGTTCCGTTTTGCGGTGCAAATGTATAAAAAATATCAAGTGGCAATCAATTGTTTCATCTTTTGTTTTTTATCGAGATGTTTTCATATATCAGTCTAAAAACAAGCGATTTACAATTCACGTATTTTGTCTATTGTTGCCTGAACAGTCAGAACAAATGGTTTGAAGATATGATTCCTGCAGTAAAAATGCAGAATAACTTACCAACAAACAGTTGCCCTGAACGTTGTCGACATATAAGCGACAACATAAAGCACCGACATCAGCAATGTAGTGAGTGACAGCCTTTTAAGTTCCGGATCGAGAGTTTTGACATCTTCGGCTTTGAAAACCCTTATTCCGTGCGCCATCAGCAACACCACAGGCAACGATAGAGCCCCCAAAGCAGGTCCTACCGACTCGTGATAGCGCCCGGCAAACAGACTTGCAAAAATCAGAACCACAGCCACAATGCACAACGAGAGATGGTAAATCTGCCCGAATCGTGTGCCGAATCTCACAACCACTGTAATTTTCCCCGACAGACGGTCGCTGGCCGAATCACGCAAATTGTTGACATTAAGCACGCCTACGCTCATAAAGCCGATGGCTAATCCCATCATAAGCACATTGGCATTGATTTGGTGCGTCATGATGAAATATGAGCCGACAACGGTTGCCAATCCAAAGAAAATGAGCACCATCAGGTCGCCAAGACCGCGATAGCCGAACGGATTGCGTCCCATTGTGTACCGCATTGCAGCCACAATTGCGGCGATGCCGATGCCCAAAAACGCCCAAAATCCAACGCCAAAGCCGAACGAAACCCACAGCATCAGCAGACCGACGATGAACGAGAGCACTGCGGCAACCACTATTCCGCGTTTCATGGCATCCACAGTCAATCCGCCGCTTTGCAGCGTACGCTGCGGCCCCACACGGTTCTCATTATCGGTGCCATGCTGAAAATCGCCCAAATCGTTGGCAAAATTGCCCAATATCTGCAACAATATTGTTGTGGCCATAAGCAAGGCAAAAAGCCATCCGTTGAAACCGCCACCGTTCAACCATTTCCAATAATCGGCATACGCCATTCCGCACCCAACAATTATTCCCGACACCGAGAGCGGCAATGTCCGCAGCCGCGCGGCATCAATCCAACATTTGAGTTTTGTTGCCATAATCTTAATTTTTCGCGTCAAAAATACATAGCCGACGCTGCACAAACAATAAAATTCTCAAGGATTGCAAAAAGTCAGGGAAAAGGATTGGTGACACTCTCACGCCTTTTTGAGATTGAAGACGAAGGTTGTTCCCTTGCCCACTTCACTGACGACAGAGATGTTGCCGCCATTGCGGCGGACAAATTCCTGGCAGATAATCAGCCCCAAGCCCGAGCCCTTCTCGTCGGCAAGACCGGGCGTTGTTATTGGATGGCTGGCGTTGAAAAGCCGCTTCTGGTTCTCGGGCGATATGCCGATACCGGTGTCGCTGATGGCAATCCATGCATAGTCTGAGCCGCCATCGTTCACAGTGATGGTTATGCGTCCGCCCGCAGGCGTATATTTCAGCGCATTGCCAATCAGGTTGCGGAAAATAGTCAGCACCATATTCTTGTCGGCAACCACGGTGTAGTCGTGCTCTATCTGTAAATCGATTTTAATCTGCTTTAAATCAATATTATAACCATTCACAGCGATTGCTTCGTTGATTGGTTCGGTTATGCAGAAGTCGGCAGGGTTCACTTCGAGCATGCCGGATTGCGATTTTGCCCAATCGAGCAGATTGGTCAGCATATTGTAAACATGTGTGGCAGAATCGTTTATAACTTTCAGATAACGCTTGACTTCATCGTCCGTGTAATTCTCATAGTATTCCGCGAGCAGACTGGTCATGCCTAGAATACCGTTGAACGGATTTTTCAGGTCGTGGGCGAAGATGCTGAAGAATTTGGCTTTGACACTCAAAGCGTCTTCAAGGTTCTTCTGCGACTCGCACAGTTCGCGTCTGATGTTCTCGAGTTCAGTAACGTCGACAATTACGAGCGAAGCCAAATCGCCGTATCCGCCTTCATCTGTAAGGTCGTTGATGTAGCAAATCACATCGCGCTGGCGGCCGTCGGCAAAGCGCATACGGCTCACTGTGCCAAAATCGCGTGTCTTGTCGGGATACCAATCGATGCCTGTCATCTGGCGCAGGCTGTCGAGTGTGGCATGCATTATTGCGTCGCGCGGAACACCGCAAAGTTGCTCAAATGCTTCGTTGCAGCCCACTACCGTGTGGTCGGACTTCCTAACAAAGAAAAGCGGCGTTGGAACGGTATTGATAAGCAAACCGAGAAACTCATAGCGCCGGCGCACCTTGAGCGACGCTTCTTCGAGTTGGGTTTTCTGCATGTTGATCTCGTTATTGGCCTTTTTCAGCAACGAGTTAATGTGGCGCACATGCATGAGCCAAGCCGCCGCCACGGCCACAATCAGCGACAGAATGCCAAGTGACAGCATCAGTGTCCGGTGCCGCACCGCCTGCCGTTCATTCTCATACTGCTGTTTCTGGCGGTTCTGCACAATCTCGTGCTCAATAAGCATTATGCGCTCGCGCGCCTGCAACTGCTGTGTGAGCGATTTATCCCCCTGCTCTTTCTCAATACTGAGCAGACTGTCGGTAATACGGTTGGCTTCAGCCAAAGCGTTATAGGCGAGCGTTTGATTGTGCCTGTCGGCGTAGAGATTGGCAAGACCTTTGAGCGCGTCACGCTGCTGCTCAAGCAGATTGGCGTTGCGGCTCAGACTGAGCGACTGATTGTAGAAATCGAGCGCCTGACGGTAGTTCCCGACCGAGCAATAGACATCGGCTATACGGCAGAGCGACTCGGCTTCTTTTCGTTTGTCGTTTTTCAGCCTATTGTATTTCAAACACTGCTGCAGACACGCGATAACCGAATCGGGGTTAGCCATTTTTGTGAAGATTTCAGCCTTCAGCGAGTTGAGCATGGCGTAGTCTTTTTTCCATTGAAAATTCTCAACTTCTTCAGCCGAAAGCGACTTCCGACAATAGTCGAGCGCTTCGTCGTAATTGCCATAGTCGAAATATGTGTAAGCCACATTATAATATAGCAGCCACAGCAGCGACTTGTCGTTGTTCTGCTTGCTGTATTCCAATGACTTGAAATGATACTCAAGCGCCGTGTCGAGAATGTGGCGGTGCTCGTAGGCGGTGCCAAGGTTCATATAGATGTCAATCAGGCCCTTGAAATCGCCGCAAAGAATTGTCAGTCGCTCTGCTTCCTTGAAATAATCAGTAGCCTTAATCTCATCTTTAATCATGCTGTAGCAATAGCCTATATTGAAGGCGTCGCGAATCATCGAAACCGTGTCGTTGGCCGCTTCCGACATGGCCTGCGACCGCATCAGGCAGACGGCTGCCAATTCATAGTCTTCGGCATTAATCAAGGCGTAACTAGCACTGACGTAGACTTTTCCGGCTTCGGAATACATTTCGGTCTCTTCGATGGCTTGTTGCTGGCTGTCGATAGCCTTGACAACCAAATCGATGCGTCCGAGACTGTCGCACAAGGCGATTCGATTCTGCATTATGTCGAAAACCTTGCCGTAGTTCTTCGCCTTCAGGCAAACCGACACGGCATTACTGAAATAGATTTCGGATTTTGAGTCGTCGCTGCCGATGCTGATTTCCGACAACAGAGTGTAAATGTCGGCCCGTCTGTCGGCATCACGGGTGGCGGACAGAAGATTCAAAAGGCTGTCAGTTGGCTGTGCGCTTAATGTTCCGCACGCCAAAACCATCAAAGCCGACAATAATATTGCAAATCGCTTTTTCATCACAGTAGCCATAAAAATAGCCAAAATGACCAATCATACAATATAAGTTTATGCGATTGATAACAACTTAAAAGCCGACAATCGACATAAAAATATGCGCTGTAAGCCATTTTCGGTTTTCATTCGTTTTAAACAGAAAAAAGCACTAACTATGTGGTGAAAATAAACGGTTGCCGCCGACCTGTGCAGATTACGCAAAACAATGATTGGCAACTACTTAACAAAACTACATGGAACATTACGTTTGGCTTTTACCGCTGCTGTTTGTTTTTCACGATTTCGAAGAGATTATCGGAATGCGGGTGTGGCTGGCGCGCAACGGCGCCGACATTAGCAAGCGTTTTCCGCCATTCAAGTTCATTTTCAACAATCTCACATCCACCGCAGGCTTTGCACTTGCCGTTGCCGAAGAGTTTGTCATATTACTGATAATCTGCGGTTTGACATTCACCGGCATCCGCATTTTCGACCTGCTCTGGCTGGGAACATTCATCGCCTTCACGCTGCATCTGGTTGTTCATATTGGACAGGCTGTTGTCATCCGAAAATACATTCCGGCGCTTGCCACAAGCATTTTGGTTCTGCCCGTAAGCATTTGGCTGATAGCCGATTGCATTGGGTTATTTAAAGCAGAGATTTTAGAGATTGTTATTTATAGTCTTGTAGCAACAATTGCCGTCATTGCCAATCTGTTTCTTGCTCATTGGTTGGCGCGGTGGTTTGGGGAATGGGTGAAGAACGCAGATGACGCGGATTGAAGGGATTTGGACAAGATTTTCTCGCAAGATTACACTGGTTTCCCATATTCATAAATCGCGTCACTCGGCAGGTCGACAAGGTCGTTCCAATAGACAATAGTGCGACTGCTGTCAAGCGTGGCTTGCTCAAACAACCCGGCGACGTCAGTCAACATTGAATAGTTGGGTAACGAAGCAATATCGTCCATAAGATTGTATTTCACCTTACGGCCGTCGTCAAACTCAACATACAAATTGTAGCCTGACATAGGCATTATATGTTTAATTCTCGGAATCATAACGGCGGAAGTTTATAAACTACTTGTTTATCCCACATTTCTTGCAATTCTTTGGAATGCTGTTCAAGCCATTCGCGAACAAGATCTTGTGCTTTTTGCGGCAAATCGCCTTCAAACATCTCAAATGTTTGAATATTAAACAATCCCACATACTCGTTGTATATAGCGTGTATATGAGACGGCTCATGCTCTTTAGGCTTAAAGAACATCTTAATTATTATTCCATAGAATTTACAATTTCTGGCATAACAACTTTTTTTGTTTGTACAAAATTAGCAAAATTTCAGACACATTCAGTATTAAATTACAATCCATATGCCTATGTTTTAACCCAAAAATTCCCCAACTTTGCCCTTACATTTAAAACGAAACCATCAGACTATGCCGATAATAGAGAATCCGCAAACGACTAATTGCCAATGTTTTGCACTTACAGGACGGAACATTGTGCTGAAAGCCGACGGCAGCGCCGTAACGTTTGCTGACCTGATTGAAATAAAAACTTTAGATAACAAGGCTGATTTATTTGAAGAACAAGAGTTTAATATTTGCGCATTAAACTTTGAAACAACAGCACCACTGCCCGACCGCTTCATAACCAAAACAATCCGCCAATTCTACACCGAATGCGATGAGCAGACGGTTTTCCGCGTGTCGCGGGCAAAGGCCGTGGCCAACTGGCGGCAGAGCACGCAGTTCTGCTGCACGTGCGGTACAAAACTCACAGAAAGCAAGCAATTTACCGCCCGCGAATGCCCACAGTGTGGAAAGATTCATTTCCCGCGCATTGAGCCGTGCGTGATTGTGCTTGTGAGCCGCGGCGACAAGATTCTGCTTGCCCGCCACGTTCAGCGCAATCAGGACATCTACGCCTGCATTGCGGGGTTCATTGAAGGCGGCGAGACACCCGAGCACGCCGTTGAACGCGAATTGCAGGAAGAAATCGGCATTAAGGTCAAGAACATCCGCTACCGCGGCAGTCAGAGCTGGCCCTTCCCCGACCAACTAATGCTCGGATACACAGCCGATTACGAGAGCGGCGAAATCCGCCTGCAGAAAGACGAGATTGCCGACGCCGACTGGTTCAGCCGCGACAACTGCCCCGCAAGCCCGCAGCCTGGCTCGATTGCTTACAAGCTGATTCACGGGTTGATTTAGGAATAGTGCTGGTCACAATAGCTGTCGAGATTGGGTGTTAGTTAATTACGAATTTTGAATTACGAATTACGACCACTGACCAAAGTCTGTAGTCCGTTGTCTGTTGTCTGTTGTCTGAAGTCCCAACTTCAAATCACCATTTCTGAACATTTCGGCATAAAATTTGCTATCGGCTTGGCAAATTCTAAAAACAATGGCTGACAAATTCAAAACCACTTTTCAGGTTTATACCAACAACGCCGACTCGCGCAAATTGGCCAAACCGGGCGCGCTGTTCGCCTATTTCATTGAAGCGGCCAGTATGCACGCCGAACGGCTCGGCATTGGTCACAAGAGCTTGCAGGACAATCACAACGCGTTTTGGGCACTGTCGAAAGTGCATTTCGATATTTACCAAACACCGGTATGGCATCAGAAAGTAACCTTAACCACTTGGCCGTCAGGCTATAACCGCTTGTTCGCTCGCCGCTATTTCCAGATTGCCGACGAAACCGGGACATTACTTGCCGAAGGTGCATCTGATTGGGTGATAATGAGTTTCGAGAACCGTAGCCTGTGCAATGTGCAGTCGATTGTTGAGAGCATCGCACAGTTCAACTTTGAGCAGGAACACCTGAACGTGAACACCGCCAAAGTGCCGGCCGCCAACAGCGATACGGCCGCCAAAACCACTCGCCGCGTAATGTTCAGCGACCTTGATATGAACAAGCACCTGACCAGTATGCGCTATCTCGACTGGACAATGGACTGCATCAACATTGACTATCTTAACACGCACACTGCCAAATCTGTCGATATAAATTTTCAGCACGAAATGCCTGAAGGCGAAAATGTTACGCTCTTGTGCCAGCAAGATGGCGACGCATTTGTAGTTTCAGGCGAACTTGCCAACGGAAAGACATCGTTCTCGGCAAAAATCGGATTCTGAACAACCGCATCAGCATAAAAAAAGCGCGACCAACAGCCGCGCTTTTATATTTTAACCTACTGAAAATCAGTTTTTACCAACAATCATATTATACTGAACCGTGATGTAGCCATCGTTCGGGAAAATCTTGTTAGCCAGCGTGATAACCGACTCAGCGTCTTTCTTGCGCTTCTCGTTCAGAAGGTCCTGGGTGTATTTCATAATGCCATCAACAATCAGGCTCTTGACAATAGGGTCCGCCTTGATGGGCTCGTTGTTGACAATTTTCTCTGACAGTTTGGCGCGCGCATCTGACATCTCGTGCACACCTTGCGTCTCGTTGTTCGACATACACTTCAGAATACCCGAATAGTACATAAACAAGTAATCAGTTTTATGATACAGCTTTTCGTAATTTTTGGCTGCAGCGGCGGCTTTTGAATAGTTTCCTTTGTCAAAATTGGTCTTGATTTCGGCCTTGACGTGTTTTTTTATAAGATCGATAAAATCAGAGTTTTGCGCCACAAGCTCACCTTCAATGTCCTTACGGATGAATTTCTGCGTGTACTTCACAGCCTGACGCATACCGTCCTTATAATCGGCAGCCACTTCGGGGTCCGACGACTCATAGAGTTTCACATAGCACATAGCTGCATACAGATGGGGCTCGGCTTCACGACCAGCAGCCTGATCAGCGCACATATCTTCTGCCTTAAACAGACAAATCTCGTATTTGCCTGATGTGTAAAGTTTTGACAGCTTTGTGTTGTGGCCGCCCTTCACCTGTGCAAACGTGCCCGCACAAAGCATTATGCACAATGATGTGCAAAGAAGTTTTAAATTCATTTTTTCGAAAATTTTCTTTTGACAAAAAAAAACAAATGATGTCAAATTCGCAATTTTTTTATACCGATGTTATTAACAAAAAATGAATTCAATATTGTAAGAGAATTTGGCGTCGCTAATGAAAATGGCGAACGGAAAGCGTATATTTGCAAAAAAATTAAGGACTATGAGAGTTATTTTCACAACAATGCTTGCTGTGGCTTGTATGGCCGCCAATGCGCAACCCGCCAAATGGAACAGTAAAACGTTCTTTACCGTTATGAGCTACAATGTTGAGAATCTGTTTGATACAGTCAACATTGCCGGCAAAAACGATGACGAGTTCACCCCTACGGGAAAAAAGGAATGGACATCGGCGCGATACAACGAGAAGCTGCAGCACCTTTCGGAAGCTATTGCGGCAGTGAATCCCACATCAGGTCAATTTCCTGACATTGTGGGCATTATAGAAGCCGAGAATATTGCTGTGCTTAAAGATTTGGCTGCGCAACCGGCCATCAAAGGCGCAGGCTACCAATGCATTCTTGAAGAAGGCCCCGACCCACGCGGCATCGACTGCGGACTGCTATATAACCCGCAGACATTCAAATATGTAAGTCATAAGGCTTTCAACGTACGGTTGCGACCGGGCAACGACCGCACTCGCGACATCTTGTATGTGAAAGGACTCTCGGGAAAAGACACTCTGCACGTATTTGTAAACCATTGGTCATCAAGGATTGGCGGTAAGGATAAAACGAGCGGCAAGCGCGCGCAATGCGCCGACCGCCTGAAATCTGTCACCGATTCAATCATCAAGCGCGACCCACAGTGTAACATTCTGATTATGGGTGATATGAACGACGAGCCAAGCGACGAGAGCGTCTATGAGATTCTGCAAGCCAAAGAGCCGAGCCAGTACAGCCGTCTGAACAATATTATGTTCGACCTGCAGCAGAAGAACAAAGGCAAGTTCGGCAGCGGAACTTATTACTACAAAGGCGAATACTCAATGCTCGACAACTTGATTGTGAGCAATCCGCTGCTCACCCGCACCAAGGGTTTCCGCCTTTATGAGCCAACGGGCTACATCTTTGCGCCCGACTTCATCAGTTTTAAGGAAAACAACGGCGACATCGCCCCTTCGCGCTCATATTCAGGCAAATACTACGGCGGATATAGCGACCATTATCCTGTTTATATGATTTTTTATAAGAAGTAGTGAAGGTTTAGAAAGTTGAGAAGGTTGAGAACGTTTAACAGGTTGAACAAGTTTAAACGCTTCGCTGTTGAATCCTTCAATCCTTCAGTTAATCTATTAATCAGTCAATCAGTTAATCAATAAATGCGTCTCGAGATTAACTCGCCATTCAAGCCTACGGGCGACCAGCCGCAAGCCATCAGGCAACTTGTGGACGGCCTGAACAGCGGCCAGCAGTATCAGACGCTGCTTGGCGTGACGGGTTCGGGCAAGACGTTCACCATTGCCAATATGCTTGAGCAGGCGCAGCGTCCAGCGCTCATCTTGAGCCACAATAAGACGCTTGCGGCGCAGCTCTACAGCGAGTTCAAAGAGTTTTTCCCGAACAATGCGGTTGAGTATTTCGTGTCGTACTACGACTACTATCAGCCCGAAGCCTACATTCCCGTGACGGACACCTACATTGAGAAGGATTTGAGCATCAACGACGAGATTGAGAAACTGCGTCTGCACACCACGTCGTCGCTGCTGTCGGGCCGCCGCGACGTGATTGTGGTTTCGTCCGTGTCGTGCCTGTACGGCATCGGCAACCCCGACGATTTCTACAGCAACAGCATCAGCGTGAAGGTGGGCGAAAACGTTGGCCGAAACCAACTGCTGCGCCGCCTTGTCGACGCGCTCTACTCGCGCAACGAAGTGGATTTTAGCCGCGGCACGTTCCGCGTGAAGGGCGACACGGTCGACGTCTATCTTGCCTACGGCGATTCGGCCTACCGCCTAATGTTTTGGGGCGACGAGATTGACCAAATCGAAGTTTTCGACCCGCTGAACGGCAGCGTCATCGACCGCCCCGAACAGGTTTCCATCTACCCCGCCAACATCTTCGTGACAACGCAAACGCGCATCCAACAGGCCATCCGAATGATTCAGGACGACCTTGTGGCGCAGGTTGAGTATTTCAACAGCATCGGCAAGCACCTAGAAGCCAAGCGGCTCGACGAGCGCGTGAACTACGACCTTGAAATGATACGCGAATTGGGCCACTGCCCTGGTATTGAGAACTATTCGCGATATTTCGACGGGCGCGCGGCTGGCACACGGCCGTTCTGTCTGCTCGATTATTTCCCGAAGGATTTCATCACGGTCATCGACGAAAGTCACGTCACCGTGCCGCAGATTCACGCAATGTTCGGTGGCGACCGCTCGCGCAAGGAAAACCTTGTGGAATACGGATTCCGCCTGCCTGCCGCTCTCGACAACCGTCCGCTGAAGTTCGACGAGTTTGAAGCGCTGACGGGTCAGACCGTGTATGTGAGCGCCACACCCGCCGACTACGAACTGACCAAGTGCGGCGGCGTGATTGTTGACCAGGTGATTCGCCCGACGGGCCTTCTCGACCCACCGATTGACGTGCGTCCGAGCCTGAACCAGATTGACGACCTTGTGGCCGAAATCAACAAGCGGGCCGCCAAAGACGAGCGTGTGCTTGTGACGACGCTCACCAAGCGTATGACCGAAGAGTTGCAGAAATACCTGACCCGTATGGGGATACGGTCGAACTACATCCACAGCGACGTGGACACGCTCGAGCGCGTGAAGATTCTTGACGACCTGCGCAACGGCCTTTTCGACGTGCTTGTGGGCGTCAATCTGCTGCGCGAAGGCCTTGACCTGCCCGAAGTGTCGCTTGTGGCCATTTTGGACGCCGACAAGGAAGGATTCTTGCGCAACGAGCGCTCGCTGACGCAAACCGCAGGCCGCGCCGCCCGCAACGTGAACGGCCTTGTGATTATGTATGCCGACCAAATAACGGACTCAATGCAGCGCACCATCGACGAGACCAACCGCCGTCGCGAGAAGCAGTTACGCTACAACGAAGAGCACGGCATCACCCCGACGCAGATTGTCAAGGCCAAGCGCCGCACCGTGGGTACCGACGAGACCGCTGCCGCGCAGTATTATGTCGAACCCGAGAAGGTGAACCTTGCCGCCGAGCCCGTTGTGGCCTATATGAGCCGCGAAGCCCTGCAGAAGGCCATCGACAAGACCAAGAAGCAAATGGAACGTGCCGCCGACAAACTCGACTTTATGGAAGCCGCCCGCCTGCGCGACGAAATGTTTGAGTTGCAGAAGGTTTATAATGAAAAATTTAAGTAAAATCAATTTAAGTGTTAGTTTAATACAACCAAACACCACAAAAAAAGCGAAGCCAACTCCTGACTTCGCTTTTTCTTATCAAACTATTAATCAATTAATTCAATCCTTCACGCATTCAATTATTCAGTTATTCACCCCTTGACAATCCTCACCGTCTCCAGCGCAATGGCCAGTTCCTCGTTTGTCGGGATAACCAGCACTTTGACTTTCGACGCAGGTGTTGAGATAACAACCTCCTCGCCGCGGATTTGGTTCTTCTCGGCATCGAGTTCAATGCCCAGATAGGTCAGATAGTCGCAGATTGCCTTGCGGGCGGCACCGTTGTTCTCGCCCAGACCAGCGGTGAAGGCGATTGCGTCAACACCGTTCATTGCGGCAACGTAACTGCCAATATATTTGGCCACGCGGTAAACAAAACAATCGAAGGCGATTTTTGCGCGCTCGTTGCCGGCTTTTGCGGCGGCCTCAAGGTCGCGGAAATCGCTCGATACGCCCGAAACACCCAGCACACCCGATTTCTTGTTCAGAATGTTCAGAACATCGTCAACCGAACGTTTCTCTTTGTTCGCAATATACTGAACCACAGCAGGGTCGATATCGCCGCTGCGGGTGCCCATAACCAAGCCCTCGAGCGGTGTCAGGCCCATACTTGTATCGACGCACTTGCCGCCGACAACCGCAGAAATGCTTGCGCCGTTGCCCAGGTGAGCCACAATCACTTTCGACTTCTTCGGGTCAAGTTTGCCAAACTCAATGGCGCGGCCCGACACGTACCAGTGGCTCGTGCCGTGGAAGCCGTACTTACGAATGGCATATTTTTCGTAATACTCATACGGAAGCGCGTACAGATAAGCCTTTTCGGGCATTGTTTGGTGGAAGGCGGTGTCGAACACGGCCACCTGCGGCGTCGAGCCCATCAGACTCTCGCAGGCCTCAATGCCGATAAGGTTTGCAGGATTGTGCAGCGGGCCAAGGTCGAAGCACTCGCGAATGACGCGCTTCACATCGTCGTTAATCAGGATTGAGCCGCTGTAGAACTTGCCGCCGTGCAGCACGCGGTGGCCAACAGCCTGTATCTCGTTCATCGACTTCACCACGCCGTATTTCTTGTCGAGCAACGCGTCCATAACCAGCTTGACAGCCGCTTTGTGGTCGGGCATCGGCTGATTTACAACAAGTTGCTCTTTGCCTGTCGGTTTGTGCGTGAGCGACGAGCCCTCGATTCCGATTTTCTCGCAGATACCCTTTGCCAGGACACTGCGGGTGTTCATATCAATGAGTTGGTATTTGAGCGACGAACTGCCGCAATTCAATACTAATACGTTCATAATCTTTCTTTTATAATTTAGGATTTAGAAGTTAGTAGTTAGGATTTTTTGATTCAACTCAACTTTTTTCTAACCTTCTCAACCCTCTAAACTTTTTATTTCTTCAATGCAATGGCTTGATTGCAGGTGATTGCGATAACGTTGATTACATCCTCGACAGAGCATCCGCGCGACAGGTCATTGATTGGCGCCGCCATACCTTGAAGAATCGGGCCGTAAGCCTCGGCGTTGCCCAAACGCTGAACCAGTTTGTAGCAGATATTGCCTGTTTCGAGCGACGGGAACACCAGCACGTTGGCCTGTCCGGCAATGTCGCTGCCCGGGGCTTTCTTCTTGGCCACGCCCGGCACAATAGCCGCGTCGGCCTGAAGTTCGCCATCGATTTTCAGTTCAGGCGCCATCTCTTGAGCCAGTTTGGTGGCCTCAATCACCTTGTCGACAACCTCGTGCTTTGCGCTGCCTTTGGTCGAGAACGACAGAATGGCCACTTTCGGGTCGTCAATGCAGGCGATAGCCTTGGCGGTCTTGGCCGACTCAACGGCAATCTGCGCCAACTCGGGCGCGGTGGGCACCGGAAGCACGGCGCAGTCGGCAAACACCATAATGCCGTTCTGTCCCCACGATTTGTCCTTCAGCACCATCACAAAAGCACCTGATACACAAGAGATTCCGGGCTTCGTCTTCACAATTTGGAAAGCAGGACGCAGCACGTCGCCAGTGGCATTGTCGGCACCGGCCACCTCGCCTTGCGCCATACCCATCTTCACCATCATCGCGCCCAAATAGAGCGGATTTTTGAGCAGACGGGCGGCCTCTTCGGGTGTCATTCCCTTGTTTTTGCGCAGTTCGACCAGTTTGTCGATAAATTCCTGTTTGCGCGGGTGGTCTTCGGGGTCAACAATCAGCGCTTTCGCGATATTTTTCAACCCGAAATCGGCGGCCTTCTTCTCAAGTTCAGCCTTGTTGCCAATCAGGATAATGTCGGCAATGCCTTGCTCAATCACCGCGTCGGCGGCCTTGATTGTGCGCTCTTCGTAGCCCTCGGGCAGAACAATTGTCTGTTTCTGCCGCTTGGCGTTCTCTTTGATTTGTTCTAAAAGATTCATATTGTTATGTTTAAAAAATACGTTCAATGCCGACAAACATACCAATTTTAGAGTATTTTTGTTTGATTAAGTACGAAAATATGTTTATCGATTAAATATCAGTGAATTATGGTTTGGGCCGACTATCTGACAAGTTACAAGAACTTTCTGAAACTCGAGAAATCGCTTTCGGCGAACACCATCGAAGCCTATATGAAAGATATTCAGAAGTTTATCGATTTCGCGCAGACCGAAGGGCCGCTCACCGTGACGCAGGCCGACATCCGCGCCTTCATCGACGATATGGACACCAGCCAGGATATGAGCGCCCACTCGCAGGCACGGATTCTGTCGGGCATCAAATCGTTTTTCAAATACCTTGTCATTCACGACGTTATCGAACACGACCCGTCGGAAATGATTGAGACACCAAAACTTGGCCGCAAACTGCCCACGGTGCTCTCGCCCGAAGAGATTGACCAACTGATTGAAGCCGTGGACCTCGACAGCGAGACGGGCTACCGCAACCGCGCCATTCTTGAGACTTTGTACGGCTGCGGGCTGCGCGTGTCGGAACTCATCAGCCTGAAACTCACCGATTTGCACTTCGACGAGAGTTACCTGAAAATCCGCGGCAAAGGCAGCAAAGAACGGCTTGTGCCAATCGGGCGCAGCGTGAAGGACTCGATAACGCTCTACATCCACAACTACCGCCAGACGCTCGACATCGGCCGCAAAGACGAGAACATCCTGTTCCTCAACCGCCGCGGCCACGCAATGACGCGCGTTATGGTGTTCACCATCATCAAAGATTTGGCGCAGAAAATCGGCCTCAAAAAGCCCATCAGCCCGCACACATTCCGCCACTCGTTTGCCACTCAACTACTTGAAGGCGGCGCCGACCTGCGCGCCATCCAGGAAATGCTCGGCCACGAATCTATCACAACCACAGAACTTTACACCCACCTCGACAAGGAATATCTGCGGGATACGATTTTAAGGTTCCATCCGCGGTCGTGAGAAGGATTGAAGTGGTAAATAAACGAACTATCTGAACTTGTTACATTTTGGAACTACTTCAATTCAGTGTGTAAGGAATCCTTACTAACTTCCCATCCAATTTTCTTCATATTAATAAAAATCTGCCATATCTTTGGCAAACAATGAAAAACAATTTGCCAACGGTTGATAATAGCGAGATTGTACTTTACAATCCCAATGATACTATTCGCCTTGAAGTCAGAATGAATGACGAAACAGTATGGCTGACACAGGCGCAAATGGCAGAATTGTTTCAAACTACAAGAAACAATGTAACATTACATATTTCAAATATTTTCAAAGAAGGGGAACTTGACAAAAATTCAGTATGTAAGGAATCCTTACTAACTGCTGTCGACGGCAAACTGTATAAAACAAAGTTCTACAATCTCGACGTAATTATATCTGTAGGCTACAGAGTAAAATCGGTTCGTGGCACACAATTCCGCCAATGGGCGAACAATGTGCTGAAAGAGTATCTGCTCAAAGGTTACTCTGTAAATCAACGAATTGAGAAACTCGAACAACGCGTAAGCCAAACCGAAAGCAAGATAGATTTCTTTGTCCGCACATCGCTGCCGCCCGTTGAAGGCATATTTTTCGACGGACAGATTTTTGACGCCTACGAACTTATCTGCCGATTGGTAAAAAACGCAGTGCGACGTATAATTTTGATTGACAACTATATCGACGAGACTGTTCTGACAATGCTCGACAAACGTGCCTCTGGTGTGCAAGCCGAAATCTACACCAAACAAATTTCTGCCCAACTGCAACTCGACATCAATAGTCATAATGCTCAATATCAGCCGATTGTTGTAAAAACTCTGACACAATCACACGACCGGTTTCTGCTCATCGACAACACTGTTTACCACGTTGGCGCATCGATTAAAGACGCCGGACGGAAATGGTTTGCCATTATGAAAATGCAAGAAACCACTGCCGACGAAATTGTAAGGAAACTGATTTGAATATGAATGATATGGATACAATTGGAATATCACCTAACGCACACACGCCCAACGAAATGGACTGCATTTTGAAAGAGCGTGTACAACGTGCTGAAGCTGGCGAAGAGAAAATCATACCACACCAAAACGTTGTCGATTTCATTTCCGAAAAATATGGATTTGAGCCCGGAACGGGCGACATATCACAGGCAGTGGTGTGAACCACTGCACAAACGCCCCACCACACAAATTGAGCCCTGACAGGGCGGCACTGAATGGCAATAATGGTTGTGTCACCCCTTTGGGGTTCTTTTCTTATTCCGCAACAAATCAGGGGCTTACGCCCCTGACTGTAATATTTCACCCCTTTGGGGTTTTCACATTTCGCAACCACACATTTTGCGACGGCAAAAAAATTGATTGGTTCATTTGAGCCAAAATCCACTCCATTTTAAATGAATTACTGCTCACGAAATCCTTGCGCGGCCAATTTTTAATAATTTTGTACTCGTAATAAACATTAGGAAACAAAAGGGAAATAATTGTATATGGAAAACAACAAGTCAATACTACTGATTGGGGCTAACTTTAGAGCAATGTTTTTCGTCGCTCAAAAATTGCATCAATTAGGTTATATTATTGACGTTGTTGATTTTGAAGAAATACCATTGGGTTCATCAAAATATATTCGCCATTACGAATGTGTTCAAAACAAGAACTGTGTGTCGGCTTTGAAAGAAGTCGTCTTTGCATTACTAAACAACAGTTGTTATGAAGCGATTATTCCCATAAATGATTTGGGGCTTATGCTTTGCAAAGAATGTTATACCGAATTTAGCAATAAAAGCAAAGTCATAATGCCACAATTAAACGTTATTGATTTCGCTTTTGACAAATACAAATTGATTAGTTTCAGCAAGAACTACGGCTTTGAAGACGCCCATATACAATTACTTGTACACAAATGTGAATTCACTGAATATGAAACAGGCGGCTTAAAAAAAATAATTAAAGCAACCAACTCGAAAAGATTTGTTGACGACAAAATATTATCCTACTCAACATTTTCGTCAGACAAAACCGAAGAACTGAAAAATCATTTCAACGACACCGATTATCCCATTCTAATACAAGATTTTATAAATGGTGAAGAATTAGGATTCAATTTCTATGCAAGAAACGGTGAAATTGTTTGTTCCTATTTTGACAGGAATGTGGTCAACAACTTCGGTGAGCAAAGTATAATCCGACGAACAGCCGTGGCAGATAAAGGTATTGAAACAAAACTAATCAATTTGGTCCGCGCGATAGGTTGGAATGGTGTTGGTATGTTCGATTTGATTGTAAAAGACGGGGAACCATACATTTTAGAGTTGAATGGACGTTTTTGGGCAAGTATCGACATATCAGATAAAATCGGTTGTGGCATTTGGAAAGAATACGCACAAGATAATTTGGGCGTAAATTTGAATGATAAGATAAAAACCAAAAAAAAAGCAACTACAACAATAAACTTTTTTGCCGCCACGAAGGAAATACTATCAAGTATTTTACACTTTAAAATAGAGAAAAAAACGTTTATTCTAATTGGTTACATATTGAAATCATTTGTTTCGCCACGCACATATATTCAGGAAAAACTGCTCTGCGACTACAAATTTTATCTTAATTGGATTTGTTCTTATATAAAAAAGTAAAATAATGAGTTCATTCGTTCAAGTATTTAATTTTCACAGGGTTTCTGACGAGCATTCACCTGCATATCCGCCAATTCCGACAAGAGTTTTTGAAAAAGTCGTAAAATTCATCAAACGGCATTATAAAATCATTTCCCAAAAAGAATTGCTCTCTTTAGATTCGGCAAATTCTCGGAAACCGTTTGCTGTGATAACTTTTGACGACGGTTTTTATGATTTCAAAAAATGCGCTCTGCCAATACTTATCAAACATAATGTTCCCGTATCATTACACGTTGTTACCAAAGTTGCCGAAACTGGGGAAACATTTTGGACACAGAAACTCAACAAAATAGTAGAGAAATACGCTCTGGAAAACAAAACTATCAGCAATGAGCATTTATCTAAAGAATATACCTTAAGGAATGACGAAGAAACCGAACAAGTAGCATTACAGATTTATAAAGAACTTTTACCATTGAAAAACAAAGTTGAGATATTGGATAATATCGCAAAAGAGATTGACAATGAATATGAAAAAACGCAAATGCTATTATGGAACGACTTAAAGACACTGCCTGCATCAATTGTTGAGATTGGGTCACACACTCATACTCATACAAACCTGAAAACTATTGAAACATCCGAAATTCATAACGAATTATATACATCTTGGAACGAAATCAATAAAAACACACAACATAATCCTATTTCCATTGCTTTTCCAAATGGTCAATATGACGAACGAGTCCTTGAAGAAGCGAAAATAATCGGATACAAAATTATGTACACCTGTGAAGCAAAAAAGAACATCATTCCAGCTTCTGACAACATTTATCACAGATACGACATCTACAATAAAGAATATTGGAAAAATTATATCAAACTATTGAAATACAGATTCTTATAAGCAAAAACCGTCGCAAATTATTATATGGGAAAAGCGTAATTGATTAACAGCAAATACTTGAAAAACACAATTTTCATCTTTTGTCTTATGCCTTCTGCCTTTTGCCTAATGCCTTCCTCCCCACTCTACAAAATCACACAAACACCCACACAATCAACTGATTACCATCACTGCAAACAACAATCTTCTACGAATTTCACTTAAAAGAATTTATTTAAAAAGTTCGGCTTGATTTTTGCTTAAAACCGACTAAATTTGCGGCAAAAAAGCAAAATATAGTTATAACTTTTTAAAATATTAATTATGAGCAATTTAGATTTAACAAAGTACGGCATTACAGGCTCAACTGTAATCGCACACAACCCTTCGTTCGAAGAACTCTACAAGGCAGAAATCAATCCTGCTCTTGAAGGCTACGAAAAAGGTCTGGAAACTGAACTTGGCGCAGTAAACGTTATGACTGGTATCTTCACTGGTCGCTCGCCGAAGGACAAATACATTGTTGACAACGACGAGAGCCACAACAACGTTTGGTGGACATCGGACGCTTACAAGAACGACAACCACCCAATGAGCGAAGAAGTTTGGGCAAAGGTTAAAGCCATCGCTATCAAAGAACTTTCAAACAAAAAGTTATATGTTGTTGACGCATTCTGCGGCGCCAACGAAGCTACCCGCCTTGCTGTACGTTTCGTACTTGAAGTTGCTTGGCAGGCTCACTTCATCAAGAATATGTTCATCCAACCGACTGACGAAGAGTTGAAGAACTTCGAGCCTAACTTTGTTATCTACAACGCATCGAAGGCTAAAGTTGACGACTTCAAGGCTCTCGGCCTGAACTCTGAGACTTGCGTTGCTTTCAACACTAAGAGCCGCGAGCAAGTTATCATCAACACCTGGTACGGTGGTGAAATGAAGAAGGGTATGTTCTCAATGCAGAACTACTATCTGCCTTTGAAGGGCATCGCATCAATGCACTGCTCTGCCAACACCGATATGGAAGGCAAGAACACCGCTATCTTCTTCGGTTTGTCAGGAACTGGCAAGACCACTCTTTCAACTGACCCGAAACGTCTGCTTATCGGTGACGACGAGCACGGCTGGGACGACGAAGGCGTGTTCAACCTCGAAGGCGGCTGCTACGCTAAGGTTATCAACCTTTCGAAAGAGAACGAGCCTGACATCTACGGCGCCATCAAACGCGACGCTCTTCTTGAGAACGTTACTGTTGACAAGAACGGCAAAATCGATTTCGCTGACAAGAGCGTAACCGAGAACACCCGCGTTTCTTACCCGATTGACCACATCAAGAACATCGTTAAGAAAGTGGCTGGCAAGAGCGCAGGTCCTGCTGCAAAGAACGTTATCTTCCTTTCAGCTGACGCATTCGGCGTTCTGCCTCCGGTTTCAATCCTGACTCCTGAGCAGACTCAATACTACTTCTTGAGCGGCTTCACCGCTAAATTGGCTGGTACAGAGCGTGGTATCACCGAACCGACTCCGACATTCTCGGCTTGCTTCGGTCAGGCATTCCTTGAGCTGCACCCGACAAAATACGCTGAAGAGCTGGTTAAGAAAATGAAGAAATCTGGCGCTAAGGCTTACTTGGTTAACACTGGCTGGAACGGTACTGGCAAACGTATCTCGATTCCTGACACTCGTGGTATCATCGATGCTATCCTCGACGGTTCAATCCTGAAGGCTGAGACCAAGAAGATTCCGTTCTTCGACTTCGAAGTACCGACAGCTCTGCCGAAAGTTAATCCTGCTATCCTCGACCCACGCGACACTTATGCAAACGCATCAGAGTGGGAAGCAAAAGCAAAGGATTTGGCTGGCCGCTTCATCAAGAATTTCGAAAAATACACAACCAACGAAGCCGGCAAGGCACTCGTTGCTGCAGGTCCGAAACTCTAATCGGGCTGTTCGAAAATATTTATTCAGAAACCCTGCCGTTTGGCGGGGTTTTTGTTTATGTATTATTCTGTAAAAGGGGAACGAGTAGAGTGTAGTGTTGAGAAGGTTGAGTTAACTAAACAGCGAAGCGCTTAAACTCTAAACACTTACCCCTAAACTCTAAACTTTAAAATGACTATGAACGAATATATTTTGTGCGGAATTTTGTGCGTGGTCGCTTATCTGATTGGCTCAATTCCGACCGCCGTTTGGCTTGGCAAGGGCATTTATGGAATCGACGTGCGTGAGCACGGAAGCGGCAACGCGGGAACAACCAACACAATCCGTGTGCTTGGCACCAAACCTGGATTGATTGTCTTTGCAATTGATTTGCTGAAGGGCTTTCTGGCTGTAAGTTTGGCGCATTTTGCAAGTTACGAGTGCGGCACAGAGCCATTTGTCAACCTGCAATTGCTGCTCGGTGTTTTCGCCGTTCTGGGCCACATCTTCCCTATTTACGCACATTTCAAAGGCGGCAAAGGCGTTGCAACGCTTCTGGGCATTGCTGTGGCACTCAGTCCGCTGTCGGCACTGGCGTGCTTTGGCGTGTTTGTAGTGGTGCTGCTTATCAGCAAATACGTGTCACTTGGCTCAATGCTGGGCGGTCTCACCTTCCCCATTATGATTATCTTCGTTCTCAAGATTCATATCGTATCGCTGATGGTATTCGCCGTGGCCGAAGCCGTTCTGCTGATTATCACTCACAGAAAGAACATTGTCAGACTGATACACCACGAAGAGAACAAATTCTCGTTTAAGAAGAAGTGCGGTTGCTAAGCTGACGCTGACGCGACACTAACACTGACGCTGACGCTAAAAACTGCTGGTGTACCTTATTCTTAAGGAATCCATTTCAATTTATTGCAATCGATAAGCCATTGTATTCCAATGTGATGGCGGTGGTTTATATCGCGAAAGTGTGACTTATACTTTCAATTTTCAAAATTCCACCATTAAATACTTTCAAATTTATATTCAAATCGCACAATATAATTTCAGATTATTCAAAAAAGTATTGTGGCAATAAAAATGTTTTATACTTTTGGCGCACAAAAAATGTGCGGAAATGAGTAAACTGACTATTCCAAAGGGATATAAGCCCCTTTTGAACCTGACTCAGACTGAGTTAGGCATACAGCGTATAAAAGATTTCTTTCAATCGAACCTGTCGGCTGAGCTACGGCTGCGTCGCGTGACGGCTCCGTTGTTCGTGCTTAAAGGCACCGGTCTGAACGACGACCTGAACGGCGTAGAGCGCCCCGTGTCGTTCCCCATCAAGGATATGAAAGAGCAGAATGCCGAGATTGTGCACTCGCTGGCCAAATGGAAACGAATGATTCTGGCCGACTACGAGATTGGCAACGGATTCGGCATCTACACTGATATGAACGCCATCCGCGCCGACGAAGAGCTCGACAACACCCACTCACTCTACGTTGACCAATGGGACTGGGAACTTTGCATCGGCAAGGACGACCGCACTATCGACTTCTTGAAAACGACTGTGAAACGCATCTTCTACGCAATGCGCCGTACGGAATATCTTGTGTATGAGATGTTTCCAAATATCAAACCGCAACTGCCGCAACGCATCCACTTTGTGTATGCCGACGATTTGTGCAAGATGTACCCAACGCTGACAGCCAAAGAACGCGAAGACGCCATTACTAAAGAGTACGGCGCTGTGTTCATTATGGGCATTGGCGGCGTGATGAGCAACGGCGAGAAGCACGACGGCCGCGCCCCCGACTACGACGACTGGACCACTCCTACCGGCGACGGTCATTTTGGCCTGAACGGCGATATTCTGGTTTGGGACGATGTGCTGGGCCACGCTCTCGAACTGTCGTCGATGGGCATCCGCGTTGACAAGAAAGCCCTTCTGCACCAGCTTGAAATCACAGGTCAGGAACAGCGCAAGGAACTCTACTTCCACAAACGTCTGCTCGAAGGCTCGCTCCCGCTCTCAATCGGCGGCGGCATTGGCCAGTCGCGGCTATGTATGTTCTTCCTGCGCAAGGCTCACATTGGCGAAATCCAAGCCAGCATCTGGCCAGACGATATGCGCAAGACTTGCGGTGATAATAATATTCCGCTGATTTGACGGATTTATAAACAACATAAACGTCGCATTAATTGCGGCGTTTTTTTTGCGCTTGTCCACAAAAAAAGCGAAGCCACTCTCCTGACTTCGCTTTTTTCATTTCAATTAACTGTATCTCAAATCATTCCAACAATCATATTCACGGCCTTGTCCAATCCATCGGCGTTTTTGCCGCCTGCCGAAGCAAAGAACGGTTGGCCACCACCACCACCTTGAATCTCTTTGGCAGCCTCGCGAATCGTCTGCGAAGCGTTCAGGCCAGTTGCAACCAATGCGTCGCTCATTGCAATGGTCAGCGACGGTTTGCCATCGTATTTAGCGCCAGCCACAAACAGGAACTTGTCCTTCACCTCGCCACGGATTCTGAATGCCAAATCCTTCAGAGCGTCAGGGCTCATCTCAATGCCGACAGGCAGACGGAACAGTTTCACATCGCCCTTGGTTTCTGCATTTGCAAGAACATCGGCCTTTATCTTTTGAATTTTCTCCTGCATAAACTTCTCAATGTCGCGCTTCAGCTCGGCGTTCTCGTCAACGGTCTTTTTAATGGTCTGCGCCAGATTGGGCACATTGTTGAACATCTCCTTCAAAGAGCGAAGAACATCCTGCTGCGCATCGAACATATTTTCAGCCTTTTCGGCAGTCACAGCCTCGATACGGCGGACGCCAGCGGCAACCGAACTCTCCGACACAATCTTAATCAAACCAATCTCGCCTGTTGAGTGAACGTGAGTACCACCGCACAGCTCAATCGACGGACCGTATTTGATAACACGCACCGTGTCGCCGTATTTCTCACCAAACAAAGCCATCGCGCCAAGCGATTTAGCCTCTTCGATAGGCATATTGCGGTTCTCCTCGAGCTGCAGATTCTGACGGACAAGTTTGTTGGCAATGTGCTCTGCCTTGCGAATCTCCTCGTCGGTAACCTTTTGGAAATGAGAGAAGTCGAAGCGCAGGCAATCGGGCGACACCATTGAGCCCTTCTGCTCAACGTGTGTGCCAAGCACCTGACGCAGAGCGTAATGCAACAAGTGTGTGGCCGTGTGGTTGTTGGCCGTTTGTTGGCGGCGTTCAACATCGACAACCGCGCGGAAGGTGGTCGTCGGGTCTTTCGGCAGCGATTTTGCCAAATGCACGCTCAACTTATTCTCCTTTTTTGTATCGATAATTGCAATGCGCTCACCGTCGGCCTCAATGTAGCCCGTGTCGCCAATCTGACCGCCCATTTCGGCGTAGAACGGCGTGCGGTTGAGCACAATCTGATAGAGTTCCTGATTTTTCTGTTTGATTTTGCGGTAGCGCAGAATCTCCACGTCGGCCTCGGTTAGGTCGTAACCCACAAACTCCGACTCACCCTCCTGCAGGTAAACCCAGTCGCCAGTCTCAATGGCTGCGGCGTTGCGTGCGCGCTCCTTCTGTTTCTGCATCTCGACATCGAAATCGGCCTGATTGACAGTCAAATCGTTCTCGCGCAGAATAAGTTCGGTCAGGTCGAGCGGGAATCCGTAGGTGTCGTAGAGCGTGAACGCATCCACACCTGTTATCTCCTTCTTTCCTGCGGCTTTTGCATCGGCCATAATCTTGTCGAGAAGGCGGATACCAGTCTCGAGCGTGCGAAGGAATGCATCTTCCTCCTCCTTCATAACCTTCTCAACCAGAGCCTGTTGCGCTTTCAGTTCGGGATAGGCGTCGCCCATTGTGTCAACCAAAACGGGTAACAATTTGTACATAAACGATTTACGCTGTCCCAGGAATGTGTAACCATAGCGGACGGCGCGGCGCAGGATTCGACGGATAACGTAGCCTGCCTTTGCGTTTGACGGAAGTTGGCCGTCGGTCACCGAGAAGGCGATTGTGCGCACGTGGTCGGCCACAACGCGCATTGCCACGTCAACCTTCGCATCTTTGCCGTACTCGCAGTCGCAAATGCGGCCTATCTCCTTGATTATAGGTTGGAAAACATCGGTGTCGTAGTTCGATTTCTTGCCTTGCAGAGCCATACACAAGCGTTCAAAGCCCATACCAGTATCGACGTGCTTGTGTGGCAGCAACTCGAGCGAGCCATCGGCCTTACGGTTATACTGCATAAACACAAGGTTCCAGATTTCGATAACCAGCGGGTTGCTTTGGTTCACAAGGTCGCGGCCAGGCACTTTGGCGCGCTCGGCGTCGTCGCGCAGGTCGATATGAATCTCCGAGCACGGACCGCAGGGGCCAGTGGCGCCCATCTCCCAGAAGTTGTCGTGCTTGTTGCCGTGGATTACTCGGTCTTTGGGCAGATATTGCAGCCAAATCTCTTCGGCTTCGGTGTCAAGGTCAAGATTTTCCGACGCATCGCCTTCAAACACAGTGGCATAAAGGCGGTCTTTCGGCAATTTGTAAACTTCGGTGAGCAACTCCCATGCCCAGGCAATGGCTTCAGGCTTGAAATAGTCGCCAAACGACCAGTTGCCGAGCATCTCGAACATTGTGTGGTGATAGGTGTCGTGGCCCACTTCTTCAAGGTCGTTGTGCTTGCCCGATACACGCAGGCATTTCTGGCTGTTGGCCACACGCGGCCACTTGCGCGGCGATATGCCAAGGAAAATGTCCTTGAACTGGTTCATACCCGCATTGGTGAACATCAGAGTCGGGTCGTCTTTGATAACCATCGGCGCACTGCTGACAATCTGGTGCTGCTTCGACGCAAAAAAGTCTTTGAATTGATTGCGTATCTCTTTAGAATTCATAGAAATAAAACTTTATCATTCAATCATTACGAAAGTTGCAAACTTACTTTTTTTAATTAGTTTTGCTACGTTGATTCAAAGATTTCGGAAAAATAATGTCAGAACCAAAGTACAGTTTCGATCCGGAAAAACTGAGTTATGACAGAATAACGCTCACTCCGCGGCAGAAATTCTTCAAATTTCTGAAGGGTGCGGCGTTGCTTGTGTCGGTTTCGCTGCTGTTTGTGGTGGTGCTGTCGGCGTTGTTCGACACCCCCGGCGAGAAAATTCAGAAGCGCGAGAACAAGCAACTGCTCTATCAGTACGAACTGCTGAGCAAGAAGGTCGAGAGTATGGAACACAGCATGGACGAAATCCAGCAGCACGACGACAACATCTACCGTCACATCTTCGGCATCGACCCCATTCCAGAGAGCAAGCGTATGGCCGGTGCTGGCGGCTCTAATCCTTACAAGGATCTGGAACAGTATTCGAAATCGGAACTGCTGATCGAGACATCGAAAAAGATTGACAATCTGGCCCGCCGAATGGTTGTGCAGACCGAATCGTACGACAACATAATGAAACTGGTTGAAGACAAAGAGAAGTTCCTGGCATCGATTCCGGCCATCTCTCCCATTGCCGACCGCAATCTGCGACGTTTCGCATCGGGCTACGGCTACCGCATCCACCCCATTTACCGCACGCTGAAAATGCACAAAGGCATTGACCTGACAGCACCTACGGGCACAAAAGTGTACGCCACGGGCGGTGGTAAGGTGATTAGCGCCGGATATGCGGCAGGCGGCTACGGCATCAAGGTCATCATTGACCACGGCTACGGTTACAAAACGCTCTACGCGCACCTGAACAAGACAACGGTTAAACCTGGCAAACGCGTGGCTCGCGGCGATGTGATTGGCGAAGTGGGCAGCACCGGCCGCTCAACGGCCCCGCATCTGCACTATGAAGTGCGCAAAAACGACCAGACCGAGAATCCTGTAAATTACTATTACACAGACCTTACGCCCGAAGAATACGAAGATATGATTAACGTTTCGAGCCAGATGACAATGAGTTTTGACTAACTGCTAATACCTTTATATTATGCCGTACAAAGAGAAAAAAATCGAGAAACTGTTCTACACCATCGGCGAAGTGGCCGAGATGTTTGACGTCAACACATCGCTGATACGCTATTGGGAACGCGAGTTCGACATCATCAAGCCGCAGCGTAACAAGAAGGGCAACCGCCTGTTCACCAAAAACGATGTTGACAACTTCTACATCATCTATCACCTTGTGAAAGAGCGCGGCCTGACACTCGAAGGCGCCAAACGCAAACTGCACGACAACCGCGAAGACACCATCAACAATTTTGAAGTGGTTAAATCGCTCGAATCAATCAAAGAGATGCTGATTGAAGTGAAGGAAATGCTGTAGCAGATAAGGATGTATTATTAATTTGGTATAAAAAGAAAGGCTGTTTTCGTTGGAAAGCAGCCTTTCGTATTTTAATAATCAATCTTTCAATCATTTGTCGACCGGGAAGAATTTGAACGGCAGGTCGACTAAATCGCGGAAATACTCGCCCTGGTCGAGCATATCTTCATCGTCCTGCTGATAGTACCAGTCAATCTCAACATCGGCACCAGTATTGTAAAGAGCGTTCATGCGTTTGATGATGCTGAAGAACATCTTCGACGATGCCGTATTGTAATATTTCATTTTGAATGACATGGTTGTCTTTGGCGCCGGATTTTTGACATACTCTTCAATCCATTCAAGCACAGAGCCATACAATAAAGTGGCGTTTTCAGGCAGTGATTGTCCGGCTATCATAAGGTCGCCTTTTTCTGCATTGAACTGCAAATCGGGTTTCTGCTTGCTTGGCGTTATTATCAAATCGTTCATAATGCACAAAATTTTTATCAAAAATAGCAACTAAACCTTAACGGCGGAAAAAATCGCGGATAATTTTCAACAGAATTATACACATTTGGCTGAAAACGGCTCTAGATGGCGATTTGGTGGCATCAGGCATACAAGAATTACGTATTACACTAAAAAAGCCATGCCCCCCGCCTTGCTTGAATAAAATGGTTACATTTGCGGCGTTTTTTAGAACACAAAATCTACATATTTATTATGAGAAAACACATCTTTAATGCAGGACCTTGCAAGTTGTCGGATATGACTTTGCAGAACACAGCCAAAGCCGTTCTTGAACTCGACAACTGCGGACAGTCAATTTTGGAAGTATCGCACCGTTCGAAAGATTTTCAGGCCGTGATTGACGAGGCTGATGCCTTGTTCCATGAGGTTATGAACATCCCCGCCAACTACCACGTTTTGTTCCTTGGCGGCGGCGCAAGTACCCAATTCGCTATGCTGCCTTTCAATTTCTTGAAAACGAAGGCCGCATACGTTGACACCGGCACCTGGTCATCCAAAGCCATAAAAGAAGCAAAACTCTTCGGTGAGGTTGAGATTATCGCATCGTCAGAGGCTGCAAACCATACCTACTACCCGAAACCGGGTTCTTACACTATCCCGACAGATGTTGATTATCTGCATATTACAACCAACAACACCATCCGCGGAACAGAGATTCTGACCGACATTGACTCGCCGGTTCCATTGTTCGCCGATATGTCGTCGGACATTTTGAGCCGCCCGGTTGACGTTAGCAAATACGCTGTCATCTACGCCGGCGCACAAAAGAACGTTGGCCCTGCAGGTTGTACAGTTGTCATCATCCGTGACGATATGCTCGACCGCGTTGTTACTGACCGCGCCATTCCGTCGATGCTCCGCTACGACATCCATATGAAGAACGGCTCAATGTACAACACACCTCCGTGCATCAACATCTTCGCTATCCGCGAGACTCTGAAATGGATTAAATCAGTTGGCGGTCTTGAGGCTATGGAAAAACTCGCCATCGAGCGTGCAAACATCGTTTACGCTGAAATCGAGCGCAACTCGCTGTTCACATCGCCTGTTCAGAAGGATTCACGTTCACGTATGAACATTCCATTCGTTTGGACTCCGGGCAACGAGCAATATCAGGACGAGTTTATGGATTTCGCAAAGAAGTGCAACATTGTAGGCATCAAGGGTCACCGCTCGGTTGGCGGTTTCCGCGCATCGTGCTACAACGCCTGCACCATCGAGGACTGCCAGGCTCTTGTGAACTGTATGGCAGAATTTGAAAAACAAGTTAAAAAGTAAGAAATGAAGACAATATTAGTAGCAACAGAGAAACCTTTTGCAAAACAGGCTGTTGACGGCATTAAAGAGATTGTCGAGAAATCGGGCAATAAATTCAAATTGCTGGAAAACTACACCGACAAACAGCAACTGCTTGACGCTGTGGCTGATGCCGACGCTATCATAATCCGTTCCGACAAAGTTACCGACGAGGTGATGGCTGCCGGAAAGAACCTTAAGATTGTTGTCCGCGCAGGTGCAGGCTACGACAATGTTGACCTTGAGGCCGCAACAAAACGCGGTATCGTGGTGATGAACACACCGGGTCAGAACTCAAACGCTGTGGCTGAACTCGTGTTTGGTCTGCTTGTGTTTGCCGTTCGTAACTTCTACAATGGCAAATCGGGTACCGAACTTAAGGGCAAGAAACTCGGTATCCTTGCCTTCGGTCAGGTTGGCCGCAATGTTGCCCGCGTGGCTAAAGGCTTCGATATGGATGTTTATGCCTACGACGCTTTCTGCCCGAAAGAAGTGATTGAGGCCGCTGGTGTTAAAGCCGTTGACAATCAGGATGCTTTGTTTGAGAACTGCGACATTGTATCGCTCCATATTCCCGCAACTCCCGAGACCAAAGAGAGCATCAACTACGCGCTTGTGAACAAAATGAAGAAAGGCGGCATTGTTATCAACACTGCCCGCAAAGAGGTCATCAACGAGGCTGAACTCATCAAACTTATGGAAGAACGTCAGGACATTAAGTACATCACTGACATCGCCCCTGACGCTGACGCCGATTTCAAAGCA
>JAFYYA010000065.1 GCA_017557785.1 Salinivirgaceae bacterium
ATGCTCGTTATAGAATTTGGTATGCTAACTGATGTCAAACCGCTGCAACCCGAAAACGCGCTGCTGCCAATACTCGTTACAGAATTTGGTATACTAACTGATGTCAAACCGCTGCAACCCGAAAACGCGCTGCTGCCAATACTCGTTACAGAATTTGGTATACTAACTGATGTCAAACCGCTGCAACCACCGAACGCAACGTTGCCAATACTCGTTACCTTATATTCAATATATCTATATTTTACTTTTTCAGGTATAATCAAATCGCCAGATGGTTTGGTGCAACCATAGTAAAAATCATTTTTAATTGGGTACGTTACCAATACAGTGCTGTCACTTGTGATTTGATAATACAAAAGTTGTCCGCTACTACAAGTTGCAGAAAAATCATAATTTTGGGCCGCAAATGCTTGAGCTACAAGTGTTATTGCGAATAGTATTGTAATAATTCGTTTCATATACTTATTCCATTAATTGTTTAACATATTCATCACGTTTCATATCAGATAATCCGGCTTCCCAAACAAGGTATAGTTGCTTTTTTAATATGGCATTCCATAGCAGTAAATCAACCGCCACGAACAGCAATATCAATATTGCCACAACAGTGCGTATAGTATTCGCATAATGGAAAATCATAAAAATACCGACAGGCAAGGAATTCCGCAGAAAAGCAATTTGTGCTTCAAGAATGTGTACAGTGGTAAGCAGTCCATTCTTTTCCGCCTTGAAATAAAACCAGCTGTAGACTGCTCGTATTTCATCATCACTGCCTGTTTCAGCTATTTCTGCAAATGTTTTTTCGCTTTTCGATAGAAAGAAATCGGTAGTGCAGGGTTGTGTTTGGTTCTTTTCTATAATGAAAGGCTTATTTAAAAAATAAGATAGTTCATCCTTCATTTTTCTTGCTACATTCATCAAACCACAGCGTTTCCCAATAGTTTCGTAGGCATATTCCATAATTTTGTTCAAAATCAAACCTACAAGAAAACTGATGGTTAACAAAAATGTTACCGATACTATTTCACTACAAATGCAAAGGTCTCTCGAAAACAGTGAAGGGAAATTTGCTCCAAACCACGCATCATTAGCGGTGTGACACACAAGAATGCCTATTGCTGTCATTGCTAACGAATCATAAAACGAAGCTCCTTGAATAGATTTCATAGGCGAATTCAATATAAAGTTACTAACACTTCAAATTTACTAATACGGACCGCCTATAATTCAGACTGATAGTAACGATTATTTTGCGATTTGTATATTATTTGTTGACGTATCGCGTCGGTAGAAGTCGAAGAAATCGATATTTAGAAGTTGACCTATAAGTGCGAGTTGTGCGCTGTCAATGCTTTGTCGCTTGTAGATGCTGTAAATGTTCTGCCGCTCACAGTTGAGTTGCCGCGCCAACCACGAAGGGCTGCGCCCCTGCTGCTTCATTGCCTGTTGTATTTCCTTGCCAATGTGTACCATAAAAAAAGGACATAACTGCTTGATAACTGCCTATCCCAAACAATGGTAAACCGCCAAGTAAACCAGAAGATACAGATAAACACAAGCAGCCACGTCCATAGGACGTGGACATAACTTGTCATTTATTCTTGTATCTCAAACAAAATTGGATTTGGCGGTTTTTCTTGTTTGAAGAATTAATGGCAAAAGCCCGTTAAACTATTTATTTCACATCAAAAATTTATCTATCTATTTAATCGTCAATATTTTATTTGTTACACGTTTGTTTAATGCTAAATATTTGTTCAAATGTATAAAAGTCGAGTGGAAAAAAGAAAATGTTTTTTGAGCAAAAGAAAAACGCGCTACCCGATTAGGGCTTTCTGCCTGATTACACATACGAAAAACGGGGACTCACGTCCCCGTCTATTGTCTTTCAGGCCTGCGGCCTTTGGCGGATGCGGCAATGCCACGTCCCTACATCCTGATTTCTAAATCCTAACTAACAAATCACCGACCCGTTCTTGAAATCCTTCTCGCAAGGAATCATCGACAGAGCGCCGTCGAAATTTTCGGCCATAAGAATCATTCCGTGACTCTCGATGCCCATCAACTTGCGTGGGGCAAGGTTGGCCAGAATGGTAACCCGCTTGCCAATAAGTTCTTCGGCAGTGAAATGTTTGGCAACGCCCGACACCACCGTGCGTTTGTCGATGCCCGTGTCAACCAGAAGTTTCATCAGCTTGTCGGATTTTGGCACGCGCTCTGCCTCCAGAATGGTGGCTGTGCGG
>JAFYYA010000066.1 GCA_017557785.1 Salinivirgaceae bacterium
GCCCGTGGCCTGCGGATTGCCGTCGAGACCGCTGTTCAGACTGATAGTTTGAAGGTTGCCGCTCTCGACATACGATGTCACAGGGTCCATTTTGTCGGTGCAGGCGTAGAAAATCTTCATACCGTCGATGGTTGTCGAAAGGCGCTCGGTGGGCATATTGTTCACCACAGGTTCCCACGCGTACGAGCCGCGCCGCACCATTGCCACATTGCGCAGATTGCCAATGTGTTCGTCGATGCTTGCCGCCTGCCCCTTCACCGACCGCTGTCCGCCCCGCGACGCGGTGGAACTGATAACCACCTCGTCCACAGTCAGTTCGCGAGCGACGGTTGTGTCGGGCTCGGCAGCCAGAATAGTCGATAGTAAAATTGTTCCAATCATTAGTCCTGTATTTCCGTTTTGAATGACGGCGCAAAGATAAACAACATTTCCTATTAACCTATCGTGTTGATGGGTTTATTTTCTAAAAATGATAGGGAATTTTTGGGATTTTGTTTTGAATGCAGATTTTGAGCAGATTAATACAATCAATTTGTAGGCTTGTCACAATGTGGCAAACAACGAAACGCTGAAGGCGTGACATATTATAGGCAGGGGTTGAACCCCTGTAAATCAATGCCATTATTCCATTTGAACCCCTACGGGGTGGCACAATCGGTTTGCAATTTTTGTGTCACCCATTCAGGGTTCGTGCCACGCTCACGCCATTCCCGTGGGTTTACACCCACGGCTATATTATGCCGTCCTTTCAGGACTGATTTTTGCCGATTTAAATCCGAACCTGTAGGGATGTCACATTGTGGCATCCGTACGTTACCATAATTATTTAATTTTTAATCGGTTACTCTAAATATTTTCTTAATATTTCTTTTTTTCGTTCAGCACTACTTGCCATTATTGCTTTTGCTTCAGCGATTTTTTCTTCGAATTTTCTTACTCTTGAAACAGCTACTATTTGGTCTTCTATTGATGCCACCTGCACCGATAGACTTTCGATTCGGTCCATTGATGCGCGATAACTACGTTTAAATCCTACTTTCCTTCCTGCTTCCTCCAACAGAAATGCCATATATTGGGGCAAAATGTCTTCTGTTTTTATTCTCAAAACGCCACAATGGTCGGTTGGATAAAATTGTTGATTCGCAGATATAACATTTACCATCCAATCACCATCAATGCCCCAAATAACAGATTCTTTTGAAAAATCTTCGATTAAAAGTTTGTTAATCATTCCAAAAGGTTCAAACACATTTGCACTATACACAGGTATATCATAATTTGGATTCACCTCAGTACTAAGAACCCTTTGACCGATTGAAATGTCAAAATAGTCTTTGTTAGAAAGTCTAATATTCTTAGTTGCACTTTTGTTAAGTTCTTTAAATGTATCTCTAATCCTTTCTTTGTATTCCTTAATGCTAACTAAAACTGAATTATTTTCTTCATCAATCCTCTCACATTCAGAAACAATTAGCTGTTGGATATCAACGGGCGGAAGTGGAATTTGAACTTCATCGTTCAAATATGCACTATTCAAACTTTTCCCAAACGCTTTATTGCTGACATTTTCTAAGTCAATCATCCTTCCGTTAAACAAAGCAAAAATGTATTCGTCCATTATTTGTTTCTTATTTTTAGGAATTAACGCTGCAATTGCTTCATTTGTATATAAATCCGTCCCTGCAATAGCGGTTTTCCCTATGCTTAATTTGAAACTTAACAATGTAGTTCCTTTAGGGATAAGTTTCACGTTAGAATCTCTAACACCTTCGTCTGTTATTTTTTCTTTCGTGTCCGTTATAACTTGCCCGTTCATTTCTGCGATTGATACCCAAAGATTATTGCCTGTATAGTATGCCATATTATTTCTAGATGGTGTTCCTCCAATTCTAATGTCACACACTCCATTTTCCCCTCCTAAATTCACCAAAGGATATTTGCTTTCAATTATCACTTTATTCAAAACGAATCTTTTTATATCTTTTTCGAATTTAACTTTATTAAAATCAAGCATATCTCTTAAATCAAGCAACGAAACATATTCTTTTAAAGACTCAGGAATATTAGATACGAAGCCGTTAATATAATTTGTCTTTATAAGAGTATTTATCTTCTCAGTATCGTTCATATTCTTCGGATTAAACAAAGGTGTTTGAATACTATCTATACCCTTTAATTGTTGCATAGTATCATCATCTTCTGATTTTGCATTTACATTTAAATATTTGATGCCTTCGTTGCCTTTCGCATCGCTCCATTTATATCCCAAAAACCTTTGGATTTCTTTAGTGCTATCAGGTGACTTCACAACAATAACCTTTTGTTTATTGCTATTTGCAAGTAAGAAATACAATAGTTTTTCTTTCTCAATTGCCACAACAGAATCGAATACGTGTTTTTCAAACTTTTTATTCAAATCAGCAAGTTCCATATCCTTTATTTCCTGTGTATACTTACCTTTCAAAAGTTTCTTCCTCGTTTTCTCTATTTGTTGCTTAATCTTCTTGGCTTCGCCATCATTTTCAAATTCAGCAATATAAGATTCAAAAATCTCGTAATTTGATAGTGCTTCTCTCCACGTCCTCTTAACACCATACTCTGTTATTGGTTCGGCTGCCATTAGAATATGAGAATCGGTGTTGCAATCATATTCTTCTTTTTTGGAATCACAGAACAACGTTTTATAGTCGCTTGCATCCACTTCAATGCGAGAACAATACTGCTCAAATAGCGGATAATCGTCGTAATAAGTATCATTGTCGAAGCAACCAGCAAACCAAGTATTTACTCTGTTTTGATAGTGCTCCACAATATCGGTATCGCCATTTTTATCACAAGGGCGGCGACGCAAGAATAACGTGGAAGTGTTTGTCCCAGTTTTTCCAAATGTGCCGCTTCCTGATTCAAATATTGCTATAATATCAAAGTGTTTTAATATTATTTCTCGGCATTTAGTATAGATGCCGCTTTTATCAAGTATTGGAACAGGTAAAATAATTGCTGCTACACCACCGCTTTTCAACAACTGTTTTGCTCTTTCAACAAAAAATGTTTCTATAGCGTTGTTTTTTGATAAATCTGAAACTGCTCCAAAAAGTTCAAATGACCTTTGTTCATCTTCTGTAAGCGTTTCTAAAAATCCTTTTACACTATATGGCGGATTAGCCACAAGCACATCAAAAGTATTGTTCTTAACCTTGTCAATATGAGTAAGTGCATCAGCATAAATAATGTTTACTCCATCTTGTCCATACATAAAAGCCGATACTTTCGACACTTTTGATAGGCGATACTCCTTTTCTATGCCAAAAATGCACTGATTGTACTTCTTCATCAAATCGGCAATGAATGTCTTTCTCTGCTCTTCATCGCTATATTTCTCTATTTCCGCTTTATGTTTCTCGATTATTATTGGTTTTATCTGCGAAGCAAATTCCGTCAAAAAATGACCCGCACCACACGCATAATCTATAACATTTGGTGTTGACTTCTGAATAATTTGCTGCAAAGGAAGTGAAGAAATCAAGAATCGAACGATGGGAAGCGGGGTGAAGAATTGTCCTTCACTTTGTTTGATGCCTTGGTCAAGAAAACCTTCAAATAAATCTCCTAAAAATTGGTTTTGCGTTTCTGTCTTTAATTTAATGTCTTGCAGCATTTTCACAACTTCTATCAAAATGGCTGCGTTTTTATAGAATAAATCTTCGTTGTGAACGTCAAGGAAAGCAAAAGGATTGTTGTTAAAATATTTCAGGTCGAAAAGCAACCTTTTGATTTTGTCTTTTGCGAATGACGCTTGTTCGTTTAAGAATTTGAAGGCATCTTCTATTTGTTCGTTTGCAACATACGTGACTGTATCGCCAAAGAAATCTTTCATTCCTTTTCTATATAAATCGTGCAGTCTGTCTTGCAAATCGAAGAAATTATCCGTTGCCGTTCCTTTCCATAAACATTTTAGCTCCTGCTTGTTTTCGGTTTCATCGACAATTTTTGAAAGGAAAAGATTAACCAATTTGTCAAAAGCATTTTCCTTACTTGAAACATTATGCTGACGAAGAATTTCTGCAAATCTGTTATATTTCTTTTGCATTGAGCTTTGGTCAATCTCAACCAAATCATCTATGCTGTATTTCTTTGTTCCGATTTTAAAAGGTTCCAACCCTTCTTCAAAAATTCCTCGCGTGGAATAATCTTGCTTGTATGTGTTTTTCCAAACTTCAAAATATTCATCTTGACCGCCTTGTTCATTACGGACATCATCAAAACCACGCAATTTCTTGTTGGTTTTCAAGTATTCTTCATTGTCATTGAGTGAAATGACGTGGTATGTGTTTTCTAATTTGTCGTTTGACCAATCACACGCAAACAAACAGAGATATTTAGCCTTTCTATATGTGTTGAAGTAACGGAATAATTGGTCACCATTGTGCAATGTCTTTTTCCAGTGCTTACGAAATTCATCCTCTTTCTCATCATCAACACTTTCCGTCTTGCACTCAATTATCAGATATTCATCTCCATCGTTATTTCTAACAAGAATGTCAACAAAACCCTTATCGGTGCCACTGTAATTTTTCCCCTCCAATTTGAAATGGTGCGGTTTGTAGCCTAAAGCAAAAAGTTGAGCCACACAAGCAAACACAACATAACTTTCTTTTTGGTGGTCATCTTGCGTAGTCTCTCTGTCTGCTTCGACACCATCAGGATAGAAGAACTCACCTGTCGATATATTAGTTTTTAAATCAAAGCTAGCATTAGCATCTTCGGAACTTTCATAATGCTTACTATATATATTACCTAGTTTTATGAAGCCAAGATATTCAAGCACCTTGGCAAAATTTTCTTTTGTAATCATCTTCAAGTATGCTTTACAGCGGCAGGAAACTCATCGAGTACACAGGTTAAAGCAACACCTTGGAACGCAGTACGGCGTGAACACCGCTTATTGCTTTCCGAGGTATTTGCCGTAACCCGTCCATCTCAACAAGTTCCGTCCACGCCGTAGCACGGACGTTTGAACTCATTCTTGAAAATGGACTCTTCTTTAAATCGGCAAATTTTCGGAAAGTCTCGAATAAATAACCAAACGCTATGATTTATAATATGTTAACTCAATTCATTTTTTACTTCATTCAATAATGTTTAAATGTTATTCAATCACAAAAATAATTTTTCTGCGGGAAGTTGCGGTGTAACCTTATAATTGAAAACTTTCTGCATTCTTAAAAATCAGAATCGGCACATTCATCACTGTCATTTTCAATATGATGGCGCAAATGCTTCTGAAGTAATTCCTTCGATGGAAATTCGGTCAGATATTGTGCCACACGTATGCCAGATTGGTCTAACTGCAAGAGTTCAATCTGCTCATCGCCGCCTTCCGAACACAGAAGCAACCCCAGCGGACTCTCTTCATTTTCCTGTCGCTCATACTTGTCCAACCAGCGCAGATACAACTCCATCTGTCCTTTGTAAGCGGCTTTGAAACGGCCTAATTTTAGTTCAACGGCTACCAACCTGCGCAGTTTCCGATGGAAAAACAACAAGTCGATATAAAAATCCTCGCCGTCAATTATTATCCGTTTTTGGCGCTCAACAAAACAAAAACCGCTGCCAAGTTCCATCAGAAAATGTTGGATTTTGGTAACCAGTTGGTTTTCCAAATCACGCTCTGAATAGAATCCTTTCAGACCTGTAAAATCAAGAAAATAAGGATTTTTGAAAACCAAGTCGGGTGACAGATTATTGTTTTGGCGAAGTTGCGCCAATTCGTTTTTAATAAACTCTTCGGGCTTGCCACTGATGGCTGTTCGTTCAAAAAGCATTCCGTCTATTTTGGCGCGCAGAGTTTTTGTACTCCACAACTCTTTTGACGCCATAGTAAGATAAAATTCTTTTTGAATGGAATTTTTAAGCGGCAGTATTTCTATTATATGACTCCACGTCAATTGTGTCGCCAGCGGCGACACAATTTCAACATCTTGAAAATCAGCAGCAAACTGCATCATACGATGTAAATTGCGCGTCGAGAACTCTTTGGTTTCAAAATGCTCATTCAATTGTGTCGCCAACGTCGACACAATTTGTTTTCCGTATTCAGCACGCTTGTTATCAAGGACTTCGGTGTTTATGCGGTGCCCAATATTCCAATACATAAACACTATGCCGCTGTTGACAGCAACCGCAGTTTTGCGTTTTGTTGTTTCAACAATGGTACATAAGTCTGAAAAAAGGTTTACACTTTCAATATTGCTCATAAACAAGCACTTATTTATCATTTTATTGCATCGCCTACAAACTTACAAAAGAATCTCCGTTTTTTAGCCACTTCCGATAATTTGGACCTCCCAAAAACAAAAATGGCTATCTGCCGAACTTGATTCTACGCAGATAGCCAAATTGTTAACTGATTTTCAATCTTAAATCGTCACGTCCCAATAGAGCGAGCTGAAGCCGTCGTTCTCGGTGTCGCCGCCTGCAACAATGTTTCCGTTGGCGTCTTTCACGGTCAGGTGGATGCGCCACAGGCCAGTCATTGTCAGGTTGATAGTGCCTTGATACGAGCCGTCGGCTTGGCGGGTGAGCGGCGTGTTGTCGGGCGACGTGTGGTTGCCCATATCGGGCATACGCGGGTCAATCTCGATGGTGAACCGCTCTGCAGCCAACGCGTACGGCGTGGTGATGGGCTGACTCTTCTGCGACACGTAGGCAACGATTTCGTTAGTGCCTGTTTTCCAATCGGTTGGATTGACAAGCGACAGAAAATAAGTTTGGTCGTCAACTTTGAAATTCTTCAGCCAAATCTGACCTTCGGGCAATGCGTCAACAACAATGTCGGTTGCCTCAATTCCGCC
>JAFYYA010000067.1 GCA_017557785.1 Salinivirgaceae bacterium
TGTTAAACAACACTGTTAAACACAATTGTTAGTATGAAGAACGAAGAACAAAACACACAACAGATTATTCTTGAAGCGGCTGAAAATGAGTTTCTTGCAAAGGGATTCGACGGGGCGCGCACGGTGTCGATAGCGGAAAAGGCAGGCGTAACGCACGCTATGTTGCACTATTATTTTCGCTCGAAAGAACAGTTGTACAGCACCGTTTTGGAAAGCAAGATTTCGGTGTTGTTCAATGCCGTGAAACTGTCGTTCGACCAAGCCGACGGGTCGCTTATCGAGCGCATAAAGAACACTATTTCAGCACATTTCGATTTTCTGGCGCAAAATCCGAAACTGCCGCCTTTTATTTTGAGCGAGATGGGCAAGTCGCCCGAAAAGTTCAAAGAGCTTGTCAGCAAGAATTTTCCTTTGGTGCACGACACGCTTTTTGCCACTGTGGCAACCGAAATCGAACGGGGCGTGCGACAGGGCGAGATAGCGGAAATTGAAGTCTTCTCGCTGGTGTTCGACATTATCTCGCTGAATCTGTTCCCGTTCATTGCCCTGCAAGCAATGCAGGCGTTCAAACACATTATCCCGTTCGACGAGGAAGTGTTTCTGGCAAGCCGAAAGGCGGAAAATATCGAACTGATTTGCAGCCGTTTAACTAAAAAATAGATGTATGAAACGATGTCTTTTTATATGGTGTCTGGCGTTTCCGACCGTCTGCCTTGCACAGCCCACACTCGACGAGTGTCAGGCGATGGCCCGCGAGCATTATCCCGCTGTCCGTCAGTACGATTTAATCAGCAAAAGCGAGGCGTACAGTCTTTCGAACGTGGCGCGGCAGTGGATTCCGCAGGTGTCGCTTTCGGCGCAGGCAACGTGGCAGACCGATGTGCCGAGTTATCCCGAACAGTTTACGGGAATGCTTGAAGCACAAGGCGTTGAGATGCCTGGTCTGAAAAAAGACCAATACAAATTGCTGTTGGACGTGAATCAGCCCATTTGGGACGGCGGACAGGCAAAGGCCAACAAGGCGGTTACCAAAGCCGACGCCGTGGCAAGCCGTGCCGCCACCGATGTCGATTTCTACGCTCTGCAAAGTAGTGTCGACAATCTCTATTTCGGGATTTTGTTGCTCGATGAGCGGAAAGAACAAATTTCGGCAATGATTACTATGCTCGACAGCAACTTGTGCAAGCTGCGGTCGATGGTGCGCAACGGCGTGGCTATGCAAAGCGATGCCGACGAGATTGAGGCGGAAAAAATCACTATCGAACAGCAACTGTCGCAGATTGCGGTTTCGTGTCAAAATTCGCGCAAAATGTTAGGGCTGTTTATCGGGAAAGATGTCGGCGCAGAGCCACTGCAACGTCCTGACTATATTGATATTAACTTACAACCAAACGCCCGTCCCGAAGAGATTATGCTCGACGCCAAAATGTCGAAGCTTTCGGCGCAGGAACGGTTAATCAGGTCGGCGGGGATGCCCAAAGTGAGTCTGTTCGCCCAATGCTTCTACGGCTATCCTGGTTTCGATTATTTTGAGAGTATGATGAACAGCGACTGGTCGGTCGGGGGCCTTGTGGGCGTGCGCGCCGTATGGAATATCACGGCTCTCTACACAAAGAAAAACTCAATCGAGAATTTGCGGAACGCGCAGCAACAGCTTGTGGTTCAAAAAGATGTGTTCAATTTCAACAATCAAATGCAGATTGCCAAAGAAAACGGCGAGATAGCGCAACTCAAACAGGCCATAGCCGACGACGAGCGGATTGTGGCTCTGCGGACTTCTATCAGAAAAACAGCCGAATCGAAACTGAACAACGGAATCATAAACACTACGGATTTGCTTCGGAAAATAACCGACGAGACAACTGCAAAAATGACTCGCAGCTCGCACGAAATTGAGTTGCTTCAAAAAACATACAGTCTAAAACATTCTACAAATCAATAAGATATGAAACAGGGAATTATTTTTTTGAGCGCGCTGGCAATGGTTGCTTGCAACAAATCGTCCGATTTTGCTGCGATGGGGACTTTTGAGGCGACCACAATCACGGTTTCGGCCGAATCGACGGGCAAAATCGAGGCGTTTTCGGTTATCGAGGGCGGCGAGGTGAAGGCCAATTCGCCCGTGGGCATTATCGACACCATACAATTGGGGCTGCAAAGGCAGCAACTTGAACGCCAATTTGCAGCCATTGTCGGCAGCAAGCCCAATGTGCAGAAACAAGTGAAAACAATCCGCGAGCAAATTGCGAAACAGGAAAAAGAACGGACGCGGGTGCAGAACCTGTTGCACGACGGCGCCGCCACGCAAAAGCAATTGGACGACATAGAATCGGCTATCGCCGTACTCAACAGCCAATTGGAATCAACATTATCGACATTGGCTGGCAGCACCACTTCAATCGAGGAAAACGCCAACGCCGTTCGGTTGCAGATTGCGCAGGTGAGCGACAAAATCAAGAAGTGTCAAATCAGTTCGCCCATATCGGGGACCGTTCTTGTGAAATATGCCGAGGCGGGCGAGTTTGTGGCGCCTGGCAAACCGCTGATGAAAGTGGCCGATTTGAGCAAAATGTACCTGCGCGTCTATTACACGTCGGAACAGCTTGCCGATGTGCGGATTGGCGACACTGTTACGGTTGTGGCCGATTTTGGGGCTAACGCGCAACGCGAATATAGCGGCATAATATCGTGGATTGCCGCCGAAAGCGAGTTTACGCCCAAAAGCATTCAGACAAAGGAATCGAGGGCGAATTTGGTATATGCCGCAAAAATCAGCGTGGCCAACGACGGCTATCTGAAAATCGGGCTTTCGGGTTATGTAAAATAATGGATATGAACGCGATAGAAGTAAACGGAATATCGAAAACCTACAAGAGTGTTGTTGCGCTCAACAACGTCTCGTTTTCGGTTGGCGAAGGCGAACTGTTCGGGCTAATCGGCCCCGACGGTGCGGGAAAAACCACGCTTTTCCGTTTGCTAACCACGTTGCTCACACCCGATTCGGGAACTGCCACAGTGAACGGTTTCGATACGGTAAAAGATTATAAGTCAATCAGAAATTGCGTGGGTTATATGCCTGGAAAATTCTCGCTGTACCCCGATTTGACAGTTGAGGAAAACGTGGAATTTTTTGCCGCCCTGTTCGGTGTTACTCTGGCTGAAAACTACGATTTGATTGCCCCCATTTATACGCAGATTGAGCCGTTCAAGCGACGCAAGGCGGGGAAACTGTCGGGTGGAATGAAACAGAAACTTGCTCTGTGCTGTGCGCTGATTCACAAGCCGAAAGTGCTGTTTCTCGACGAGCCTACAACGGGCGTCGACGCCGTTTCGAGAAGCGAGTTTTGGGATATGCTGTCGGAATTGAAGCGTAAAGGAATTTCGATGCTCGTCTCAACGCCCTATATGGACGAGGCTTCGCGCTGCGACCGCATTGCGCTCTGCAACGCGGGTTCAATTCTTTGTATCGACAATCCCCAAAATCTCATATCAAAGTTCGACACGCCGCTGTACGCTGTGGCGGCCGACAATATGTATGCCTTGCTGAAACTTGTCCGCACAATGCCCTGTGTTGATGAGTGTTATCCGTTCGGTGAGTACCACCATATCTTCTCGAAAACGGGAATCGACTGCAACACCATTCGCGAAACGTTGGAAAACAACGGCTTGCACAATATTGAAATTCAATCGATTACAGCAAGCGTTGAAGATGTTTTCATTGCTTTGACACAGAAAAAAACGATTGATTATGAACCCGATAATACACGTTGAGAACCTTTGTAAGCAGTTTGGCGCTTTTGTGGCTGTCGACCACATTTCGTTTGAAGTGCGGCAGGGCGAGATTTTCGGCTTTTTGGGGGCAAACGGCGCGGGAAAAACCACCGCTATGCGAATGCTCTGCGGCTTGAGTTTCCCGACAGCAGGAACGGGCACTGTTGCTGGTTTCGACATTAGAACCGAGGCGGAACAGATAAAACGCCATATCGGCTATATGAGCCAACGTTTCTCGCTCTACGATGACCTTACCGTTTTCGAGAATATGAAACTCTATGCGGGAATATACGGGCTCTCGAAGCAGCAGACAGCGCAAAACATTGAAGAAAAACTGGCGCAACTCGATTTCACCGCCGAGGAAGAAACGCTGGTTGGCGCATTGCCGTTGGGCTGGAAGCAAAAAGTTGCGTTTTCGGTGGCCACGCTGCACAAGCCCGAGATTGTGTTTCTCGACGAGCCTACGGGCGGCGTTGACCCTATCACCCGTCGGCAGTTTTGGGAACTGATTTACGAAGCAGCGGCTAACGACACAACTGTCTTTGTAACAACGCATTATATGGACGAGGCCGAATACTGTTCCCGTGTTTCGGTAATGGTCGACGGACAAATCAAGGCGCTTGACACGCCACGTAATTTGAAAAAACAATTCGCTGCGACGTCGATGGACGAAGTGTTTCGGACATTAGCCCGCGGTGCAAAACGAGCAGAGTGATGAACGGATTTTTGTCATTTGTAAAAAAGGAAACACTTCACATTTTCCGCGATTTCAGGACAATGCTGATTGTCTTGCTCATTCCCATTGTGCTGATGGTTCTGTTCGGTTTTGCCATTTCCACCGAAGTCAACAACGTTGATGTTGCGGTGGTTGCCCCCGTCCGTAGCGACGCGGTTACAAAAACCGTCTCGCGATTGCGGCACAATCCCTATTTCACCTTCAAGGGCTATATAAACGCCGACGCTATCGACCAAACCCTTCGTAGCGGCGAGGCGATGGCTGTGGTTGTCTTCGGCACCGATTACGACAAACAGGCGTCGCTTGCCGCGCAGGGATTGCCCGCCAAAACCGCCGTCCAAGTTGTTTTAGACGCGGCTGACGTCAACACGGCGTCGGCGGCGGGAATCTACCTGCAATCGGTTCTGACCGAGAGCAATTCGGCCGTGCAGAGTCTGTTCAACACTCATTTGCTCTTCAATCCGCAGATGAAAAGCGCCTACAATTTTGTGCCTGGCATTATGGGCCTGATTTTCATACTCATTTGCGCAATGATGACGTCCGTTTCAATAGTCCGCGAAAAGGAATCGGGCACAATGGAAGTCTTGCTTGTATCGCCCGTAAAGCCGATTCAGATTGTCTTTGCCAAAATGATACCATACTTCCTTTTGTCGGCATTCAACTTACTGACAATCTTGCTGTTGGCAAAATTTGTACTTGAAATACCGATGATTGGCGGCGTATGGGGAATTGTGGCCATTTCGTTGCTCTATCTTGTTCTTTCACTGTCGTTTGGCCTACTCATATCCACCATAGCCGACAAACAGTTCACGGCGTTGCTTGTTTCTGCCGTGGTTATGATGGTGCCGATAATGATGTTTTCGGGAATGCTGTTCCCTATCGAAAACCTACCGATGGTGCTGAAACCCGTTTCGGCAATCGTCCCCGCCCGATGGTATATCGACGCCGTCCGCAAGATGATGATTGAAGGGCTTCCGCTGACAATGGTGATGAAAGATGTCCTTATTCTGTTGGGAATGACGGTTGTGATTCTGGCCGTTTCGCTCAAAAAGTTCAACGATAAACTCGAATAGCTATGGGAACACTGAAAGTCTTATTGGAAAAGGAAATTCTGCAAATCCGCCGAAACCCCATTCTGCCAAAAATTTTTCTGGCGATGCCCATAATGCTTATGCTTGTCATTCCGTGGATTACCACAATGGACGTGAAAGATGTGAAGGTGATGGTGGTTGACGACGACCATTCGCACTTCTCGCAACAGATAGCGTCGCACGTGAAAGGGAACCCGTATTTTTCATATCAAGGCATTGGCACAAGTTATGCCGACGCTCTCGAAGGGTTGGAATTGGGCTCGACCGACGTTGTTGTGTACATTCCAAACGGTTTTGAGCGTAATCTGACGCAAGGTTCGCCCAAACCAATCGACATTTCAGCCAATGCGGTAAACGCCACCAAAGGTTCGTTGGGAATGCAGTATATAATCCAAACCACAACCAAAACAATCCTTGAAATACAATCGCAAGGCACCCGACAAGCGGGCGATTTTGTGGCCGTGAAATATCTCTACAACGAGACATTGAACTATCAGCACTATATGATACCCGCTCTGATGATTATCATTCTGTTGCTGATTTGCTGTTTCATTCCCGCGCTCAACATTGTGAGCGAAAAAGAGAGCGGAACCATTGAGCAGATAAACGTTACGCCCGTAAGCCGACTGTCGTTCACCCTTGCCAAACTGATTCCGTTTTGGGTGATAGGCATTGTGGTGCTGTTCATTGCCATTCTTATCGCCCGACTTGTTTACGGGCTCGCACCGTCGGGCTCGTTGGGCGCCATTGCGCTTGGCGCTGTTTTCTTTGTGGTGGCTATGTCGGGCTTTGGCGTTGCCGTGGCCAACATTTCTGACACAATGCAACAGGCCATTTTCGTAATGTTCTTTTTTGTGATGATTTTTATGCTGATGAGCGGACTTCTCACCCCGTTGACTTCGATGCCGCACTGGGCGCAAAACATAACCTATCTGTTCCCGCCCCGATATTTTGTGAAGATTATGCGCGCCGTCTTTCTGAAAGGCGCCTGCATTTCCGATATTGCCACAGAATACGTCTGCCTTGCCATTGCAGCGGTTGTCTTCAATGTTATCGCGACTTTGACTTATCGGAAACAGGCGTGAGAGGGGGCTTCGGCGAACACTCACGGAATAAGGCGGTTGGCAACTGATGCGTACTATTGTTGCTGATTTTTTGCATAGTGATGAATTGTGATTTTTGCCCAAATTCGGGTAATTCTTTCCGAAA
>JAFYYA010000068.1 GCA_017557785.1 Salinivirgaceae bacterium
AGAATTAGAAATTAGAGAGTTAGAGAATTAGAAATTAGAGAGTTAGAGAATTAGAGAATTAGAGAATTAGAGAGTTAGAAAATGGGAAAGTTTGCAATATAAACCTGTTAAACACATTAAACCTATACCAATAAACATCAACTATGAACCGCTTAAAACCAACACTACTGCTCATCTGCCGAATCGTTATCGGCGTGACATTCATCTACTCGGGATTTGTTAAGGCTGTGGACCCGCTGGGCTCAACCTACAAGTTCATCGACTATTTCAACGCCTTCGGGATGGGATGGGCCAACGGACTGGCCTTTGGGCTGTCAATATTGCAGGATGTGATTGAATTCACACTTGGCGTGATGATGCTTTTCAATCTGCAAATCAAGCTCGGCTCGGTGCTGGTGTTGGCTTTTATGGTTTTCTACACACCGCTCACACTCTACATCGCCATTACAAACCCTGTGCACGACTGCGGTTGCTTTGGCGACGCGCTAGTGATTACCAACTGGCAGACATTCTTCAAGAACGTGGTGTTGCTGGCGGCGGCAATTGTGGTTTTCTGGTGGCGCAAGGATATTAAAAACCGCCTGACAATCAACGAGCAATGGGCGCTGACGGGTGCTTCGGCCATTGCAATACTGATTTTCTGCGGATACTCGTACAAGCACACGCAAGTGCTCGACTTCCGCCCCTACAACGTGGGCACATCGATTCCCGAAAAAATGTCGCGGCCCGAAGGCGCGCCCGCCGATGTTTGGGAAAGCACTTTTGTATATGAGAAGGACGGCAAACAAGAAACGTTCCAAATCAGCAACCTGCCCGACAGCACTTGGACTTTCGTCGATGCCAAGCACACGCTGGTGAAGAAGGGCTACGAGCCGCCAATCCACGATTTCTCGATTGTGAACCCCGACGGCGAGGACCTGACCGCCGAAGTGCTGGCGAGCGACAACTACAACTTCCTGCTCATCGCCTACAATCTCGATAAATCAGACTTGAGCCGAAACGACAGCATCAACCGTCTAGCCGATTTCTGCCTGGCGCAAGGCTACACGTTCCGTATGCTCACCGCTTCGACCGACGAAGCCATTGAGTCGTTCCGCGAGGTGGCCGAGCCGCCTTACGAAATCTGCATCTGCGACGAGACGACGCTCAAAACCATCGTCCGCTCGAACCCTGGCCTGATGGTGGTGAAAGACGGCGTGATTATCGGCAAATGGAACCTGAAAGACATTCCGCCGCTGAAGTTCTTCGAAGGCAACCTGCTGGCCAAATGCATTGATTATCAAATCGAAAAACAGCGCACTTTCTACACGTGGCTGCTCATTTTATTGCTTGCATTTATCGCATCGATTTACTTACTTGCGCGCAAAAGATTCGGAAACAAAAATTAACATAATTAACAGATTGTTAAATATTTAAATATTTCAAAAATGAGAAAGAAAATAGTTGCCGGCAACTGGAAGATGAACAAGAATCTTCAGGAAGGCATTGCTCTTGCAACAGAGTTGAACAACGCTTTGAGCGCAAAACCAAACTGCGACGTGGTTATCTGCACACCGTTTATCCACCTTGCAAAGGTTTCTGAGGTTATCAACCACAACATCATCGGCCTTGGCGCTGAAAACTGCGCTGACAAAGAGAAAGGTGCTTTCACTGGTGAGGTTTCGGCCGAAATGGTGAAATCGACTGGTGCTGAATATGTTATCCTTGGCCACTCAGAGCGTCGCGAGTACTACAAAGAGACTTACGAAATTCTGAAAGAGAAAGTGCAATTGGCTCTGGCCAACGGTTTGAAGGTTATCTTCTGCATCGGCGAAAGCCTTGCCGAGCGCGAAGCCAACAAACAGAACGATGTTGTGAAAGCTGAACTCGAAGGTTCGGTATTCAACCTTTCGGCTGAGGATTTCTCGAAAATCATCATCGCTTACGAGCCAATCTGGGCTATCGGCACTGGCAAAACCGCCACTTCGGACCAGGCTGAAGAGATTCACGCTTACATCCGCTCGGTGATTGCCGCTAAATATGGCAAGGAAGTTGCAGAGAACACTTCAATCCTTTATGGTGGTTCTTGCAAGGCTTCGAACGCTCCCGAGCTGTTCGCAAAACCTGACATCGATGGCGGCCTGATTGGTGGCGCATCGCTGAAATGCGAGGACTTTATGGGAATTATCAAGGCATTCTAATCCGCTTGCCGCGATATAATGCAAAGGCCGGTGCCGTTTTGGTGCCGGCTTTTTTGTGCGTTCTATTTCTTCTCCACCAACCACACAGGTTTCATGTATTTCTGCTTCTCCTCGGGTGTTGGATGCCACGATATGACTTCGTTATAGTCCGGATTTCTGACAGAAAGCATCAGCAAAATAGTATCGCCCACGTGAATGTTTTCGAACTCGTTCATCTCGTGCTTCCATAGCTTGCTTTTCTTTACACCAACATAAACCATTGTGTTGTATAATGCTTGGGTTATGTCAAACACATCTTTTCTTAATCGCGAATCTTTTCTGAATATATAGCCTGTTTGCACATAGTAATGGCTTTCTGGCATCGGAACGCTATCGGTAGGCTGCACATTGTCATCGTCGAACGTAATCGGCTGCTTGAATTTATCCAGCTCCTCGGGCGTGGGGCGCCAGTTAAGCACGTCGATTGTTCTTTTACCATCTTTCATAATCATTTGTGCCAGAACCGGATCGCCATCTTTTATCAGATTGTAGATTTGATGGTCGAAAGGATTTATGATTTTTATATCGTCGGTTATGGTGTCGCCCACACGCAATTTTGCGCAGTACGCATCGCGTACTTCTTTTTCCTTGACATTTGTTTCCACCGCATAAGTTTCCTTAATATGGTCTTTCGAATGAACATAGGCTATGGTTCGGTATGTGAGCCGTTGCGGCTTGCGCAGCTCAAAAATCTCTTTGCCAGACGGGTGCCAATTTAAAACCCGGTTGAGCTGCGGAATGTAATCGGAAACCTGCACCACAACAGCATCGCCAATATTTTTGGTTTTGTAAATCTCTTTATACTCTTTCTCGAACGTCTTGAACTGATAGGTGCGTATATTTTTTTTGTCTATTCCAACTTCGATGTACGCGCCAACTTGACCGTCTTGATATTTATCGTACACAAATGCCAAACGCTTGTGCGAATTGAGAAGCAGTTCGTCCTCAAACTGCTGGCCGCAATGGCTGTAATCTTTTAAAGGCTTGTAACTTATATATTTTTCGATATCCGTCTCGTCGGGGTGCCAGCACAGCACGCGGTTAACCTCAGGTGTAGAATACGACACTTGCAGAATAACCGTATCGCCAACATTCAGGCGCTTATACACTTTTGAATAATCGGCATCGGTCTCGTAAAACTCGTGCGTGGTGGTGTATTCCGCATCGGTTCCAACCTTTACCAAATGGCGGAAATACTCATCGTCGGTTATTTCGAACACAAAACCAATTTGGTTATGCGACAGCCGCAGCAGCGAGTCTCTCTCGGCTGCCGAATACTGCCCATACGGCGGTTTTTTCTGCAATTCGTCGTCTTTGTAATGTTGCGACACTTTATGTTTCTCTATCTGCCTATGAGTAGGGAAATACTCCCATATATATGAACCTCCGCGTTCCGATAATAGTATTAATATCGTGTCGCCCAACTCCAACTTGCCATATTTTTTCTTTGTAATTTGAAATGAACGAGGCTCATTATTATTAACGGAAGTTTTAATATAATATGAATCGCCAATTTCATCATTGTTATTAATGTATTTATCAGCTATACACCCCATATGAACAGTATACTCTTTTTCCGCCAAACGCGCCTCAATACGAAGAGATCCTTTAAACACAACAAACCACAAAACAACACAAGAGAGCGGGAAAAAAATTAACCACTTTAACCCATCAGCAAATATTTCCTCCAGAAAAATCCAGGCAGCGCGGGCACTCGCCAAGAAGTAAAGAACACGCATAGCCACCCCTTCAAAAATAGTGGAAGCAACAATCGACGGGAATATGGAAATAACGTATTGCCAAACAATCAATAGCACCAATGCTACTAATGCAATTATAGCCTTTCTGGTAAACGGAAGATGGTGCTCGTTAGCAATTCGGTGAAACAAACTGCGCAGCTTGCCGGGTATCTGTTTTCGGTTATTCCATAGTTCTTCTTTAATGATGTATAATACCAAGAATGGTATTAATAAAATTATAACCAGCTTGAGAAAATCCTTATCCTTGCTTGTCCACTCAAAAAGCCGGGCTCGCCAGCCGGGAAGCCTTTTGGGCGCATCAACCGACTTGTCCATATTGGCTTTTTGCCAATCGGAAATCTTTTTTCGATTTTTCGACTTGTCCTTAATGGCTTTTTTCTTCATTCACCAACATCTTATGGTTATTGCCTTTCTGAAAATCGTTTCCTCAAATATACAACAAAAGCCATTGCAAAACGCTGATTGTGAGAGATTGGTTGCGGGCGTGGAATGAATTGTCAAAGATTAATCAGCAAGGATTTTTGTTATTCCCCTACTTGATATCGTAACTCAAGCCAATGATTATCAGATTGTTGTGTTGGCCTGAAACAATGTGGCCGTCTTGTGCGGTGTGGTGTTTTCTAACGGCTAAAATTGAGTAGTTCAGGCTTGCGTTGGCCCAAAGCGAACCGAACAGGTTGTAGCGCAGTTGGGCAATGGCGCTCACATCGAAGCGGCGGAAATCGGGGTTCGGCTCGCGAAGACCATAGCCATCGGTATCTTCTTTTGCTTTAATCAGATAGCCCAAAGATGCACCAGCTTCGAAATCAAATTTGTTCCAACGATAGAAAGCCGTCAATGGCAGCTCGGCGTAATGCAGCTCAGCCTTATAGAACTGTGTGTGCTCTGATTCTTCCTCATGACTGCCCTTCCGCACGTAGCGCAAACCAAATCGTGCACCAATAATATCCTGTACAACAAAATAACTGACACTGCCGCCAAAAGCCATGCCCACCTTTTTATATCCGTTGCGTCGGTCGCCATCGAGCTGTGAGACAACCAATCCGGCATCAACACTTGCACCAAAATTTTGTGCCGCAGCAACAAACGGTGCAAAAGCAATAAGCAAGACCAACAATCTGCGCATCATGCCAAATGATATAACTCTTTCAACTTCTGCTCAAGAATACGTCCGCCCTCTCCCGCCGATTTCTGAATGAACGTGTAGTTCTCATCGGTCGGGTACGGCACCATTTTCGGGTCGATGATGAATTTTGGAATCTCGCGGCGGGTGTAACGCAGCAGACCGGCCGCCGGATAAACATTAAGCGATGTGCCGATGACCACAAACACATCGGCCTGATCAGCCAGCGGAATGGCGCGCTCCATCTCGGGCACACCCTCGCCAAAAAAGACGATGTGCGGACGCAATTGAGCCCCGTCCTCAGCCTTGTCGCCAAGTTTGATCGGCTTGTAACCGATGTCGTAGATAAGATTCTCGTTGGCGATGCTTCGCACTTTGGTCAGTTCGCCGTGCAGATGCACAACCTGCTTGCTGCCAGCCTGTTCGTGCAGATTATCGACATTCTGTGTCACCACGTGAACATCGAAATACTGCTCAAGGCGGACAAGCGCCATGTGGCCGTCGTTAGGTTTGATGGTTTGTAACTTGGCGCGCAGGCCGTTGTAGAAATTCAGCACCAACTCGGGATTGCGAGCCAGGCCTTCGGGCGTTGCCACATCTTCAACAGGATAGTTGTCCCACAATCCGCCAGCATCGCGGAAAGTGCTCAATCCGCTCTCAACACTGATTCCGGCACCCGTGAGTGCCACCAATTTCGGTTTTGCCATAACACTAATGTTTTCAGCAAATATAACAAATTACGGATTGAATGTTGGAAGATATTGAAGTGCTGTCACCGGTTCGTCATCGGAAACTCAATCCTCAACCTCAACTATTTCAATGCCGCCGCCGGGCTTCTTTCCGTCTTTAAAAAACATTTCCTCCTCAATCCGCTTCAGGCGCCACTCGGCATAGCGGATATACTCGCTAGTGGTTTTGTTGCGCGGCCAGGCGGTCGCTTTCTGCAGCCAGAGTTTCTCCTGCTCAAGGTCGTGAAGGCTGTTGTAGGTTGTGGCAATATCGTGCTCCACTTCTATCGACGGCTCATATTCAAGGCTCTTTTTCAGCATTTTAATGCGATTCTTCAGACAAAGTGTCAACTTGACCGAATCTTCGCGGTAATCATAGCGGTAGCCACTGTAGAATCGTGCACGGATGCGGTAAATCTCCGCCATCGATGCCGAATCGGCTTGGCAAAGTTCGAAGGCTGTCTGCGTATAATCGAGCACCTCATCGCGATACTTGACACTGCTATTCGACACCCGCGCCAAAGCCTTCACAATAGCCAGATTCGCAAAATACGAGCCCTCGGCAGCCATCAGCAAATAATCATGGGCGCGCTCGGGAATGCTGCAGCACTCGTAGGTGCGGCCAATGTAGAAGAGCAAGGCAGGATTCGCGTCGCCGTTGCGGAAGGCGTCAAGAAAAAGGTCGAGAGCGGGATAGTAATCCTTCTTAATAAAAAGAGCCCGTCCCAACTGTTTGTTTACCAATTGGTTGGTTGAGTCGATGGCTCGATACAGATTGCAGTAGGCAATAGCGCTGTCGGCCTGCTGCTTGCCGTTGAAATATGTGGCAATATCGGTGACAACCGCTGCGTCGAGCGGATTGATGCCGACAATCTGCCGAGCGCACTCAATGCGCAACGTGTCGTCGGCACCCATCTTCTGAAGGCTGTTGTAGCGCAGTTTCAGCGGCTGATAGGTAAGCGTATCAGCCAGCAGGGTGTCGGTCAGCGCAAGACATTGGTTGTACATCCCACGGCGGAAATTTGTCTGCGCCAGTTTGTAGAGCACCGTGTCGTTGAACACCAACCGCCGCGCCTGCTCGTAGAAAAGCAGCGAGTTGTGAGTGTCGTTCATCAGTTGGCACGAGTCGCCACGAGCCACAATGGCTGCAGCCTCGGCGGTGAGCGGCTCAAAGCGCGTTTGTGCGGCGGCCGATGCCGTCAGCGCGAGCGCAAGAAGAATGGTCATTAGTGGTTTCATAAATGTTTAGTTTAACAGGTTGAACAGGTTTAACAAGTTGAACAGGTTAATTTTTGTTGGTTTAATATTTTAAAAAGGCCCGCTTGCGCGAGCCTTGGCATTATGCAAAACGTGGTTGTTTGGTTAGTTAGTTGGTTAGTTGTCTGTTAGTTAGTTCAATTGAAAATTGATTGGAACCACATACGAAACGTTAACTGCTTCACCGCGCTGTCTTCCAGGTTTCCATTGCGGCAATGTTTTTACAACGCGCATGGCCTCATTGTCAATACTTTCAAATCCTGTTCCTCTAGCAAGTTCAACATCGCGAACGTTTCCTTCTTTGTCAATCACAAACTTGACAAAAACTTTGCCGCATTGATTATTTGCTTTAGCCTCCTCAGGATATCTAACGGTCTCGGCAATGTATTTGCGCAATTCCAAATCACCTCCAGGATATTCAGGCATATCTTCAACTGTTGTATAGACTTCTGATTCAGGAATTTCTCTGTTTTCGAGTGGTATTGTAACTCCTCTTACTCCCATTTCAGCAGCAGGAAGGCGCCTTACGGTGCCATCGGCATCCCTAACAAGCAGGCACTCAGTGCCATCGAGATTGTAGCCTACAAATTTTACACTCCTGTCTTTTGGCAATTGCGCAAAGAGTTCTTGGTCATAAGTGAAATCTTGCGTATTTTCGCTCTCGGTTTTTGAGCAATTCGCGAAAGCAATTGCAGCGAAAGCCGCAATCGGCAGGACATACAGCGCCTTGGCCATTGTCCAACCTGACGATTTTTTACGTGACATCATAGTTATTCGATATTTAAGTTTACTGTGATTGAAGCTGTTGGCGATTGAATACCACTTCCCGCCAGCAGCTTTCTTAATTAATAGAATTTGATATTGTTTTGCATTAATGCCTGAATCAAGA
>JAFYYA010000069.1 GCA_017557785.1 Salinivirgaceae bacterium
CCACCCTGGGCGGCGTACATGGCATAGGGCACCGGATTGATCTTGGTCTGGCCAAGTTCGATAAACTTGTCGCTGCCGGCCAGCTTCACTTCAACCTTCAATGTGATGTCGAGCGTGTTCCAAGCCACTTTGGCAAAATCACCTTCGGTTTTCTCGCCCGTGCCAATCATGACGCTGATGTTGCCATACTGGTTGGCCTTGGCTTTCTGGGTTTCGGCGTACTGGGTTTTCCCGTCGTTCAGCAGGCTGAACTTGAGCTCCACTTCGCTGTTTGTAATAAGATTTCCTTCGCCATCGCGAATAACTGCCTGATAGGCGAAACTCTCCTGTGCTGTTGTTTGCATTGCGGCGGCAATGGTTAAAGCCACGGCAAACAATGCCTTTGCAAATAAGTTTTTCATAAAAGTTTTGTTAATTAACTTTTGATTAATTGATATACAGCACAAAACTAAATAATAGTTTTCAGTTTTTTGCATTTTTTAATGCATTTTTTTGCAAAAAAATTGTGGGGTGTGATGAGCGAATAGCAATGAAGGTCAGACAGATGGCATAAAATAAGAGCCCAAAGGCTTCTCAATTCCGGTCGGATAAGCCCACACAAAAAAAAGAAAGCCACAAAGTGGCAATACAATAAACGCCTACAAAGGCAATGGTAAACTCAAGAGTCAGTCCTAAAACTCGATGTTGTCAATCAGGCGCACCTTGCCAGCCCAGACGGCAATGCAGGCTATAGCGTGATGTCCTTCGAACTCGCTTACTGGCATAAGTGTGTCGAAATCAACAATCTGCACATATTCAGCCTGAAGCAGACCGGTAGCATCGATGGTTTTGGTAATCCATTCGCAGAGTTGCTCGGGCTTCAAATCGTCCTTCATTGTTGTGGCTTCATAAAGAGCTTTATGAATGGCCGGTGCCACTGCCCGATATTCGGGTGTGAGCAGCATGTTGCGTGAACTTTTAGCCAGTCCATCCGGTTCGCGAATAATAGGGCATGGTATAATTTGTACCCCCATTCGCAATTGGCGAACCATATTCTTAATTATCGCAACTTGCTGAAAATCTTTCATTCCGAAGAAAGCCTTGTCAGGTTGCACAATATCGAACAGTTTGCTGACAACTTGAGCCACACCGTTGAAATGTCCGGGGCGGTGCTCGCCTTCCATCACCTTATCGAGCCCGTCGAAACTGAACACGCGGGTGTCGGGCTCGGGGTACATCTCCTCGACCGACGGTGTGAAAACGGCATTGCAACCGACACTCTCGAGCAGGGCGCAATCCTTATCAACGCAGCGCGGATAGTTCTGAAGGTCGTTCTTGTCGTTGAACTGCGTGGGGTTGACAAAAACGCTTACAACCGTCACGTCGCACTCGCTCAGCGACCGCTGCACAAGCGACAGGTGTCCTTCGTGCAGAGCGCCCATTGTGGGCACAAATCCTATGGTTTTATGGTTCAATCGGCATTGTTTCAGATAATCGGCAAGGTCGGCCTTTTTACTAATAATGTACATTTTGTTCTGTTTTAAAGTGGGTGCAAAAGAAACAATAATTTGCAGTCGGTGTGCAAAAAAATGCAGGTTTCTCACCCAACCCAAAGCCGCTCGTACTGCTCGCGCAACTTCGGCTCAATCACTGCTTGCATGTAGTTCGCTTTTATGCGCTCGTAAACAAATTGGCTCAATTGACTGTAACTGCCGTCGGCCAGGATTTCAAGAATGCGGTCGGCATAGTTTTGTGCTGATAGTTCGTTGATAATCAAGCGGTCGTTGCCGATAACGGTGCGGCTGAACCCCTTTGGGCTCGAAATGGGCACAACACCGCAACTCATCGACTCGGTAATTGTGTTTGACTGCCCCTCGCGCTCCGACGGAAAAATCAGAAAATGCTTGTCGAGCAAAATGTTACGAATACCTATGCGAGCGTAGCCCGAAATGAAAGAGTAAGTGCCTGGCTTAAGTTTTTGTTCCATCAGCGACACCACCTCGCCAACATATTCGTGCAAACCTTTTCCAATGATTGTCAGCGAGATATCTATTGACTGCTGCAGAATGGACGCAGCCTCGACAATCAGTTTGACGTTTTTTTGCGCCTCAATGCGGCCGAAATAAATGAGATTGACCGTTCCCTGTGGTTTCTGCGGCAATACTGGCGGCAGATAGTCCGCCTCAACGTAATTTGGATAGTGGAAAATCGGTTTATCGGTGAAAGTGCGCAAAAACGGCTCACTTTCAACGCCTTGAGAAAACACGATTTCAGGGATTCGCAAAATTCGCGCAAAGCACAATCTGTGAATGGCACAGCCCATTGTTCGATACGCTTCGACGCATTCGCCCCGAATTTCGAATATGATTCTGTAACCCAACAGATTGGCCGCTTCAGTGAGTATGTACTCGCAGAAAATGGTGGAGCCATAGTAGCCCGAAATGTGAACCATCGCCTTACGCGAACCAACAATCAGCAAAAACAAAAACGCTGAAACGTAGGCTGTAAACCTGAACGGATAAGTAAGCAATTTTACAAACATCGGCGTTGTAGCCTTGCACCGCAATTTTCTAACAACCCGCACTTTATAGCCGAATCCACGAAGCATGTCGACGGTGCGTTTGTTGCCCACCTCGCCGCCACCATAGTAGGGCTCAATGCCATTCGGCAGCGAACCGAAGAAATAAACCGTTCGTTTTTCAGCCATCAGTGATTCGGGCTATTTTCCATTTGTTGTTATACAACCAACGAGTACGTTCATCAGCCTATCTTGCAATACTCAAATCCCGATTCGGCAAGTTCGGCGGCATCGTAAATGTTGCGGCCGTCAATCACCAGTTTGTTGCGCATCGAGCGCGCCAGCACTTCCCAACTCGGCATTCGGAACGTCTTCCACTCGGTCACCAGAATGAGCGCGTCGGCATCGACGGTGGCGTCGTACATATCCTTGCCGTAGAGCACCTTGTCGCCCACGCGGCGGCGGCACTCGTCCATTGCCACGGGGTCGAAAACCTTGACGGTGCAGCCAGCGGCCACCAGTTTATTGATAAGCACCAGAGCGGGCGCCTCGCGCATATCGTCGGTTTCGGGTTTGAAGGCTAATCCCCACAGTGCCACGATTTTACCTTTCAGATTTCCATCGAAACGCTTGTTGAGTTTATCGAAAAGAATGGCTTTCTGCCGCTCGTTCACTTCCTCAACGGCCTTGAGCACGCGCATCTGATAGCCGTTCTGCTCGGCGGTCTTTATCAATGCCTTGACATCCTTCGGAAAGCAACTGCCACCGTAGCCGCAGCCAGGGTAAAGGAATTTGCGGCCAATGCGGGTGTCGCTGCCAATGCCCTTGCGCACCATATTCACATCGGCGCCAACAAGTTCGCACAGGTTGGCAATGTCGTTCATAAACGATATGCGGGTGGCCAGCATCGAGTTGGCGGCGTATTTTATCATCTCGGCCGACGGAATGTCGGTGAAAATCATTCGCTCGCTGTTGAGCATAAACGGCTTGTATAGTCGCGCCATAATCTTCTGTGCGCGCGGGCTGTCGGTGCCCACCACCACGCGGTCGGGACCCATAAAGTCTTTGATAGCCGCACCCTCTTTCAGGAATTCAGGGTTCGAAGCCACATCAAATTCAACTTGCACACCGCGTTTGTCCAGTTCCTGCTGAATGGCGGCTTTCACCTTCTGCGCCGTGCCCACAGGCACTGTCGATTTTGTTACCAGAATGGTGTATTTGCTGATATTTTGTCCGAAGGTGCGCGCAACAGCCAGAACATATTGCAAATCAGCGCTTCCATCCTCATCGGGCGGTGTGCCAACGGCCGAAAAGACAACCTCAACATTGTCGAGACAGGTGCGAAGGTCGGTTGTGAAATGCAGACGTCCAGCCGCCACGTTGCGCAGCAGCATCTCGTCGAGCCCAGGCTCGTAGATTGGAATCTCGCCTTGCTTCAGCCGCTCAATTTTAGCGCTATCGATATCGACGCAAGTCACATCAATGCCCATTTCGGCAAAGCAAACGCCTGACACCAGCCCGACGTATCCTGTTCCAACAATCGCTATGTTCATATTATATTCGTTTAATTCGTTCTATATCAATCTTTTGTTTAATGGTTTAGAAGTTCAGTTTTCTAAACTTTTAACCTTCTAAACCTCTCAACTTTTACCTCTCTGCCCTCATCGGGTTGTTCAGAAAATCGTCGTACGAAAGGCGGATTCCGTCTTCGAGTTCGGTTTTGTAGCGCCATCCCAACTTCTCGGCTTTCGACACATCGAGCAGTTTGCGCGGTGTGCCGTTGGGGCGTGTGGTATCCCATTTTATCTCGCCCTTGTAGCCCACAACTTTCGCCACAAGTTCGGTCAACTGTTTTATTGTCAACTCTTTGCCCGTTCCCGCATTGACGGTTTCGTTGCCGCTGTAGTTGTTCATCAGGAAGACGCACAGATTGGCAAGGTCGTCAACATAAAGGAACTCACGCAGCGGACTGCCGTCGCCCCAGCAGGTTACCGACGCCGCACCCGATACCTTCGCCTCGTGGAAACGCCGAATCAAGGCGGGCAGCACGTGGCTGTGCTCGGGGTGGTAGTTGTCGTTCGGGCCGTAAAGGTTGGTCGGCATCACGCTGATATAATCGGTGCCGTATTGTCGGTTCAGGAACTCGCAGTATTTCAGGCCTGAAATCTTCGCCAAAGCGTAGGCCTCGTTGGTTTTTTCCAATTCCGACGTCAGCAAGCACGACTCTTTCATCGGCTGCGGCGCCATTCGCGGATAAATGCACGACGAGCCCAAAAACTCAAGTTTCTTGCAACCGTTCTGCCAGGCAGCGTGTATCACGTTCATTTCCAGTATCATATTCTGATACATAAAATCGGCCAATGCGCTTTGGTTGGCCACAATGCCACCCACTTTCGCCGCAGCCAGAAAAACATATTCGGGTTTCTCGGCCGCAAAAAACGCCTCAACATCCGCCTGACGGCAAAGGTCGAGTTCCTTATGGGTGCGGGTGATTATGTTGTTGTAGCCCTGCCGCTGCAACTCGCGCACAATGGCCGAACCCACCATTCCGCGGTGGCCTGCTACGTAGATTTTACTGTCTTTTTCCATATTTTGATTTTTATTTCTAACCAAACTAACCCTAATTAAATCCAAATACTTTAATACAACCACTTTGGAATATCCCCTGTGTAGTTAAAGTTTTTAATTCTGTCATAGCCTTTGCCCATTACAAAATCATCCACATTGAAATTTATCAAATATCCTAAAGGTTTATTTGTCAAATTAAGGTAGTTGCTAATTTGTTTATAATGAATATTTTCGAATGCAGCAATTGATTTTAGTTCAAGAATCATAATATTCTCAACTAAAATATCAATCCGAAACCCTAATCCTAAATCTTCTCCACAATATTCAACATTAATAGGCACTTCTGATTCCGCTCTAATATCTTGTCTTCTCAATTCAACCATCATCGCTTTCCTATACACAGACTCTAAAAGACCTGTACCCAATGTCGAATAAACTTTCATTGCGCACCCTATCACTTTATACGCTAAAGTGTTCTTTTTATCGCAATAATCGATATATTCTTCTAACATAATCAATTAGGGTTTGTTTTGGATTCGTTTGGTTAGAGACAAAATTATTCCATGTTCGCTTTTAAATGCAGTTTCTTCACAAACTTCATATCGTGCTCAACCATAATCTTCACCAAATCTTCGAACGACGTTTTACGCGGGTTCCAGCCTAACTGTGTTTTGGCCTTTGTAGGGTCACCTAAAAGTTGGTCAACCTCGGCGGGACGGAAATATTTCGGGTCAACCTCGACCAGAACCTTGCCCGTGGCTACATCAATGCCCTTCTCGTTCACACCTTCGCCTTCCCAACGCAGATTGACGCCCAAAGTCTTGAACGCCAGCGTGCAGAAGTCGCGGACGGTGTGATACTCGCCTGTAGCAATCACAAAATCGTCGGGTTTTTCCTGCTGAAGAATCAGCCACATACACTCAACATAATCCTTTGCGTAGCCCCAGTCGCGCAGCGAGTTCAGATTGCCCAGATAGAGTTTGTCCTGATAGCCCTGCACAATGCGTGCGGCTGCCAGCGTAATCTTGCGCGTAACGAATGTCTCGCCGCGGCGCTCGCTCTCGTGGTTGAACAGAATGCCATTGCAAGCGTACATTCCGTACGACTCGCGGTAGTTCTTCGTAATCCAGAAACCGTATTGCTTTGCAACACCATACGGGCTGCGCGGATAGAACGGTGTAGTCTCTTTCTGCGGCACTTCCTGCACCAAACCAAACAGTTCAGAAGTCGATGCCTGATAAATCTTGCATTTCTTCTCAAGCCCGAGAATGCGCACAGCCTCAAGCAGGCGCAGCGTGCCGACAGCATCGGCCTCGGCAGTGTATTCAGGCACGTCGAACGACACCTTCACGTGGCTCTGCGCGGCCAGATTGTAGATTTCGTCGGGCTGCACAAGTTGGATAATGCGGATAAGCGAACTCGAGTCGGTCATATCGCCATAGTGCAGATTGATAAGGCGTTTCTGCTTCATATCGCGCACCCACTCGTCAAGGTAAAGGTGCTCAATGCGCCCCGTGTTGAACGACGACGAACGGCGCATAATGCCGTGAACCTCATAATCTTTTTCCAAAAGAAACTCTGCCAGGAACGAACCATCCTGACCTGTTATGCCTGTGATTAATGCTACTTTTTTGCTCATAATCATACTGTTTTAGTCATTGCCTAAAAAACGCCACCAACCACTGCGCGGGGCGTTTGAAAACGAATTTTAAAGAAACAAAAAAGGTTGGACAATGCCCAACCTTTTATGGTGATTTTAATCAATCTACTAATAGAAGTTCGAACGGTTGTCCTCAATGTCGGCGGCAGCCTCGATTGCTGACAGAACCTGATAGCCGGCTTTCGACATGTTGGTGCGTTGCAGCAACTCACGCTCGCGAGCCAAATCAATGTTTTCAGGTTTAACAACCTGCTTAACCTGAATCAGGTAAACGCCGTTGTTACCCTTCAGCGGTGCGCTGATTTGTTGCTCAGGCAGTGTTACCATTGCGGCCTGAAGATTAGGCTCAACACCAACTGACGGAACTGAGTAAGAAGAGTAAGAAACGCTCTTAGCCTCTCTAACCTGCTCGCCAAGTTTGTCGGCAACAGACTGAAGAGTTGAAGCACCAGTGCTGGCGTCGCTGAGTTTTGAAATCAGATATTCGGCTTTCTTCTCAATCAGCACGCGGCGGGCAATATCGTTGCGAACCTCGTCGAGCGATGCTGTGCCTTCTTTGTGAACACCTGCCACCATGGCGATTACAAACTGATTGTCGAGCTCAAAAATCTCTGAAATCTCGCCGTAACCAGCTTTGTAAACCCAACGGATAATCTGGCGCGGGCTTTCGAAGTTTGCCAAGCGGCGGTCGTCGCGTTTCACGTTTGCGGTGCGAAGAGTCAGACCTTCTTTGTCAGCATTGTTGCGGAACGACTCTAAGTTGCGGTTGCTGCTGCCGAAGCGGCTTGCGTTTGAATAGATGGCGTCAACAGTTTTGTTGCTTGCTGCCACTTCGCGGGCCAATATTGCAACTTGAACCTTCTGCGAAGGTGCGGTCTGGTTCTGAATCTCAACCACGTGATAGCCGAATTGTGTCTTCACAACAACCAAGTCACCCTTCTTGCCGAAGAAGCAAGCATCGTTGAACTCTTTCACCATCTGGCCCTCGGTGAACCAACCAAGGTTGCCACCGTCTTGTGCCGAACCGTCAGCAGAGAATTTCTCGGCCATTTCGGCAAACGAAGCGCCTTTCTTGATGGCGTTCAGAATACTGTCGGCTTTGGCTTTTGCCTCGTCCTCGGTCAAATCGGCCGACGGGCGGATGAGAATGTGACGGGCCTCAACTGAATCTGCAACTCTTGCGCTGCCAATCTTGCGGGCCAGTTTCACATAGTTGCCTTCCTGATAAGGACCAACAACAGTGTTGTCAGCAGCGTCGAACAGGCTGGCAATCGGCTCTGAAAGATCTTCTTTAGCCAGATACTTGCCGCTGAAAGGCTGTTCCGACTCAAGATTTACAAACTGCTCAAGAGCGTCGCCGTCTTTGCTTGCAAATTCGTCTTTGATTTTTTCAACACTTTCAATTGTGGCAGTCAAGTCTTCGTCTGATGCTACAATCGGGAAAGTCACATAGTAAATGTCACGCGACTCATCTTGTTTGAAATCAGACTCGTGAGCGCTGTAATATTTCTTCAGGTCGCTGTCGGTTACTTTCACAAGCGAATCGGCAACCGAGCTATAGCGCAGCTGAATGAAGTCGAAATCATATTTGATGTTCTTGTCGTCAGACTCTTTCTGAGCCTGAAGGTTGGTGGTGTACATTCCCATGCCAACCAGCGACAGGAATTTCTGGTCTTTCTTGTTCTGAACCAGGCTCTTCTCGAACGAAGCCCACGATGCGGCTGCCTGACCTGATGGATCCAATTCCTTGTTTTTCAGGAACTGAACAACCAAATTGCGGTCGAACTGACCGGTTTGGGCATCGCGGAAGATTGGAATCTGCATAACCTGCGGGTCAACAAAGTTGCCTTGAACCATATCAAACAACTCGTCGGCTGTTACATTGATGCCGGCTTTTTCATACTCTTCGTCAATAACATACTGACGGATAAGTTGTTCCCATGTCTGGTCCTGAATCTGATCATAAACGTTTGTTTCCAGCGAGTTCTGCTGAGTGTTCTGCTTGTAGATCTCGGTGTTCTCGTCAACCTTTGCCTGATAGTACTGGATAGGAATATCAGTTCCGGCTATTGTGCCGACGTTGTTTCTTGAACTACCGAAAGTTCCGTCGGCTTTGAAAAGGTCGCCAACGATGAATGCCAATAAGGCCAATGCTACGATGATTGTCACCAGTGTGCCTGCGTGGTCACGTATTTTCTGTAATGTTGCCATTGTTTATTTTTTAAGGTTTATTTCAAAATTTTAGGCTACGAAGATAGTAATTTTTAAAAACGGCATAGGAAAAAGGTTTTTTTTGAAAAACATCAGCAGCCAATTGATTATCAATGCTTTATCAAACGCTGTTTTTCGACTGCAATTACCTATGACGGCAATCGGGCGTTACGAATAGCAACATTTTCAATCTGATTGCAACGAAACTGCCGCTACTGCGCGTTCAAATTTCCGGTTAGTTAACAATTATGTCGACAAGCTCGATTTTGGTGGCTGTGGCACGCAGAATGGTGAAGCGGAAATCGCCGACCACAATGGCGTCGTTCATCTTCGGAATGGCGCCGTGATGGGCAAGAATCAAGCCGGCCAGCGTTTCGTACTCGTCCGACACGGGCAGGTCAAGGCCGTATTTCTCATTGATGTAGTCGATTTCGAGCCGGGCAGAGAACTGATAGTGGTTCTTGCCGAACTTGTGCTCGCGGTATCGCTTCTTGTCATACTCATCCTGAATGTCGCCTACAATCTCTTCCAAAATGTCTTCCATTGTCACAATGCCCGATGTGCCGCCAAACTCATCAACCACGAGTGCCATACTGCGGTGGTTCTGGATGAAAAGCGCCAGCAGTTTGTTGGCAGGCATCGATTCGGGGACAATCGGCATGTTGCGTGTGATGGCGGCAATGCTGGCCGGCTGCTGGAACATCGATATTGATGGCGCAAACCCCACCACATTATCGATAGAGCCTTTATAGACAATGATTTTCGAAAGTCCCGAACTGACAAACAGTTTCTTTAATTCGTCAAGGCTGTCGTTGATGGATATGGCCACAATTTCGGGCCGCGGAACCATACACTCGCGCAGTTTCACCTTCGAGAAATCGAGCGCGTTGCGGAAAAGTTTCACATCGTTCGACTCATCATCGGTATCGGTGGCGCTCACCTGCTCATCGGCAAGCGAATCCCAGTCGACGGCGCCCCAATAAACGGCATCATCGCCTGATATCTTGTTGTGTGCAAACAAGTTCGACACGAGTCTTGATGTGTGGTAAACCAATCGCGAAAGCAGGAAAAACAGATAGTAGAAGACAAAAACCGGCAGCGAAATAGCTTTCAAAAGGTTGTTGGACTCACTGCGGAACATGAGTTTTGGCAGAATCTCGCCGGCCAGCAAGTAAAGCAGAAAGGCGCACACAGCCTGCATGCAGAGCACCACCGCCACCCCGGCGGGAACGGACCACTCAAACCCGCAGTTGGCCATCAGCATCGCCATCGACACAATAACAATCAGATTGCCGATAGCCATTGTTGAATAGTACTGCGACGGATTGCCCATATAGAGCTCGATTATCTGCGAGAAAACGCGGTCCTGTTTCTTGTCGAGCTCAATGCGCAAGCGGTTGGCCGACACAAACGCCACTTCCATCGCCGAAAAAAACAACGCGAAAAGCGCAAGCACAATTAATAATATGTATTGAATTGCCATAGTTGTATTTGCTTCTTCCGCAAATGTAATCAATAAAATAATCGTACCGATTTATTTCTCTCGCTTTCCGTAGGCCGACCGGCTCTCAGCCGCTATTGGCAGCGGCTCGTCGGTTGGCGTGGCGTACGTTTTTGGCTTGTAAATCGATAGGAAGTTCTGATTGAGCCGCATTTCCACTTCCCACATTGTTTGCTCAAAGCGGGCAGGCGTGAGCTGGCATTCCCAAACAACAATCACCTGCCAGCCGTTTTGCAGCAATATCTGGTAGTTCAGCTGGTCGCGCTCGCGATTGCGGTTGATTTTGGCCTGCCAGAAATCAACGTTGCTCTTTGGCATTCGAAACTTCGGGCAACCGCTGTGGCCGTGCCAGAAGCAACCGTTGACAAAAATAGCCGTGCGGTAGCGGCGCAGCACCACATCGGGTTTGCCCGGCACGCTACGTACATTGAGCCTATAGCGATAGCCGCGTTGCCACAGCCATTGTCGCACCTTCAGCTCGGGCTTGGTGTTGCGGCTGCGGATATGCGACATACAGCGGTGCCGCTGTTCGGGTGTTAATGGGTCGGGCATTTTGTTTTTTGAGATTTCAAATATTGTTAGCGAGTTGTTTATCGGCAAATGAACACCTTTATTTTATGGCAAAGGTACTGATAAATCTCAAACGTCACGGTCAACTGGCCGTTGAATATCCGGCCACAGCGGTTTTCTTTTGTGTTTGTATTAATGCAAAACAAAATGACACTGCAGGAAAAACTCGGGAAAGCCATTGTGCTGCTGCGCAAACAGCGAGGGTTGGCACAAGAGAAATTCGCCAACGAATCGGAAATCGACCGCCGCTATATGAGCGACATTGAGAACGGCAAGCGCAACATATCAATCGATGTTATTGAACGGCTTGCTAAAAGCTTTGGAATCAGCGTTAGCGACTTGTTCGCAGTGGCGGAAAATATTGACAGCAACCGCACCCTTGACCAAATCAAAGAGTGGCTCTGCGATATGGGCTACGAAGATACCGTAGTGATGGAAAACCCCGATTACCTTTCTGCCATTGTCGGCGTCAGCGACGACGGCCGCTTGATTTACGATTACGAGAAAATGGTTGAGCACCTTATGTCCACCGACGGAATGGACTACGAAGAAGCCAGCGAGTTTATCGATTTCAACACCATTGGCGCGCTGCCCTATATGGGCGAGAAACGGCCGGTGATAATGAATAAGATTGAAGAATAATTATGGCAAGATGCTTATATTCAGACAGCTTTGTCCAATTCATAAAAGCTGATGTAAACGCGGTTGTCGGGCAGTTGCATTGTAATTACCACGGTGATGCCCTTACCACGACCAACGAAGCTTGGAAGAGCGAAGTTGAGCTGTTGCAAACGGTTCTTGCACCTTGGCAAAATGAAGATGCTGAGATTATTTTTGAGTATGACATTCCGCGCCTTGGCAAACGCATAGATGTTGTGCTTCTGCTTCGCGGAATCATTTTTTGCCTTGAGTTCAAAGTCGGGCAAAAAGACGCATTACAGGCCGATGTTGACCAAGTGATGGATTATGCTCTTGACTTGAAAAATTTTCACAAATTCAGCCACGACCGCACAATCGTTCCAATTCTTATTCCAACAAATTATCCTTCAGCAACTTCCGAATTTCAACCGTCAGTCTATAACGACGACATTTACAATCCTTTAATCTCGGGTGCCGATGGTCTGCAAAGCTTGATAAGCAAGGTTTTATTGCGAGAAAACACACCTTCGGGCACCATAGCCAATTGGGTGATAAGCCCTTACAAGCCAACGCCAACTATTGTTGAAGCAGCCAGAGCATTGTACGAGAATCATTCGGTTGAAGACATTACAAGGCACGAAGCCGACAATGTTTCGACAGATAGAACTATCAATTACATTCTCAGCATTATAGAACGAAGTAAAAACAGCGGGCAGAAAAGCATTTGCTTTGTGACGGGTGTTCCCGGCGCAGGAAAAACGCTTGTCGGGCTCGATGTGGCTATAAAACAGACGTGTAAGGACAAAGAAAATGGCGCGGTTTATCTGTCAGGCAACGGCCCGTTGGTTGCGGTTTTGACTGAAGCTCTTGCGCGTAATAATGTGGAAAAGAGCAAAATGCGTGGCGAGAAAAGAAACAAGTCCGATGCAGAACGCGACGTCAGAAAATTCATTCAGGTAATCCACCGTTATCGCGAGAATATGATTCTCAAAATTAAAAATCCGATAGAAAACGGTGTGGTTGAGATTGACCCCGAAAAATCGATAAAGGTTGATGAAAAGTCGGGCCACGCCGAAGTTGAGCACGTTGCTATTTTCGACGAAGCGCAGCGCAGTTGGACGCACAAGCGCATAGCTGATTATCTGAAGCGCGGCGGCACATACGGTAACAAAACGAAAGTTGCTGATTTCCCGATGTCAGAAGCTGAATTTTTGATTTGGTCGCTCGACCAGCGAAAAGATTGGGCCACAATTGTTTGCCTTGTCGGTGGCGGTCAAGAGATAAACACGGGCGAAGCCGGCATTGCCGAGTGGATTGCGGCACTTAACAACCGGTTCCAGCATTGGCAGGTATTTATTTCCGATAAACTGACCGAGCCCGAATATGCCGAAGGTCGCGTTAATGAACTATTGCAAAACAATCCGAAAGTTACGTTTGCGAATGATTTGCACCTATCGGTCAGCCTACGCTCGTTTCGTGCCGAAAAACTATCGGCTTTCGTCCATTCAATGCTATCGTTCAATACCGATGCGGCGCTGTTATACAATGAGATACAAAACCGAAATTATCCAATAGTTCTTACTCGCGACATAAACAAAGCCCGCAAATGGCTCAGGGATAAAGCTCGCGGAAACGAACACACCGGTTTGCTTGTTACAAAAGTCGCGGCACGATTCAAACCATTGGCAGTTAGCGTATTGCAGCAAGGCGACGAGAACGCCATACATTGGTTTTTGGAAGATAAAACAGATGTGCGTTCGTCGAATTATCTTGAAGACGCCGCAACCGAAATACAAGTGCAAGGTTTGGAACTCGACTACACCTGCGTGCTTTGGGACGCTGATATGAGATGCGACAATAATAAATGGACATTTTACAAATTCAGTAATACCACAAGCAAATGGTCGCCAGAGAGTAATGAAGAGAATCGTAAATATGCTCTCAACGCTTATCGTGTCCTACTTACTCGGGCTCGTCAGGGAATGGTTATTTGTGTTCCTTATGGCAACGAGAAGAAAAATGCTGATGGCTTTCCCGAAGACCCGACACGTTTGCCCGAATTTTACAATAGCACATATAATTATCTGAAATCATTAGGATTGAAAGAATTGTGAAACAATCTTGCAAAATTGTAAGTTTGCATTATGAAAACAATCCAAGTCTCCGCCGCCATAATCCACGACAACGCCGGCCGCATATTCGCCACTCAGCGCGGATATGGCGATATGCAGGGCGGTTGGGAATTTTCGGGTGGCAAGATTGAATCGGGCGAAACGCCCGAAGCGGCTCTGAAACGCGAGATTTTGGAAGAGTTGGACACGCAAATAGTTGTTGAGCAGTTCATTACCACGGTCGAATACGATTACCCCAATTTCCACCTGACTATGCACTGCTATTGGTGCCGTGTTGCGAGCGGCACTCTGACACTTAAAGAGCACCAAGCCGCAAAATGGTTGTCGACAAACGAGCTCGACAGTGTGAACTGGCTGCCGGCGGATAAAATCGTTGTGGAAGAAATCAAAAGACGATTGTAGCCATAAAAAACTCCACCGACTTGGTAGAGTTTCTCGCGTCCAAACCATATCACAGCCCAAACGATTCTTTTGTCGCTTTTAAAGTATTCTCGCCAACGGTGTAGGCGTAGCACGCCGAAGGAAGGAACTGCAGACTGCCGTATGGCATTTCTCTTTTCCCTGTTTCGGAAAGCGATGTGACAATGGCGTGCGTCAGGCCGTTCTTTTTCATAAACTGCTCAAGAGATGTTAACTCCGATGCGGGATTTGCAAATGGCTTGTTTGTCCATTTCACCTCCACCGCCCATTGCGGTTTTTGCCGTGCTTCGTTTATGCCGACAATATCTACCTCGCCTTTCTTTTTATTACCCTCGTTCCAATTGGCATAAGCAATATTAGCATTTCTAGGAATCCACTGCGCATACACGGCCGTTTCAACCATATTGCCGATAGCTTCATCGTTCTCGTCAATAGGTTGGAAAAGAGCGCACCGTAGCGACGGGTTGGTGAGATATAGTTTGAACATCATCTCCCGGCGGTAATCCTTGGCTGTGTCATCGGCCCTTCGAATCTTTTTCACCAGAAAGGCCGCCTCAAGGTATTGTATATACTTACGTAGCGTATCTTTCTTAACACCAGAATCTTTCGACAGACCTTCGTATGAGAATTGCGCCCCCGAATGATAGGCTATCATTGTGAAGAGCGAGTTCAGTTCCTGAACGTCAGTTATTCCGTACAAACTTGGCAAATCGCGCAGCAGCACTTTATCCACAATGTCGTGGCGGATGAATTGTCCTGGGTTCTCTTGCATGCGTTGCGAGAAAACAACCTCTGGATAGCCACCGTAATTGATATAATCGACAAACAGATTGTTCAGTTTTGCAATGTCGATGGTTGTGTTTCCTGTTATGTCCCCATTCGACCACTCCATTTTTAAAGGAATCATAAGTTGCGCATAGTCTTTCAAGTGCACATACTCAAAGAATGTCAGTGGCGGCAGGCTGAAATCGGTAAAGCGCCCGGCACCACTCTCGTCGCTACGCTTCTTCAATTCGGCGGCAGCAGAGCCCGATGCCACAAACTTGACATTGCGGTAGGTGTCAACCAGCGATTTCAGATTAATCTCCCAATTTTTCAAATACTGAATCTCGTCGAAGAATACATAAAACCGCTCGCTGCTGTCGCTTTTTCCCAATGCCTGTTTGGCAAAATTAAAGAGTTGCTCCAGCAGTATCTTATTATAAATTGGCGTCTCCACCGATATGTAAATAATGTTTTGCGGCGAAACGCCATCCGCAATCAAGCGCTGAATGGTGTGATAAAGCATAACCGTCTTGCCCACACGGCGCGGCCCCATCAGTATGACAGCCCGGCGGATTTCCATATTTGTCACTAACGGATAGAATATGTCGAGATACAAGCGGGGGCGCATATCCGCATAGTCCTTTGCGATTTGATTCTCCGTCCACCACGGATTGTCCACACGTAGCCTTCCGATAATTTGTTTCTCCAATATCTCGTTGTACAACATAATATAGATTTTAAGACTACAAATATAAGCATTTTTGTCTTAATATCTACATTTTCTAAATATTAAACAGAATTTAATCTGCTTAATATTTGCTTTTTGCCAAAATTAAGCTTTTTTGAGTCGCATTTTGACCTAAAATATAGCCGAAACAAGGCTTGTGAATTTTAGAATATACGCACAAATCATTAATATTGAGTGGTTTAGATATTAAATATAGATTAAGCTGATTAAAATCCGCTTAATCTATACCGCTTGTCGTCCACCTTTTGCAAAAACCCCTTTCATCTTTCAAAAATCGCTTTACTTTTGCGGCTCGAAAAGAATGGGGTGCCGCAAGGCTGAGATTATACCCTTTGAACCTGATACGGGTAATGCCGGCGTAGGGATAAGACTCTGATTTCCAAGAGTCAAAGTATAATTCTTTCATAACCCCCATTTCAATCTTTTTACTAACTAAAAATTTTAAAAGATGAAAAGGGATTTTCTTACAGCAGCAGCCGTCGTTCTGTCGGCAGCGAGCGCAGTGGCGCAAGAAAGCGCTACAGACACGGTGATTACCGCCGAACAACTGCAGGAAGTTGTGGTGAGCGGTGTCCGTGCACCGAAAAACGCACCGTTCGCGGTGGCAAACATCAAAAAACAACAGTTAAATGAGTTCTCGACAACGGGCCGCGAATTGCCGTTCCTGTTCTCGCAGACGCCAGGCGTTGTGGCGTGGGGCGAAAACGGACTCGGAACGGGCACAACCTATATGCGCATCCGCGGTGCGGGCGACTCGCGCATCAATGTCACCATCGACGGTGTGCCGCTCAACTCGCCCGAAGACCAGTGCGTCTTTTGGGCCAATATGAACTCTTACGGCTCGCTGTTGGGCAGCGTGCAGATTCAGCGCGGCGTAGGCTCGTCGACCAATGGCGACGGCGCTTTCGGCGGCACGGTGGCGCTCTCGTCGGCTTTGCCATCGCTCAAGCCGATGGTTGAACTGTCGGTTTCGTACGGCTCGTTCAACACCATCAATTTTGGCGGAAAGGCTTCTACAGGATTGTTGTTCAATGGGTTGATAATCGATGGTGCCTACCACCAGACGCGCACCGACGGCTTTGTACACGGCACCCAGGCTAACAGCGGCTCGTACTACGGCGGCCTGATGTGGACCATCGACAATCTGCAAATCCGATACAAGAACATCGGCAACTTTGAGCGCACGGGCCAGGCTTGGAACGGCATCACCGCAGGCGACAACGATTTGAGCCTGATGGACGGCACCTATGGCGCGAAGACGGGCATCAAGACCTACGAAGATTTGTGGAAAGTGGGGCTTGGCCGATACAACACTCTGTATGAGACACTTGAGTATGATGAAGATGGCAATTTCAAGCGCGATGCCGACGGCAACTATCAGACCGTCCGCTACCAGAAAGACGGCTCGCCGTGGGACCGCACCACCGACAACTTTTGGCAGGACCACAACATTCTTTCACTTGCGTGGAACATCACCAACAATCTATCAACTTCGGCATCAGTGCATTACACCTACGGATACGGCTACTACGAAGAGTTCCGCCCGAACAACAAACTCAAGAAATTCGGACTCGAAAACGTCAAAATAAACGATTCGACATCGGTGAAAAAGACCGATTTTGTTCGTAAGAAGGGGCTGTCGCAGAACACCTACGGACTTGTTTGGAACGTGAACTATTCGGCTGACGCTCTTGATATTATCGGCGGTGCGGCGGTGCAGAATTTCAGCGGGAACCACTTCGGCTATCTGACTTATGCCAAAGACGCCACTGTGCGCCAGACCTATCTGCCTGACGGTGAGCGCAAATACTACGATTCTGATGCCGACAAGTTCGATGGCAGCGCGTTTGTGAAGGCGTCGTACACCATCGGCGAAAGCCTGACAGTATTCGGCGATGTGCAGTTCCGTCACGTGGGCTACACCACCAGCGGCATCAACGATAAGTTTGTTGAAGGCGCAAACGGCTACGAGAACCAGCGTCTCGACATCGATGAGACATACAATTTCCTGAATCCGAAGGCGGGATTGAGTTACACCTTTGGCAGCAACCGCGTGTACGCTTCGGTGGCCGTGAGCCATCGCGAGCCCGAGCGCAACAATTTCACCGACAACGGCTCTTACCCCGCCCCCAAGGCCGAGCAACTAACTGATATTGAAGGTGGTTGGCAGTTCAGTGGCAAGACCGTGCGCACCGGTCTGAACCTGTATTATATGGACTACACCGACCAGTTTGTGCAGACGGGCGCGCAGAGCGACATAGGCGAGAAACTCACCACCAACATCAAAGACTCGTACCGCGCAGGCGCTGAAATTCAGGCTTCCGTTGATGTTACCGAATGGCTAACTATTGAAGGCAACATCGCCTTGAGCATCAACAAGATAAAAGACTTTGACGAGTATGTTGAGAATTGGGACGACTGGGAAGGCAACACCGATGCCAACGGCAACCCCTACGACGGCGACGGCTTCGACATCATCCACTACGACAACTCAACGCTGGCTTTCTCGCCATCGGCCATTGCAAACGGCTTTGTGAACTTCCACCACAAAGGCTGGCAGGCCGTTTGGCACACGGGCTACGTAAGCCGTCAGTATCTCGACAACACAGAGAACAACGACCGCTCGCTGCCGGCCTATTCGCTCTCAAACGTTAGTCTGAGTTACACGCTGAAACCGCAGAAAGTGCTGAAGGAAGCCATCTTCGGACTGAATTTTAACAACGTGTTGAATCGCCACTGCGCCGCCAACGGCTGGGTTTATTCGGCCATCTGCGACAGTTACGGCCACCCCAACGACAACCGCTACTACCAAATCGGCTTCGTTCCGATGGCTGGATTCACAATGATGGGCAGCGTGACGGTGAGGTTTTGATGAAATTGACATAAAACAAAAAAGGCGGCCTTACGGTCGCCTTTTTTATTATATGGTATAACATTACTTGTTTTCTTCTCGTCGCTGAATCTCATCCCTGATGTGCGAGGCTTCTTCGTAGTCCTCGTTCGAGATTGACTTGCTGAGCAGTTTTTTCAGTTCCTTCACACTCAGTTTCTCATATTTGTCGGCACCAGTGGCCGACGGTTGCGGTTCAGCCTCAGCTTTGGGCGATTCGGGCTGTTTGGCGGACTCGTCAACGGCATTGAAGACAATCCCAGCTTTGTCAATAATCTGCTCTGTAGTGTAGATGGGGCAGTTACAGCGGATTGCCAGCGCTACAGCGTCCGAGGTGCGTGCATCGATTTTCATATATGAGCCGTTGTTCATACATACGAGCTCCGAATAAAAAATGCCTTCCTCAAGATGATATATATTCACCTCGGTAATGGTAATGCCGAACGTTTTTGCAAAATTGATAAACAGATCGTGAGTGAGCGGGCGCGGCGGATGCAGCCGTTCCAAACCAATGGCGATGGCCTGGGCCTCGAACCCGCCAATGACAATCGGAATGCGGCGGTTGCCGTTCTCTTCCGACAGTATCAGCGCGTAAGCCCCCGACTGGGTTTGGCTGCACGACAGCCCCAAAACTTTGAGTCTAACCTTCGACATTTTCTTCGCTATCTGTTGAGCAAATATAAAAATATATAACACCAAGAGCCCGCCTGACGGCAATAATTCTGAAAAAGAAATTTATCAACCGCGCAAATTGCTGTATATCAGAAGAATTAACAATCCGAAAATAACGTCAAAAAAAATGTGTTGAGAAAATCAGATTAATCGATTCAAATGTTTGCAAGTTGAAAAATACTTTCTACTTTTGCCGTCCAAAAGTTATGAAAATATAACACACAAAAGTATGTACGCAATAGTTGAAATTAACGGACAACAATTCAAAGTAGAGAAGGACTCGAAGATTTTTGTTCACCGTTTGGAAGCAGAAGATGGCGCAGTTGTCGATTTCGACAAAGTTTTGTTGGTTGACAATGATGGCGACATCAAAGTTGGAACGCCGGTTGTTGACGGCGCAAAAGTATCAGCCAAGGTGCTGACACAGGTTAAGGGTGATAAAGTGATGGTATTCAAGAAGAAACGCCGCAAAGGTTATCAGAAGATGAATGGCCACCGCCAACAGTTCACTCAAATTCAAATTGAAAACATTAAAGCATAATAAACTATGGCACACAAGAAAGGCGTCGGCAGTTCAAAGAACGGTCGTGAATCAGCAAGTAAGAGATTGGGCGTTAAGATTTTCGGTGGCCAGGCCGCTGTTGCCGGCAACATCATCGTTCGCCAAAGGGGCACACAGCACCATCCGGGCAACAACGTAGGTTTGGGCAAAGACCACACCCTGTTCGCTCTTGTAGATGGCACTGTTTCTTTTGTTAAGAAACGTGACAACAAATCGTACGTATCGGTTATTCCTGCCGAAGCATAGATTTTAATCAAGAAAGATAAGAAAGGGGCTGACCGTCGTTCGATGGCATCCTCTTTTTTGTTTTATACCACGCAAATAAATACAAATCAATATGTTAACTCTCAAGTTAATCCAAGAGAACCGCGATGCAGTCATTGCGGGACTGAAAATCAAAAACTTCGACGCCGAACCGTACATCGACCAGATTCTGGCAAAGGACGACGAGCGTCGCAACACTCAGAAAGAGCAGGACGACACTCTGGCTCAAATCAATGCAATATCGAAACAGATTGGCCAACTCTTCAAGGAAGGCAAGGCCGCTGAAGCCAACGAACTGAAGCAGAAGAGCACCGAACTTGGCGAGAAACAGAAGGCTCTGGCCGCAAAACTTGATGCCATCACCGCCGAACTGAACGACATTCTGGTGCGCCTGCCCAACCTGCCCTACAAACTGGTGAAACCCGGCAAAGGCGCTGAAGACAACGAGATTGTGAAGCTTGTCGACGACAAGATTCCTCATCTGCCAGCTGACGCCAAACCGCACTGGGAACTGGCTAAAGACTACGATTTGATTGATTTCGAACTCGGCGTGAAAATCACCGGCGCCGGATTCCCCGTTTATAAAGGCAAAGGCGCAAAACTGCAGCGCGCCCTCATCAGTTTCTTCCTCGAAGAGAACGAAAAGGCTGGATATCTTGAGATTGAGCCGCCTTTGATGGTGAACGAAGCATCGGGCTACGGCACCGGTCAGCTACCTGACAAAGAAGGCCAGATGTATCACGTCAACCTCGACAATCTGTACCTGATTCCGACGGCTGAAGTGCCTGTGACAAACCTCTATCGCGATGTGATTGTGTCGTCGAAAGACCTGCCGATTAAGAACACCGCCTACAGCGCCTGCTTCCGCCGCGAAGCCGGTTCATACGGCAAGGATGTGCGCGGCCTGAACCGTCTGCACCAGTTCGACAAGGTTGAGATTGTATGCATTGAGCACCCGTCGCGCTCATACGAGACTCTGGACAAGATGGTGGCTCACGTTGAATCGCTTGTGCAAAAGCTGGGCCTGCCCTATCGTATTCTGCGCCTCTGCGGTGGCGATATGAGCTTCACTTCGGCAATGACCTACGACTTTGAAGTGTTCTCGGCCGCACAGAAACGCTGGCTCGAAGTTAGTTCGGTATCGAACTTTGAAACCTTCCAGGCCAACCGCCTGAAACTGCGCTTCCGCGACGAAGAGACAAAGAAAACTCAATTGTGCCATACATTGAACGGCAGTTCGCTGGCATTGCCGCGCATTGTGGCCGCCCTGCTCGAGAACAACCAGACGCCCGAAGGCATCAAACTGCCGGAGTGCATCCAGAAGTTTATGGGCTGCAGCATGCTGACGAAATAATTTTTCGAAAGAGATAAAACAAAGCCCGGCCAAATTGGTCGGGCTTTTTTATGTTTATACTGTAGGTGTTATCCTTCTTTTTCCGCGTTTTTCCGCTGATTGCGCCTCATCAGAAAGAAAAACAGCGCGGCTAATGTCAAGGCAGCGAACAAAAGTGCTTGCGAATAGTTGTGGCGCAGACACTCTTTGACGGTTATGAAAAGACACATGATTGCGGCAGCAAACCAGATGCTTTCCACTATGCCCCGTGCCGCCTTGGTTATCTTATTCATTTTCAATATCAAAAACGCCACGACCGTTTTTTACTTCCCAATTGTTGAAGTGTTGGTCGGCAACCATTCCATCACCATAAATGATGCCGTCGGCAGTTGAGATTTTTACAAACTGGTTAGTTTCAATAGTTTCCTTGTTGCGATTCCAAACCAGATATTCGGTATTGAGCTGGTCGCCCTTTTCGTTGCTGACCACAACATCATTTTTAGCTTCCCAAATGCCTTCTTTATCGTAATAAATGGAATATTTGGCTGACATGTGAGACGTCACATTGCCCAATGTGTCATACATAAACATTTCGAGCCCCTTAGGGAACTCGAAGGTGTTGTTGCCGGCATCCAGTTGTCGCACCTCGCTGCTTTTCATTCTCACGGCTATATATCCGTTGAGCGAGCGCGTCAACTCAACACCCTTGCCACTCATCTGTGCAGTGTCCATAGCTGTAGTCAGCGAATTGACCTGCTGCATATCGTTCTTGCACGATGCTAAAATAAAAACTAAGGCTCCTGCAAAAAGAGCCTTAGCAATTGTTTCTATGTAGCGATCGCAGTTCACAATTAGAACTCAGCGGTTGTTTTTTCGTTAATCCATCCGCCAACTGTCACCTGCGAACCAGGTTGAATACCGAACATGAAAGCTTCCTCCTTGTTCGGGAAGTGCTTTTTGTAGGTGTTTATCAACTCATTGGCTTCAGCTTCGCACGATGCGTCAACTTGTTTTGCTTTTCTGAACTTGTCGACAGCTGCCCAATAAGCTGCATTGTGCTCAACCTGCTCCTGACCGATGTTCTGCGCGTCGGCAGCGTAAGCTTTGCCAATGGCGATATAAGCCCTACCGTTTGCCGGATTGGCTTTGATGGCCATGTTAGCCAATTCACGCACACGCTGGAAATGCTTCTGCATAAACACAACCTGACTCCACTCGTAGTAGTATTGCGATTTCAGCATCGGATCTTCCTGCTGATTGCAAGCGTTAGAGTAATATTCTGCTGCTTTTGGCAGTTCCTGCTTGATAAGGAACAGGCGAGCAAGGTTTCGGGCTGCAATAGCCGACGGCTCCAAAGCGTAGAGTGCTTCCGAGGCCTTGGCGAACAGCGGCGAAGCGTTGCATTCTGCCTTGTCGAGCAGTTTGGTAACTTTCTTCAACCATTCAATATCATCTTTGTTGGCATCATATTTTGCTTCGAAAATAGCAATCAAAGCATCGCAAGTGGCGGCACCGCTTTCAGAGAACAAGGCTTCAACGTTTTTAACATCAACGTCAAGATTCTCAAGCTCTTTCTGCGCGGCAGGAACTTTCTTTGCATCACCGCTGGCAACAATTTTCTTATTGCTTGCAACGGCCAGATCAAGTGTTGACATAGCCAACTCGTATGCCGATATTACCTCTGAGCCATCAACTTCTTCGGCTTTGTACTGGTCAACCACGCTCTGCATCATCACTGTTGCAACGCCGGCACCAGTCTCGCCTTTTTCAAGTTCGCACGATTTTTTCAACATCTCGTAAACGTCGCCAGCTGCATCTTTACCACGATAAGAGTACAAATCAACACCCTTTGTGGCCAGCACAGCACCTTCTTGCTTGAAGTAGACAATACGTTGGTCGTAAATCTGCATCAGAGTATCGATGAGAGCTTCTTTTTTCACATCATCTTTTTCAGCCTTGATAAGGTTTTTGTAGATGGTGGCGCCACGGATGAATGTGTTCTTGCTGGCTGCGGGGCAGTTTTGGTAAACCTTGCGCCAGTCGTTGACTGCATCTTTGTAGTTTTTCTGTTTGTAGAACTCGTTGTAGAGCGACATGCGCATTGCGCACTCTTCGCGAGCGGCACTGTCCGGTCCGTATTTCGGGTCCGACAGATACTTTTTCTGTTGTGCATTTGTCTGGCCAGCCGCCATCATGAACGACATTGCCAGTATCCCAAATTTGAAAGCAAACGTTTTCATTTTTTTAGTATTAAAATTCTGCGCCAAAAGTAATAAATCTTTATTAGGTGTACCCGATAAAACCGCCATTCCATGGCTTTTAGTTTGATTGAGTAGCGTTTTTTGACGTCGAAAGGCTGATTTTCAGAGACAATGTGTCTTCTGCAAATCTCATTTTTGAGTGCAGAATTCTAAAATCCGATTCATCCCGATAATCACCAGATTCGGCTCGTACACAACATCGGCACGGTTGACAATGGCAGCGGCCCCGCCCGTGACTACTATTTTAACATCTTGTGTCTCCGCACGATAGGCGTTTATGTAACCATCTATTTCAAACCGGACACCATTCAGAATGCCGAATTGCAAGGCATCAATGGTGCTTTTGCCCGCAAGATCTGATTTGTCGGGCACCTCAACCAGCGGCAACTTGCCCGTGAACGCGTTCAGCGCTTTTGCCCGTATTTCGGGGCCGGGCGAGATTGCTCCGCCCTGATAGACTCCATTCTTGTCTAGAAAATCGATGGTTATGGCTGTTCCCACATCGATTATCAGCACATTGCTGGCAGGAAACAGCACTTGCGCACCAACAGCAGCGGCTATACGGTCGCGGCCTAACGTCTGCGGTGTCGAATAGTTTATTTTTATCGGAAGTTTGGTTGTGGCATCAAGGCAGATGTGCGGAATGCCTTTCAACCCATCAGGCAGTTCGACTTTATCTCGTCTCGTGCTGATACTTATTATATTATTGATGTTGTGCCGTTCGGCGAGTTGCAGAATCAGCGCCGCATCGGCTTCGGGGCTGGCCGTCTGAGCAATAATGGCACCGCCATCGGCAACTGCCACCTTGCACAGCGTGTTGCCTTCATCAATAATAAGATTGCTCATCTTCTTTCTTTATCGCTTCAACCAGCCGGTTGAAGAAGAAAATCTTCAGATACAGTCCGTGTTTTTCAGTGTACGACAGTTTGACAGCGTAAACGCACTTGTCGTTGCCAATGGTCCATTGGCGCTCAAGGTCTTTGGCCTGGAACATCTCCGCATCCGACTCGTCCCACTCTCCCTTGCGGTCGTCGTCGTAGCCGTATATCGCATAAAGCGAGTTGACTAACGCCTTAACGTTGGACTTTGTCACATAGCGCGAGTTGGCTGGCAGCGTGACATTGATGTGGTTGCTGCCTACAATGTTGTCCTTATCGTTGAACAGGCGGAAAACCACCTTCTCGAACATTCCCAACTCAACAAGCGGAAACTCCTTCTCGAACTCCACCATGAAAACGCCTTCGATATCTTTGCTCTGAATCTCGCAGTAGTCGTTGTCGGCAAAGAATTTTGTCAAATCGAACGACAACATTTCGAGAATGTTTTTTGGCTTGTTTGCTGCATCTAAAATTGACATCTCTTTAATTTTTTAATGTTTGTTTTTTGTCAACTCCTGAAAAACTTCTTCCATCGACTTTTGTTTCACCTGCATTGCCAGCACGGCAAGATTGTGCTGCACGGCGAAGTTGAAAACATCCTGTCGCACATCGGCTTCAGAGTCCGACTCCAAAACGTATGTGCTGGCGCCCGTTTTTTCCACCGCAACAATATTAGCAATTTGTAACAACATTTTTTCATCAACAGGCAAATTAAATTCAACTTCCACCTGTCGACGGTTGTTGCGGGTGCTGATGCCAATTTGTTCGGCACTTCCGTTTGCCACAAGAACGCCGTGGTCGAGAATCGCCATCTGATGGCAGATGGCCTGCACTTCCTGCATGATGTGAGTTGAGAGCAGAATGGTTTTTTCGCGCCCCAGTTCAAGAATCAGGTTGCGTATCTCAACAATCTGATTCGGGTCGAGACCGGTTGTCGGCTCATCGAGAATCAGCACTTGCGGATTGTGGATGATGGCTTGAGCAAGCCCCACACGCTGCTTGTAGCCTTTCGACAGAGCACCGATTTTTTTCCTGCATTCTGGCGCAAGCCCCGTGCGCTCAATCACTTCGCCAACCACCTTGTCGGTATTTGACAAGTGGTAGATGTTTGCAGTATATTGCAGATATTCTTTAACATACATATCCAGATAAAGCGGATTGTTTTCGGGCAGATAGCCTATTATTTTCTTTATCTGGTTGATGTTTTCTGCCACATCGAGCCCTTCGACCAGCACGGTGCCGCTGGTTGGCGACAACAAGCCGGTGACAATCTTCATCAGCGTTGACTTGCCGGCGCCATTCGGTCCCAAAAAACCCACAACCGTACCGCTGCCCACCGAAAACGACACGTTGTCGAGCGCTTTCTGCGTTCCGTAGTATTTTGTCAGGTTTTTAATCTCGATGGACATAACAAGGGTTGATTAATTGATTAACTGAAGGATTGAATAAAGAATAACTGAAAGATTGAATGTCGGAATATCTTGCTCATTCACGCATTCAATCCTTCAATCCTTCACGCATTTAATCAGTGTTTCACCGGAATCTTGTCGATGCGGCGCTGGTGGCGTCCGCCTTCAAAGCCTGTGCTCAAGAACGTGTCGACAACCTGCTTTGCCAAATCAACCGAAATGAAACGGGCCGGTATGGCGCAGATGTTGGCGTTGTTGTGCTGACGGGCAAGGGCTGCAATCTCTGTGTTCCAGCACAAAGCAGAGCGGATGCCCTGATGCTTGTTGGCAGTGATGTTGATGCCATTTCCGCTGCCGCAAAGGGTGATTCCCAAATCAAACTTACCCGCTTCAACTGCTTCAGCCAGCGGATGGGCTACATCGGGATAATCCATACTCTCGGGCGAATTTGTACCAAAATCGGTCACAGTGTGCCCTTTCGATTTCAAATATTCGACCAGAATCTGCTTTGTCTCAAAGCCTGCGTGGTCACTTCCTATTGCTAAATTCATAACTAAAAATGTTTTTCTATTCCGCTGCCAAAAATATCAAACCATTATTATATGGCAAAGAAAAACCTACAATCGCACCCATCATATTTTGCACACTTTTCAACGTTAGCTGCATAAACATTGACCAGTCAATAAGACGCTCTGTTCTAAACTGTTCATGAAGAAAGCACATCAACGACGCGGAACGGCCTTGTGGCAACAATTATCGGCAATTTCAAAAAAATAGATGGGTCCCCGTTTCAGTTTGATTTTTTTTGTATTTTGCCGACCGTTTTTCATGGCTTCTTTTGAGGCTTCGGAGAAATGGCCGAGTGGTCGAAGGCGCACGCCTGGAAAGTGTGTATACCATGTGAAATGGTATCGTGGGTTCGAATCCCCCTTTCTCCGCAAATGAGATGATTTATTAACATTAATTATTAATAAGTAAACAAAACCGTAATAACAAAAAAGAAAGATTATGAAAAGGTTATTCACATTGTTAGTTGTGACTATGATGCTGGGAGTGGCATCAATCAATTGCGTTAAAGCGCAAGACCAAGACACAGTTGCAGCAACCGACACTACAGCGGTTGTTGACCAAGCAGCAGCAGCTGAAGAAGTTGCTGAAGATGCCATTGAGGGCACAAGTGCTCACCAAGCCATCAAACAGAAATTCATCGAGGGTGGTGTAGGCTTTATGTCTGCCGTTATCCTTTGCTTGATTCTCGGTTTGGCTATCTGCGTTGAGCGCATTCTGTTCCTTAACCTGTCATCTACCAACACTAAGAAACTGTTGGCAAAAATCGAGACCGCTCTTAACGAGCAAGGCGTAGAGGCAGCCAAAGAGGTTTGCCGCAACAGCCGCGGTCCGGTTGCAAGCATCTTCTATCAGGGTCTCGACCGCTACGACGCTGGTCTTGACATGGTTGAGAAAGCCGTTATCTCTTACGGCGGTGTTCAAACCGGTTTGCTTGAGAAGAACCTGTCGTGGATTGCATTGTTCATCGCCTTGGCCCCGATGTTGGGATTCTTGGGAACAGTTATTGGTATGGTGCAGGCCTTCGACTCAATCAAGGTTGCAGGTGACATCAGCCCGGCATTGGTTGCAGGTGGTATTTCAGTCGCACTTATCACAACAATGGCTGGTCTTATCGTAGCTATGATTCTTCAAGTGTTCTATAACTACTTCGTATCAAAAATCGACAGCATTGTCAACGATATGGAAGACGCATCTATCACTCTGACTGATATGCTTTATAAGTACAACTTGAAAAACAAATAAAAAATGAATTCAGTAACATCTAAAATAATCGCCATTGTCTCTGGCATTATGCTGGCAGTGAGCGCAGTTTCGGGTATCGTCACGTTTGCAACGGGCGAATACATCGACTGGCTACTGATATGGACATACATTCTTGTATTCGGCGCATTCTTTGTTATCATTGTGATGTCGCTGATCGGTATGCTCTCGTCGAAGAAAAGCGCTCTCACACTTGTGGGTATACTTGCGGTGGCAGCAGTTATCATATTCGGAGCCCACTCATTGGCTTCTGATACGCTTCCTACTTTCTTCGGAGTTGAGGACTACAATCTGACACTTACTGTGGCAAAATGGGTTGATACATCATTATATGTAACTTATCTTTTGTTTGGCTTGGCAATCGCCGGTTTAGGCTTTACAGCAGTCCGCGCTGCCGTTGAATAAGAGAGTTAAATAATAAATTATGGCACGTAAAACACCAGATATTCCTTCTGCATCGTTGGCCGACACAGCATTCATGATGTTGATATTCTTCCTTGTATCAACAACCATGGACACCGACGCGGGCATATCGCGTATGCTTCCGCCACCGGTTCCAAAAGAGGAAATCAACGATGACCAGAAGATTAAGGAAAGAAACGTTCTTATTGTCCTTATCAACAAGAATGACCAGTTGATGGTTGAAGGCGAGCCGATGCACATCAGCGAGCTGAAGAAGAAAGCCAAAGAGTTCATTGAGAACCCTGCCGACGATCCGAATCTTCCAGAAAAGAGCATCAAAGAGATTCCGTTCTTTGGCGACTATCCGGTTTCAAAGCAGGTTATCTCACTTCAGAACGACCGTGGCACATCATATGGCTTGTACGTTCAAGTGCAAGACGAATTGGCTGCCGCTTACAATGAGTTGAGAAACGAGTTGTCACAGAAGAAGTGGGGCAAACGCTATGACGACTTGGATAAGGAGCAGCAGGACGCCATCAAGAAAATCTATCCGCAGAGTATTTCTGAGGCTGAACCTAAAAACTATGGAGGGAAAAAGTAATGGGAAAATTTAGAGACGGCGGCAAAAAAGAAGTGCCCGCAATTTCGACATCTTCACTTCCTGACGTGGTTTACATGTTGCTGTTCTTCTTCATGGTGTCAACCACAATGAAGGAGGTCGACCTGAAAGTCAACATGAATGTTCCATCGGCCAGCGAAATCAAGAAACTTGAGAAGAAATCGTTGGTAAGTTACATTTACATTGGTAAGCCGAAGGACAAATTCGCAAAAGCGTATGGTACAGAACCCCGTATCCAACTGAACGACCAATTCGCGGATGTTAAAGATGTTGCCGACTACATTGAGTCGGAACGCCAGCAGAAAGACGAGAAAGAAATTCCGCTGATGACAACATCACTTAAGGTTGACGAAAATACCAAAATGGGTATTGTTACCGACGTAAAGCAGGAATTGAGAAAGATGAGCGCATTGAAAATCAACTACTCTACCAAAAAGAGTGTAAGGCGCTACTAATTCGCAAACTGATAATTTCAAAGGATGGCTGCCTATGGCGACCATCCTTTTTTAATTTTAAACCATGACAAAAATCCGACTCACAATAATCTGTCTGCTTATGGTTCTGCTGCAGAGTTGCGGTAGTTTTTTGCCGCCAGAGTTTGCAGGAATCAATGCCATCGATGTTACTGAAATCAGGCTAAGCCAGATTACTGTGCGTGTCAACGCCACGGTTTACAACCCTAACCGGCACCGCATCACCGTTAAAAATGCCGATATTGATGTTGCCATGCGCGATATTCGGGCTGGAAAACTCTTGATTGACGAGCCGATAACGGTGGCTGCGCGAAGCCATGCCAATTGCGACTTCACACTCAAACTAAGCACCATTGAGACTTTTAGGGCCGGCATTTCTGCTGCAGACGAACTGTTCGCGAAAAACGGTGAGATAAAATTCTCTGGTACTGCTGAAGGTGAATACGGCATCTTCAAGCGGAAACTCGATATCGACACCACTGTCAAGGTTGATAACATTGCGTCTAAAGCAAAACAACACGATTTATAACATGCGCCGGGTGTTGGATTTATTGAAAATCGATTTATATTGCCAACCGAAACAATAGTGCTATGAACAAGTACATTTTGGTTCCGGTAGATTTTTCGCCAAGTTCCATCAATGCGATGGAACACGCGGTACTTTATGCCAATGCAATAGGGTGCGACATAAGAATGATACACGTAAAGCGCCGCAACGCCGACTATGATCCCGCCATCAACTTTAACGATTACGACGAAGTGCTGAAATCATCAGTCATCAATAATTTCAAGCGTATTATTGCCCATTTCAAAAGCAAAATGAAGGGGAAGATTGACTACTGCGTGCGCGATGGACGGGTATTTACCGAAGTGTGCAATCAAGCCAAATATGGCGACGCGCTGATGATTATCAGCGGAACTAACGGTGTATCCGGGTTCAAAGAGCGGTGGGAAGGCAGCAACGCTTTCCGCATTGTGAGCCACGCCATCTGCCCCGTCGTCACCATCAAATACAATTTTGTTCCGCAGAGCCCGCGTCGCATTGTGGTGCCGATTGACAACACCGACCGCACAAGACTCAAAATTCCGATTGTGGCAAAAATCGCAAAATGCTTCGACGCGGAAATGATGCTTATCGACTTACGAAACGATAACAAGCCGTTGACACAGAAAAAGATGGAAGAAGCCATGAAAGCCGTAACCATCTATCTTGACCGTCATAATGTTAGATACAGTAAAGACAATTTGCGGGTTAAGAAGAAAAAAACGGCAACGGCTGTGATCGACTACGCATTGGAAAACGACGCCGACCTGATTGCTGCAACAAGCGAACGTCTCGACAACAACTGGCAACTTTTCTCGGTTTCAAACCCGCAAAAACTGGTCAACCACTCGCCTATTCCGGTTATCACCATTAAGGTGGCGTAATGAGCGAATATGCATGAAACTGGCGTTGCCAATTTCTATTTCCCTTCAATCATTTTCAGCAGTTCGGCTGGCGCAATGGCTTCGTCAACACCGCGTTTGACGAGTGTTTTGCCTTTGTACAAATTCACCTTGCCGGGACCTGCGCCAACGTAGCCGTAGTCGGCATCGGCCATCTCGCCGGGGCCGTTCACAATGCAGCCCATCACGGCAATTTTCAGGCCGGTCAGGTGCGCCGTGGCTTTCTTCACTTCGGCAAGCCCCTTCTCAATGTCGTACAAAGTGCGTCCACACGATGGGCACGAGATGTACTCGGTGCGGGTGTAGCGAGCGCGCGCCGATTGCAGAATGGCAAATGCCGTGTCGGTCACCGTTTTGACATTGATGCGCGCAAAATTGCTCAGCCACAGGCCGTTGGCCATTCCATCGATGAAGAAAAGACCATTGTCGGCGGCGGCTTTCAGTTGGAACTGCGCTACATCGGGTTCTTTGTAGATACTGCTCACCACAACGGGCAGGTTTACGTCGTTGGCAATCAGTCTGTTGAAGATGGCGCGTTGCTCGGCGGCTTGGTTAACGCACATTGAGCACGCAATCAGCACCACCGTAGGGTCGGTCTTGAGCCGTGCCATTGCTTCGGGTGTCAGCGTGTTAAGGCTTACCATCACCCAGTTGCGCTTGTCTGATTTGTATTTTGCTGTCAGATATGTATTTAGACCGTATAGCGGTTCAAAATTGCTGTCTTTTATCCAAACTTTGTAGTCGATTAAAAGTGAAACGCCGTTGGTTTTGAAGTCGGGCAGGTCCATTTCGGGTGCACCAAAATACAGAACATCAGGCGATTGTTTGCCACCAGTGATGGTCATTGTGTTCAGGTCGAAGGTGATGTCGAGCGATTTGAGTGTTTCCATCGAAAGGTCGGGCAAATCGCAGATTACAAGCGGCTTGGTATTGTCGAACGAAGGATTCAGTTCAGTGCTGCGTCGGCTGAAACTGAACGGGTCGAATGCCAAAGGCTCGTTATAGTTGATTTTCACGTTCTTGTTGGGGCCGGCAAAGTAATCGGCAAGCATCCGTGCGGGTGCGATTTCGGAAGCCGGACTGCCTGTGAGCGACACGCGGATGGTATCGCCAATGCCGTCGGTGAGCAACGTGCCAATGCCCACTGCCGATTTAATGATACCGTCGGTTCCGGCACCGGCTTCGGTCACGCCCAAATGGATAGGAAAACTCATTTTCTCGGCGGCCATCTGCTTCACAAGCAAGCGGTAAGCCTGCACCATAACCACAGTATTGCTCGATTTGAGCGAGACAGCAACATTTTGAAAATCATATTTTTGGCAGACGCGCAAGAATTCCATCGTTGCTTCGACCATTCCGGCCGGGGTATCGCCGTAGCGCGACATTATACGGTCCGACAGCGAGCCGTGGTTAGTGCCGATACGCAGCGCCGTGCCGTGTTCCTTGCAGATATTCAGTAGTTTCAGCAGTCGATTGTCGAGTTTCTCGAGTTCGGCGCGGTACTCGTCATCAGTGAATTCAAGCGTGGTGAAAGTGGCGCGTTTTTCGAGATAGTTGCCTGGATTAATACGCACTTTATCAACAAATTGAGCGGCAATATCGGCCAGTTGTGCGTTGAAGTGCACATCGGCAACAATGGGCTTGACGTAGCCTTTCGTAACAAGTTCGTTTTTAATGTCGCGCAGGGCGTAGGCGTCGCGCTCGTCGATGGCGGTGAAGCGCACCAATTCGGCGCCCGCATCGAAAATCTCAATCGCCTGTCGCACTGACGCTTCCACATCGTGCGTTGGGGTGTTGGCCATCGACTGCACACGAACGGGATTAGTGCCGCCCATTTGCAGGTTGCCTATTGTAATTTCATGAGTTTCAAAACGTTTGTCGGTAAACGATAGGTTGACAAGGTCCATTGTTGAGTTGTTTAATCGGTGAATCGTTTTAATCGGTTGTGGTCGGCCCACGTAGTGTAGAGACGCGGCGCTCCACGTCTCTACTATTCTTCGGACAATTTCGTAATCTGCGCAATGTACTTCCCAATAATATCGAATTCCAGATTGACAACGGTTCCTTCCTTGATTGTGTGGAAGTTAGTGTTGTCGAAGGTGTAGGGAATGATGCAGACTTGGAACGAGTTGCGCGTTGGGCGGCAGACGGTCAGGCTCACACCGTTGACGGTCACAGAACCTTTATCCACAGTCAGATAGCCGCGTTTGGCCATCTCTTTGTCGAAATCGTACTCGAAGGTGAAAACGTGGCTTCCTTCGGCATCTTCAACTTTTGTGCAGCGTGCCGTTTTGTCGACGTGGCCCTGCACAATGTGGCCGTCAAGGCGGCCGTTCATCAGCATCGAGCGCTCAACATTCACCTTGTCGCCAACCTTCAGCAGCCCCAGATTCGAGCAGTAGAGCGTCTCTTTCATCGCCGTCACGGTGTAGGTTCCGTCCTTGATGCGAACCACCGTCAGGCAGACGCCGTTGTGCGCCACGCTTTGGTCGATTTTCAACTCGTTGACAAACGAGCATTTCAGCGTAAAATGCAGATTTTCCTGGTCTTTCTCAATGCCGACAACTTCGGCAAACTCTTCAACAATTCCTGAAAACATAGTTTCCTTGTTTTAATTTTATAACAATTATTGGCGATTGGGGTTGAGAGTGCTGCTAATTTGGTTAACACCATTCTGCCCGGTTGTACTCATCTCGCTTCCGCGATAAATCAAGCCGTCTTTTATTATGCCGATAATTGCCCATGACATCAGCAGACACCATGGCAAAGGATCGGCGTGGCCGGTTTCAACATAGCAGTTTACAATGCCAACAATACTGACAATCAAGGTTATAACATCTAAGATAACCAACGTAATAAAAATACCTTTCATCATTTCATTTTAGTTTTTTGGTTAATACTCTAGTTTTTTTCACTTTACCCTGACACCGTGCAAGTAGGTCTGTTCGATCTCGACTTGCGGAAGGTCGGGTTGGTACATGGTTGTGATATTTTTGCCAACAATCACAAAATCAGCCCATTTACCAACTTCAATGCTGCCTTTTGCTTGTTCGTCGAATTGCGAGTAAGCACCCCAGATGGTCAACGATTTGAGAGCCTGCGTTGGTGTCATTTTCTGGCTTTGCTTGTTGTGGGTCTTGCGTTTGTCCTGACTCATGGCCGCATACAAAATTTCCATCGGGCTGAGTGAGCCGTATGGAACATTACTGCCGCTCACAATGCCCTGATTCTGTCCCAATAGTTGTTTCCATGCGAAGACTTCTTTTTTGAGTTTGCGGTTGAAATTGTCGGATATATACTGCTTATTGTATTCGTATTGAGTTGGTTGCACTGACGGAATAATATTGTAGTGTCCGAAATACTTCATGTCTTTTTTCGAAATCAGGTGAAGATTGTCGATTCGCCAGCGCAAGTTGTTTTTGTTGGGCAGAATGTTGGCGTAGGTTTTCAGCGCCAGACGAGCCGCCGAGTCACCAATGCAGCCAACGCACATTTGGAATCCGTGGTCGAAAGCGGTCTGGCATAGATTCCGAAGGCTGTCGGGGCTGATGCGAAGTTGTCCGTTTGATTCGCCGTTGGCGTCAGATTGCAGCATCACCGAGTTGTGCAGCGATATGCGTCCGTCGATGTCGACACCTACTGCAAGAATCTTCAGTTTGTCAGTCTTGACAGGCACCTTGCAGATGTAGTTCCGCATATTTTCGGCTGATGGCTCAAGAATAGCGTAAACCGGCAGTTGCAGAAGGCCCGTTTGGTAAAGGCTGTCAAGCAGTTGAACATTTTCGAAGGTTGTCCCGTAGTCGGTAACAGAAGTGATACCAACATTGAAACATTGCCGTTCAGCCAGTCCGACCAGTTGCGCCAGTTCGTCGTTAGTGGGACGTGGAAGGCATTGCGCGGCCTGCCGTGCCTGATAGCCCACAAGGTAGCCGTCGGCACTTGCTTTGTCCAGACCGGCGGCCTTTATCATGGCACTGTTGGCCAAGGCCCATTTGTAACCTTTGGTCCAGATGAATACCGGCGTGTCGCCAAAAATCCTGTCGATAACCGAATTGTCAGGGATGATGCAGTCGTCGGGCGGCGAGTAAGTCAGGTTTCGTGCCACAATCCACTTGCCGGGGTTGTTTTTTTTGAAATTCGACAACTGATTGAGAACCGCGTTCATGCTTTCGGCTTCGCCAAGGTCGATTTGCGCCAGTTCAACCGCATACTGCATGAAATGCGCATGAGAATCAATGAATCCAGGATAGACGAATTTTCCTTTCAGGTTCAGAATGCTGTCCGATGTGTATCGTGCGCCGATGTTAGCGTCGCTGCCGATGGCCACGAACCGGCCGTTGTGAATAGCGGCGCTCTGCACAACCGAGAAACTGTTGTTCACGGTGTAAATCTTTGCGTTCTTGATTATCAGGTCAACTTCTTCGCGCTGCTGGCAGCCTGTTGCAAGCAGCAAACCGCCTATCATTATCAGTAAAATACGTTTATCAAATCTCATTGTCAAAAACTTTAAGGCAGATTCGAAAATTCACCGTTTCAAATATATTTATTTCAGTGCATTGTCAATTGCTAATTTTCAATAGTTGACTATTTTTGTAGTCGATGCTCAAAGCATCGGATAAATTTCTCAAAAAATTACATTTCGAATGGCACCGTTAGTTATCAATGGCACCGAAGACACCCCAGAAGTGATTTTCGAGCCGGCAACTGGAAAATTCTCAATCTCAGGCACTTCGATTCCCGAAAACGCCCGCAAGTTCTACGACCAGATTCTTGAGTGGCTCGACGGCTATCTGAAAGAACCCGCCGCCGACACTTGCATCAGTTTCAAACTCAAGTATTTCAATACTGCATCGACCAAGTATCTGTTCGACATTATGGTTCTGCTCAAACCACTTGCAGCCAGCAAAAACACCTTGGTTTACAACTGGTATTTTTTGGATGACGACGAAGACATGTTCGAAGCGGGACAAGGTTTCTCGAAGATGTTGCGCTATCCATTCAACTTTGTAAAATACTGAAAAACAACCTTCTCAGCAGTAGTGGGTAACTGCCAATGGCTTAAGTCTGTTCACTTTTACAGTGTCGGGCGGCCATTGCCAACTTTTTGTTTTCCATTTGCAAACTAACCGCTACTTTTGCGGCCGCAAACAGAGTGAGATGATTATTGCAGTAAACACGCAGTCGTTACTGAAAGACAAACTCGAAGGTCTTGGCAGTTTTGCCGATGAAGTGTTGTCGCGGATGGTGCGCAACCATCCCGAGCACAAGTTCGTGTTCATCTTCGACCGTCAATGGGACCCGTCATTCATCTATGCCGACAATGTCTTGCCTGTCAGGACCATGCTACCGTCGCGGCACCCGCTGCTATGGTACTTGCGGTTTGAGCACGCTGTTCCGCAAATCATTAGCCGCCACAAGGCCGATTTATTTCTTTCAACAGATGGCTACATGCCGCTGCATCCATCGGTGCCAACTTATAATGTTATTCACGATATAGGGTTCGCTCACAATACCAAAAGCCAGCCGTATCTCACAAACCGCTACTACAACCGCTATTTCCCGCAGTTTGCGCGCAACGCCGGTCGCCTAGGCACGGTGTCGGAATACTCAAAAGCCGACATTGTGAAGACTTGGGGCATTGACCCCGACAAAATCGATGTCATCTACAATGGTGTGAAAACGGTGTTTGGTCCGCTGCCAGCCGCCGAGCAGCAGCAGGTACGCGAAAATGTGACCAGCGGCTGTCCCTATTTCATTTTCGTGGGATCGCTTAATCAGCGCAAGAATGTTGAAGGAATGCTGCGCGCCTTCGACATCTACAAAGAAAAAACAGGCTCAGTCCACAAGTTGGTGGTGGTTGGCGAGTGCATGTGGTCCATGTCGACCATCGACCACGAACTAGAACACATGCGTCATGCCGATGATGTTATCTTCCTAGGCCGCCTTCAACCACAGGAACTTGCCCGTGTGGTGGCAAGTGCACAGGCACTTTTGCTAGTTTCGTTTCTCGAAGGGTTTGGCGTTCCACTAGTTGAAGCCATGAATTGTGATGTGCCGGTAATCACATCGAACTGTACATCGATGCCCGAAGTGGCCGGTAATGCAGGGTTGCTTGTGAATCCGCAGTCTGACGATGACATTGCCGCCGCCATGGAACGTATTGCAACCGACGACGAACTTCGTGCGCAACTTATTGCCAATGCTAAAATCCAGCGGACAAAATTCTCGTGGGACAAGTCGGCCATCGACCTGTGGAACGGCATTGAAAAACTGTTGGGGAAATAGCCTGACGCAGGCAACTCACCATCCCGTCATTCCTTGTAAGTCTTTACTTTCGACAATGCATCGTAAACCGAGTGCGCCCAATAGTTGCGCAAGCCAAAACCGCCCGCAACACCGCTCAGCGTCCAGTGCCGTGTGACGGTGCGTGTATCGATGTCGAACAGAACAAAAACGAAAGTGCCCGTCTCGGCGGGTTTGTCGAGAGTTTCCATTATCATCACCAAACCCATTCCGTGGTTGTAACTCACAATGCTCAAATCTCTGACAGTCTGTGCTATAGTCGAATCGCTGATGGTGTGTCCTTTGACTATGGTTTTGATGGAATCGAGCGGAATGGTATCGTTCATATTGGTGACGGCATCAATGCGGATTTCGTTCATCGGCTTGCCAACAAACTTGGCTACATTGTACTTCTCTGGTTCCATAATGAATAGCATATTGATGTCGCCAAACGCCTTACGCAGTTTTTCTGGCTCGTCAACTGAACCGTACACACGGCCTTTTGAGAAGTCGATGCCATAGAAAGTCATGCTGCCCAAACCAGCCAGCGGACTTGTTTTTTTCTGTGCTGCAGCCGAAAAACAGATGGCTGCCAATGCTAGCGAGAATAGAATCTTTTTCATATCAACAGATTAAACGATTTTATTTTTTATTCGGACGCGGCACGCCACGTCCCTACATTGTTTCGGACACACGCGGTGTGTCCCTACGTTTGCGGACGCCACAATGTGACGTCCCTACTTATGCCTTTTGCCTTATGCCTTAAAAACTTAAAACTTCAATAACTTATAATTCAAAACTTGTACCTTGTACCTTACACCTTATCCCTTACCGTAAATCATAGAACTTCACCGGTTTGCGGCTCATTTCGGGGTAGAGCAACTTGTTTATGTACTCTGGTGACTCGAAACTGATGGACGGCGCCACACGCACCTTCGAGCGGAAAATATCCTTGATTTCCTTCGCGTAAGCGTCGTCGGAACGCGTTGAGCCGATGCGCACCTTGATGTCGTCGGTGCCCAGTTCGTTGGTGAACACTTCAACCACGTAGTTCTTCACATCGTGAATGCCGTCCAAAATATCGAACAGTGCGGGCGGATAAAGTGTTGTGCCTTTGTATTTTATCATCTGTCCCTTGCGCCCGATTACCGAACTCAAACGCATTGTGTTGCGGCCGCATTTGCACGGCTCGTTGTAGTGGTAGCACACGTCACCCGTCTTGAATCGCAGCAACGGCATACCTTCAACGCCAAGCGATGTGATGGTGACTTCGCCCGGCTCGTCGTCGGCCACAGGCTGGTTGTTCTCGTCAAGGAATTCAACAATGATGAGTTCGGGCTGCACGTGGCCGCCGTTGTACTGGTCGCAATCGGTGAACGACGACTGCATCTCGGTTGATGCGTATGTGGTGTGCAGTTTCAGTTCGGGCCATTTCTCATTGATGCGCTGGCCGAGCGTGGTGTAGGTGCCGTCAGGCTTGTAGAGCGCTTCACCAATGCAGATGCACTTTTTCAGGCTCGATTTATGATGGTCGATGCCGTTCTTCTCGGCAAAATCGGCCAATTTGACCAGGAACGAGGGCACACACATACAGCACGTTGGGTGGATGCGGTTGATGGTGTCCCACTGCAGTTCGGGAATTCCGTTGCCCACGCGCGAAACGCCCATCCCAACTTCGCGGCAGCCAAGAAAGTAAGCCAGGCCAGCCATAAAGCGGCGGTCGATGGTGACCATTTCCTGCATAATATCATTGCGAGTAAGCCCGGCCGTGGTGAACGACAGATACTCGTTGTAGGCCAGACGGTCGAGATCGTTATTTGTCAAGGCGAAAGTTACGGGGTTACCCATTGTGCCCGAAGTGGTTACGTAGTCGATGACATCGGCCTTGTCAACGCATAGGAACTCATCGTTGTGCAGTTGCAGGTCGGCTTTGGTTGTGACCGGAATCTGCCGCAAGTCTTCAATGGTGCGTATTTTGCTGATGTCGATATGGTTATCGGCGAACATCCGTTGGTAGAATTTCGAGTGCGCCTGCAAGTAGGCCAGCGCTTCGGCGAGCCGTGCTTCCTGAAAAGCCTTGATTTCTGCAGGCGATTTGAACTGAATCTGTGAATCTTTTACAATCATTATCTGTTTGTTTTTCAAGCGTGTTGGTTGCAAATGTGCTTTAGCAGGGCATTCAACTCACGCATCACAAATGTAATTATTATTGGTGAACTGATACGCCGATAATTATATGGACAGACAATCGGTGAATCGAAGGCATTTACACCACTAATGCCTTCTTGCTTTAGTATCTGGGGACTAAAAACAAAAACCGCGGTTCCGAACTTGTCGGACCGCGATTCAGTTAGATTTTGTGGCGCTGATGGTTACTCTTCAGCCGAGTCATCGCTGATTCTTAAGCATCCGTCTTCAACCACAAACACAACGTCTTTGTAATTAGGATTGACGTTGCAGAAATCGTTGCTGCTGATGCGCATCGGATAGGTTCCTGCGCTTACAGCACTAACCGAATCGGTTGCGTAGCAAACAAAATCGTCCGCTGTGTAAAGGTCCGAATTTGTTTCAACTGTGTAGCCAATGGCCGACTGACGCTGACCATTGAAAGTCACATTCTTAATGTTGCCTTTGATTGTTACCACAATTGTGTTGTCGTTGTTTTTCAGCAACAATGATCCTGCGGTAATTACGCCACCCATTACTAATGCGATTGCTACAATGTGTAAAATCCGTTTCTTTCTCATAGTCCTAATCTTTTTTTCTCACTGCAAAAATACTTTCCAAGATTGCTCTAAAACGATATTCGTCAACTATTTTTTCAACACTGCAAATGTTGAAAGAAAAAACAGCCCAAAACAAGCTAATTAAAATTCGGCTAGTTTGAGTTAAAATATGGTGTTAATCAGTCAAAATCGGATTTAATATTGATTTGCAGAACAATACGAAAACGTATGCGTAAAAAAATCAGCCATTTTAACTTTAGATAAGTATTGGGTGATTGGCGGTTTCAGACTTCATTCCAACAACTGCCAAACGTCAGTTTTTTTATAGACTTTCGTCAACAAATCGTTCCGTATCCAAATTCTGATTTCAAAATAAATGGTGGGGTATGGAATTTTTATGACATAAATACGTAGCGTGACAGTTAATGTCCGCGATATAAACAGATTTTTCATGCAGTTTGTGCCATCCCTGCGTTTTTGCAATCTCAAATCGTTCTTAAAATGTGAATAACCCACCCTTGATTACCCCTTATTCTTTTGTAGATTTGCACTTTGATTTTGAAACCGTAATTTTTAAAACGAATTTTGATGGTTACCTTCTTTAAAACACCTGAAAACAAAGTGATTGCAGTGCAGACGACTGCCGAAATCGCAGCCGCCGACATTGAGAAACTGAACTGGCTTTTCGGCCGTTCGGAGTGCCTGGGACAGAAAGCGCCTGCCGGCTCGTTTGTGGGCCCGCGCAAGGAGATGATTACCCCGTGGAGCACCAACGCCGTCGAGATTACCCAAAATATGGGTATCAGCGGCATTGTCCGCATTGAGGAGTTCGAAGCGCAGAGTGCCGACAAAAAGCACTTCGACCCAATGCTCAAATCGTTCTATAACCAATTGGACCAAAGCATTTTCACTGTCGATATCAAGCCGCAGCCCATTGTCCACATAACCGATATCAGGGCCTACAACAAAAAAGAAGGCTTGGCACTTAAAGAAGAGGAAATCAACTATTTGGAAGGCCTTGCAAAGAAACTCGGCCGTCCGCTCACCGACAGCGAAGTGTTCGGCTTCTCGCAGGTGAACTCGGAGCACTGCCGTCACAAAATCTTTGGCGGACAGTTTATTATCGACGGCGAGGAGAAAAAGGAAACGCTCTTCGGCCTGATTAAAAAGACTACAAAAACCAACCCGAACAACGTGGTTTCGGCCTACAAAGACAACTGCGCGTTTATGCAGGGACACACTCTGGAGCAGTTTGCACCGGCCGCGCAGGAGAAATCAGATTTCTTTGAAGTGACTGATTACGAGTCGGTTTACTCGCTGAAAGCCGAAACTCACAACTTCCCCACAACTGTGGAGCCGTTCAATGGCGCCGCAACTGGTTCGGGCGGCGAAATCCGCGACCGTATGGGAGGCGGCAAGGGCAGTATGCCGATTGCCGGAACTGCCGTTTATATGACTTCGTATCCGCGCCTTGACGGCGGACGTCAGTGGGAGAAGGCCACCGAGCCGCGTCCTTGGCTCTATCAGACGCCAGAGCAGATTCTTATCAAGGCGTCGAACGGTGCGAGCGACTTCGGCAACAAGTTCGGACAGCCGCTTATCTGCGGAAGTTTGCTCACAATGGAGCACTTCGAGCAATACAAGAAATTCGGTTTCGACAAGGTGATAATGATGGCCGGCGGCGTGGGCTATGCCAAAAAGAAGGACTGCCTGAAGGCCGACCCCGAGCCGGGCGACAAAGTGGTGATTCTGGGCGGCGACAACTACCGCATTGGAATGGGCGGCGGCGCAGTGTCGTCGGTTGCCACGGGCGAGTACAACAACTCGATTGAGTTGAACGCCGTACAGCGCTCGAACCCCGAAATGCAGCGCCGCGTTTACAACGCAATCCGCGCCCTAAGCGAACAGTCTGACAACCCGATTGTCTCTATCCACGACCACGGCGCAGGCGGCCACCTGAACTGCCTTTCGGAGTTGGTTGAGGCCACCGGTGGCGTTATCGACATTCGCAAACTGCCTATCGGCGACCCGACTCTTTCTGACAAGGAAATTGTTGGCAACGAGAGTCAGGAGCGTATGGGTTTGGTGCTGAAAGAAAAGGATATAGACCACCTGAAGAAAATTGCCGACCGCGAGCGCGCGCCAATGTACGTTGTGGGCGAGGCCACGGGCGATATGCAGTTCCGCTTCACCGACAAGCAGACCAACGAAGACCCTATCAATCTGCAACTTGCCGATATGTTTGGCAATCCGCCGCGCACCATAATGAACGACAAAACCGTCAAAGAACAGTATGCCGATTTGAAATACGACACCGCTAAAGTTGCCGATTATCTGGAGCAAGTGCTTCAACTTGAGTCGGTTGCGTGCAAAGACTGGCTCACCAACAAGGTGGACCGCTCGGTGACCGGAAAGGTTGCAATGCAGCAGTGCGCCGGCCCGCTTCACCTGCCGCTCAACGACTGCGGCGTGGTAGCGCTTGATTATCAGGGCAAATATGGTGTCGCCACTTCGGTTGGTCACGCACCGCTTTGTGCGATGATTAATCCTGCCAAAGGCTCGCGAATGGCTGTGGCCGAAGCACTTACAAACATTGTCTGGGCGCCGATTCAGGACAAACTGAAAGGCATTTCGTTGAGCGCCAACTGGATGTGGCCGTGCTTCAATCCGGGCGAGGACGCAAGACTCTATAAGGCTGTTGAGGCGTTGAGCGATTTCTGTATCAAGTTGGGAATCAATGTTCCGACTGGCAAAGACTCGCTCTCGATGACGCAGAAATATCCGAACGGTGACAAGGTTCTGTCGCCTGGAACGGTGATTGTTTCGGCCGTTGGCGAGACCACCGATATCCGCAAGGCTGTGTCGCCCGTGCTGCACAATCTGAAATCTGAACTGATTTATATCGATTTGTCGAAAGACGCTTTGAAACTTGGCGGTTCAGCGTTTGCACAGATAATCAACGGCGTAGGTGCCGATTGCCCCGACATTACTGATACTGAATATTTTGCAAAGGCGTTCAACGCTGTTCAGGGCTTGATTGAAAGCGGTCTGGTGATTGCCGGACACGACGTTTCGGCAGGTGGTCTTGTTACCACATTGCTCGAGATGGCCTTCTCGAACGACGAGACTGGCCTGAATATCAACCTTGCTGACTTTGGCGAGAGCGACCCCGTGAAACTGTTGTTTGCTGAAAATCCGGCACTTGTGCTGCAAGTTGCCGCCGACGGCAAAGCCGCTGACGCACTCAAAAAGGCGGGTGTGGCATTCAAGACTATCGGCACGCTGGGCACTGCCGGCAAACTCGACATTGCCGCAGGTGCAAGCAAATACTCATTCGATATCAAGAAGTTGCGCGACACTTGGTTCCGCACTTCATACTTGCTCGATTGCGACCAAACTCAAAACGGCCTGGCACTCGAGCGCTTCAACAACTACAAGAACCACGCCCACAAGTTCGATTTCAAAGCCTTCGACGGCTCGGCAAAATCGCTTGGTATCGACCTGAAACGCCGCACAAAGAGCGGCATTAAGGCTGCCATAATCCGCGAGAAGGGCAACCAATGCGACCGCGAGGTGGCCTATATGCTCTACACCGCCGGCTTCGATGTGAAAGACGTTCATATGACCGACCTTGTGAGCGGCCGCGAGACGCTTGAGGATGTGAATATGATAATCTTCGTCGGCGGATTCTCGAATTCCGACGTTCTGGGTTCGGCAAAAGGCTGGGCTGGTGCGTTCCTTTACAACGAGAAGGCCAAAAAGGCTCTCGAGAACTTCTACGCCCGTCCCGACACGCTGAGTATGGGTATCTGCAACGGCTGTCAGGTGATGGTTGAACTCGGACTTATCAATCCTGCCGACGCTGAGAAGCCGCGGATGCTGCACAACAAGTCGCACAAGTTCGAATCGGGCTTTGTTGATGTCGTTATCGAACCGAACAACAGCGTGTTCTTCAAGAATATGGCAGGAATGAGGCTTGGCGTTTGGGTGGCTCACGGCGAAGGCCAATTCAGTTTCCCATACAGCGAGGACAAATACAACATTCCTGTTAAATACGCTTACGGCACCTATCCTGCCAACCCGAACGGCTCGGCGTTCAACGCTGCCGGCATTTGCTCGGCCGATGGCCGCCACGTGGCAATGATGCCGCACCCCGAGCGCGCCCTGTTCCCGTGGCAGTGGCCGCACTACCCCGAGGGCCGCAAACAAGACGACCTGTCGCCGTGGGCAATCGCTCTGCGGAATGCGTTCGAGTGGGTAAAAGCAAAAAAAGGTTGAACAGGTTGAAACGCTTCGCTGTTGAACAAGTTGAAAGTTTAGATGGTTTAGCGTTTCGTTATTAGGAATGATAAAATCCCGTTCGAAGTTCGGACGGGATTTTTGTTTATAATTAAGTTCTAGCGCCATCGACAACACAATACACCCACAGTCGCGACAAAATTCGTTGTATGCAAGCCGTAAAAAACATGATGTGGTTCATAAAAACAAATGATGACTAACACGTGCTTTTTTATAACATATTTTTTGCCATTCCGTTTAACTGAACTGTAAGAAATTGACAGATAGTTTTTTTCATAAGGTTTGAGTTAGTTAGTAAAAAGTCTCTGGTTGTGAAATCGGGGACTTTTTGATTTATGTGGGGTGGCAAAACAAAAGGAATTTTGATGCTGCCCCGCATTTTTATGCTTCAGCTGGTACGTTGTATTAACTATTTTCTACATTTGTTCACACAAAAAATAAATGAGATGGACGATTTTGAGAAGAAAGACAGCGATACCGCGTTTTCGAAGGTTGTGAAAGCCGGCAAACGCACCTATTTTTTCGATGTGAAAACAACCCGTCAGAACGAGCACTACATCACGATTACCGAAAGCAAGAAGATTTTCGAGGACAATGGAAGTGCACATTTTGAGAAGCACAAGATCTTCTTGTATAAAGAAGATTTTGAGAAGTTTATGGACAGTTTCGACGAGGCTCTGCAATTCATAAAAGAGAACGGTGGCGGAACCGTAAACACAGAAAACAAGTCAGAAAACACCGAAACCGACAAATACACCAATGTCGATTTTGACGATCTGGGCAAATAGCACAGGATCTGTCAAAGGCTGATTTGCAGATTGTTGTAAAAATTAACGCGTAACTGACAGCACCATTGAGTGCGATTGGTTGCGCGTTTTTTGTAAAGTTTAAAGATGATTATTCCAACGGATTTTCTTCGTTCGGCTCACTATCTTCCAATTCATCGATATCATCGAAGTTGATTTCGTTCTCAGAGCCCAATTCTTCCATTTTGCCGGCTACAAACTCGTCTATCTCATCGAATGTCAGTGTTTTAACATTGGTGATCAGAAAATCGGTTTTAAGGAAGTTTCCATACATGTTGCACTCGTCAACAGCGTCGAGCAATGTCTGATGGCACGGCACATCTAACGGAATCAGCACTGTCATTGCCGCGTATTTGCCCTGAAATTCAATGCTTTCGATGTCAGAGTGGTTGTTTTTCAGCGCAGTTTCAAACTCTGACTGGATGACGTGCTGCTGGTATGGTGCGAACTCATCGAGATTGTTGCCCACAAGTGCCACAAAATAACGCAGCAATTTGCCACGGCCGCCCAAGCCTGTCGACACAAACACCTGCCGTTCGTTGAGCAGATTGCCTTCAATCAGCATTTTGCTTTCCTGCAGGGCCATCAAAGCCCACTGATGCAGCCGGTTCGACTTGTCTTTTGTGTATTCTTCAAGGATGCGGTAGGCGCGGGGGTCATCGATGCTGGCAAGCAGAATCATGCGGTCGCGCAACTGTTCGTCGTCGAGTTCCGGTGCTATCAGATCTTCAACTTCTTCCAATTGAGGTGCGCTATCGCGTCTGATTTTCTTCGAGCGCTTGAAATAATCCATCTGCAAATTAATGTCGATGGGTTCATCAATGACATTAAAATTGTTGCTGCCCGAAGCCAGATTCGAAAGTTCCTTAAATATGTTAAACAAGTCGCTGTTCATCTGTCGATTTTTAGCACACAAATTTGCATAAAAAAACACAACCGACCACTGTGCCAAAAATTTTTTGCGTGCCAACCATGTCAAAATGTGTATTTTTGATAAAAATTTTACGCCGATGATACCAGTTGAGGTCAGAATGTCGAAGCACTACAAGGTTAGCGCGCTGATAATATATGTTTTAGCCGTGATTGCCATCACTGCCATGCTGCCAAAGCAGCGGCAGTTCAAATATGAGTTGCAGAAGGGCAAAGCCTGGCAGTATGAAGATTTGTATGCGCCGTTCGACTTTGTGGTGCTGAAAACCAATGCAGAAATCAAGGAAGAGCGCGAGAACATCTACAAAAGCGCAAAACCCTATTTCACTGTCATCTCATCGGTTTATCCTGAACAGAAAATCAAGTTTGAGCAGGACTTCGACAGGCGGTTTGCGTCGGCAATGGATATGGTGCGCAATAGGTATCCCGATTTCCAAATCGATGTCGACACCATCAAGGCGCGGATTCATCAGTTTGCGCTGACAGAGTTGGAATTTGTTTATTCAAAGGGAATTACAAACTACACCGAAGTGCTCGAGAAAGAGAACGGGCAGGGAATGGTGGTGCTGGTCGAGAACAAGATGTCGCACACTGTGCCGTCGACAGAAGTGTTCACCGTGCATTCGGCGCAACAGTATGTGGCAGAGCAGATTTCGATAAAATTCAGCAGCAATCCCGTGCTGCTCACCGCCATCGACTACCTGAATGTCTACGATTTCATCAAACCCAACATTGAATATGATAAAACGCTGACAACCAAAGCTCGGCAGACACTTGAAGAGCAACTGTCGGAATCGCGCGGAATGGTGCAGGCGGGAACGCTCATCATCGCGCACAACGAGCTGATGAACGACCAAAATCTGCGTGTTTTGCGGTCGCTGCGGCGCGAGTATCAGAGCTCGGGCATATCGGCTTCGCTGATATCGTGGACGCTCTTCGGTCAGACATTGCTGGTGGCCATTCTGATGGCGCTTCTGTTTGCTTTTGTGATGCTGAACTATCCGCGCATTCTCACACGTTTCCTTCACTTGTTTTTTGTGGTGGGGCTTGTGGTTGTGATGATTGGAATGATGTGCGTGTCGATGCGGTTGCAACTGGGCCACGCCTACTTGCTGCCGTTCGCCATTCTGCCGCTCATCCTGCGCACGTTCTACGACGGTCATCTGGCCATTATCGCGCACACGCTGACAGTGATTTTGTGCGGCCTGTTCATCTCGAGCGGTTTTGAATTTATTATGCTTCAGACAGTTGCGGGAATGGTTGCCATCTTCTGCCTGTCGCGTATTGCCAAACGCCGACAACTGTTTTCGGCTGTGCTGCTGGTAACTGCTTCGTACATAATAACATACACGGCCATATCGCTTCTTCAGGAAGGACAGTTTTCCAACATCGGGCTGCGGCCGTATATGTGGTTCATTATCAACGGATTATTCCTATTTGTAACCTATCCGCTGATATTCTTGTTCGAGCGTGTTTTCGGACTCGTGTCAGATGTGACGCTGCTTGAGTTGGCCGACACCAACCATCCGCTGCTGCGCGAGTTGGCCGAGAAGGCGCCTGGCACGTTCCAACACGTGATGCAGGTTGCCAATCTGGCCGAAGACGCCATCCGCAATATTGGCGGCAACGCGCTTATGGCCCGTGTGGGGGCGCTCTATCACGATGTGGGGAAAGCCAATGCACCGCAGTTTTTTATTGAAAATCAGGTTGGTGCCAATCCGCACAATGCACTCTCGAACGAAGAGAGCGCCGCAATCATCATCGGGCACGTGAAGAACGGTGAGACATTGGCAAAAAGTTACAAACTGCCGCCGCGTATCATCGACTTCATCACCACCCACCACGGAACCGATGTGGTGCGCTATTTCTATAATAATGAAGTAAATGCCAATGGCGCCGACAATGTGGATGTGGCAAAATACACTTACCCTGGGCCATCGCCATTCTCGAAAGAGACGGCTGTGGTAATGCTTGCCGACTCGGTTGAAGCGGCGTCGCGCACGCTGAAAGACTACTCGCCCGAAGTTGTGGGTCCGCTTGTTGACGAAGTTGTGGGCGACAAGATTGAGCATGGTCAAATGAATCAAGCCGACCTGACGTTCCGCGATATAGAGACCATCAAGGCCATCTTCAAGCAGAAACTGCAGAACATCTACCACACTCGGATTGAGTATCCGAAGGCGAAGTGATGCTTATTGTTTGAAAATCAATGCTTATCGTCGTAGTTACGCTGCCCGAAGATTGATGAGCCGACACGAACCAATGTTGAACCGTGGGCAATGGCCAGTTGGTAGTCGCCCGACATTCCCATTGAGAGTTCTTTAAAATCGTCAGAACCAGCAAAATAGTCAGTTTTGAGAGTGTCGAAAATCTGCTTCAGATTGGCGAACTCGCGGTTGGTCTGCTCGGTGTTGTCGGTCAGGCTGCCGATGCCCATAACGCCGCAGATGCGCACGTTATGCAATGTCCGAAACTCATCAGAATCAAGCAGTTGGCGGGCTTCGTCGAGCGTCAGGCCGAACTTTGTCTCTTCGGTGGCAATGTGAAATTGCAGCAGGCAGCGCACCACCACGCCGTGTTTGGCGGCTTCCTTGTTGATTTCGACCAGCAGTTTCAGGCTGTCCACGCTGTGTATCAAGCTGATATAACTGATGATATATTTTATTTTGTTGGTCTGCAGGTGACCGATGAAGTGCCATTCAATGTCCTTCGGCAGGTCTTCGTGTTTCTGTTTCAGTTCCTGCGCGTGGCTCTCGCCAAAGATGCGCTGCCCAGCGTTGTAGGCTTCCTGAATGTCGGCTTCAGGTTTCATTTTCGACACCGCCACAAGCCGCACCCCAGCGGGCAATGTCGATTTTATACGGTTCAGATTATCAGATATGCTCATAGTTTTGATGTTTTTTTGAACGCTGATGACACAGATTTAACTGATTTACACAGATTTATTTATTTCTAACCGATTTTATCCGATTCAAATAGACTGCGTTATTATTTATTTTTTTCGGTTGCCACGCTGTGACAGCCCTACAAAACTTAAAACTTCAATAACTTATAACTTAAAACTTCAAAAATTTACAACTTAAATCACTTCCGCGTTTGTCCTTCGCCCGTCACGAGCCACTTGTACGAGTTGAGTTCGCGCAAGGCCATTGGGCCGCGAGCGTGCAGTTTTTGTGTTGAGATACCGATTTCGGCACCCAAGCCGAATTGTGCGCCGTCGGTGAAGGCAGTTGGGGCGTTCACGTAAACCACAGCAGCGTCAACTGCCTTGCGGAACAAATCGGCATTTGCCTGATTGTCAGTCACAATGCACTCGCTGTGGCGCGAACTGTAGCGGGCAATGTGAGCCAGCGCTTCGTCAATCGAGCCAACGGTTTTGACAGCCATTTTGTAGTCCATAAACTCAGTGCCAAACGACTGTGCGTCAGCGTGTTCGAGCAGATTGGCGGGGTATTTTCCGTCGAGCGCGGCATAGGCTTGCTCGTCGGCGTAGATGATGACGTTTTTGGTGGCGCAGTCGGCAACCAAAGCCGACAAATCGGCCAGGCGTTTCTGATTGATAATCACGCAGTCTAATGCGTTGCAGACGCTCACACGGCGCGTTTTGGCGTTGAAGATTATGCGTTTTCCCCACTCAAGGTTGCCGAACTCGTCGAAATAGGTGTGGCAGATGCCAGCGCCAGTCTCGATGACGGGCACAATGGAATTTTGGCGCACAAAATCGATGAGCCGCTTGCTGCCGCGCGGGATTATCAGGTCAACGTAGTCGGTGGCCTTCAGCAGTTGCTCGGTTTCGGCGTGACCGGCAGGCAAAAGCGCAATGCAGTTCTCATCAACTCCGTGGCGGCGCAGCACTTCCTTGATGATGCCAACACCCACAACGTTCGAGTCGTAGGCGTCAGAACCACCCTTCAGGATGCAGGCGTTACCCGATTTCAGACAGAGCGAGAAGACGTCGTAAGTGACGTTCGGGCGTGCTTCGTATATCATTCCAATAACGCCGATTGGTACGGTTACTTTTTTGAGTTTCAACCCGTTGGGCAGTTCGCGTTCTTCAAGCGTGCGGCCAACCGGATAGGGCAGCGAAGCCACGTTGCGCATATCGCCGGCAATGTCGGCAATGCGCTGCTCGGTGAGTTGCAGACGGTCATAAACGGGATTGGCCTTGTCCATACGCGCCAAATCCTTGTTGTTGGCGGCCAGAATCTCGCCAGTGCGCGCCACAATGGCATCGGCCACGTCGCGCAAAATATTGTTAATCTTCTCTTCGGTCAGGAAAACCATACCGCGGCTCGCCTGCCGCACTTTCTCAAATAATTCAGTGCAATCCATAATTCTTACTCAAACTAAAAACGCAAACTCAAACTAAAAACTGTTTGTAAATGTGAACGCAAACTTAAGTGAAATTTTGGGGAAAGTGAGTAACGATTGGCGGGAAAGTGAAAAAAGGCTGAAACCAGCGGAAAGTGACCATTGGTGCGGTTTCAGGCCTGAAATAGGATTTGTTAATCGTCAAATTACCATAAGATTACGTTCCTTTCGTCAAAAAACACTTGCAATTATGACATTATTATTAAGTTGATGTTAAATTTGTAAGATTTTTGAATCGAAATGCTTTTAAAATTAAATAACGCTTAATTTATTAAACTATGAAAACTCTAAATTTTGGAATGAAATTGATGGCTGCATCGTTAATGTTGCTGCCTTTTGCGTCGAATGCGCAAAAAAACGTGAACTACAAGGTTGTGAAAGTTCAAGGTGAAATCCAACGTGTTAAAACCGGTAATCTGTTGTCGATTGGCGAAGATGTTGCCAACAACGAGAACTTCAGTTTCAAAACCAACTACTCGCGCGCCGTTGTGGTGAACAAGGAAAAAGGCTGCGTGATTCTGAGCGCCAGAAACGACAACGAAGGCTCGCAGTTCCTTCCGTCGCCTAGCAACATGAGCGTCAGAGCCGCTCTGCCGACTCAGCCATCGGAAGTTATCGAGTACTATTATGGTGACGTGTTTGTTTCGGGCTTCGACAGTCTGAAAATCGACGACAGCAAACTGCTGATCAACGACGACAGTTATTTCACTGTAAAATACAGCGTTGACGGCAAAGACTACGCAGAGAAACTCAGTTACAAGAACGGAAAACTAGCCCTTCCGTCAAGTCTGCTTGAGAACAAGCCTGAAAAAGCCACTCTGTGCTACAACGATGAGTTTGGTGAGAGCAACAAGTCAGAGTTCACCCCTGTTTACGCTGACAAAGAGACTCTGAAAGGCGAACTCGAACTGATTTTCTCAACAATGAAAGGCAAACGCAACGCGAAAGTTTTGTCGTCGGCAACCTTTGTTAACGATTTCTACGGAAAAACCACTGAAGAAGCCGTTGATGCTTGGATAAAGAATAATATGAACAAATAATTGGTTGATAATGAACCAAAATGCCCGATTGTATGATGCAGCCGGGCATTTTTTTTAAATGTGTGTATGAATAAATTTCTTCCGATTCTGATTTTTTCGATGGCACCACTGACGTTGCTCTCACAAACGTGCAACGAGAAGGAAGCCATAAAAAACTTTACCGCAGCCCAGGAAACCGAAGACTCGGAATCCGCTGTTCTGTTTGAAAAAGCCGCCGAAGGATTCAAGTGCTGCAAGCAGCACGACAACTATCTGATTTCGGCTTACCAGTCGGGCGTCGCCTATTTCAACATCGGCAATTTGGACAAGGCGCAGACTGTGCTCGAGCAGAGCCTTCAGGACACCAAAGGGCTGACAGACTCAACAGCGGAAGTAAACATGCTGATTTACCACACATTAGGCGAAGTCTACTACGGAATCAAAAATGCCGAGCGCTCGGTGTTCTACTACAAAAAGGCCGTCGGGATTCTTGGAACCGACGACTCGGAAGAACTTGCCATCTGCCTTTTCAACATGGGCAACTCTTACGAGATGCTGTCGCTCTACGCCGATGCGATTGGCTGCCACCGGAAATCAATCGAGATGAAACGGAGGCTTGAGATTGCCGACAGTAGCGACTATTACCAGGCCTATTCGACACTTGCCGACATCTACCAGTCGGTTGGCAAGAACGACTCATCGGATTATTTCTACCGGATGGCCGGTAAGTTCACTGACACCAACGACTCGGAATCGGCCGCGTTTATAAAATTCAAAGAAGCACAGAAAAACTACGACGGCAAGAACATGAAAGCCGCCGAAGCACTGTTCGACGAAGCGCGGAACATTTGCGAGATTGCCAATCTGCGGAACGATGTTTTTGTCGGCTCGTGCCTTTATTTAGGATTGATTTATGAAAGCGACGGAAATCAGAAAAAGGCTAGCAACATGTTGGCGAAAGCCGCTGAATATCAGAAAGAAAAGAACGACACTTATTACAACATCCTGTTAGCGCAGGGCCGCATTGAAAAGGCTGACAATCAGAGCCAAGCCATCGAAAAACTCAATAAGGTGGTGGCCGAGTCGAAAAACAGCGAACTTGTTAATTTGGCCCGCATCGAACTTGCGAAAAGTTATGAAGCAAGCAATCCGGCACAAGCCAAACAACTTTACAATCAGGTGGTTGCAAGCGTCGACAGCACATCGCAGACTATAATCTACGTGCAGGCCCTGTGCGGACTTGCCAGCATTGAATCGCAGGAAGGAAAAGGCGACAAGGCCATCAGCAGCCTGCTTCGCGCCAAAAAGACTCTTGGCGGAAAAGACCCCGAATTTGAAGCGAACATCTACGAACAGATTGGAAACGAATACTTTAAGCAGAGCAACAACGAGAAAGCGCTTATGAACTACCGCGAAGCCGCAAGCATACTGTCAAAAACTTTCGGGAAAGGCAGTGTGAAAACCATGTCGGCTGAAGAAAACGTGGCAACCGTGCTGATGGACGACGAGAAATTTGCCGAAGCCGCTGCAAAATACGAACTGAGTTTGGCAATTAAATCGAAGGCTCTTGGCGAATACAATCCGCAACTTGTTGATTTATACAGCAACTACGGCAACGCTCTCTGCAATATGCGCAACTACGAAAAAGCCGGCGATGTTTATGCAAAATGCTTGCAGATAATTGAAAAAGAGAACATTGCCGACACCCGTCTTGATGTTTTCTACAACAACTACGGACTATACTGCAAAACCATTGGCGACTACAAGAGCGCCCTGACCTACACCGAGAAATCGTTGAATGCCAAAGAGAAAATCTATGGCAAGGAAAGTGCAAAATACGCCAACACGCTCAACAACCTTGGCACCATCTACGACAAACTTGGCAACTTCAACAAATCGGCTGAATGCTTTGAGCAAGCCGAGTTGATTATGGCAGAAGCCGCTTCGGGCAATGTTGAAGCCGTAAGCGAAATCTATATCAACAAGGGTAACCTTTATAACCGGTTGGGCCAAAACGATTTGGCATTGACTTATTACAACAAGGCTCTTGAAGTGAAGACTGAGAAAAACAACGCCAGCGACAAAAAACTTGCACCAATCTACAACAACATCGGAACTGTGTGCCAAAACATTGAAGATTACCGACTTGCTCAGTATTATTTCAAAAAATCGCTCGACATTACGCTGAAATACGGCGGCAAGGGCACGCAGGAAGCGGCTGAAGCCTACAACAACCTTGGAAACGTGATGCTGAAAACCGGTAAAACCCGCGAAGCGATTGACAATTACTTGAAAGCCAGCAACATCTACAATAAAATACCAGCGGTGAACCCCGTGCTGATTGGCAACACCAACAACAACATTGCAGCCGCCTACCAGCAGTTGAACCAATTGGATTCGTCGCAGTTCTACTATCGCAAATCAGTCGACCTGTACAAGAATGTTTTTGGTGCTAAACATCCGCACTTAGCGTTGATATACAATAACATAGGCAACATCGACTTGAAACTTGAAAAGTATGCCGATGCTTTTGCCGACTACAGTTTGGCCATTGAGTCGAACCACGAAAATTTCAACTCAAAGAAAGACTCACTGCCCAGCCAGTCTGGCTATTACGACCAGAGCACGTTTGTAAACTCGCTGCTTTTGCGGGCTTCGGCATTGGCAACAAAATTCATATCGTCGCGCAATGTGGCCGACCTGAAATATGCGTTCAGGCACTATCAATTCTGCGACGAGATTATTCTGAACATGCGTCGTTCGGCACTGACCAAAACTGACAAACTCGAACTCGGAAAATTAGCAGCCAAATGCTACGAAGGTGCTTTGGAAGTCTGCGCAGAACTTCTGAACAGCAAACTGACCGACCGCCAGCGTCGCTACTATCAGGAACAGGCGTTTACGTTTGTCGAGAAGGGCAAGTCGAACTCGCTGCTCGAGTCGATGGCCGGACAGGACGCCATGCAATTGGCCAACATCCCGGCCGATGTTCAGCAGAAAGAGAACCAGTTGTCGGCTGATGTGCTTTACTACGAGCAATTGTTGGCCGAAAAGCCGAAAAATGCGGCGCAGATTCGCGACAGCCTATTGAACGCCAACAAAAAGCACGATGCATTTGTCAAGAAACTCGAAAAACAATACCCAGAGTACCATCAACTTAAATATGCCGACAACGTGGTGAGTCTGAACGAGTTGCAGCAGAAACTGCAGCCAGGCACGCAGTTGCGGATGTATATGCTCGGCAACGATGCCGTCTATGCCGTTCTCATCACAAACTCACGGTTCGACATTGTGATGAGCCCCGCACCACAGAACATTTCCGACACCGTGCGGCAATACCGCAACTCGATGATTCAAAGTTCGCAGAAAGCCACAATGGATTTCAGCGTGCTGTCGCGACGGTTCTACAAGATGCTGTTTGCCGACACGCCCGCCGACGATGTGAAACGGTTGGTTGTGGTGCCCGACGGTGTTTTGAACCAAATTCCGTTTGAGAGCCTTCTGACCAGCGACATTCAAGGCTCGGTCTACAACTATCAGGACTACGATTTCCTAATCAAAAAATACTCTGTAAGTTACGCCTATTCGGCCACACTCTACTACCGCGACATCACACGCAAGAAGGACAACGGGACAAAAGGTTGGTTCGGCTTGGCGCCAGTATTCACGCAAGGCAAATATTCGGGCGTGGTGCTCGACAGCCGTATCAAAAAAAACGAAAAGACTTTTACCGACATTCCGGTTGTGAGCAACAACAAACTTGAGCCGCTGCCGTCGTCGGAACCCGAAGTGCGCAACATCTTCTCGATGTTTGTCAAAGCCGGTCAGCCTGCAAGAGCCTGCCTGTGGGGCAGCGCCAACCGTCAGAATTTCAACAGCGACTCGGTGTCGCGCTACCGCTACATTCACCTTGCCACACACGGATTTGTCAACTCTGAGAATCCCGAACTGTCGGGTGTGCAACTGAGTCAGTTGCGGGGCGACAACAGCGACGGCGTGCTCTATTCGGGCGACGTGTACGGCTTGAAACTCAATTGCGACCTTCTGATTCTGTCGGCTTGTGAGACCGGATTGGGCAAGATTATGAAAGGCGAAGGAATTGTGGGCCTGTCGCGTGCGTTCATCTACGCCGGCAGCCGGAACCTGCTTGTATCACTTTGGAAAGTGGCCGACAACTCAACATCACAGATGATGGTGGAATTTTACCGTCAACTGCTGCTAAAGGAAAACAGCGAACTTAATTACGCCGAGATATTGCAAAAAGCGAAACAGATGCTAATATTGGACAAGAATTATTCGCGTCCATACTATTGGGCACCATTCATATTGATAGGCGACTAAAAACAAACAGCGAAGATGATATGTAAAAAACTGATGTTGTGTGCGTTGGTTATCGCCGCCGGGCCGTTGGCCGGACAGGCGCAAACCGATTTGTTTCCCGAGTTCACAGGCTCGGTGACCAACGTCGCAATTACGCACAACGGCGACAAAGTGGTGTTTATTGGTGAGAAAGGTGAAGGAAAAGGAATTTTTGAATCAGTTAAAGTGAACGGCAAATGGGGTGACCCGATGTCAATTCCGGTGCTGAGACCAATGCTCGAAAATCAGATTGGCGGGTTCTCGTTCAACCACGATGGCACGTTGCTGCTTTTCCACGCCAAAACCGGCAAATCATTCGACATTATGTACGTTACGTTCAACAACGGCGAATGGGGCAACCTGACCCGGTTCGACGAGCCGGTAAACTCGCAGGACGATGAGTTCTCGCCGTCACTGTCGGTCGACGACCATTACATCTTCTTCCTGCGGCCGAAACGTCAGATTGAGAAAACAGATGAAGAGTGCAAAGAGATTGTATTGTACAGCCGCCAGAGCGACGGAACTTGGGTGGGACCGCACGAGATTCCACGCTTCTTCAACAGCGGTTGTCAGGAAACCCCTTACTTGTGCGCCGATGAGAAGACACTCTTTTTTGCATCGCGACGAGCCGACACAACGCCCGAAGGCAAAAAACTGCCCGACGATGTCTACAACATCTATCACACGCAGCTGATTTCGGAAGAGATTTACGAAAACGGTTGGACCATACCGAAATACGTGAGCAGTCTGAGCACAAGTTACAACGACCTCTCGCCGCAGATGACCACCGACGGCAGCATAATTAAAAACACCAATCCGAAGAAGGCAACAAAGAAGCAGCCTAACAAAACCTACATGTATGCCGCTTCCGATGATGTGAAACCCAAACCGACAATGCAACTCTTCGGCGTCATCAGCGACCGCGGGACAAAAGAGCCCGTAAAAGCGCAAGTGGTTGTGTCAGACATGATTACGTCAGCCGTTCTTGGCACTTACACAACCGATGACAATGGACGCTACTCAATCTACCTTGGCGAGAACGGAAACTACAAGATTGACTGTTTCAAAGAAGGCTTCTCACACTCGTATCACTACGAAAGAATCGGCTATTTCACCAAAAACATTAAAAAACAATTCGATACAACCATCTTCTCGACTGTCGAATTCGATTTGAACGTGTTCGACGAAGAAATTTACAATCCGCTGTCGCCGAAAATATCGGTTTACGACTCAACAACCAGCGAGTTGCTCATCGACAGCCTGCAACCCGTCGAATTGGGAAAATACAAGAGCCGGTTCAACATCGGAAAAACCTACAAGGTGCACATCGAAAGCCCGTACTACAAACCGCAGGACATCTTTCTGAACACCATTGCCGACATTTTCTACAATGAGTTTGAAGAAGATGTGGAACTAAGCCCGCTGAAGACAGCGATGGTTCTTGATGTTGACGCCGGTCAGGGCGGCGATTCGGTGATGGTGAAGGTTAAGAACTTGAGCCGCAACGAAACCCGCACCGTAGTTGCCAAGCGCGACAAGGACGGTAATCTGATTGTCGAACTTCGCGAAGGCGACAGTTATGAGATTGACGTGGCCAAAAAGGGTTACACCTACAGCAGCACGAAAGTCGATGTGTCGAAATCGAAAAAAACGCAGAAGCTCAACATCAAACTCGACCTGCTGACGAAAGACACGAAGATGACATTCAAGAACATAACGTTTGAGATCAATTCATCGGAACTGAACACTGCATCGTATGCCGAACTCGATAGGATTATCGAGTTCCTGAAACTCAACGACAATGTAAAAATAGAGCTTTCGGCGCACACCGACGATTTAGGCTCTGAATGGTACAACATGCGCTTGTCGGAAAAGCGTGCGCAGATGGCCGCCAAATATCTGACCGACAACGGCATCAGCGAGCGAATGATCCGGACCAAGGGCTATGGCGAATCGAAACCCATTGTGCCGAACACATCGGACGAGAACCGCGCGCAGAACCGGCGTGTTGAAATCAAGATTATCGAATAACAAAAACCGACCGAGATGAAACAGTATATTGCACTTATAATCAGTCTGCTGATTGGCATTCAGGCATCAGCGCAAAAGTACAAGGACGTGTACGAGAACATCAAAAAACTCTCGGACAACGAAGCCTATCAGGAACTTTATGATTTCTCGCAACAGCACAACAACGCACACTCGGCGTCGCTCTACAAAATGGCGCTGATTCTTGAGCGCAGAATCGAGATGTATGACCCGTTCCTGCAGGAAAGGGTTGTGTCACAGAACCTTTACAACGCCGAGCTCTACTTCTCACTTGCAAAGATGAACCTGAACGAGAAGGTGGCACGGCAAGACAGCCGCTTCTTTGACGATGTGGTGGCCGCCAACCCCAAGAAGGATCCTAACTTTTCGGAAATCAGCGATGCTGTCGACGGGCACATCAAAAAAATAAAAGCATTTAAAGCCATATTTAACGAAAACCGCAACAACCTTTACAGTGCTGCGACAAAATACAACGAGTGCATCAGAATCTACAACGAGATCAATCAGAAAAACAGCAAGTTGAAGGATCTTTATTTTTTGGTTGACAACAATTTCGAGAAACAACTCAACGAACTCAAAACCAATTTCGACTCAACGCTCTACTACCTTGAGAAACTGAAAGTGTCGCTCAAAGAGCATCCGATGCACAAATACACATTCGAGTACAATCTGAACCCGATTTTGATATACAGAATGCATGGCCTGACACAGGCCAACTTCCTGGCCCCGACCATCGAACTTTGGGATTTCAATCTTTGGATAAAGACATTCAACGATGTGTATACCAACGAGATAACCTATCTCTACAAGAACATCGACGAAACCGACACGCAGAACCGCAAATATGTTGATGCCCTGGGAAAGAAACAGATTGACAATGTGCCGGAAAACTACCGGGTTTCACCTTATCTGATCAACAAAATCTTCAAATACGATTACGAGTCGCTGGCCAACTCGCTTCTGCTTTATCAGGAAGCGCAGGTCCGCTATATGTATCAGTTGGCTTCATATCGCCCTGACACCAACTTCGTCGCATTTGGCGTCAACTATCCGGCTAACGACCATTTCACAAAGGCTCTTGAGCGCCGCCGTGCAACCGACTCGCTGCTGGTGCTGCTCAACGACAACATCAGCGCGGAAGGTGTAAAAAAATACAGCGACATTTTTGAGAAAAAGTATAAAGGCGAAAAGGGACTGAAGGAATACACTAAAAATGAGCAGGTATTTAATAATAAAACTTTTGACGCGGCCGTCAACGATTTTGCCGATCGTTTGCTCACAATGGGTTCTTGGCAAGCCGACAACTCGCAGACACTAAAATACAATGGTGATGTGCTATATGCTCAAATGACGCCATCGGAAAAATTCCATGACAAGGGTTATTATGTTCATTGCAAGCAGATTGTTGACAAAAGTACCGTTCTGGTTGGCGGCACTTACGTGGACAAGAGCGGCGGACAGACTGCCTTTGTGGCGTCGGTTGACACTCTGCGGAAAATCAACTGGCTCAAGACATTCAAGCCGGGCGAAGGAAACCGCTCGTGCATGCTTATAAGCGTGGCCAACAACGAGATTGCCGCTGTGGTGACATCAACAACGAAAGCCGGTGCCATCCGTAATTTTGTGATTCTGCTCGACAATGCCGGAACTCAGAAAATGACGGCCGAAACGAAGTCGAAGGCACTGCCGCGCAAACTGATTGCCGACGACATCAGCGGAAAATACATTGTGGTGTTCAGTGGCACCAAGCGTCAGCAGTTTGCCAACGAAGATTGCGAGATGCACATCTGCTGCCTCGACTCAAAACTGAAAACCGAGTGGGACAAACAATTGAAATTCAGCGGATATTTCTGCAACATTCTGCGCACTGACAATGTCTACTACGTCATGGGCAAATTCAACAAAATTCACGGTCTCGACAATAAGGATGTCGATCTTGGAAGTGGTTCGGGAATGTTCTGCTACTCAATAGGCAGTGACGGCAACTGGCTGAAAGGCGAGAACCACGAATTGGACAAACCAATTTACCCGATGTGGATTTCGAAATGCGACAACACAACATTTGAAGTGGTGTCTGCACTTGACAAAGCACCCGAAAGCAAGCCGGTGAACGCAGCCTATATGCGGTTCACGTTCGACGGCAAGGAAACATTCAACAGTATTGGCAAGTGAACACCATCACAAGTGTCTGAAAGCAGTTTCTAAATCCTGATACCAATCACCAGAATATCGTCAATCTGATCGGTGTTGCCCTTGAACTCAAGGTGGATGCGGTTGAGTTCTTCGCCCTGCTGTTCCATCGGCAGAGTCCACAACTCGAGCAGGTGACGTTTGAACCGCGCCTTCATAAATTTCTTCTGTCCGTCTTCGCCACCGAACTGATCGCAGTAGCCGTCAGAGAAGAAGTAGTAGCAGTCGCCATTCTGCACGTCGATGGTCTGTGTGGTGAACATAATGCCCGATTTGTACTGGTCTGACAGGGCGCACGGGAATTTATCAACCTTGAACTCATTCAACTCGCCGTTGCGTATCTGCAGCAGCGAGTTGTAGGCACCGGCGAACATCAGTTTTCCATTTTCTTTGTCGATGGTGAGCATGCAGATATCCATACCATCTTTGGCCGCGTTTTCGCCTTTGTCGGCAAACGAGCGCACCACGCTTGCGCGAAGGTCGTTCAGAATTGCGCCGGGATCGATGATGCCGCGCACTTTGACAATGGTGTTCAGTGAGTTCATGCCCAGCATACTCATCATTGCACCCGGAACGCCGTGGCCGGTGCAGTCGGCAGCGGTGATAATCAGCTTGTTGTCTTTTTCGGCACACCAATAGAAGTCGCCGCTCACAATGTCGCGCGGTTTGAATAGGATGAACGACTCGCTTACGTAGTTGTTCACGAAATCGGTTTTCGGCAGCGACATACGCTGGATTCGTGCGGCATAGTTGATGCTGTCCGTCAGCGAATGGTTCTGCTCTTCAATCTTAACCAACTGTTCGTTGATTTGCTTTGTCTGGCGCTTCACTTCAAGGTCAAGCAGACGGTTGCGCTCTTTCAGTTGGTAGGTGTAGTATTTGATGATGCCAAAGACAGCGGCCACCAGCAGCAGTACATAAAAAATGTAGGCCACCACCGTGCGGTACCACGGCGGGCTGATGGTGAACGACAGTTCGGCGGTATCGCTCTCTTCGCCCAATGCGCTCACAGCCTTCACCATAAAGGTGTAGGTGCCTTCGGGCAGATGGGTGAACACAACCGAGTCGGCGCCTGTAATCTGCCAATCGTCAATGTATCCTTGAAGCGTGTATGAGAATTTGATTGATTCTGAATTTGGGAACCACGGTGCCGAGAAGGTGAACGTCAGCGTGTTGCGGCTGAACGGCAATTTAAGCCTGTCTTCTCTGATTGAGAGTACTGAGTCGTGGCTCACAAGCCTGCGGATGATACTGTAGTGCGGCGTCGACTTGATTACCGAAGAGTTGTCGCACAGAACAAGGCCTTCAGTGGTGCCAACCCACACCTGGCTGTTGTTGTTGGTGTAGATGGTATTGACTTTCCCGGCATCGAGCGCACCGAATTTCCGTGTGTGCAGCACCGTGTCACCATCAATGTAGAACGATATGTCGGACCCGCGCGACAGCCATGTGATGGTGTCGTACTGCTTCAGCAGGTAGATGTTTTTCACAAGGTTGAGCTCTGCATCGTCGAACAGGGCAATGGCCATATACTTGAGAGAGTCGGCCATTCTTTCGGCCATCTCTTCCTGACTGATATACTTGTAGATATGGTCTTTGTTGAGCAGATATACCGTGCCGTTATATTTCAGCGGCGATGTCATTCCTTCAACAATACCATTGATCTCATTGAAAACTAGCGGTTTCCAGTCGTCGCCATTGAACAGAATTCTGACGTAGCCTTGATTGCTGGTGCCGAGCCAGACCGCAAGGTGGCCGGCCGTGTCGATCTCGGTTTCCATACGGTTGAAACTATAGTTATCGGCCACTACATCGAACATATTCACCCATAACCCATATTCGGCAATGTACTCAAAATACGACAGTCCACGCGTGCCGGCAGACAGAAGAACGTCCTTGTCGGCGCAGAACGACACGCAGCGTGCGTCAGCATCCGAAATCTTTTCAAATTTCCGGTTAGCCTGCATTCGGTATAGTCCGTCGTCGGTGCCGATGAACAGCGAGCCGTTGCCTTCATCCATCGACCAAACCGCCTGACGGATGCTCTCAACTGGTGTAAACAGCGGTTCGGTGAAGTCGGTCAGTTGTTTGTTCTGTACAAACAAGCCTTCCGATGTACCGACAAACAGCAGACCATTGTACTCATAAATGGCGTTCACGCTGCCGCTGATGCCGCTTTCCGCCGCAAAAACCGAGACGAAAAGGTTGTTCGACAGAAGGGTGATGCCCATTTTTGATGTAAACCAGATGTTACGCTCACGGTCGCAGAAAAGACTATTTATCTCGTTATAAATCAGTCCGTTCTTTATGTTTTTATGAAGCACGACTGTACCGTCGGTCTTTATCACCAGAATGCCGTTGTCGTACGAGCCCAGAACAAGAGTGGTGCTGTCGGGCATTACGCAACTTGTCACACCGAAGCCAATTTTCTTCAGCGATTTGTTCAGTTTCGACGGGTTAGGCTTGACAACGTCGTTTTCCAAAACCCACGTTCCGTCTTCATAACTTATAATCAACGATTTGCCATCTTCAATGGGCATGATGCCGAAGATGCCGATGTTGGCAAAGATCTCGCCGCCCGTAACCATTTTAATTTCGTTCGAGTCGATGCGCGCAAGTCCTATCTCGCGTTGGCGCACATAGAGTGACCCGTTGACACAGAACGAGTTATGGAAGAAAGTCTCAGCTTCAATGATGGTGATTTCCGAGCCATCGTAAACAAAAATGTAATCGGAACTTTGAAAATAGACCTTTCCGCTTATTTCATAAATGTTCCAGACATCGGAAAACGGGAAGATGTATTCGCGGATGCTGTCGGCAAGCGAAACATAGTTATACCGCGAGCCGGTATTGTCAGTTATAAGGAAGCCGAAATCGTTCTGTGAACCCACAAAAATGGTGTCGCCCGATTCCGATGGCAGTATCGATTTCACCCATACGCCCAGTTTCACTTCGAGCCTGTTCCAAACCTTGCCGTCGAATTCCCAGATGGCATTGGCCGAGCCGAAATACATCATTCCAAAGCGGTTTTGGGCAATGGCGTAATTCTCAACATCATAGTTTTTGCCATAGTCTTTAGGCCCGTAGTTCACCGGCGAGTAGTTCTTGATTTGCGCCTGTGCGCTTGCAGCCATCGCAATAGCAGCCGCCAAAACAAAAATTTTGAGTGCTCTCATTGTCTGAAAATTATCTACCAAAGATGCACAAATTTATTTACAATCGGGCTACCTTTGCTCTTCGGAACAAAAAAACACAAGAACTATGAAAATAGCAATCCCCACACGCGATGGCGTTGTCGACGACCATTTCGGACACTGCAAGGAATACACCGTTTATTCGGTTGAAAACAAACAAATTACCGGCACAGAGACCGTTCCATCGCCCGAAGGCTGCGGCTGCAAGAGCAACATTGCCTTCACGCTTCGGCAGATGGGTGTGAACGTGATGCTTGCCGGCAATATGGGCGACGGCGCGCTAAACGTGCTCAACGCGCAGAATATTATGGTGATTCGCGGCTGCTCGGGCAACGTGAAAGAAGTAGCAGAATCCTACCTAAACGGCACATTGGCCGATTCAGGCATCGGCTGCCAGCACCACGAGTGTCATTAAAGGGTTTAATCGGTTAACTGGTGAATCGGTGAATCGGTGAATCGAAAGGGTGAGAGTTTAGTGGTGAGAGTTGAGAAGGTTTAGTTTAATTTAGCGCTTTGCTGTTTAGTTTGTGATTAGATAAGAATCTGCGTTAATCTGTTAAATCTGTGTTCCCGACAGCTATCGGGGCTGCGTTCAAATCAAAATTCAAAAATCAAAAATACCTTGCAATCCCCCGACGAACATATTGCCCGCCTGAAAGAACTGGTTGCCGTGCTGCCCGAGAGCCCTGGCGTTTACCAGTATCTCGACAAGAACGGAACCATCATCTACGTTGGCAAGGCCAAACGGCTGAAGCGGCGTGTGTCGTCGTACTTCAACAAGTATCAGGACCGCGCCAAGGTGCGGATTCTAGTGCGTAACATTGCCGACATCAAACACATTGTAGTTGATACAGAGCAAGATGCGCTGCTGCTCGAGAACAACCTGATAAAGAAATACCAGCCGCGCTACAACTCGCTGCTGAAAGACGACAAGACCTATCCGTGGATTTGCATCAAGAACGAGCCGTTCCCGCGCATCTTCTCAACGCGGAACTTCATCCGCGACGGCTCGTCGTACTTTGGGCCGTACACGTCGGGCTTTGCGCTGAAAACGCTGCTCGACCTTATCCGCCAACTCTACCCGCTGCGCACCTGCGCCCTAAACCTGAGCCGCGACGCCATTGCCAAAGGCCGCTACAAAATCTGCCTTGAGCACCACATCGGCAACTGCCTGGGCCCCTGCGAGGGACTGCAGTCGGAGGATGATTACGCCGAGGCCATCAGCAACATAAAAGAGATTCTGAAGGGCAACTCGAACGCCGTCATCGACCTGCTAAAGACTAAAATGAATGCTTTAAGTAAGGAGTATAAATTTGAAGAGGCACAGAAGATTAAGAACAAAATCGATAAGTTGTCGGAGTTTCAGAGCAAATCGACGGTTGTGAGCCCCACAATCCACAATGTTGATGTATTTTCGATTATCGATGACGACGACTGCGCCTACATCAATTTTATGAAGGTGGTGAACGGCGCCATTGTGCAGGTGCACACCTTCGAAATGAGGAAACGGATTGAGGAGGAACTCGACTCGCTGCTGCTATCGGTCATTGAGGAGGCGCGGCAACGGCGGCTGAGCACCTCGGCAGAGATTATTGTGCCGTTCGAAATCGACTTCAGCCTCGACAACATAAACTTTGTTGTTCCGCAGCGCGGCGACAAGAAAAAACTGCTTGAACTGTGCGAGAAAAACGCGCACATGTACGCCGTTGAGAAACTCAAGCGCAGCGCCCTGCACAACCGTAACAATCCTATCGACCTGCTGGTGTCGGTTCAGAAAAAACTGCATCTGCCCAACATTCCGCGCTACATAGAGATTTTCGACAACTCAAACATTCAGGGCGCGTTTCCGGTTGCCGCCTGCGTTGTTTATAAAGACGGAAAGCCGTCGAAAAAAGACTACCGGCTGTTCAACATAAAAACTGTTGAGGGTCCCGACGATTACGCCTCAATGTTTGAAGTGGTAAACCGCCGCTACTCCCGTCTTATGGCCGAGGCGCAACCCCTGCCCGACCTGATTGTCGCCGACGGCGGTGTGGGGCAAATGGAGTCAATCCGTCAGGCTACGGAAGACGCTCTCGGGTTGAATATTCCCATACTGGGGCTTGCCAAAAACGACAAGCACTCAACCAACGAACTTCTAATCGGATTTCCGCCGAAACACATTGAGATACGCCGTACCGACGACATTTTCCGATTCTTTGCAGGAATGCAGGAGGATGTTCACCGCGCGGCCATCACCTTCCACCGCAACAAACGCTCAAAAGCATTCCTTGTGTCAGAACTCGACGGCATCAAAGGCATCGGCGACAAGACCAAGGAAGCGCTCTTCAGCGAACTGAAAACCGTTGACGCAATGCGCGCCGCGTCACTCGAAACGCTCGAAAAGATTATCGGTCACGCCAAGGCGGTGATTGTGAGAGAGTATTTTGATGGGAACAAGTAAAACGGTCTATGCACCGCTCTACGTGTGGCACCCTACTCTTATTCCATATTTTTTCAATATCAGTGTAACAACTCATTTTATGGCGCGTCATTTGTGTGTGAAATAAAAAGAACGTTGCGGCTAACCGCAATTAGCAACTTTTAAAACAACTTATTATGAAAATGACAGTTAAGATTTCAATGATTTGCGCCGCACTGATGGCGGCAACATCAGTTTTTGCAGAGCCATATACGGCCGACAGCACTATCGCGGATGCCAAAATCAATGATAAACAGATTAAGACACACACCGACTCCGCCAGCCACTTCTATTTTGGCCGGCGCGAAGTTATCGTGGACAACAGCGGCATCCACTTCGTCAAAACCCACTCAAGCAACTTCGATGACGATTTCGAAGACAACTACTACCACAAGTACGGATTTTCGTGGTTCAATATGTACGAAGACACGCATGTCGATGCGTTCGACTTTGGAATGACAGGCTATGGCTCAAAAATATTCTCAACCAATATTGTCGACAGCGCCAGCTTTATGGAGCTGAACCGCGGATTCCACATTGCCTTTGGCCTTTGCGAGACAACGCTGCCGATTGTGGAGAACAAACTTTATTTAGGAACTGACATCGGTTTGAAGTTCGACATCTACTCGTTTTCGAACAACGATATGATTCTGAGCAAAGGACCTACACGTTTGGTTTATAGTCACGACACCGCAACAAGTTACAGCAAGAGCAAGCTGCGCTGCACCTATCTGACAGTTCCACTTGTTATGGAATGGCAATTGGGCGACGACGATGATTTCTACATTCTGGCCGGCGTTGAGGGCAACCTGCGCATCGGCTCATCGACAAAAACCAAAACAACATCAGGCTATAAGGAAAAACACCGCAACGATTTGTATATTAATCGCTTCAACTACAATCTTGTGGCACGAGTTGGAATAAAAGGTGTGGGAGTGTTTGTGAAAGCCAATATGTCGCCGCTTTTCCGCGACGGCAAAGGCCCCGAGCTCTATCCCTTCTCGGCCGGCATAAGTTTAGGCGGGTTCGATTAAACATATTACTCATTTAAAAAAAGAATCGTATGAAAGCAATAATGAAACTTACAATGACCGGTGTCGCACTAATAGCCGCGACATCGCTGTTTGCGGAAACCGAAATTGCGATTGATGAAAGTTTTGCCGGCGACTCGCTCAACATACAAACCAATGACGCTGTCAAGAGTTACCATTTCGGCCGCCGCGAGGTGATTTTCGACGACAACGGAATCCACTTCATAAAAGACCGTAACAACTTCGACAGCAGTTTCGACGACGATGACCAGAAAGCACCTTTTACTAACAACAACTACCAAGGCGGATACACACCAACTACAAACAATCAGAGCAAACCAAAACCGAAAAAATACCGCCACTTCAGTTCCAGTCTGTCGTCACTCGATTTGGGTGTAGTGCAATTTGCTTCAAATCCGTTTTCAGTCAATCTCGATGACGATGCCAACTATATGGACAACCGCGGATTCCAGCTCTACTGTGCTGATGCCGTAGGCCTGCCAATCATCGACCGCCATTTGGGATTCTGCATCGGCGTTGGTGCGAAAATCGATTTCTACACATTTTCGAATAAAAACCTGGTGCTCGAGAAAGGCAAAAACCATCTGGTTTACTACACCGACACCGTGCAATCGTACAAGAAAAGCAAGTTGACAAACACCTATCTGACTGTGCCCATGGCCATTGAAGTGCACGCAAAAGGTGCTTGGATGCTGGCAGGCGTTGAGGGCAATCTGCTTTTGTGGTCGAACACGAAAATGAAAACAACATCGGGCGAGAAGAACAGAACGCACTCGAATTTCTACCAGAACTTGTTCAGTTACAATCTGCTGGTAAAAGTCGGTGTTGACTGCGTAGGAGCATATGTGCGCGCCAACATGTCGCCGATGTTCCAAAAAGACAAGGGGCCTGAGCTTTATCCGTTCTCGGCAGGTGTGTCTTTCTGGTTCTAAATCGTTTAACTTGTTTAAAAACAATAAACTGACAATTTGTTTCGTTTTTCGTTACAATTTCAGTAATCATCGCTATCTTGCGTTGATTTTAAACAACTTTAAAACCGCATTAAAATGAAACAACTGACACTTATTGCGGCCATTGCCGCAAGCATGCTGATGCCATCGCAGATGAAGGCGCAGCAAGTGCCGCAACTTCCGCTCGACACAGCGGTGGTTTTCGGCAAACTGCCCAACGGGCTGACTTATTACATCCGCCACAACGAGGAACCGCGTGAGCGCGTCTATTTCTACATTGCGCAACGTGTGGGCTCAGTGCAGGAGGAAGAAGATCAGCGCGGTCTGGCTCACTTTCTGGAGCACATGTGCTTCAACGGAACCACACACTTCCCCGGCGACTCGATTGTTAAATACTGCGAGAGCATTGGTGTGAAATTCGGCAACAACCTGAACGCTTACACCAGCACCGATGAGACAGTGTATAACATTGACGATGTGCCGGTCAACGACAACAACATCGACTCGTGCCTGCTCATCCTTCGCGACTGGTCAGACGGTCTTCTGCTGCTACCCAATGAAATTGACAAGGAGCGCGGCGTGATTCACGAGGAATGGCGTATGCGCACCAGCCCGCAGATGCGAATACTGAACCGCAACCTGGAGACACTCTACCCCAACTCTCGCTACGGCAAGCGCATGCCGATTGGCCTGATGAGCGTGGTTGACAATTTTGAACCGCAAACCCTTCGCAACTACTACGAAAAATGGTACCGTCCTGACCTTCAGGGAATTATTGTAGTGGGAGATATTGATGCTAAAAATGTCGAGAAACGCATCCAGAAACTATTCGGCGATGTGCAGATGCCTGAAAACCCTGCAAAGTTTGAGCGTTTCAACGTACCATCCACACCAGAACCCATCTATGTGATTGACAAGGACAAAGAAATGGACAGGACAATCATTGAACTGATTTACAAAACGCCTGCCCTTCCCTACGAAATGTGCAACACAACAACATACTACGTGCAATCGTTCGTGCGCAGCATTGTGGAAATCGCTCTCAATGCCCGACTTGCCGAACTTGCACGAAAAGACGACTGCCCGTTTGCTGTGGCCGAATGCTATTTCGACAACTATCTGCTTGCCAAAACTGAAGAATGCTTTATCGGCGCCACCATCCCAAAAGAAGGCCGTGACAAAGATGCCGTGGCTCTGCTCATGCAGGAGATTGAACGCGCCCGCCGTTTCGGCATCACCGGCACTGAGGCTTTCCGCGCCCGTCAGGATATTATGAGTTCGGCTGAGCGCCGCTATGACAACCGCGACAAGCAGTACAGCAGTTACTTTGTAAACAAGGCCGTGCGCCACTTCCTTAGCAACCGGCCCTACCCTGGCATTGCAGCCGAATATGATCTCTACAAATCGCTCGACGAGCAGTTAGGCAACACCAATATCTATTCGCAACTGATGGCCGGAGCCGCTGCGTCAATCGACACAAACTTCGTCTTTTTGGCAATGTACCCCGACAAGGAAGGTCTTGAACTGCCTACTGTAGATGAAATGAAAAAGATTATTACCGATGCCCGCGCTGCTGAAGTGGAGCCGTTTGTGGACAATGTGAAGGACGAGCCGCTGATTGCAAAACTTCCCAAGAAAGGTACTATCAAAAAAGAGAGCCCGTCTGACTTCGGCTACACCATGTGGACGCTCTCTAACGGCGCTCGTGTTTTCTTCAAGCAGACCGATTTCAGCAACACCGAGGTGCGTATGGTGGCTACCAGTTGGGGCGGCAACGCAACCATCAAGGACCCTGCTATGCTGCCGACAATCAAAACATTCAACAGCGTGATTGGCAGCACCGGCCTGGGCAACTTCACCACTACCGAATTGGACAAGAAACTTGCCGGAAAGCAAGTCAGCCTTCGTCCGTCACTGAGCACTTATCAAGAGTATTTGTCGGGTAGCTCGACACCGAAAGACATGCGCACACTGTTTGAACTCATCTATATGCGGTTCCAGGAACCGGCAAACGACGTTGATGGATTCAACAGTTGCATGGCACGGATGCGCACATCACTCGAGAATGCCGCCAAAGACCCGATGACCGCATTCAGCGACTCAATTAATGCCACTCTTTACGACCATAATCCACGTCAGATGGACATCAAAATTGAAGACCTTGACAAAGTCAAATATGAGGATATCCGCCGCATCTATAGCGAGCGCTTCAAATCGGCCGGAGACTTTGATTTCATCTTCACCGGTGCGTTCAACACCGACTCTCTGCGTCTGTTTGTTGAGCAGTACATTGCATCGCTGCCAGGTGTGAAGAAACGCGAGCCGCGCGCCACCGAGCAACTTGAAACTTACCATCGTGGCCCGATTGAGAATCGCTTCGAGCGCACTATGGAGACACCGCAAGCCTGGTTCTACCAATACTGGCACGGCGAACGCAAATTCAGTCCGGCAGAGCAACTTACTGCAAATGCCTACGGTTCGGCACTGCGCCAGCGTTATACCAATATCATTCGCGAGGAGAAAGGGTTTGCCTACTCTGTATCGGCATCGGCCGGAACGGGAACAGGTATAAAAGAAGGCTTCATGGTTGAGATATACTGCCCCTTCACACCGGCAAAATGCGACTCTGTGGCCATGTTGGTTCGTCAAAGCATCGATGACATTGCCGCCAACGGCGTAACAGCCGAGGAGTTGAACAGTTTCAAACTGTACCAGAAGAAGCAGTTCGACAACAATCAGCGCCAAAACGGTTATTGGTCAAACTTGATTGAGAACAAAATCGAGTGGAATGTCGATGGATACTCTGTGTTTGAAGCCAATCTTGAGAAACTCTCATCGGACGATATCCGCAACTTTGTGAAAGACGTGATTCTGCCGGCCAACAACTGCATAACCGTCATTATGCTTCCCGACGATTTCACTGAAAAAGAATTGCACGAGAGATAATTAGTTTGAATGCTAATGATATTTTCGAAGAAGGACGGCAGAAACCGTCCTTCTTTTTTTTGCTTACGCACCGTAATTCTATTTTATTAAACTTTTTCTAATCAAACAATTAGAAGGATGCGGTATAATCCCATTGCCAATTAGGGGGATTTTTTTCGGTAATTAGTTTGTTATTGAAAGCCAAATTCATACTTTTGTGCCGCTCAAATGAGCACGTTCAGCACAGAACACTTTGGAGAGGTGGGTGAGTGGCTGAAACCAACAGTTTGCTAAACTGTCGTACGCGATTAGTGTACCACGAGTTCGAATCTCGTCCTCTCCGCAAGAAGCCGCCGATAAAAGGCGGTTTTTTGTTGCATATACTGCTAGTCAACCTGAAATTACTGGATTTTGGTCAGATAACCATTAATCATCTCGAGCAGAAGATTGCCGGCAATGGGTTTCGACACGTAATTGTCGCAGCCGGCGGCAAGAATCTCTTCGCGTTCGCCGAAGAGCGCAAAGGCTGTTTGGGCGATAATCACCATTTGCGGGCAGAATTTCTTTATCTCGACGGCTGCGGTTTTGCCGTCCATGACGGGCATCATCATATCCATCAGCACAATGTCGATGTCGGGTTGGCTGGCAACGGCTTCAACGGCTTCAGCGCCATTCTTTGCCCACACAATTTCGGCATTGGTTTTCTTAAGCAACGCCTTCAGATACAAGAAGTTGGTGGACTCATCTTCGGCGATGAGTATTTTTTTCCCGCTGAAATTGTATTTATCCATACCCAATTTGGTTTTTCAATGCTTCCCAAAGGTATAAAAATAATTGTAGTTTTGCACGCATCACACAAATCATCGCGATGGGCAAGATAAACATAATTGGACAGGAAAGCGCCGAGACGGCCGTGCTTGTGGGCGTCATCACTCAGGAACAGGACGAAGCCAAGGTTAACGAATACCTTGACGAACTCGCTTTTCTGGCCGATACTGCCGGTGCTGTCACTGTGAACCGATTCACGCAGAAGATGGACAAACCCAACGGCGCCACTTTTCTAGGTTCGGGTAAGATAAAGGAAGTTGCCGAGTATGTTGAGCAGAACAATGTCAGCCTTGTGATTTTCGATGATGAACTTACACCCACGCAGTTAAGAAATCTTGAAAACATGTTCAAGGCGCGTGTGCTCGACCGCACAAACCTTATTCTCGATATTTTCGCGCAGCGTGCACAAACAGCACACGCCAAGGTACAGGTCGAACTGGCGCAGTATCAATATCTTCTGCCCCGCCTTACGCGAATGTGGACACACCTTGAGCGCCAACGAGGCGGCATCGGAATGCGCGGGCCGGGCGAGACGCAGATTGAAACCGACCGCCGCATCATTCTCGACAAGATTGCCCACCTGAAAGAGCAACTATCGAAAATCGACCGCCAGATGGCCACACAGCGCAAAAACCGCGGTCAGATGGTTCGCATTGCACTTGTGGGGTACACCAATGTGGGCAAGTCGACCATTATGAACCTATTGAGCAAAAGCGATGTGTTTGCCGAAAACAAGCTGTTTGCCACTCTCGACACCACTGTGCGAAAAGTGGTGATTGGCAATCTGCCGTTCCTGCTTTCGGACACGGTTGGGTTTATCCGCAAACTGCCGCACGGCCTTGTTGAATCGTTCAAATCGACACTCGACGAGGTGCGTGAAGCCGATATTCTACTGCATGTGGTCGATGTGTCGCACCCAGGGTTTGAAGATCAGATAAATGTGGTCAACAATACTCTGCAAGAAATTGGCGCACAGAACATTCCAACATATGTGGTGTTCAACAAGATTGACAATTACAAATTTGAGCCCCAGGACGAGTTCGACCTGATGCCACCAACCCGCAACAACATCCCGCTCGAAGAGTTGAAACGCTCATGGATTGCCAAAAACAATCTGCCGTGCATCTTCATCTCGGCCAAAGAGCACGTCAACATCGATGAATTCCGCAATCTGATTTACGATAAGGCTCGAGCCATTCACGCTGAACGCTATCCCTACAACAATTTCCTGTTCGACACGTTTGACGAAGATAATTGACAAATAACAACTATGGAACTGACAATCAAACAGGTTCAGCAGCAAGTTGATGAGTGGATAAAAACCTACGGGGTGCGCTATTTCGGCGAACTGACAAATATGGCTCTGCTCACTGAGGAAGTGGGCGAAATGGCACGAATCATTGCACGCACTTACGGCGAGCAGTCGTTCAAAGAGAGCGACCGCGAAAAAGACCTTGCCGACGAGATGGCTGACGTGCTATGGGTGCTCATCTGCCTTGCCAACCAAACAGGCACCGACCTTACGGAAGCCTTTGCCCGCAACATCGAAAAGAAAACCCGGCGCGATTCATCAAGACACATTGAGAATCCGAAGTTGGGCAATAGGCAATAGTTTCTTTGATTATCTTTGCACCTTAAAAATCTGCAAATGGACAACATCCGCAATTTCTGCATCATAGCGCACATCGACCACGGCAAGAGCACTCTGGCCGACCGTCTGCTTCAGTACACGGGCACCGTCAACGAGAGACAGGCGCAGGACCAGGTTCTCGACGATATGGACCTTGAGCGCGAGCGCGGCATCACCATCAAGAGCCACGCCATCCAAATGGATTATATGTACGAGGGCAAGAAATACGTGCTGAACCTGATTGACACCCCAGGGCACGTCGATTTCTCGTACGAGGTTTCGCGCTCGATTGCCGCCTGCGAGGGGGCGCTGCTCATTGTCGACGCCACACAAGGCATTCAGGCTCAGACCATTTCGAACCTTTACCTTGCCATTGAGCATAATCTTGAGATAATCCCCGTCATTAATAAAATCGACCTTCCGAACGCTATGCCCGAAGATGTGAAGGACCAGATTGTGGACCTTATCGGCTGCGACCGCGACGACATTCTGGCGGCCAGCGGCAAGACGGGTGAGGGCGTGGATAAGATTCTGGAGCGCATTGTGCAAGTGATTCCGCCGCCAAAAGGCGACCCGCAGGCACCGCTTCAGGCGCTGATTTTCGATTCGGTTTTCAACTCGTTCCGCGGCATCATCGCCTATTTCAAGATTGTGAACGGTGAGATTGCGACTGGCGATTTTGTGAAGTTTGTGAACACTGGCAAGCAATATAATGCCGACGAGGTGGGCGTCCTTCGGCTCGACCGCGAACCGCGCAAGGTGCTGAAAACTGGCGACGTGGGCTACATTATTTCAGGCATCAAGACATCGCGCGAGGTGAAGGTGGGCGACACTATCACTCACGTCGACCGTCCGTGCGCCGCCGCCATCGAGGGTTTCGAAGAGGTGAAGCCAATGGTGTTCGCGGGTGTCTATCCTGTGGTGGCCGACGAGTACGAGGACCTTCGTGCATCGCTCGAGAAACTGCAACTGAACGACGCTTCACTGACTTTCCAACCCGAATCGTCGGCGGCTCTGGGATTCGGCTTCCGCTGCGGCTTCCTGGGTCTGCTTCATATGGAAATCATTCAGGAACGGCTCGACCGCGAGTTCAATATGGACGTCATCACAACCGTGCCAAACGTTTCGTTCATCTGCCACACCAAAAAAGGCGAGACCCTTGAGGTGCACAACCCGTCGGGGCTGCCGCCTGTCAACACCATCGACTATATTGAGGAACCGTACATCAACGCGCAGATTATATCGAACGTGGACTACATCGGCAGCATTATGAAACTCTGCATCGACAAGCGCGGCGTGCTCAAGAACCAGACCTACGTGACGGGCAACCGCGTTGAGGTGACGTTTGATATGCCGCTGTCGGAAATTGTGTTCGATTTTTACGACAAACTGAAAAGTATATCAAAGGGTTACGCGTCGTTCGACTACCACCCCAGCGGATACGGGCGCGCCAATTTGGTGAAACTCGATATTCTGCTCAACGGCGAGGGTGTTGACGCGCTATCGTCGCTCATCCATGCCGACCACGCCTACGACCTTGGCCGCAAAATGTGCGAGAAGTTGAAGGAACTGATTCCGCGCCAGCAGTTCGACGTGGCCATTCAGGCGGCCATTGGCGCCAAAATCATTGCCCGCGAAACTGTGCGCCAGGTGCGTAAGGACGTGACGGCCAAATGCTACGGCGGCGACGTCTCGCGAAAGCGCAAACTGCTTGAAAAACAGAAGGAAGGCAAGAAACGTATGCGCCAGATTGGAACCGTTGAGGTGCCGCAGAAGGCGTTCTTGGCGGTGCTGAAGTTGGATAATTAACGCAAACGCAGACTGAAAACGCAAACAAAAACTTATAACTTAACAACTTAAAACTTAATACCTTATAATATGAAACCGACTAATTATCTGCTGATTGCCACAGCGTTTGCAGCCGCGGTTCTCACCGCCTGCACAGGCAAGGTTCGCGAGAAAATGCTTCCGCAAATATCGGGTGCCGCTGGCGAAGTGGTTGTTGTGATTGAAGACGATGTGTGGAAAGCCACCGCCGACACCATATTGAACATTTTGGCCGAAGATGTGCCAGGACTGCCACAGAGTGAGCCATTGTTCGACGTGGTGAGAATCCCGAACAAGGCATTCACAGAGATTTTCCAGCGTCACCGCAACATTGTCAGTTGCCGTGTAGCGTCGGACAGCGCAGCAGGCATAATGGTTGCACAAGACCTTTGGGCCGCACCGCAGACTGTTGTCCGCATAACAGCCCGCAGTGCCCGTGCTCTCGACTCGCTCATATCGGCCAACCGCGATTACCTTGTGCCCCTTCTGCTCAAAGCCGAGCAAGACCGAATCATTAAGAACTACGCCACCTTCCCCGACCGCGAGGTGATGTCGAAACTTGAGCGCTCGGCCAGCGTAACAATGACAATACCAAAGGGTTACACCTTCGATATGGACACCAGTTGCATACTCAACGGCGATACCTGCCACTTCATTTGGATTTCGCACGAGACGCCCGAAATCAGCCAGGGTCTTTTCGTCTATTATTACAAATACACTGATACTCTGATGCTTACTCGCGACCGCCTGTTGGCAATGCGCAACCTGATGTGCAAGCGTTTTGTTGGCGGTCCTGCGGACGGCTCGTATATGACCACCGTCGCATACGAGGATGTGACCACTTTCCGCTCGTTCCACCGCCGCGGTCAATACACCGCCGAGTTGCGCGGCCTGTGGGAGACTCACGGCGACTTTATGGGCGGGCCATTCGTCAGCCTTACGCAGTACGACGAGAAGCGCGGCCGCATTGTCACCGTCGATGGCTTTGTGTACGCAGGCAAGAAGGACAAACGCAACTATATGCGTCAGATTGAAGCGATTATGAGCACGATGAAGTTTGCAGAATGATTGATTAATTGAAGGCATAATTAGGCATAAGGCAAAAGGCATAAGAGGTTGAGAAAGTTTAGAGACTAACTCTTCTAAACAGCACAGCGCTTCAACCTGTTCAACCTGTTAAACTTTAAACGATGGACAACACCAACATAATCAGCGAGGTAACCGACAGCGAGTACAAATACGGCTTTGTGTCGGACATTGAGCACGACACCATTGGCAAGGGCTTGAACGAGGACGTCATTCGGCTCATTTCGAGCAAGAAGGAAGAGCCCGAATGGCTGCTCGAATTCCGTTTGAAGGCCTATCGCCATTGGCTGACACAAAAAATGCCCACTTGGGCGCACCTTGACATTCCAGAAATTGATTATCAGGATATTATCTACTATTCGGCACCAAAACAGAACGTCAAGCCTGAAAACGGCGAGATTGACCCCGAACTGAAAAAGACTTTCGATAAGTTGGGCATTCCGCTCGATGAGCAAAAGGCGCTCTCGGGCGTGGCTTTCGATGCCGTAATGGACAGTGTATCAGTAAAAACCACCTACAAAGACGCACTTGCGGAGCGCGGCATAATCTTCTGCTCGTTCAGCGAGGCCGTCCGCAACCACCCCGACCTTGTGCGGCAGTATCTTGGCTCGGTAGTTCCGCCAACCGACAACTATTTTGCGGCTCTCAACTCGGCTGTCTTCAGCGACGGCTCGTTCTGCTATATCCCGAAAGGGGTGCGCTGCCCAATGGAGTTGAGCACCTATTTCCGCATAAACGCCGCCAAAACGGGACAGTTCGAGCGCACGCTAATTGTCTGTGACGATGATAGTTACGTGAGTTACCTTGAAGGCTGCACCGCACCCCGCCGCGATGAGAACCAACTGCACGCCGCCATTGTTGAGATTGTGGTGATGAACAACGCCGAAGTGAAATATTCGACCGTGCAGAACTGGTATCCAGGCGACAAGGAGGGCCGCGGCGGCATTTACAACTTTGTGACCAAGCGCGGCCTGTGCAAGGGCGTGAACGCGCGGCTGTCGTGGAGTCAGGTGGAGACGGGCTCGGCCATTACGTGGAAATATCCAGGCACGGTGCTCTTGGGCGACGGCTCGTCGTCGGAGTTCTACTCGGTGGCCGTCACCAATAACCACCAGCAGGCCGACACTGGCTCGAAAATGATTCACATTGGCAAGAACACCAGCAGCCGCATAGTGTCGAAGGGAATTTCGGCAGGTCAGAGCCAGAACAGTTACCGCGGCCTTGTCAAGGTCTCGGCCAACGCCGACGGGGCGCGTAACTACTCGCAGTGCGACTCGCTGCTTTTGGGCGACAAATGCGGCGCCCACACGTTTCCTTACGTTGAGTGCCTGAACAACACTGCCGTGCTCGAGCACGAGGCCACCACGTCGAAAATCGGTGAGGACCAGATTTTCTACTGCAACCAACGCGGCATTTCAACCGAAGACGCCGTTGGCCTGATTGTGAACGGCTACGCCAAAGAGGTGCTGAACACCCTGCCGATGGAGTTCGCCGTTGAAGCGCAGAAACTGCTGCAAGTCAGTCTGGAAGGAAGTGTGGGGTGATTTACTATATTTGAAATAGAAATAAGGAATCGATTATAATGAAATCAGTTGGCAAATATTTGATTTTCAGCCTTGCGGCAATGGCCACGATTGGTTGCGCCAAGATGTCGGCACCTACCGGTGGTCCGAAAGATACCGAGCCGCCAGTGCCATTACGCAGTATGCCGGTCAACTATTCTACAAATTTCAAAGGGAAAAAGTTCATTGTTGAGTTTAATGAGTTTGTCGACCTTAAAAACGTGAGCCAGGAACTGCTGGTATCGCCGCCGGTGCCCAACAAGCCGAAGGTTGTGATGCGTGGCAAGAAAATGGTTGTCCGAATCAACAACGAACTGGCCGACAGCACCACCTACAACTTCAACTTCTTTAATTCGATTACAGACCTTAACGAAGGCAACGTGCTTGAAAACTTCCAATTTGAGTTTTCGACAGGCCCCACCTTCGACTCAACCTACATGGGCGGAATTATTACCGACGCCTTCACCGGCAAGCCGCTGAGCGGTGTGAACATTATGCTTTACCGGAATTTTTCCGACTCGACGCCACGTACGCAAAAACCCGAATGTGTAGGCCGCACCAATGCCGACGGTCTGTTCATTGTGCCGAACATGAAGCCCGAGCCTTATTACGTTTTCGCTCTGCGCGACCTGAACAACAATCTCATCTTCGACATGCCGGGCGAAGCCATCGCCTTCTGCGACAGCGCCATACAGCCGTCGTTTGAGCCTGAAACTATAACCGACACCATCCGACTGATTGAACGGATATCGCGAGACAGGAAAGATACTGTCTTCCGTGACTCAATACACACCTACACCGTGATGGTTTCGACACTCGACAACATGAGCCTGAGCCTTTTCACCGAAGAGACTCACATACAATATCTGCACGATGTTTATCGTCCCAACCGCCGGCTCATGGCCGTTGCGTTCAACGACCAGGTTGACAGCACTTTTTCCATCAGTCCGATTGTGGACACCACCTTTGCTGCCGACTGGTGCGTCTTTGAGAGCCAACTGCCAACCGACTCGGTGGTGCTCTGGATTACCGACTCGGTGCTCTACAAGCGCGACACGCTGCGAATGCAGGTGCGTTACACAATGAAGGACTCGGCTGGTGCCGATTATCTGCAAACCGACACTCTCGAGTTCTTGTCGAAACCCAAAACGCAGACAAAGGCTGACAAGAAGAAAGGCGGCCTTCTGTCGAAACTGAAGAAAGACGAATCCACTGAGAAGAAAGAAGAGAAAAAGAAGTCGGAACTGACCATCGAGCACAACCTGAACTCACAGTTCGACCTTGTGAAACCCATCCGCCTGAAAACAAACTATCCGGTTAAGGATTTCGATGCCGCCAGCATTGCTCTCACCAAAGTCGAAGAAGGGGAAGAATCGGCTGTCAAATTCACAATGAGCCGCACCGAAGGCAGCATGCGCAGTTTCGACATCGATTTTAAACGCGACGAAACAACACAGTACCGTCTGCTGGTTCCGGCTGGCGCACTCACCGACGTCTATGGCAACATCAACGACACTCTCAAGCAGGATTTCAAAACTCAGATTCGCGACTACTACAGCACGGTTGTGCTGAACGTTGAAAACGTACCGTGCAGCAATGCCATTGTGCAACTGCTCGACACCAAAGAGAAGGTGCTCAAAGAGTACACCATCAGCAGCGACACCACGCTAACCATCGACTATCTGGAACCCGGCTCGTACCTTTGCAAAATGATTTGCGACGACAACCGCAACGGCAAGTGGGATACGGGTAATTTCAACTTACGCCGCCAACCCGAACGGGTTTTCTATTTCGGTCAGAAAATCGAGACCAAATCAAGTTGGGACATCGAATACACCTGGAAAGTTGAGTAATGCGCCGGGCGGTTGCCATATTACTTTTTCTGTGCATGTGGGTTACCGGACACTCGCAGCCTACCTATACGTTCGGCAAGTTCGTTGCTGGCGAACGCTTTAAACTCGACATCTACTACAACTGGCAGTTCATTTGGCTCAACGCCGGATGGGTGACCTTCGAAATCCGCGATACAACTTGGAACGGCCAACCACTCTACCACCTTTTGAGCGAAGGCGCCACAAATCCGGGCTACGATTGGTTCTACAAGGTCCGCGACCGCTACGAAGCCATCGTCGAACCAAAGACATACACCCCGCACTGGTTCAGATGCAACACTTTGGAAGGCAGTTTTTGGGACCGCGAAGAAGTCAATTTCAACTACGCCGACAGCATTGCCATTGTGGCAACCGAGAACGCCAAACGGGCTTTCAAAATCGATACACTGAAAGTAACGCCGTCGATAACCGATTTGATTTCAGCCATATACATCTGCCGTTCGATTGATTTTACAAAAATCGTCTATGGACAGAAAGTGCCCGTGCCGGTGATTGTCGGCAACAAAATCTACAACCTGCACTTCCGCTATATGGGCATCGAGCCTGTCACCACCCGCAGCGGCGACACTTACCAATGCCGCAAGTTTAAGGTGATGATGGTTGACGGAACCATCTTCAGCGGCGGCGAAGACCTTACCGCATGGATAACCGACGACCCCAACTGCGCGCCAATAATGATGGAAGCAAAGATTGCCGTCGGCTCGGTGAAGGCTTTTCTGGTGGAAATGCGCGGCAACCGCTGGCCGCTTAAAAAGGTGGAAACAAACAAAAAAGAGTAAAGGCAAAACCCGCCTTTACTCTTTATTCTTTCTACCTAAACAAAACTACTGCCTAAATCTTCAATTCCCTTCCGTAGTAGAAATCCAGAATCTTCATTCGGAACAGATACTCATATTTTGCCTGGATGAAGGTTGACTGCGCCTGTGCAAGGCGGTTTTTGGCTTCGTTAAACTCGAGCGGCGTAACAATTCCCAAATCGAATTTTTCTTTCACGTAGCGGAACGATTCATCGGCGCTGCTCACGGCTTTCTGACTCGACTCGTAGCGTTTCAAGGCGGCCTGTGCGTTTACATACACCTGCTGAATCTCTTTCAACAATGTGTTTTTGGCCTGTTGCAGTTCGAGTTGTGAGTTCTGATAGTTCAACTTGCTGTTTTTCACGCTTGTGCGAGTTTGCCAACCATTGAAAATGGGGATGTTCAAAGACAAGCCGATGCTCTTGCTAGCGTGCAGGTCTAACTGGTCGCTAACTGACTGGTTGGGCATTCCCGACATTTTGTAGTAACTGTTGCTGTAGCCCGCGCTGGCGCTCAACGACGGGTACTGCTGTGCCCGTGCCACGGCAATCTGGCGATCGGCGCTCTCAACGGCCAACTCGCGGCTTTTAATCTCCGGACGCTCCTCAACGGCACGCTCATAAACCGTGTCAACCGAAAGCAGTGTGGCCGCCACCTGGTCGAAATCGATGTTCGGCACTACAATATCAAAATTCTCATTCACGGGCAGTTCCAGCAGTTGCTGAAGAGTGATTTTCGAAATCAGCAGCGAGTTCTCGCGGTTGGTTACATCAAGTTCCTCCTGCGCCGCCTGCGACTCCGTCTCAAGCAGTTTGCCAGCGGCCAGTTTACCTGCCTCAATCTGCTGGCGGTTGGTCTCAATCTGCTCCTGCGTCAGTTGCAGTTGCTCCTGCGCCGTGGCCAGCAACTCCTTGTTCAGCAGCACGTCAAGGTAGGCCGATGTGATGTTCAGCGACATATTGTTCTTGGCCTGCTCCAGATTCTGCAGCGCCGCCTCGTAGTTAAGTTTGCTGACTTTTATCTGGTTGTATTTCGACAAGCCGTTGAACAGCGTCACGCTGGCCGATATGTGGCCCGACGTTGTCGATGAGTTGTTGTTGACGAAGGTGTTGTCTTCGCCCGTCGACTGGCCGAACGAGTACGACTGGCTCAACCCCGCGTTCACACTTGGCAGCACGCTCAAGCGCGACTGCTCGTGCGAGTTTTTCTGCTGCTCAACGCTCAACTGCTGCTGCTTAATGGTTATGTTGTTGTCGATGGCGTAACTGATGCAGCGTTCCAGCGTCCATTCGTCCTGCGCAGTGGCCACATTCGCCACCAGCACAGCCGCCACTGCCAATATTGATGTTTTTTTCATTTCTGATTTTTGATTTATGATTGATGAATCGGTCAATCGGTGTCCCGATAACTATCGGGATGGTGAATCGAGCATTCGATTAGCCGATTATCCAGTTATCCGATTCAACATTATCAATTGATTACTGCATTTCCCTTCAACTTGTCTTCCCAGTCAAGACCGTTCTTAATCTCGATGTTGATGCCGTCCGACAGGCCAATGTCCACACTGCGGCGCTCAAAGCGCTGTTCTGCTTCGGTTGAGTCGCTCACCAGAATGTTCACAAACGAACTGTCGTTCTCGAAGAAGAGTAAGCCCTCCGAGATGGCCATTACACTGTCGTGGCGCTCCAGAATGATGTCGGCGTTGGCGCTGTAGCCCGAGCGGATGAATTGGTCTTCCTTCAGTTTGACTTTCGCCTTAATCTCAAACTGCACGGCGCCGTTCTCCTCAACACCCTTCGGCGAGATGTACTCCAGAGTGGCGTCGAAATGCGTGTCGACAATGGCGCCAACGGTCAGGTCAAGATTCATGCCCTCATGGATTTTACCAACCTCACTCTCGTCAATCTTGCCCTTGAAAATCATATCGCTCATATCGGCCACCACGGCAATGGTGGTACCGTCGTTGAAGGTGTTCGACTGCGTCACGCTGTTGCCCTCGCGAATGGGCACGTCGATAATCATTCCGTTGATGGTTGAGCGGATGAGCGTGTTGGTGGTGTTCTGCGCCTTCTTGCTCACACCGTCTTTGATGATTTCAAGATTGCTTTGAGCGTTGTTGTAGTTTTCTACTGCCTGATTGTAAGCCAGTTCCGATTGCTGAAAATCGCTTTCAGAAATAACCTTGCGCTCAAAGAGTTGCTTCTGGCGGTTATAGTTGATGGTCTCGTTGTCGAGATTCATTTTCTGCATTTTCACTTGCGATTCGGCCGAGTTAAGCGATTGAACGTCAGGAATAATCTTCACTTTGGCAATCACCTCGCCCTCCTTCACCATTGAGCCAGCCTCAAGGTAGATTTCCTGCACAATGCCCGAAACCTGCGGCTTGATTTGAATCTCCTTACGCGGCACAATCGAGCCCGTCGCCATTGTTTTGTTGATGATGTTGGTTTTCTGCGGCTTCTCGATGTTGTAAACCACAGGCGCCTTCTTGTTTTTGTTGGCCAGGAACACAATGGTCCCGATGAAAAGCACAATCACAAAAACCAAAGCCAGAATCTTAAAAAACTTTTTCATTTTTCTATAATTATTAATTGTTAATTATTCATTATTAAAGACTTCAGACTACGGTCAACTGACCACAGAAACTTTGTCCACTTATACTCATTACTCCTTACTCATTACACTTTACTCTTTACTCCTTATACTTTACACAAACACTTACTCCTCCCTAATCGCGTCAATCGGTTTGATTTTTACTGCTCTTAAAGCAGGTAGCAAACCAGCGGCAGCACCGGCTACAATCAGGATGGCAAGGCAGATAAGGCCCACGCCAAGATTGATGCCGGGGTTAAGGAAGATACTGTCGCTGCTAGCCAGAACCATGCCCAGGCCCTCGTTGATGAGCACGCCAAGCACAAGCCCCAGATATCCGGCCACGACCGTAATCATCACAGCCTCAGTCATAATCTGGCGGATGATGCTGGCCGGTGTGGCTCCTATGGCGCGCTTGATGCCTATCTCCTGCGTGCGTTCCTTCACAATCACCAGCATAATGTTGCTGATGCCGATGATGCCCGCCAGCAGAGTGCCAAGGCCTACGAGCCAGATGAGCACATCTATACCCGTAAACAAATTGCTAATCTGCGCAAACTGCTTGGCAAGATTGACGTGCTGCAATGCCTCGTTGTCGTCAGGCGACACGTCGCGGTGGCGGCTGCGGATGAAGCGCATAACTTCATCCTCAACATCGCCGATATTGCGGTCGGCTGGTGCGCCAATAATAAGGTCGCCAACTCTGTCACCAATATTGTAGGTCTGCTGCATAGTGCTGAAAGGCAGACGGACAGCCCGTTGCGGATCAATATCGATGCCTATGCCTTTGCCGCCGTAAGCACCCACAACCTTGTAGTAGACACCCGACAGACAGATATTCTTGCCAATAGGATCTTCACCGTTCGGGAACAAATCCTCACGCACACGCGGTCCGATGACGCATACTTTGCGCCGCTCGCGAATGTCCATTTCGTTGATATATCGGCCGCACTCCATCTTCAGATACTCTACCTTGGTAGTCACCGGCAACTCTCCCACCACCATACAATCCGATGTGCGCAAGTTGTAGGTGGCACCGCTGCCTCTCCAACTGGTAATGCGCGGGACAACGTAAAGGTAGGGATACTGCTTGTTGAGAGCCTCAATGTCGCTGTTCTTGAAATCCCAGTAACGGTTGCGCTGAAAGCCGCCGTATGGAATCGATGTGCGGCTTGTCCACATTATTGTTGTGTTTTTGGCCACATTGCTGTATTGAATCTCAACGCCGTTCCGCAAGCCGTTGCCTGCTCCGTAGAGCGTTATCAGCATAAACAGTCCCCAGAACACACCGAAAGCCGTTAGTATGGACCGCGTCTTGTTCTTGACGATGGCCTGCCAAATCTCCTTATATAATTCTCTGTCGAACATTTTCTCTTTTTTTGACTTCAGACAACTGACTTTAGACAACAGTCGATGTCTTCATTTTTCATTTCTAAACTTCTTAACCTCTCAACTTCTCAACACCTGTTTCATTGTTAATTATTAATTGTTCATTGTCAACTATCCATTGTCCATTTACTCATACCTCAACGCCTCAATCGGCTTAATGCGTGCCGCTTTCAAGGCGGGAATCAGACCCGCGATGGCGCCACACACCACAAGCAGCACAGTGGCACCGATAGCGATGCCAAGGTCGGCATTCGGATTCAGAAACATATTCATATCGCCGCCAGCATCGGTCGTTATTGGGCGGTTGGCAATAATCGTGTCGTTGATGTAGTCGACCACCTCCATCACGGCCACGCCAAACACCATTCCGAAGTAACCGGCAATCATTGTTATGGTTACCGCCTCCGACAGCACCAGGCTGACAACCGAACTCGGCCGCGCGCCAAGAGCCTTGCGCACGCCAATCTCGCGGGTACGCTCCTTCACCACAATCATCATAATGTTGCTCACGCCCACAATACCCGAAATCAAGGTGCCGATGCCAATCATCCAAATGAATATGCTGATGCCGTTGAACAGTTTCAGTGTTTGCTCATACTCCTCAAGATCATCGCTAATCCAAACGGCTCTGGTATCGTCGGGATTGAACTTGTGCAGCGCGGCCAACTTCTTGCGAATCTCACCTTTAACTGCCTGGCTCTCATCAACGCCAAATTCGGGTGCGGTGGTGAGTTGGTAGTACGACACTCGGTCTTTTCCACCTTGCAACGTCTGCGCTGTGCTGTAAGGCATATAAATATAGCGGTTGTCCCATTCGGCATCCTTGTAAACACCCACCACGCGAAACATTAAGTTATTGATTTTCACGTACTCGCCAATTGGGTCGGTATCGGGGAAGACGGTTTTCACCACTTCGCTGCCAATGGTTACCACCTTGCGTTTCAGGCGAATGTCGGTATCGCTGATGAATCGGCCCTTTTCGATTTTCAAATTTTCACTTACCATAATGTCTGGATAGACGCCACGCGACTGGAAACTGCCATAGTTGGCCCCGTGCGATACGCTCGAACTCCACAATTGCAGCACAGGCGTCATTGTGGCCAGCCCGTCTTGATTATCAAGCATTTTGGTGTCGCGGCTGTCGAACTCAATGCGGCGGTTTTTTCCGTAGCCGTTGTACTCCATGCTTGTCCATTGCGGATAAACCATCACAAGGTTTGTGGCGTCTCTCTCAAAGTTCAGCATAATGGCATTCTTCAAGCCATTGCCCGAGCCCAGAAGCACAATTAGAATGAAGATGCCCCAGGCCACGCTGAAAGCCGTCAAGACGGTGCGCAGTTTGTTCTTGCGCATAGTCGAAAAAATCTCCTGCCATTTGTCTAAATCAAACATTCTCTGGCGATTTTTATCTTGTTTGGGGTATCAGATTCAATCACTCCATCTTTCAGAAAGACAGTGCGATTGGTCATATCGGCAATGTCGCGTTCGTGGGTCACGATGATGATGGTCTTGCCCTCGCGGTTCACCTCTTGCAGAAGGTCCATTACCTCGTACGAAGTCTTTGTGTCGAGAGCGCCCGTAGGCTCATCGGCCAGAATCACCTTCGGATTTGCGATGAGCGCCCGCGCAATGGCAATGCGCTGCTTCTGTCCGCCCGAGAGTTCGTTGGGCATGTGCTCGGCATGAGTGGCCAACCCAACACGCTCCAGATATTCATAAGCAATCTGGTTGCGTTTTTTGCGGTTAACACCTTGATAATAAAGCGGAAGCGCCACGTTCTCAAGCGCATTTTTGAAAGTTATCAGATTGAACTGCTGGAAGACAAAACCCAGCATATGGTTGCGGAAGGCGGCGGCGCGTTTCTCGCTCATATTGCGCACCAGTTCGCCGTTTAGGTGGTAAGTGCCCTCGTCGTAGTTATCAAGGATTCCCAAAATGTTGAGCAGCGTTGATTTTCCGCTGCCCGAACTGCCCATAATCGACACCAGTTCGCCCTCGCTGATGCTCAGGTTGATGCCCTTGAGCACGTGCAGCGGCTCGCCTCCGGTGAAGTACGACTTATGCAGATTTTCAATTTCAATCATCGTTTTTTTCGATTTTACACAATATATAGACTGCAAAAACCGAGCAATGTTACATGAAAATGAAAATTTTTTTGGTGGAAAAATCGACATCCTCAGCCAAAAGTAAAGAGAAAGTACTTGTCCGTTTTCTTTTCTCTCTACACGAAAAAACCTACTTGTAGTAATTCTTCAAATTCCGCTCAAACAGTTTCTTGTTAATGGCGTTCACCTGGCGGATGACGCCCTGCATAAGTTGCATCCGTTGGTCAATCTCCTCGGCGCTGAGAGTTTCCTGCTGGTTGAAGACCACATTATCAATCTTATAGCCTTCGTGGTCGAGCGTCATTGCCACGGCCGCGCCAAAATCGTCGAAGATAATGACCGACGGCAGACTGTTCATCGAGTATTTCATAATCGAACGCGACACGGCGCCCTGAATGAGCGAAATCTGGTCCAAACCGAGATAGTTTGCGCTCACCAGCAGACGAATCATATCAATGATGGCCACTTTGTTGGTCTCGCCGTCAATCTTCAGTTGCTCATACTGCTTTTGGTTAGTGCCAAGGAAAAGGTCGATGAACGATTTAGGCAGCAGTTGCATATCGCCCAATTCACCATTCTTTTGCTTTGTAAGATACTCTTTCTGAGCAAGTTTCTGATTGTCGGGGAAGTAGTATTTCCAGTTTTTGGTGCGACGGTACGACTCGGTCATCGGTTTTGGCTTCCAGTTCGATTCGGGCCGGCGGTAGAATGGCGACCAAAGGTTCAAACTTCTCGATTCAAGGCTGTAAATCAAACAGTTGATAAAATGAATGTATCCGCCGCCAATCTCACCGTGCAGGGCGCTCCAGAGCGTCTTTGCGCGGACGGTGTCAGAGAAAGCCATAGCGGCAGCAGTATCGCCGCCAAAACTTTCTATCCGCTTGTTTTTCAACGCACCTACAAACTCAGGGTCGAGCGTTACGGGATAGTAAGTCACTTCTTCCGACCCGACGGCCATCTGCGGCATTGTGGACGATGAGTGATAAAGGCCGCGCACATCGAGAATCGATGTTGAGTCGTTGCTGAAGGTGATGTGAATGTTGAAATCGGCACCCCACCGCATCGACGAAATCTCGTTGCGTTGTGCTGCGGCTGTTGCGGCAAGCGCAATACAGAATATTGATATAAAGGCTTTTCTCATAATTTCAGAATCTTATTTCTGACACCAAAAATACTCGGCTTATCGCGAATGCGGCACGACCAAAAAAGGAAGTTATTTACAATGGGCTGTGAGTTTTTTTCGGATGGCAACCCTTCTGGCCGCACCCTAATTTATTTTTGCGTTTTCAGTTTGCGTTGATTACTTTTAGCGCCTTGTTTTTGAAACGAACGACATTCGATATTTTAAACTTAAATAAAAGAAAATGAGTACAAACGCAACAAATCTGGCTGCCAACAACATTCGTATTTTGGCAGCGTCGATGGTCGAAAAGGCCAAATCGGGACACCCGGGCGGTGCTATGGGCGGTGCCGATTTCATCAATGTTCTTTATTCGGAATTCTTGCAGTACGACCCACAGAATCCGTCATGGATTGGTCGCGACCGCTTCTTCCTTGATCCAGGCCATATGGCACCTATGCTCTACGCACAGTTGGCTCTGACTGGCAAATACACGCTCGACGAACTGGCACAGTTGCGCCAATGGGGCTCACCAACCACAGGTCACCCCGAGTTTGAAATCGCACGTGGCGTTGAGAACACATCGGGCCCGCTCGGACAAGGCCACAGTTATGCTGTTGGTGCTGCCATTGCAGCCAAGTTCCTGGCTGCTCACACTGGCAACCCAACTTTCGAGAAGGAGACCATCTACGCCTACATCTCTGACGGTGGCGTTCAGGAAGAGATTTCGCAAGGCTCGGCACGTATTGCCGGCGTTCTCGGTCTGGACAACCTGGTAATGTTCTACGACTCGAACGACATTCAACTTTCGACTGAAACAAAGGCTGTTATGAACGAAGACACAGCCGCCAAATATCGCGCTTTGGGTTGGGAAGTTATCGAAATCAACGGTAACGACGCCGACCAAATCCGCAAGGCACTGGCACAGGCCAAAGCCGTAAAGGGCAAACCTGCTCTCATTATCGGTAAGTGCATTATGGGCAAGGGTGCCCTTAAAGAAGACGGCTCGTCGTATGAGCGCAACTGCAAGACTCACGGTGCACCGCTCGGTGGCGACGCTTACAAGAACACCATCAAGAACCTTGGCGGTGACCCTGAGAATCCGTTTGTAATCTTCCCCGAAGTGAAAGAACTCTACGCTAAACGCGCTGAGGAGTTGAAGAAGATTGTTGCCGACCGCTACGCTGAAGAGAAAGCCTGGGCATCGGCTAACGCTGACAAAGCTGCTCAATTGACCGAGTGGTTCAGCGGCAAGGCTCCGAAAATCGACTGGAGCAAAGTTCAGCAGAAAGACAACGACGCTACACGTAACGCAAGCGCTGCCTGCTTAAGCGTTTTGGCAGAGCAGGTTCCAAACATGATTTGCGCATCGGCCGACTTGTCGAACTCTGACAAGACCGACGGCTTCCTGAAGAAGACCACATCCTTCACAAAGGGTGACTTCTCGGGCGCATTCTTCCAGGCTGGTGTTGCTGAATTGACAATGGCTTGCTGCTGCATCGGTATGGCTCTGCACGGCGGCGTTATCCCTGCTTGCGGTACATTCTTCGTATTCTCTGACTATATGAAACCGGCTGTCCGTATGGCTGCCTTGATGCAACTTCCTGTTAAGTTCATCTGGACACACGACGCATTCCGCGTTGGCGAAGACGGCCCGACCCACGAGCCTGTTGAGCAGGAGGCACAAATCCGCCTTATGGAGAAACTGAAAAACCACAAGGGACAGAACTCAATGCTGGTTCTTCGTCCGGCCGACGCACAAGAGACCACAGCCGCTTGGAAACTTGCAATGGAGAACACAGCAACTCCGACCGCTTTGATTCTCTCTCGTCAGAACATCAACAACCTGCCAGCCGGAAACGACTACTCGCAGGCTGCCAAAGGCGCTTACATTGTTGCCGGAAGCGACAACAATCCTGACGTTATCCTGGTTGCCAGCGGTTCTGAAGTTTCTACTTTGGTTGCCGGTGCCGAACTCATCCGCAAAGACGGCAAGAAGGTTCGCATTGTGAGCGTTCCGTCGGAAGGCTTGTTCCGCAGCCAGAGCAAAGACTATCAGAAGAGCATTCTGCCTGCAGGCGTTAAGAAATTCGGCTTGACCGCCGGTCTGCCTGTGAACCTGCAAGGCCTGGTTCCGGAAAGCGAAGGCGCTGTCTGGGGCTTGGAGAGTTTCGGTTTCTCGGCACCTTACAAAGTGCTCGACGAGAAACTCGGCTTCACTGCAGAGAATGTTTACAATCAGGTAAAGAAACTGTTCTAATTGAACGGATAACTGATAAATGAAAAAGCCCCGCCGGTTGGCGGGGCTTTTTTTATTGAATAATCTTATCCCCGAAGCAGAATAATTCAATAATTCAGCCGTTTGTAATACTACGGCGAAAAATTATTTTTGCACTCGCTAAAAAACTAATTGTGTCAAGGATAAGTAAAACAGTCACCTTTTGGAGTATGGCAGCCCTTGCCGTGCTGTTGGTTTGCTGTTCGCCTGCCAAAAACACACCCATACGCCGCGGCTACCACAACCTGACGTCGAAATACAATGTCTATTTCAATGGAAACGAAGCGTTTAAGTCGGGTATGGAGAACATCTACTCGGCTCACCAGGAGAATTTTTCTCTGATTCTGCCGATGTTTGTCTATAGCGACAAAGAGGCCGCGCTCACGTCATATGCCGACATGAACCGAGTGATTGAAAAAAGCGAGAAGTGCATGCGCAAGCACTCAATCACAGCCAAGCCGAAGACCAAAAAAGGCAAAAAACTGTCGGATAAGAAAAAGGATTTCCAGAACAAAAACGAATATGTGAAATGGATTGACAACGCCGAAATACTTGAAGGCAAGGCAAAAACCATCAAGCAGGACTATTTTGCGGCCATTGAGCAATTCACTCACATTGTGCACCAGTACGACGATCAGGACATCAAAACCGAAGCCTACATCTGGCTGGCACGCAACTACACCGAAATGGAGAAGTATCAGCAGGCCGACGATTTCATCAGCACCATAACGGGCGACATGAGCAAGGTGTCGCGGAAAATGGAGGCACCGCTGGCACAGACTCAGGCCGACATTCTGCTGCGACAGGGACGCCACGCCGATGCCATTCCGTATGTGGAGACGGCAGTGAAAAAAATCCGCCGCGACCGCCGCGAAAAAATCCGACTGATGTACATTCTGGCGCAGCTCTATCAGTTCAATGAAGACAACCGCAAGGCCAGCTATTGGTATCAGAAAGTAATCGACAAAAATCCTGACTACGAATATGTTTTCAACGCCCGAATCAACAAGGCGAGCCTTTACAGCAGCGAATCGGGCGGAAGTGCGGCACTGCAGCGCGAGCTCACCAAAATGCTGAAAGACGACAAGAACACCGACTATCTGGACCAGATTTACTACGCACTGGGCAACATCGCCTACAACGAAATGCGCGACGACGACGCTCTGTGGTACTTCAAACAGTCGATTGCCGCAAGCACCACCAACGACAACCAGAAGAGCATCTCCTATCTGGCTGTAGCCGACATATACTTCGACAAGCCCGACTACCGCAACGCGCAGCTCTACTACGACAGCGCAATGGTGAATCTGCCGCACGAATATCCTGATTATCAGAGCATCCGCCGCAAGGCCGAGAACCTGACCGACCTGGTAAACTGCATTGAGACCATTCACACGCAGGACAGCCTGCAGAAATTGGCCAAAATGAGCGAAGCCGAGCGCAACAAGGCCATCGACAGGAAAATTCAGGAAGTGATAAATCAGGAGCAAGCCGAAAAGAACCGCGAGAACGCAGCCAAGAACGAACTGGCGCAGGCACAGCAGATGAGCCGCCAGAACACTCAGACGGGCGGCAAATGGTATTTCTACAACCAATCGTCGCTGAGCCTTGGACAGGACGAGTTCCGCAAGAAATGGGGCAACCGCAAGCTGGAAGACAACTGGCGCCGCAGCAACAAGACCGTCACCGAATGGGACGAGGTTGGAAGCACGGCCGAGGCTGAGGTGTCAGAAGATGCAAAAAAGGGGCTCGACAACAAGAGCCGCGAATATTACCTGGTCGACATTCCGCTCACCGATTCGGCTTATGCGGTATCGGAACAGAAAATGGAGCAGGCCTATTTCAATCTGGGCGTGGTCTACAAAGACAAATTTGCCGACTATCCGCTTGCTATTGATGCTTTTAACGACTACATGAAGAAGTATCCGAAGTCGGAGAAAGAAGTTTCGGCAATGTTCAACCTTTACAAAACTTATCTTTTGCAGAAGGACTACGCCAATGCCGACATCTATAAGAAGCGGATTATCAGTGAGTATCCTGACACCGACTACGCCAAAATTCTGAACGACCCCGATTACTACAAAGAACTCGAGAAGGCCGAAAATGAGCTCAACTTCATGTATCAGGTGACTTACCGCTACTTCCTGAACGACGAGTGCGACAATGTGAACTCAACGTTCCGTTATGTCGACTCGGCATATCCCGACAGTCGACTGATGCCGAAATTCGCGCTGCTCAATACGTTATGCATGGGCAAATCAACCGATTCGCTGACATTCGAGAGTATGCTGAAAAGCTATATCGAAAAGTATCCGAAAGGCGAGGAAGCCGGCTACGCACGCGACGTGATTGCCGCCCTGAACCGCAAGCCGCACGAGGTGGAGGAGAAAACCGAAGAGCAGATTCTGGCCGAAGAGCAGCTGGCCGCACAAGCCGCCTACGACTCGCTCGACGTGTCGCTCTATAATTACGATGCCGACGAGCTACACTACTACATTGTTGTTATCGACAAGCACAAACTTGAGGAGAGCCGCGTCCGCTTCGGGCTCATCGACTTCAACGATGAGTATTTCGACTTTATGAATTTCGATGTTTCGACAGACAAACTGACGGAAGATTACGGCATAGTGAGGGTTGACAAATTCAAGAACGCCCGCATGGCGCAGAACTACATTGAGTCGGTGATTGTTGCCGGCGAAGTGTTCGATGGCGTCATCAGCGACAGCTACAAGCAATACATCATATCGAAATCGAACTACGAGAAATTCCTTGATGACGGCAATCTCGACCGTTACAACAAGTTCTTCGACATGAACTACACGTTGAATCCATAAACCACTTGAAGATGAAACGCTTATCAGTCATTTTGGGATTAGTGGCGGGCATTGTCGCCACATCGTGCACACCAAAAACCAACAGCCAGACCGACGGCGAGCCTATGACTCACCTGCTGCTGGCCACCGCTTGGTTTCAGCAGTCGGCCGAGATGCGCGCCTGCTATTATCAGTCGTACATGCTGGCCAAAATGGCACTGAAGGAGAATCTGCAGAACTACAAGGGCGCGAAGCCCGCAGCCGTGGTGCTCGACATCGACGAGACGGTGCTCGACAACAGCCCCTTTGAAGCCAAACTGATGGCCGACCGCCAAAACTACTCTGACAGTGCGTGGATGGCATGGTCGGCACGCGAAGAAGCACTGGCGCTGCCCGGAGCTGCGGAGTTCATTGCATACGCGCGTGAACTGGGCGTTGATGTTTTCTTCATCTCGAACCGCGTTCTTGATGAGCGTGAACGGACTCTTAAAAACCTTGCCACAGCAGGAATGGCCGTCGACTCGGCTCACCTTCTGCTCTACGACCTGAGCAAAGGAACATCGTGCAAAGACGAACGCCGTGATTTGGTATCAGAAACACACGAGATAATTCTTTTCATTGGCGACAACCTTGGCGACTACACTTCGCTCTTCGACCGCCGCGACAGTTCGCTTGCCCTGCATCTGGCCGACTCACTGCACGAAGATTTCGGTCGCAAGTTCATCATCCTGCCCAACCCCATGTACGGCGAGTGGGAGAACGCCATCTATGGCCACAACCACAAGCTGCCGATGACCGAAAAGAACCGGACGATGCTGGAGCTGTTGAGGAAATAAAACCACCTGACAACCGTATTTTTACCCGGCGCAACCGAATTTAAAACCGTTGCCGCCGAATTTGAATTTGTGCACACCGTGCCCGAAAGCGACCTTATATTTGCATCGTTCAATCAACCATGAAAAATGTGGAGAATCTGGAAATACCTTGATTTCACCCCCGAAACTCAAGGTATTTTTTTGTGCCCGAAAACAAACCTTGTCAATAAAATACATCCAAACCGTTTATTTATTATTTTTACACACTTTTGAGTGCGTCAGCAACCGCTCGCAAAAGTACAAACAACTGAAAACCAAATAGAATTGATTAAAAAAGTACATTAAACGCTTTATTATCATGAAACATTTTTTCACCCCAATCGTGGCAATTGCTCTTACGCTGAGCACAATGACAGCCGTGGCACAAGCCGACGGATTCTCGTACCAAGCAGTGGTTCGTGACGCCAGCGGCGAACTTGTTGACAACTCGAAAGTAGGTCTACGCCTGACGCTGACCGACAAAGATGGCAACCAGATGTATCAGGAGACACACACACCAACGACCAACAATTACGGTGTGCTGACTGTTACAGTGGGAACCGGTACGCACGCCGAAGGCCAGAGCCTTCAGAATGTGAACTGGGCTGGCGGCGACGTGTGGATGCGCGTTGAGATTGACCCTCGCGGCGGCACCAAGTACACCAATATGGGCTCAACCAAATTGCAAGCCGTGCCATACGCCTATTTTGCAATCAACGGCGGAAATGGCGAGAAGGGCGATCCCGGCGAAAAAGGTGACACGGGCGATAAAGGCGATGCCTTTACTTACGAAGATTTCACTCCGGAGCAACTTGCCGCACTGAAAGGTGAAAAGGGTGACAAAGGTGATATGGGCACAAGCCTTACCAACAGAGGCAGCTGGTCGGCGAATGAAACCTACAATTCGGGCGACTACGTGTTCCACCGCAGCTCTAGCAACCAACTTGTCAACTCAATGTGGATTGCACAAAACGATGACATAAACAGTTCGACCGAACCATATCTGGACAGCGAAAACTGGATTGAGCTCCAGGCAGAAAAGGGCGAAAAGGGTGACAAGGGTGACAACGGCGCACCCGGTTTGCCAGGCGAGCAAGGTCCAGAGGGACCGGCAGGACCGGCAGGACCAGCAGGTCCGCAAGGTGAACCCGGCGCACCCGGCACTGGCTTGACAAATAAAGGTTTATGGGCAGCTGGAACAGCATACGAATCGGGCAACTATGTGTTTTCCCGCAGCACCGACAACGCATCGCTCAATTCGATGTGGATTGCAAAAAATGACATAACCAGTGCCAATTCGACAACCGAACCTTATCTGGATACCGAAAACTGGGTTGAATTTCAGGCTCCAAAAGGAGAGCAAGGCTTGAAAGGCGACACGGGCGAGAAAGGTGACGCTTTCACCTATTCAGATTTCACTCCTGAACAACTCGCCGCTTTGAAAGGCGAAAAGGGCGACCAAGGTGCAAAAGGCGATAAAGGAGATGCCTTTACTTACGAAGATTTCACTCAGGAACAACTCGACGCTCTAAAAGGCGAAAAGGGTGACACTGGTGCAAAAGGCGATCCGGGTACTCCTGGTGCAAAAGGTGACCAGGGAACACCGGGCGAAAAAGGTGACAAAGGCGACAAGGGCGCAAAGGGTGATAAAGGTGATAAGGGCGACAAAGGCGATGCCTTCACTTACGCCGATTTCACTCAAGCTCAACTCGACGCTCTGAAAGGCGAAAAGGGCGACCAGGGTATTCAGGGTCCCAAGGGTGACAAAGGCGACACCGGCACCGGCCTTACCAACCGTGGCAGCTGGACAAGAGGAACAAGCTACACCACAGGTGATTATGTATTCTCGCGCAGTACCAACGATGCGAACGTAAACTCAATGTGGATTGCCAAAAACACCATAACCAGTGCCAATTCGACAATCGAGCCTTATCTCGACCTTTCAAACTGGGTTGAATTCCAGGCTCCCAAAGGCGACAAGGGTGATCCCGGCCGCGACGGCATGCAAGTTGCCGGACAACGCGGACAGACGCTTGTCCACAATGGCACAACATGGGTTGCAACTGACGAAATATCGCTCAAGAAACTCGATGTGAAAGGTACAACCACAAACGACGACGCCCTGTTCGAAGTTAAGGACAAAGATGGCAACGTAGTGTTTGCCGTTTATCCCAATGGCGTTCATGTTTATATTGATCCGGATGCTGATGCCAGCAAGATGAAACGCAGCGGTTTCCTTGTTACTGGACGTGAAGCAACAAAGGATGGCATCAACAGCGATTATTTTGCCGTAAATAGCTATGGTACACAAGTATATGTGGGCGAAGGCGACGACAAGATGAAACGCAGCGGATTCCTTGTAACCGGACGCGAAGCAACCAAATCTGGCGTTAACAGCAACTATTTTGCAGTTAACGACGATGGTACACAAGTGTATATTGGCGAAGGCGACGATAAGATGAAACGCAGCGGTTTCCTTGTAACTGGACGCGAAGCAACCAAGTCGGGTATCATCAGCGACTATCTCTCAGTGAACGACGATGGTACAAAAGTGTATGTGGGCGATGGCACCAGCAAGATGAAACGCAGCGGTTTCCTTGTTACTGGACGCGAAGCCACAAAGGCAGGCGTTAACAGCAACTATTTTGCAGTGAACGACGATGGCACGAAAGTCTATATCGACGACCAGCTTGAAAACGATGCCAAGATGAAGCGCAGCGGTTTCCTTGTTACTGGACGTGAAGCAACCAAAGACGGCAGCTCAACAAACTATATGAAAGTGGCCACCGACGGTACACAGGTGAAATTCGACACCGATGCCAGCAAGATGAAACGCAGCGGTTTCCTTGTTACTGGACGCGAAGCAACCAAAGGCGGTGTTGACTCCGACGTTTTCGAAGTAACCCCCGACAGCACCCGCGTTTATGTTAACGGTGGCGGCAGCAAGAGCGGTTTCGGCGTTGAAGGTAAAAGCGGTGGCGACAAGAGCGGTTTTGCCGTTACCGAGAAGGGTGATGATGGCAGCGCAGGCTATATGAACGTAACATCAGAAAACTTCTTTGCCGGCTACAATGCAGGAAAGAAAACCACAAGCAGCACCGGCACTAATAACACGTTTGTGGGTAACAACGCCGGTGTGGCCAACACTACAGGTTCAAGCAACGTATTTGTAGGTAAAGAAGCCGGTTACACCAACACCAAAAGCCAAAACAACGTGTTTATTGGTAATCAGGCTGGATATAAAACCAACGGAACCTCAACAACAACAGTTTACAATGCCCTTGCTGGAGGAAATGAGACGGTTTATTACGGCTCAAACAACGTATTCTTAGGTAACCGCGCCGGTTACAGCAACGTTACGGGTATTAACAACGTGTTCCTTGGAAACAATGCAGGTGTGAAAAACACAGCCAGCAACAACGTATTCTTGGGTTACAACAGTGGAGCGGCCAACACAACTGGTAGTGACAACGTATTCCTTGGAAACTATGCGGGCAGGAATAACACCTCTGCCAGCCAGAACGTGTTTGTGGGCTACTATGCAGGCGTATTGAATACAACAGGTGCCAACAACGTATTTATTGGTAACAATGCCGGCCGCAACAACAAAAGCGGTGCAAGCAACGTGTTACTTGGCTACTATGCGGGTTACAATAATACCGCATCGTACAACACCATGCTTGGCTATCAGGCTGGTAAGGCAAACACAAGCGGTATTAACAACGTATTCCTGGGCTACAATGCCGGTTTGTCGAACACCGAAGGTAAGAACAACGTGTTTTTAGGAACAAGCGCCGGTAACACCAATACCAAAGGCGAGAGCAACGTATTTATTGGCAACTTGGCGGGTTACACCAACTCAACCGGCAACTACAACGTATTTCTTGGCCACTATGCAGGAAACGCCAACACAGCATCGTACAACACATTCCTTGGCTTCCAGGCAGGTAAAGCCAACACAAGCGGCGCCAATAACGTATTCCTGGGTTACAATGCCGGTCTGGCAAACTCAAGCGGCTCAAACAACGTCTTCTTGGGAACAAGCGCCGGTAACACCAACACCACAGGCGCCAGCAACGTGTTTATTGGCAATCAAGCAGGTTACTCCAACTCAACCGGTAACTACAATGTGTTCCTTGGCTATCAGGCAGGTAACAAGAGTACCGCTTCAAACAACACCTTTCTTGGTTATCAGGCAGGATTGAACACTACATCCGGAGCCAGCAACGTCTTCATGGGAACTAATGCTGGTAACACCAACACCACAGGCGCCAGCAACGTGTTTATTGGCAACAATGCAGGTTACACCAACTCAACTGGTAACTATAACGTGTTCCTTGGCTACTATGCGGGTAACAAAAACACTGCATCGTACAACACCTTCCTTGGTTACCAGGCAGGTGTGAGCAACACAAGCGGTGCCAGCAACGTGTTTCTAGGCTACAATGCAGGTATGAGCAACACAAGCGGTGCCAGCAACGTGTTCATCGGCAACCAGGCAGGTTACACCAACTCAACTGGCAAATACAACGTGTTCCTTGGCTACTATGCAGGTAACAAAAGCACAGCATCGTACAACACCTTCCTTGGTTACCAGGCAGGTAAGGCCAACACAAGCGGTGCCAGCAACGTGTTCCTGGGCTATAATGCAGGTGCGGCCAACACATCAGGCGGCAGCAACGTGTTCCTTGGCAACGCAGCTGGTAACGCCAACACAGAGGGAGAAAGAAACATATTTATAGGAACAGAAGCCGGCAAATCATTTATAAAGGGTTCGCAGAACATTCTAATAGGCACACGCACGGGACTATCGATAAAAAGCGATGATGCGAGAGTTTGGAATACTGTTATAATAGGATCTGACGCTGCGAAGAATGTGGAAAACAATATTGGTTATAGTACAATTATTGGAAGTTTTGCCGCTGAATATGCGACAGGCGTTGATAATTGTGTGTTTATTGGACACCAAGCGGGGCAGTATAATGAATTTGAAACTGGAGCAAGCGGTTGCGGTTATGGCAATGTATATTTAGGTTCCCAGGCTGGAGCCCTTTGGAAACGAGGCAGATACAATGTGTTTGTTGGCCAAGATGCCGGAGGCGCCAATGTTGGCAGCGGAGAAACGACGGTATTTGCAAATGGAACAGGCAATATCTTTCTTGGGGACCATGCAGGATATAGATTAACTACGGGTTCTTATAATGTTTTTATTGGTTATCAAGCAGGTTATTATCAAACCAATACTAGCAACAAGCTGTTCATTTCCAATAGCAGTACAAGCTCTCCGTTGATTTGGGGCGATTTTAGCACATCTTCTGTTATAATTAACGGCAGTCTCACTTACACATCAGACGAGCGCTTCAAGGAGAACATCAAACCACTTGAAGGTTCGTTGCAAAAGGTGCTTAATCTACGTGGTGTAAGCTATACTTGGAAAACCAAAGCCGAGATGGCCGAGATACGCGGTGTCACACCAGATTCGGACGATTTCAACACCCGCATCCAAGAAGGCACACAGCTTGGCGTCATAGCTCAAGAGGTTGAGAAGATTGTTCCTGAAGTAGTCATCACTGAAGAAGACGGCTTCAAATCTGTTGACTACATCAAACTTACCCCCGTGCTCATCGAGGCCGTAAAAGAGCTGAAAGCTGAGAAAGATACTCTTCAAGCCACTGTTGAGAGCCAGCAGAGCAAGATAGACAACCAGCAACAGCAGATAGACGAACTGAAACGCCTGATTGAAGAATTGATGAACAAATAAAATAAGGAATAATAATTCAATTTGATATGTAGAGACGGTGCATGCACCGTCTCTACGTGTTTTATGGGTGTGTATTTTGCACGTTTGTAGAGACGCACCATGGCACGTCTCTACGTTAGAAAACGTTGTTTTTAATTGTCCGAAGGACAAAATCTGCATAACCGCGGGTGAGCGTAGCGTAACCCGTGGTAATATGCCACATCCCGAAAACCAATCCGTAGGATTGAATCTTGCCAAGATTCACTCTTTCAGAGTGTGTCTCATTACACGGCATGTTCCGGCGGCTGCGCTTCGCTTGCGGCCGGTTATGCAAATCACGTCTTCCAGACGTTTTATGTCCACATGTTTGTAGAGACGCGCCATGGCACGTCTCTACGTTATCGCAAAAAAAAATGAATAGATGAACAAAAATCCTTATTTTCGCAAATTGTTTATTAAAAAGTTGACATTCCGCAATTTGATTCAATATTGAAAATGAAGAGAATTATTGCAATAACCATCGCCGCACTCGCAGTGCTTCCGGCATTTGCGCAGCGGGGCATCACCGCCAAAGCCGACAAGGCTTTTGAATTGGGAAAATATTTCGATGCCATCGACGAGTACAAATACGCCTACGCAAAGGCCAAAGACAAAAACAAGAAGAACGATATAATGTTCATGGTGGCCGAGAGCTACCGCATGGTTCAGAACAGCCGCCAGGCTGAGATCTGGTACCGCAAGGTCATCAAAAAAGGTTACGAAAATCCGCTTGCAACACTCTACATGGCCGACGCCATGCGCGCTCAAGGCCAGTATGAGGATGCCATGAAGGAATATCAGAACTACACAAAACTCAATCCGTCGGACGACCGCGGACCGGCAGGCGTGGAGTCGTGCGCATCGGCCATTGAGTGGATGGGGCAGCCCACCCGCTACAAGATTGAGAACATGCACTATTTCAACTCGAAATACAGCGATTTCGGCATCGCCTACGCCAAAGACGACTACAGCATGGTGATTTTCTCGTCGTCGCGTGAGGGCTGCACGGGCGGCAAAATCAGCGGCGTAACGGGCGAGTACTACTGCGACTTGTTCCGCTCACGTGTCGACCGCAAGGGAAAATGGTCGGAACCGGTGCCACTCGAGGAGAACATCAATACGGCACTTGAAGAAGGCATGCCTTCAACCAATAAAAAATGCAACACCTTGTATTTCACCAGTTTTCGCGAGGATAAGAACAAAAATATGGTCTGCAAGATTTTCTGCTCGGTGAAAGAGAACGCCGAATGGGCCGACCCAACAGAACTTAATCTGGCACCCGACACAGTTGCAGTTGGTCATCCGGCCATCAGCGACGACGAGTTGACACTCATCTTCGTTTCGGAGATGGCTGGCGGCTACGGTGGCAAAGACCTTTGGAAAACAACCCGTGCCAACAAATCGTCGGAATGGGGCAAGCCAGTGAATATGGGACCTGCCATCAACACTGCAGGCGACGAGATGTTCCCCTACATCCACCCCGAAGGCACGCTTTACTTCTCGTCGAACGGCCACCCGGGAATGGGCGGACTCGACATCTTCAAAGCCAGCGAAGGCTCATCAGGTTGGAAAGTTGAGAACATGAAATACCCCATCAACAGCTCATCGGACGATTTCGGCATCTGCTTCGAGTCGGAGATGGAGCGCGGCTATTTCTGCTCGAACCGCCCCGGCGGCAAGGGTTCTGACGACATCTACCAGTTCTCTCTTCCGCCGATTGAGTTCACACTTACAGGCATCGTGCGCAACGGCAAAACTGACGCCATCATTGCTGGTGCGGAGGTTAACCTTATCGGTAGCGATGGTACAAACATCACCGCCAAAACCGAGACCGACGGCTCTTACAACTTCAATCTGTCGCCAAATGCCGACTACCGTATTGTTGTGAAGCGCGGCGGCTTCCTTAATTCGAAAGACAAAACCACTACCAAAGGCCTGACCGACAGCGAGCAGCTGAAAGTGAACATCGACCTTCAGCCTGACGACCGCCGTATGGACCTTGACGGAATCGAATACGAGTTCAACAGTGCCAAGCTGAAACCGTCGTCGATTGCCGGACTTGAGGTGCTTGTGGGCATCCTGAACGACAACTCGAACATCACCATCGAGATTGGTTCGCACGCCGACTATCGCGGAAGCGACGAGGCCAACAAGAAACTGTCGGATGCCCGTGCTAAATCGGTTGTTGACTTCCTGACCACTTACGGTATCGACCGCGAGCGACTCGATTCGCACGGCTACGGCGAGGAGATGCCGAAAGAAGTGGACAAGAAGATGGCTCAGAAATATCCGTTCCTGAAAGAAGGCGACATCTTGACCGAAGCGTTCATCAAGCGCTTGCCTGACGACCAGCAAGAGATTTGCAACCAGATCAACCGCCGTACCGACTTTGCCGTTACCGGCCGCGATTACGTTCCAAAAGTTCGCAAACGTCGATAGTTAGAGAGTAAAGTATAAGGAGTAAAGTGTAAAGTATAAGGAGTAAAGTGTAAAGTATAAGGAGTAAAGTGTAAAGTATAAGGAGTAAAGTGTAAAGTATAAGGAGTAAAGTGTAAAGTATTAGGTGTAAGGAGTTAAGTTAATTCGCTTTAGATTACAACCAACTCTGCATTAATCATTAATCATTACACATTACTCACTACTCATAAAACACTGGAGTATGCTGACTTTCAAACTAAACAACAGCATTGACATGCCCGCAATGGGCTTTGGCACGTGGGCTATTGCCGACGGCACCGACACAGTCGAGGCTGTTAAAATGGCTATCGGATGCGGATTCCGTCACATCGACACGGCATCGTTCTACAAGAATGAAACGGGCGTGGGTCGTGGCATTGCCGAAAGCGGCATCAATCGCAGCGAGCTATGGGTGACAACCAAAGTGTGGCCTACCGAGACTGGCTACGACAACACTTTGTGCGCTTTCGACGCATCGCTCAAGCGCCTTGGTCTCGATTATATCGATTTGTATCTTATTCACTGGCCAGCAACACCGTCGCGCCACACCGACTGGCGCGAGCGCAACCTTGACACCTGGCGCGCCTTCGAGAAACTCTATGCCGACGGCCGCGTGCGTGCCATTGGAGTCAGCAATTTCCTTACGAGCCATCTGCAGCCGCTTATCGACAGCTGCAAGGTGCGTCCGATGGTTGACCAACTTGAGATTCATCCGGGATACACTCAGGCCGATGACGTGGCTTTCTGCCAATCAAACAACATTGTGGTTGAAGCGTGGAGTCCGTTTGGGCGCGGTGCGGTTCTCTCAAACCCCGACCTGACGGCTATTGCCGCCAAATACAACTGCTCAGTGGCTCAGCTATGCCTTGCGTGGTGCCGCCAGAAGCAGATTGTGCCGCTGCCAAAATCGGTAACGGCCGAACGTGTCAAAGAGAACCTGGCGTCATTCAACATCAGCCTGTCGGCGGAAGATGTGGAAACCATCGACCGTATGCCGAAGTTCGGCTGGTCGGGTGAGCACCCCGACACAGTGGGGTTCTAACAACACCTAATAATGAGCAGAATGTTATTGATTCCACTGCTGTTTATTGCAATTATCGGTCTGGCCGCCTACTACATGGCCAGCCGCGTGGCGTTTGCCACAGGCATTGGCAAATGGTGGCTGTTTGCCGGTTTTTTTGTGCTTGCCTTCTTTTCGATCAACTCGATGATGGCCGCCAAAAACTACTATCCGGTGCTTCATCCGGTGGTTGTGGTGCTGTCGGCAATGGTGGGCGTCTTCCTTTATATGCTCATGGTCACTCTGCTGACCGACCTTGCGAACTTGTTCGTGCACTTCCAACCCAAAACCTTCGGTTTGATAGTTGCCGCCGGAACCGTCCTGATTTCGACCTTCGGCATTGTCAACACATCGTGGCCGCGGCTGAAAACCATCGATATTGAGTTGCCGAAACTGACTGAACCTGTGCAGATTGCGCAACTGTCGGATGTTCATTTGGGGCATTTCCGCGGGCGCCGCAACCTTGAGAAACTGGTCCGCATTGTAAACCAAACCGATGCGCAGATGGTTGTCATCACCGGCGATATGTTCGAGAGCTTCTACAACCTTGAGCCGGCAACCCTTGAGCCGCTGAAAAAACTCACGGTGCCAATCTTTTTCGTCTCGGGCAACCACGATATGTACGTCGATGTTGACAGCGTGAAGCAGCTGATGCGCGATGCGGGTGTCAACGTTCTGGAAAACAGCATGACGGAATGTTGCGGCATTCAGATTGTCGGACTCGATTATATGCGTCCCGACGACCGCACCATCGACCATATGCACGCCGGTGTGGGTGCAAAAACCATTGAGAACACACTGCCGGAAATAGCTATTGACAGCACCCGACCGTCGATTCTGCTGCACCACAACCCTGTGGGCGCAGAATATGCCGAAAAAGCAGGATTCGGGCTTTATCTGGCCGGCCACACTCACGGCGGACAGCTCTTCCCCGTCACTCTCTTGAACGACCGTATTTTCAACTACAACCGCGGCTTGTACCGCTGCGGCAGTCTGCAAATATACACGTCGGAAGGTTCGGGCACGTTCGGTCCGCCAATGCGTATTGGAACCAAAAGCGAAGTAACGCTCATCAGGCTGAAGCCGACTACACGTTGAAGCGGAAGTGCATGATATCGCCGTCCTCAGGCTCGTAGTCCTTGCCCTCGATGCCGATTTTGCCGGCGTCGCGGCAGGCCGATTCCGAGCCAAGCGTCACATAATCGTTGTATTTAATAACCTCAGCACGGATGAATCCCTTCTCAAAATCGGTGTGGATGATGCCGGCGCACTGTGGTGCCTTCATTCCGGCTTTGAATGTCCAAGCGCGGGTTTCGTCGGGGCCGGTGGTGAAATATGTCTTAAGATTCAGCAGTTTGTAGGCGGCTTTGATGAGTTTTGCCACGCCCGGCTCTTCAAGGCCAAGGTCGCTCAGGAACATCTGGCGCTCGTCGTAGCTTTCGAGTTCGGCAATGTCGGCCTCAATGGCAGCGCCGATAATCAGCACGTCGGCATTCTCACCCGCAACGGCCTTCATCACCTTCTCGGTGTAGGCGTTTCCGGTTTTCACCGATGCCTCGTCAACATTGCAGACGTAGAGCACCGGCTTGTCGGTGAGCAGGTTAAGGTCGGTGAGCAGCTCTTTTTTCACGGTGGCGTCAACCTCAACGGTGCGGGCCGATTTGCCCTGCATAAGAGCCTCGCGGTATTGGGTTAGCAACTCGAGCTGTTTCTGCGCTTTCTTGTCGTTGCCCACTTTGGCAATCTTCTCAACCTTCTGAATGCGGCTCTCAACCGTCTCAAGGTCCTTGAGCTGCAGCTCGGTGTCGATAATCTCCTTGTCGGAAATCGGATCAACTGGTGCACCACCCTCACGAACGATGTTGTTGTTGTCGAAGCAGCGCAGAACGTGGATTATGGCGTCGGTCTCGCGGATGTTGGCCAAGAATTTATTGCCAAGCCCCTCGCCTTTGCTGGCGCCCTTCACAAGACCGGCAATGTCAACAATCTCGATGGTTGTTGGGATGATGCGCTTCGGATTGTCGATGGCTGCAAGCTTGTTCAGACGCTCATCGGGCACGGTGATGACACCCAAGTTAGGCTCGATGGTGCAGAACGGAAAGTTGGCCGCTTGCGCCTTGGCGTTCGACAAACAGTTGAAAAGTGTTGATTTGCCCACATTTGGCAATCCTACAATACCGCATTGAAGTCCCATTTCTCTCGATTTTAAAATTTGCGGCAAAAGTAGCAATAATGTGGAATGAGTAAAGTGTATTGTGACACAGGAAAGGGAAAAAACCTGCTCTACGGGCATTTGCGGCGGTATGATGAGAAACATCGTTGGGGTTGGGAAGCCGGCAGATTGGCCACGAATCGGGTAGGATATTGTTTTTCACATGATTCGCGCCCGTTTGCCCGTGTTTTTTTTGCGACTATAAACATTCCCTCTGCATCAAATCGCCATGCGCATTTGCCCGTAGAGCCCGGTTTTCAGGTTAGTTGTCAGTTAGTAGAAAAATGGTTAGTTGTTTGTTAGTAATCAATTATTTAGTAGTTAGTTGTTGACTGCATTATTCAGTAGATACAGATTAGCCTTCAAACCGCGGTTTTCAATGTTAGCCTTGCTGGCTTCGTATTTGATTTTTTCATCAACTTCTACAAAGTTGATGCACGAGCCATCATCCAAAGCCCCGGGGAAATTGCTGACAATAAGCGTTGCGGCGTTTCCTACTTTTTCTATGGCCGGTTTCAGTTTGAATATTTCACCCGTCGGCACATAAAGAATTTGGCAGTTTGGTATATCGCCAACGTTGTTGACGCCAACCACCTTAATAGGTTTGCCGTTCACTGTTTTGCCGTTAGTTATTGCTTTGAGTTGACTCAGAACCTCGGTCTTGCCCAAAACGCACACCACAAAATCGCCTTTGGTTGCTGGCCACTCAACATGTTTGGTGAAATTATAAATGAGCATAGACAAAAACTTTGCGTTTTGCTCAACCGGATTTAACGAACTGTCGTTTTGGCTTTGCTCAACCGAATTTAATGAACCGCTGTTTTGGCTGGCTTGTGGCATAAGTTTGCCGTTCATTGCTTCTTCCACTGTCTTTTCAAGTTCATTGCTGGCAATATCGCGCTTTAGAATGGTGCCATCAAGACCGAAGAGTATTATTTCGCCGTTGCCAAATCCATACGTTCTGTTGGCTTGGTGACTTACATCGTAATACACCTTGTGGCTGACATCAAAACCTTTAAGAGATTCTTTGAAATAGTCGGGTCCTGAAATATAGTTGCACACAATAGAAATTGCGTCGATTGGTTTTCCTTTGAACTTTTCAAGCAGAGCATCGATTGCTTTTCCCGTTTCTTTACTTTTTTCATCGGGCGGATAGCAGAAATTCACGAGCACATACCGGCCTTTGCCCACAATGTCTGACAGGCTCGGGCGGTTGTTTGGGTTGCTCATATTCTGCAAATCCAAATCGGCGAACATCTTGCCTGGTGCGGTGTTGGTGCGAGCTTCCTCACGGCGCTTTTGCGACTCTGCAATACTCTTTTTCCATTCATCGTCTCGTTGTTTCAGAAGTTTCACCATCGGGTTTTGCAAAGTTTTTTCGGGCAGAATGCTGTAATCGGCATTCCAAGGTCCTATCAGATATTGCATTACCAAACCAAGATTGTTGGCGTTCTTTTTCACATATTCATTAATGGCGGCATTGGCCTTATCGCCTTGTTTGTCAAATATTTCGTTGAATTTTTTCTCGGCTTTCTCCCATTCGGTGTAGAATTTTGAGCCGGTCAGTTGGTACGAAGGCATTTCCATCCTAAATCCCGGTCCTTCGTCTCGCTTAATTCCGGTTGAAGTCAAAGTGAACTGCGCATTCTCGCCGGGGACAAACGGAATGCTTATTTGATAATTATATACCGGTACACCATCGTTCAAAGTTTGCAGAACCCATACCATGCACGGATTGTCGAGATAGGTATTGAATGTGGCCATGCCATTGCTATCAAGTTCAACATCGTCCGACAGACAATAATTTTTTGTATTTTCATCGGCACTCATAAGTTCAAGTCTGAAACCCGTAACCTCGTTTGTGAGTTCGGTTTTGAAAGTTATGCTGAAGTTCGGCTTGGGGTTGGGGGTCAGGTTTTCTCTGATATTCTCAACAATCACGGTTATATCCTGGCCATTCACATCAGCCGATTGATTAGCGCCATTTGCATTAATGAATGACACTTTCTTGCTGACTTTCTGCACCAAATCGAAATGGGCGACACCTTTGGGCAGCGGCTCGAAGGCGTAGCGGGCGCCGCGGATATAGTCAATGTAACGGTTGCCGCTGCTCTCGTTGTGCAGCATTTTGTACAGATTACCCGCCGAATCGCGCAGGCAGACATCGGAATTCAAATCGCCACGCTCCCAATGCGCCGCCGAAAGGGTGACAACAGTCCGTTTCTCGCAGAAATCGACATGTTTAACCTTTTGGTTGTTCCAATTGCCGTATTTCACGTTCTCCCACGTTTTGTACAAGCCATCGGGCTTGGCCGCATTCTCGTTCAAATGGTGGTTTTTGCAGTAGGTGTCGGCCAAGCGGCGAATCTTCGACACATAATTGGTGTATTGGCCCGAATAGTGTCCGTTGTGAACTGTCAGTTCGAAGGTGACGCCCGGCGCTGCAAAGGTCTCAATCCAAGCCGAGCAAATCTCGCCGCCGGGGAATATGCAGCGTATGCGGCACACGGTCAGGTCGTTAAGTTCAACCTCGTAGTGGAACTTCTTATCCACCACCGGCACGCAGGCCACGGGTGTTTCAATAATATCGAATTTCTCATCGGCAAAATAAATCAGATAACACGAGTCGGTAATTTCCGGGTCAACGGCGCCCTCAATCACAAATTTGCCGGGGCCGAGCGTTTGAAAAACTGTGCGTTCGGTGGTTGTCTGTGTTGTGGCGGCAGTCCTTATTTCCTTGATAAGTGCGTCAATGCGGGCATTAACTTCGTTTGCTGCATTTGTTTCGTCTCCTCCTTCTTCAACCATCATTTGCGCATCCATAGCAACAAACATATCTTCGTAGTCGGTAAGGGTTTTCAATCTCTCCATTATGTTTTTTTGGTAGGCGAAAAGCGTATCGTTGATAAATGTGAATATCGATTCAAGTTCCTCGCGATCGGAATTGTTCCATTTTTCCGAAACTTCCAACAATTCAGCCTGCAATTTTGGAAAATCCTCATTATGAATCTTTTTGAGCGCAAGTTTGTCGGGGGTGTCGGGGTTTCTGTCAATATAAACCCAATTTTTAGTGAGCAAATGTGAATAGTTCACCATCGATTTACATTCCAACAGTAGCTTCTGCGTAACATAAGTTTCGTCGGGTGACAGTGCCGCAGGATTCGGTTCCGCTCTCTTTTCAGTGAAGGTGAACGCGCAGAACATTACGCCAATCCACGCCAAGGTGCCGATTTTGGCCACGCGGCCGAGCGTGCCGACAGCCGATTTTTTCATCTCGATAAACCGCTGGCGGATAAACGAGTGGTTGAAACCGTTCACCACAGGGCTCGACACGTTCATCACCATCTCCAAAAGCGTTGTCTGATAAGCGTTTATGTTGACATTGGACTCAATCACGTCGTGGTCGGCCTGGAACTCGTGCACGTTGCGCAGCTCATTGCGGCAAAGCCATACAAACGGGTTGAACCAAAACAGTCTGGTTATCAACTCCATAAACCACACGTCGGCATAGTGGCGGTGGCGGATATGCGCTTTTTCGTGGCGGATAATCATACTCTTTCCCGGCTCGTGAAGACTCGCGGGCAGAAAAATGGTTTTGGCGAACGAGAAAGGCGTGTTGACGCTTGGCGAGCTAATCAGGCTGTAGCCCTCGGCGGTGTTTTCAACATCCATTTTCGATTTGATAGCCAATACTTTGCCGATATGGTAAGCCGCCAACAGCAACAGCAGCAGCGATATGGCCGGAACGGTCCACTTGAGCATCGCCATCCAATCGATAACTATAGGTTGCTTTACCTGAACGGGTTCGGCAACTGGTGCGGTGGCTGGCATAGCGGCTGGCACTGCAGCTGGCGCGGCGGTGGTCACTTGCGCGGGCGCAATGTCGGGCGCATAGCCGGTCTCAACAGGCGCGGTTGGCGCGGTGTAGTGGCCGAAGTCAATCTGCTCAATGGCAAACTCTGTTCCCGTTGGGTAAACTTCGAACGTCAGAACGCTGATTATCAGGCTGACAATCGGCAGGGCAAGCAGATACGCGCGACTGACGGCATAGCTGGCCTTTCCGCGCAGAACAATCCGGTAGAACACGAACAAAAGCGCAGCCGAAGCAATGAATTTCAAAAAGATAAGTAGCATAGTTGTATGGTATTAGTAGTTAGTGTTTAATTGGTATCAGGTATTAGTCCCGATAGCTATCGGGATTAGGTGTTGGTAGGGACGCACCGCGTGCGTCCGCTTTTTGAATCCTATTTATCATTTGTGTTTTTCGGTTCATCACCCTTATCCATTTCCTTCAGAATCTCGGCAAGTTCCTCGCGGCTGATTTTCTCGCTTTTGGCAAAGAACGAGAAGAACGACTTCATCGAGCCGCCAAAAACAGTGTTGCAGGCGTCGTTCATAAAACCGCCTATGTACTCGTCGCGGCTCAAAATCGGACTGTAAACGTAGGCCTTGCCAACTCTCTTGTAGTCCACAACGCCCTTTTTGGTCAGAATCTGCATAAAGGTCAGAGTTGTGGTATAAGCCGGTTTCGGTTCGGCCAGCATATCGTGAATCTGCTGCACAGTGGCCTTGCCTTTATCCCACAAAATGTTCATTAGATGAAGTTCAGCTTTCGTAAGTTGATTGTTTTCCTTTTTCATACCATATAATTTTAAAATCTTAGTACTACAAAAGTAGTAGTTATTTTTAAACGCACAACAGGTAAGTGAAAATTTTTACGTATTTTTTAGTAATGATTGGTTAAAGTGATGGCTAAAACACTATAATTCTTTCGTTTGTGGTCTGAAGCTCGTTTTCGAAATAAATAAGAGCAAAGACCTTTCCTTTTAAACCCTAACCTTCTTAACCTTTATTGCACTTCATAAAGCAGTCACCGCAGGCTGCGTGGCGACCGCGAAGGCGGTTTTCAATCATTTCAGCGTAGCGTTCGGCAAGGATTGGTATGCGGATTGTGCGAACAACCTCATGTGCGAATGCCGACATCAGCATCATTTTTGCCTCCTCTTCGCCAATGCATCTTTGGCGCATATAGAACAATGCGCTCTCGTCAAGTTGGCCTACAGTGGCGCCGTGGCTGCACTTCACATCATCGGCGTAAATTTCGAGTTGCGGTTTGGTATACATCCTCGCCGATGGCGATATGCAGATGTTTTTGTTCGATTGCTGGGCATTGGTTTTCTGTGCACCGGGGCGGACAAGCACATAACCGCTGAACACGCCAACCGATTCGTCGTTGAGCACGTTTTTATAGAGTTCGTAGCTGGTGCAGTTTGGCACGGCGTGGTCAACGTAGGTGAAATTATCAATATGCTGATGCCCTGCCGGCAGCGACAGTCCATAGATGTTGGCCTCAGCGTTCTGACCCGCCATCAGCACCTCAACGTTGTTGCGCACAAAGCCACCATGAAGCGTCAGTGTGTTGGCAAGAAGTTGGCTGTCGGCGTTTTGTTCAATCAGCAACGATGCAATCTGCGACGAGCAGTCGTTCAGGTTCTGAATGCAGTAGCAATCGAGTTGCGCATTTGGTTGCAGCACCGTTTCAGTAACGTTGTTCAGCAAGAACTGGCTGTTTGAGAGCGTGTGGTCGCAGATGACAATTTTAGCCTGGCTGCCGCGTCCAGCAACAATCAGATTGCGCTGGTTCACCATCAGCGGATTGTTGCCCGTCAGCACGTTGACAATCTGAATTGGTTTGTCAACAACCACATTATCAGGAATATACAAGAAAAGTCCGCTTCGTGCGAAAGCGGTGTTCAGGCTGATTGTTGTGTCATCTTTTTGGGCGGCCAGACGGTTGTAATTGGCTTCAAAAATATCAGGGTATTTATTGGCGCCATCTGCTATTCCGGTTGCCACAACATTTGCTGGTATTGTACTGTTTTTCAGGTCAATCCAGCCGTTATTTATAATTATGGTGTAAGTATCAAGGTCGGGAACAGCGCAGTGGAAAACCGACTGACCATCAGTTGTTCCTAACTTGCTGATATAGTAGCCATAAGCATGGCCGAAGGCGGTCATAATCTCTGTAAATCGATACCGTTCGCAGCCTTTTCGTGGCAGGCCCAGAGCATCGAACTGACTGATGGCCGTTTCGCGCACGCGGTTCATCGACGCTGGCATACCATCGGCAATTTGCGCGGCATACTGGCGATAAAGTGCTGTAAGTTTGTCTTTTATACCGACTGAACTAACGTTTTCCATAAACTACTTGTTGTCGAATTCGCTTTTTATCCAGTCGTAACCTTTCTCCTCAAGCTCAAGCGCGAGCTCTTTGCCGCCAGTCTTCACAATCTGGCCGTTGTAGAGCACGTGAACCACATCGGGCACAATGTAGTCGAGCAGGCGCTGATAGTGCGTGATGACAATGGTCGATGTTTCAGGCGTTTTGAGTTTGTTCACGCCGCTGGCCACAATTCGCAGGGCATCAATGTCAAGGCCCGAATCGGTCTCGTCGAGAATCGACAAGCGCGGCTCGAGCATCGCCATTTGGAAAATCTCGTTGCGCTTCTTCTCACCGCCCGAAAAGCCTTCATTCACAGAACGTGACGTGAGTCGCGAGTCAATCTCAACCAACTGGCTTTTCTCGCGCATCAGTTTCAAATATTCGGCAGCCGAAAGGGCGGGCAGGCCGTTGAATTTGCGCTTCTCGTTGACGGCGGCGCGCATAAAATTCACCATACTGACGCCGGGAATCTCAACCGGATACTGGAAACTCATAAAAAGGCCCAAACGTGCGCGGTCCTCGGGCGGCATTGCAAGCAGGTCGCGGCCAAGGAACGTCACCTCACCGCCATCGACAGTGAAGCGGCTGTTGCCCGTCAGTACCGACGAGAGCGTGCTTTTTCCTGACCCGTTGGGTCCCATAATGGCGTGCACCTCGCCCGCATTGATGTGCAGATTGATTCCTTTGAGTATCGGCTTTCCATCAATCGAAGCCCGTAAATCTTTTATTGTCAGCATATTTCGAACTATAACTATATACTATAACGATAACGTAAACTAAAAACGATAACGTAAACTAAAAACGATAACGCAAACTAAAAACGAAAACACAAACTAAAAACGAAAACACAAACTAAAAACGAAAACACAAACTAAAAACGAAAACACAAACTAAAAACGAAAAC
>JAFYYA010000070.1 GCA_017557785.1 Salinivirgaceae bacterium
TGGCTGGAGGCTAACCACTCAAGCGCTTCTCACTGCTGGGTGACCTGCAACAGAAGCAAGACCACCCGCCCCGACGCCATCCCCTACCTTGAAGTGGTGGAGGAAGCTCTATGCTTCGGCTGGATTGACTCGACAACCAAACGCATAGGCGACGGAAGGTTGGCGCAACGGCTTTCGCCACGACGGGAAGGAAGCCACTGGACTGAACTCAACATACAGCGCTGTCGCGATTTGGAGGAACGCGGCCTTATGACTGACGCAGGAAGGAATGCGCTTTCCTTTGCAATATCGAATCGAAATAAATAATTTTATAACAGATATTTAATACCCACTACACCTTCCCTTTGAGCCGCTCCGAAACCGCCACGCGATACGACTCGCCTATGGGTATTGTGGTGTTGTTCTCCATTGTGACTTGGGTGCGGCTGCTGTTGGCAATGCGGTTCAAGTTCACAATGTACGACTTGTGAACGCGGGCAAAACGGTCGTCGGGCAGTTGCTCGAGAATGCGCTTCATACTCATTAACACCACCAACGGCGTAGCGGCCCCGTGCTGGAAAATCTTGAGGTACTCGCCCATTCCTTCAATGTAGAGAATATTGTCGGGCTTGACGCGAACTTGCTTATAATCAGTCTTGAAGATTAGTTCATTTTCGGCTTTGCGGATATTGGCCGCGTTTCGGTGCAATTGTTCAATCGCCTCCTGATTCTTCTGATTTTCAGCCTTAAGCGCCTGAACCTGTTTCTCTGCACGAATATTCTTGACGTAAGCCAAAAGTCCCAAATCCACACCGATAAGCAACAGTGCGATAAGCAGTTTCATTGTTTCGGGGCGCATTGGGCGGTGTCCGCCGTCTGGCATTATTTGCGGCGGCATTCCCTCGGGCAGACGCATTTCGTTCATTGGCGGCGGCGTCATACTGTCGAAGGGCGGCACAACGGTATCGAACGGCGGAACCATTCCCCCGACGGGCGGACGGTCGTTCTGCGGCATTGGCGGTGGCGTGAATCCTTCCTGCATCATCGGCGGCGGCCCTTGGAACTGCCCTGGACGGCCTTGCGGAAAACTTATCGGATTACCGAAATTGAAACAATAAAACCCGAAACCGACAAGCAAAACCAACGTTACGGGTATGTAAACAATCAGTTTTCGACGGAAGAAAAGCGGGGCAAGAAGGAAATGGTGCAGCAAGAGCAAAAACAGATAAGGTAAAATCTGTATCACAAACTGTAACAAATAGTTGAATAGTCCTGTTTGTGCCGTTTCCATAATGACAAAGATATAGGATTTTGGCTCGGACGAAGCCGTTTTGTTGAAGAAAAAGCGGCGTTTGTTGAATAAAGTTGTACCCGACGAGCCGCGACCGTACTTTAGCGTCGGTTTTAAAAATTTGAGTTATGAAAAAGATAATTGGAAAAGGTTATTTCGCCTTTGCGATACTGCTGATAAGCTGCGGAAGCTGCTCGAAAGACGATTTCATTGACGATATCGTGCCAAACAACAACGAATCGACCGCCAGCACCGACACAACCACGGTGGCGCCTTCGTTTGACGAATCGGCTTTGGCCGAAGACAACATTTCGGAAACCAATTTCGACCGCACCATTAAAATAGTGTATGCCGACGGCGGCGCGCAGGTTTCGGGTGACGAGAACGGCATCGTGGCTGTCAGCGGCAACCACGTAACGGTGAACAACACCACCGACGAGAAGGTGATGTACGAGCTTTCGGGAACGGCGGCGGACGGCTCGCTGAAATTGTATAGTTCTAAAAAACAGGCGATTGTGCTCAACGGTCTCGACCTGACAAGCACACGGGGCGCTGCAATCAATAATCAAGGCAAGAAACGGTGCTTTGTGGTGGTGAAGGGAACGAACAAACTGAAAGACGCCGCTTCGTACACCTCAACACCCGACGGAGAGGACGAGAAAGCCGTCATTTTCAGCGAGGGACAGCTCGTTTTCAGCGGCGACGGAACGCTGGAAGTGACAGCACAGGGCAAATCGGGAATAACAAGCGACGATTACGTGCATTTTGTTGAGTCGCAGATTGTTAACGTCAGCTCAAGCGCGGGACACGGCATTCGCGGAAAAGAGGCTGTCATAATATCGAACGGAACAATCAACGTCAGCGTGTCGGCCAATATGAAGAAAGGCATAACCGCCGACTCGCTTGTGTGCATTAATGGTGGCGAAACGGTGATAAACATTTCTGGTTCAGCCGCATACGACAGCGAGGAAGCCGATTATAAAGGCACATCGGGCATAAAAGCCGATTGTCTGTTCGAAATCAACGGAGGCTCACTCGACATCACCAACTCGGGAACTGGCGGCAAAGGCATAAGCGGTGATTTGACAGCCTGCTTCAATGGTGGTAATGTGAAAGTTACGGTGAAAGGTTCCAATTACGGACAATCGTCGTCGAATCCGTTCGGAAGGAGCAACAACAGCTCAAACAGCATATCGGCCAAAGGCATAAAATTCGACGGCAACATATTCTTCTCGGGCGGCTCGGTGGTGGTGAATTGCGCTGCAAATGAGGGCATTGAGTCGAAAGGCAACATAATTGTCACTGACGGCGAAGTTTACTGCTACTCGGCTGCCGACGACGCGATAAACTCGGCTGGAACATTCACCATTGAAGGCGGATATGTGTGTGGATACGCCGTTAAGAATGACGGCCTCGACGCCAACGGCAATTTCTACATTAAAGGCGGTACTATTTATGCAATCGGCACCTCGGCGCCCGAACTGGCAATCGACGCCAACACCGAAGGCGGCTGCAAACTCTATGTTTCGGGCGGCACAATTGTGGCCATTGGCGGACTGGAATCGGGCGCAAGCCTCACGCAGAGTTGCTATCAGGCCGCGTCGTGGAACAGCAACACCTGGTATTCAATGACTGTGGGTGACAATGTTGTGGCCTTCAAAACCCCGTCGAGCGGCGGCACACCGCTAGTGGTTTCGGGCGCCTCAACCCCAACGCTAATGTCAGGTGTAACGGTTTCGGACGGCACAACTCGGTTCGAAGGAATGTTTGTCGAAGGCGGCTCGGTGAGCAATGGTTCCGAAGAGTCGTTGTCGTCATACTCTGGCGGAAACGGCGGAGGCTTCGGCCCTGGCGGTGGCGGTGGATTCCCTGGCGGCGGTCGGCCTGGAGGCTGGTAATCTGGCAATTAATTGAACATTGGTAATTGTCGGTTTTGTGATAATTTTACATTTGATAAAAAAAGTTGCATTTTTCTCTTGACTCGTCCCTTGGGGCATACATTTACTTTGCTGCCGCTTAAGCAAA
>JAFYYA010000071.1 GCA_017557785.1 Salinivirgaceae bacterium
GATTTTGTGCAGTGGGTTCTGGCCAACGGCACGCAGTATCTGCACCAATATGGTCTGCTGACATTGCCATCGAAGGATTTGTCGCTGAAATAGTCAGATTATCAACATCATAGTCGTTTTTTAAATAGTCGGGGGCGGGCCGCTCGGTCCGTACCCTTTAGCAAGGACTTTGTTTATGAAAAAGATATTACTCATAATTATATTTACTTTAGTGTCAATAGTTTGGGTATCGGCGCAGACCATAATAACTGGCCGTGTGACCGACGCCCGAACAGGCGACCCGCTCATCGGCGCAACCGTGGTGCCAACAACAGGCAACGAGTTGGGCACGGTGGCCGACCTTGACGGAAATTTCACACTCAAAACAAAAGTGCAACTTCCGCTCACGCTCTCGGTTCAGTTTGTGGGCTATCGCTCGCAGGAAGTCGACGTTTACGAGGCATCGGAACCGATTGAGGTTCAACTGACTGAAAATCTGAACAAGTTGAGCGAGGTGGTTGTGGTGGGCTACGGCACGCAGAAACGCACGCAGTTGACGGGCAGTGTGGCCACGGTCAAGGCCGAAATCATTGGACAGTCGCAGTCGGCAACGCTCGACGGCGCTTTGAGCGGACAGGTTGCAGGCCTGCACGTGACGGCAAGTAGCGGTCAGCCTGGCGCCGACAGCCAAATCCGCATCCGCGGCGGCAACTCGGTGAACGCAAGCAACGAGCCGCTCTATGTGATTGACGGCTTCATCTATTTCAAGGACGCATCGCAGGGAAGCACGGGCGTGGGCGGCATCGAGGGCAGCCTGAACCCGCTGGCAACCATCAATCCGAACGACATTGAGAGCATTGAGGTGCTGAAAGACGTGTCGGCAACGGCCATCTACGGCTCGCGCGGCGCAAACGGCGTCATTCTGGTGACAACCAAACAGGGAAAGGCGGGCGACAAGACATCGCACATCAATTACACCTACAATATCGGCGCAAGCCGCATCAGCAAACGGCTCGAACTGCTCAACGCTTCGGAATGGGCGCAGTTTCAGAAAGATAATTTCAGCAACAAAGGCGGCTACACCGACGAACAGATTGCGGCTCTGGGTGGCGGCACCGACTGGCAGGACGCCGTTCTGCGCACAGCCATCCAACAGAGCCACGAGTTGAGCATCACGGGCGCGGGCGAAAAGAACCGCTACGCCTTCTCGGCAAGCCATACGAATCAGGACGGCATTATTTTAAACTCTGGTTTTCAGCGATATAACTTCCACACCAACGTTGAGTGGGAACTGAAGACGAATCTGCGCTTCGGCGTGAACGCCACCTACGGACGCTCGCGTCAGCAAGGGCTCACCACAACAGAGTCGCAGGTTTACAACTCATCGCCGTTCTCGGCTGGAATCACCAACAGTTTTGTCTATGCGCTGCTTATGCCGCCTGTGATTGAGGTTTACAAAGCCGACGGCTCGTTCAACTTCAGCAACCCCTATGAGTACGCTTATTTTGCCATCGGCGACCACGCGGCCAACCCCGTTTACGACCTTCGCGAAAGCGTGGCAGAAAACGTGAACAACTATCTGCTGTCGAACGTTTGGACGAGTTATCGCATTGGAAACCTGCTGCTTAAGGCTACAGTTGGATTGAATAGCGAGAAGTTGACACAGAACTATTTCTCGGGTGCGTACACGTCGCTCGGCCTTGCCACACAAGGTATCGGCGGCACAGGAAACCGCCAAACCGACGTCTGGCAGCAAGAGTACACCGCCACCTACAGCAAGGAAACCGACGGCGTGCACGAGTTTGACGCTCTGGCGGGATTCACACGCCAAACAACAACATCAACGTTCAGTTCGATTCGCACCAACCACTACACCAACGAGTCGCTGAAACAGTACAACCTTGGCGACGGCTCGGGCATCTACACGCCGCAGACGGGCATTTCGGAATCGTCGCTCAACTCGCTTATTGCGCGTGTAAACTACACATTTTTAGGTCGATATAATGCTACGGCGACTTTCCGCGCCGACAATTCGAGCCGCTTCTCGAAGAATCACCGCTGGGGCTATTTCCCATCGCTCGGACTGTCGTGGAACATTGATAAAGAGGACTTTTTCGACGGTGTGCAGAATGTCGATTACCTGAAACTGCGCGTTTCGGCGGGCCTGGTGGGCAATCAGGAAATTGCCGACTACGCTTTCACAACAAGTTATTCGACAGGCTCTTACGGCGGCTCATCGAGTTATGCGAAAAAGAACACCGCCAACGATAATCTGAAATGGGAATCGACCGTGTCGTACAACGTGGGCATCGACCTTGGCCTGAATCAGAACTTCCTGAACTTTGTTTTCGACGCTTACTATAAGAAAACTAGCGACTTGCTGCTGGTGGTGCCTGTGGGTTTCTCGAGCGGTGTGACACAACAGTTGCAGAATGTGGGCAACGTGGTGAACAAGGGCGTTGAACTTTCGGTGAACGCCAACATTATTCAGCGCAAGAAGATTCAGTGGACGGCGGGTGCCAACCTGGCCATTAACCGCAACACTATCAGCGATATGGGCGCCACCAACGACGTGATTCAGGGTTCCGACAAGCAACAGATTCTGCGCAAGGGCGAACCGCTGGGCGCGTTCTACGGTCTGCGTTTCGAGGGGATTGTGCAAACAGGCGAGGACGTGAGCAAACTGCCCACCATCAACGGACAGACACCCAAACCTGGCGATTTGAAATATGCCGACACCGACGGTAACGGCCGCATCGACGGCAACGACCGCGTGATTCTGGGCAGCACCCAACCCGCCGCCGTGTATGGATTCTCGTCGCAGTTCAACTATCGCGGATTCGACGCTTCGGTCACATTTGCAGGTAGTTACGGCAACAAACTCTACAACGCGCTGGGCCGCCGTCTTGAACTGACTGGCGACTCGTACAACGTGCTCGCAACTGTGAAAGACTCGTGGACACCCGAACGCGGCGGCAACACTCTGCCGCTGGCATCGAACGCCCGCCCGTTCTCGTACATCGACAGCCGCTACGTGCAGAGCGCAAGTTACTTGAAACTGCGCAACCTGACCATCGGCTACCGTCTGCAACTGCCGAAATCGTCGCCCGTGGGCGTGCGCTTCTACGCCACAGGCAGCAACCTGTTCACCGTGACGCGCTACAAGGGCTACGACCCCGAAGTGAGCGGCGGCACCGACAGCGGCGTCTATCCCGCATCGCGGACATTCTCGGCGGGCATCAACCTAACATTGTGATTTGAACGCAGATAACACAGATTGAACAGATTTAAACAGATATATGTAGGGACGCACTGCGTGCGTCCGCCCAAAATAAAAACAGAATGTATAACAATTTAAAATATTAAAAATCAAGGAAAATGGAATCAGATATGTCGAACAGAGGGTTTAGAATCCGAAATTCGGAAAGGGAGGTTTGAAAAACTTAAAAGCAATTATTAAAAAACAATAAATCAATCATTTAAAAACAATTTAAAGAATAGGAGATTAGAAATTATGAGAAAGAGAAATTATATTTTCGGTGCAGCGCTTGTGGCTGCGGTTTTGACAGGTTTCGCATCGTGCGACGACAAAGAAGACGACGACAACAACCAAATCGACCTGAACAATGTGGTGCAGGACGACGCGAGCGCAGTCTCGCTTGTGAACGGCGTTTACAGCCACTGGCAGCCGCTTTCGTCATCGTTCTCGTTCATCATCGAACTGAACTCGAACAAACTCATATCGTTTGAGGGCGAAGAGGGCGAGGCTGGCCCTGTGAACAGCCGCTTTGAACAGGAACCGACAACCTGGTATCAGATTAAGATTTTCAACCACTTGCTTTTGGGCGTGGCGCAGGACAACGAGGCCATCACAACGCTCAACAACTCGCTGAAGGCGGGCAAGATAACCCAACAGGGCTACAACGCCGCAGTGGGCAAGGCTAAATTCCTTCGCGCTCTGGCTTATCTGAAACTGGCGCAACTCTGGGGCGAGGTTCCCGTGTTCACCGAAGAGGGCGGCTCAACCACTGAACGTCAGTCTATCGACGTGGTTTTCAATCAGATTGTGAAAGATTTAACCGACGCTGAAGAGTTACTGCTCGACTACAACGGCGACCCGCGCGTTCCGTCGAAACAGGCAGCAGAGGCTTTGCTGGCCCGCGCCTATCTGGTTTGGGGCGACAATCCGCTATCGCAGGCTGAAGTTGAGGCCATCGCGGCAACGCAAACCGACCCTGCCTTCACCAAAAACGACGCCCGTCTTGAGAAGGCTGTTGAGTACGCTAACAAAGTGATTTCGAGCGGCAAACTGGCTCTCGACCCTGAATACAACAAACTCTGGGGACGCGAGTATGAGAGCAACAAGCGCGGCACCAACGAGCACCTGTTCACCATTGCCCACGACGGCGACAAGAGCGACGCTCAAGGCAACCATCAGACTCACTGCTCGTGGACATTCCCGTACCAAAACGGTGAGCACGGCAACGGCTACAGCCAAAACCACACCGAGGTGGCCGACGACAATCTGTACGACGACTGGAAGGCAGAGTACCCGAACGACAAACGTCTGGCAGAGACCTATTTCACAAAGATTGTCAATCCTGAAACTGGAAAGACTCATACCTACTACTCGCCAATCTACACGCCAATCAACGGCAAGGGCGTCGACCAAAGTTACGAGAACGCTGAGAATCTTGAAATCACACAGAACTCGGTTGACCGCATCGAAATCCGCTACGCCGAAGTGCTGCTGATTAAGGCCGAAGCGCTTGTGCAACTTGGCCGCAACAGCGAGGCCGCCGAACCGTTCAACCAACTGCGCACCCGCGCTGGAATTGAGACCGTGGCCGCCCCAACCTTCGACCAAATCAAGCGCGAGTGGGACTACGAGTTCACCTACGAGCAATTCTCGGTGCTGAACAGTTATCGCTGGAAAGACCTTATCGCATCGGTTCAGAAGGTGAAGAACTACAAGCATTTTGCCGACGACTGGAAGTCGAAACAGACCTACACAAGCGACCAAGAGGCTTATTTCGAGAAGACTCACAACCATCTTGTGGCAAAATACAACAACGTGCGCGGCAAGCACTACCGCCAACCAATACCGACAGGTTTGTCTGGCGAGCCGCTTGGAATTGCGCAGAATCCTGGATATTAATTTAGAGCATTTTCGATACAGTTTTAAAGTCAAGGCACGGTGCGCAGAAATGTGCACCCGCCTTTAAAAAACTCTCTAATAACAATTTAAAACCATTTTTGAGTATGAGAAGATTTACAAGAATATACCTTTTAGTCATTTTCGCCCTTGCGGGGATAGCGGCCTTTACAGCGTGCAGCAAAGACGACGACGACGAGCCTTTCACAATCAAATCGATTGAAGGCGAATTTGTTGGGTCGGCCACTGGTACAATGGTTTTCATCTCGCAGTCGGGTGAGGAAACAAGTCAGGACGTGACGCCGCAGGGCAACGAGGCTGCCACCGTTACGGTCAACGACGACGGCACAATCATCATCAAAGAGCCGACATTCTTTGTTGGCAAAGGCGCTTACCCTGGTGCCATTGTGCGTGACATTCCTGCCGTTTTGGCCAACAACGCCATCACCTTCTCGCTGAAGGATTACGGCAGTATGAACGGCGTTTATACGGTTGCGGGTGATATTTCGGGCGAGTACAAAGACAGCAAGTTGGTGCTCGACTACACCTTCAAACACGCTGGACAAATGGTGGGCACAATACATTTCGAGGGAACAAAGAAATAGATTTAGAAACATACAAAAGACAGAAATACAATGAGAAAGATATTTAGTTTATTATTATCGGCAGCCATTCTGACAGGATTTGTTGCCTGCAACTCGAACGACGACGACGGCACCCCCGACATTGAGATTCCTGGTGTGACATTCGACGGCGACATCGACTGCTGCTCTGCCGAAGAGGCTCTGCAGGTTTACAAATTCCTGCAAACGGTCCGCATCATTCCCGAACTCTCGACCGTGATTGACGGCAAGTACAACGTGTTCGTCTATTCATCGACAGGCACGTTCCACACAGGCTACAACGACATTTTCTTTGTGGCCACCAAAAAGAAGAACGGCAACTATGTCAAAAACTTTGATATTAAGAATGTTACGCCGCTAATGTATATGGTTAAAATGGATATGCACCACAGCACGCCCGTGGGCGCCGTCGAGAGTTTCGATAACGGTATTTTGGCCGTACGGCGTGGTTGGGTGTCGTTCTTAATGAACACTAGCGACGCGGGCTCGTGGACGCTGGCCTACAACGCCAAAGTGCTTGAAGGCGAAGGCGGAATTGAGGCAACCGACATTGTTGTTGACGCATTGCCCGAAGGTCAGATTTGGCTGAAGAATTTCAAAGTTGACGACCAAACTTATTTTCTGTCGCTTGTCAATCCAACCGATTGGAAAACAGGC
>JAFYYA010000072.1 GCA_017557785.1 Salinivirgaceae bacterium
AGAATGTTATACTCGTCCCACAGTCGCAGGTCGCCCGTGCGGTAGTAGTCAATCAGTTTGCCGATGCATTGGCGCTGTTGGTCGGTTTCGGCGTATGGTGCGGCTTTCTCTAACCAACTGACAATCTGTTCGATGGCTGCATTGTATTTTCCGCCTACGCGATAGGTTTCTTCGGTGATGCGCCCGTCGGTTTTCACAAGACGGCTGTTGAGTCCGTTCGACAGTGGCCGAGCCGCGTCGGGTTGGGGCAGAGTGGCGTTGTAGGCTTCCACTTCGGCCTGACTGACGCCGCTGTAGAAGTTGCAGGCCGACGCCTTCACCACGTCGCCGCTGCTGTCAAGGCTGACGCGTTTAAGGTCTGATTTGCTGTAGATTATCTCGGTTAACCGATTGGCAAAATCAGTCACCGACTCGCCTGCGTTCAAAGGCAGAAGTTTGGTGTCGGAATCCAGAATCAGTTGGAGGAACGCTTCTTCGCCGATTTCGGGAAAAAACTTGTCGCAACTGTAGTGATGATGCACGCCGTTACTAAACCAAACACGTTTGGCATATGTCATAAATTGCTTGAAATCATCACCTTCACGATTGCCGCCATAACTGCTGACAATGGCGTCGATGGTGTGGCGCACAAGCAAGTTGTGGCGGTAGAACTGGTCGCATAGAATGTCGCGCCCGCAGAGTGCCGCCTGGCTCAAATAGTAGATGAATATCTTTTGATTAAGTGTAAGATTTTCGAAATCAGGCACTCTGTACCGCATAATCTTAATGTCGGCAAAGCGGTCGATAACATATGCAAATTCCTTTTCGGCTTCCATATCTTCAATTTTTTGTGTCTGCGAAAATATGCCAGATGCGCTGTCGGAACAAAAAAATGGCGGAAAAATGTTTCACCGTCAGAATGTTTATTTAAAACAACAAGTCGTTGCAACATTTTTTTTGCCGATTAAACCTATTTAGTAATTTTGAGGAATTTTTATAAGAAGATTATAGTTTCGACGATATGGATAATCAAAACAAAAAAGTACTTGCTGTAGTTTTAGGTGCAGTAGCCGTAATAGCCTTGCTGCCAGTGCTAATCGGTCTTTGCCTGCCGCGCGAACGTCAGGTAATGAGAGGACAAATGGTTGACCAAATGTATTTCATGGTTCTAGGCAACATCACTAATCATTGGGAAGAGCCGTCGTGGCGCTCGAATCTTGATACAATGATTCAGCGTGAAGCTATCGACGGGCAGGACTGTTGGGTTGAGTATTACACCAATGGCGACTCGATTGTGTTGCTTACACAGACGATGGGTGAGTTCGACTATGTGCGCCGAATGATTAAGCCTGATGGTCGCGAATTGTTGCGCAACATCACTTTGGCTGATGTCGAAGGCAAAACCGCTGTGCGCATGATTGAAGAAGTGTCGGAAAATGATCCGCTGAAGCGTTTCGGCGCATTGTTTTCAGACCCTGTTGCAAAACGAATGGAACAGTATCTGTCTGATTTAAAGGAAAAAGCCATCAAACAGAATGAAGAGATGGGTTCTGATGAAGGTATGTTTGGCTTTTAACCTTAACCAATGACTGAAGATTTTGAAAAAATAGTCTATTCCGACGAAGTAATCGCCTTCACAGCTTTGGCCAGCCAGTATTGCAATTTGGTTGACCGTGTTGCGGCCTATTCGCAAAGCGATTTCGTAAGCCAGCAGCACAGGCTTTTATCTTTGCTCTACGTTAAAACCTTGAGTCTGCCCAGCATTGAGCCAATCGACCCCGAAATGGTGGAAAAGACTGTCACTCAAGAAGAATGGGATGAAGTTCATAACGCCGTGGCTGCGAAACTGTCAAAATTCGACCGCTACAGCGAAGTGTACGACCCGCTTGCAGGTGATGACGCAATGACCAGTCTATCAGAAGGTTTTGCTGACATTTTCCAGGATTTGAAAGATTATCTGTCGCTGATGCAGATGGGCTCGCCCGAGATGATGAACGACGCCATTTGGGAGTGTGTGAACAATTTTAAAAACTATTGGGGGCAGCGGCTAGTGAACATTGTCAGGGTTTTGCACCATCTGATTTACAGCGGCGCGCCACTCAAAACCGACGATGCCCGGACGTTCGAACGCGATGACCGGCCGTCGTGGGAGCGCGGTAATGCCCAGAGCGATTTCGGCGATGAATAAATCGATTACAAAAGAGGAGATTGCGGAACTGCCTATAAGGGCGTTCGAGGGGAAAATCAGAGTCCCGCTCACTGAGGGGGAGATTTACGCAGCCGTCGATTACCTGCGGAAATATCCGGTTTTAGGGTTCGATACCGAGACGCGGCCCAATTTCCGCAAAGGACAGCACAACAACGTGGCACTGCTTCAACTGTCGGCAGGAAACGAAGCTTATCTGTTCAGACTCAATAAGATAAAGTTGCCCGATGTGGTAAAACAACTCTTGGCCGATGCATCGATAACCAAAGTTGGTGCAGCCATTCACGACGATTTGAAGGCGCTTGTCAAGCTGAGTCCGTTTGAACCGGCCGGTTTTATCGATGTGCAAACCATCGCCAAACAGCTTGGTATTGAGAATCTTGGCTTGCGGCCGCTTGCTGCCTTGCTGATGGGCATAAAAATATCGAAGGCACAGCAGACATCGAATTGGGAAATTCCGTATCTGACTGCGGCACAGAAACTTTACGCTGCAACCGATGCGTGGGTGTCGCTCGAAATCTATACGCGGCTCAACGAGATGTTGCAGCAGGGCATTACAGCCGAATAGCACCGCAGACGGTGACCGTTTATCCAATCTATAATATTGAAAAACAAAATAATATGAGTGCAAAAATTATACTGAAATCGGGTAAGGACCAGTCGGCCAAACGGTTGCATCCGTGGATTTTTTCGGGTGCCATAAAGCAGATTCAAGGCTCGCCGAAAGAGGGCGACCTTGTGTCGGTTTACGACAACCAAGGCGGGTTCTTGGCTTGGGGACATTATCAGCCGTCGTCAATCGCTGTCCGGATTCTAACTTTTGAGAATCAGGTTCCCGATGCGGCTTTTTTCCGTCGCAAGATTTCCGATGCCATTGAGTTCCGCCGCCGTGTGGGCTTTTTCGACAATCCCGATACCAACGTCTTCCGTCTGATTCACGGTGAAGGCGATGGTCTGTCGGGCTTGGTGGTCGACTACTACAACGGCACAGTTGTTTTCCAAGCGCACTCGGTGGGAATGTACCTTATGAAGGACGCCATTGCCGAAATTCTGAAAGACCTTTTGGGCGACAAGGTGCGCTGCATCTACGACAAAAGTTCGCAGACGCTGCCGTTCAAGGCTGATATTGAGCCAGTTGACGGATATCTGTTCGGCAAACCCGACACCAATATTGTTTTGGAGCATGGTCATAAGTTTGAGATTGATTGGGAAAACGGCCAAAAAACGGGCTTTTTCATCGACCAGCGCGAAAACCGCCAACTGCTTGCCAACTACTCGGCCGGGCGCACGGTGTGCAACATTTTCGGCTACACGGGCGGCTTTAGTGTCTATGCGCTTGGAGCGGGTGCAAAGGCTGTTCACACTGTCGATGTGTCGAAACCTGCCATTGTTCAGACCGACCGCAATGTGGCGCTGAACTTCCCCGATTGCGCTAACCATCAGGGTTTTGCTCTTGACGCTTTCGACTTTTTTGCGCAGACAACCGATAAGTACGACCTTATAATTCTCGACCCGCCAGCATTCGCCAAGCACCAGAGCGCGCTCAACAACGCGCTGCAAGGTTACAAACGCATCAACCAGCGGGCACTCGAGCAGATTGAGCGTGGTGGAATTCTATTCACCTTCTCGTGCTCGCAGGCAGTGAGCAAAGAAGATTTCCGCAAGGCCGTTTTTGCGGCTTCAGTCAATGCGCATCGCAATGTTCGCATTTTGCACCAACTCTCGCAGCCAATCGATCACCCGATAGGAATCTTCCATCCTGAAAGTGAGTATCTTAAAGGATTGGTTTTGTACGTTGATTAAGGGAATCAGGCGTTAAATTATGTTTTTGATGGCGGCAAGTGCGTTTTGTCGGCGCATTTCGCCATTTCCACCGATTTCGACATACGGCAAATCAAACTTTTCCAATTCGTTACGGTACATTTCCGACAGTTTTTCGCGCATCGGGCCACCGTTTTCACGTACGTTGTCGGCTACCCAGGGAATATCGGTTTTGCACAGCAGATGTAGCGTTGCGGGGTGCGACCGAATGGCTTCGGGAATCCACGCGGGGCAACGGCCGTAAACCACGTCGAGCCATACTTTTGTGATTATCAGGTCTGTATCGAATATTACAATATCGCTTTCGCCTTTAATTGCATTTTCAAATTCGGCAATCTGCAGGCGGGCAATCTCAACCACATCGTCGTAGGTGTAGGGGCGGCCTAGCTGCTCAACGTAGCCGCGCGACAGTTCCGGCACCCACGGAATGTTCAGTTCTTCCGACAGAAATCGGCACAGGTCGGTTTTGCCGGTCGATTCGGCGCCGGTTGCTACAATTATCTTTGTATCAGTTCTTTTCGCCATTTCAGGAAGCCCACCACGGCCATCGTTGTGTATATTATATATAGGTACGCTGTGAGCGGCATCGAGCGGGTGAAGTAGAGCGCCACCGAAACGGCGTCGGCCACAATAAAGACGAGCCACTGCTCAATCATTTTGCGTGTGAGCATCCATGTGGCGGTGATGGCCAGGGCTGTTGTGAATGAGTCGCCAACGGGCACGGGCGAATCGGTTAGTGTGGTCAGAATCGTGTATAGCGCACCCCAGATGGCGGCGGTGATGATTCCAAGCACAATCCATTGCCTTGCCGATGTGCGGCAGACAGCCAATTCCTTGCCTTCGCGGTTCTTATGGGCGAGCCACGCAATAAAGCCGTAGATACTGATAATCAGGTAGTAAGTCTGCAGCCCCATGTCGGCGTAGAACTTGTTGACAAAGTAAACGGCAATGTAGATGGCCGACGACAGCGCACCCAACGGCCACAACCAAATGCTCTGCCTGATGGACAAAACAAGATAGACAATGGTTGACACCACGCCGAACAGTTCGAGCCAATTGCTTGTAAGCCAGTTAATCACGTTGCGCTATTTGCTTGGCTGCAGTTTCGATTTGTACAGTTTTTCGTCCTTCATCACCCGCACCGCTTCCTTAAAAATCGGGTCGATGCGGTTGATAATCTGATAGTACTCGCCCGAATCGTACAGATCGCGGGCAATGGCGGCCTTCAGATTGACGCGCATGTGCTCTTTCCCGCGCTCGAAGCCTTTCTCGTCGAACGGCAGTTTTTCCTTTTCGGCAAAGTCGGTGAGTTGCTTCAGAAAATCGTCGGTGACGGTGAAATTCTCATCGAACGTCTTGAAATCCTTGTCGGTTTTGGTCGATTTGTATTTCTTTTCGAGTTCGGCGCGGTTGTTGTCGATGTAGTTGAGAACGAATTTGTTAAATATGCCCTGACGCACCATTCTCACGTAGTAGCGCGATGAGTAGGTGGTGTCAATCGGCACAAACACATCAGGCATGATGCCGCCGCCGCCGTACACCACGCGGTTGTTCACTTTGGTGAAGTATTTCTCGCCCATGGGCAGATGGATTGAGTCGGCGCTGTAGAGTTCGCCATCGTTGTAGCGTTTGTCGAATTCTTTGTTGTACTCGTCAACGCCGCCTTCATACGAACGTTGTATGCAGCGGCCTGTCGGGGTGTAGTAGCGGGCTACGGTGAGTCGCATCATTGAGCCGTCGTTGAGCGGGAACTGATTCTGCACCAGGCCTTTGCCAAAGGTGCGGCGGCCAACAAGCACGGCGCGGTCCCAATCCTGAAGGGCGCCCGACACAATCTCACTTGCCGAAGCCGAATTCTCATTCACCATCACAACCACCCGTCCGTAGTCCTTCTCGTTGTGGCCCGATTCGGTGTAGTAGTTCTGGCGCGGCATTTTGGTGCCTTGCGTGAACACCACCATCTTGCCGCTCTGCAGGAACTGACTTGCAAGGTCGAAACCAGTGTTCAGATAGCCGCCGCCGTTGTCGGTCAGGTCCACAATCAGGTGCTTCAAACCCTGTTCGCGCAGTTTCTTGATAGCATTGTTGAACTCGCTGGTTGTGGTGGCCGCAAACTTGTTGATTTTTATGTAGCCGATGCCTGCTTTGGCATCAACCATATAGGCCGCATCCACACTGTAGATTGGAATTTTGTCGCGTGTTATCTTAAAGTCAATCAAGTCTTTGCTTCCGTGTCGTTTTACTTTTACTGTAACCACGGTTCCTTTCTTGCCACGCAGTTTCTTCTGCACCATCTGGTTGGTGAGTCCCACGCCAGCAATGTTGGCCGTGTCCACATAAATAATGCGGTCGCCAGCCATCAGGCCCACGCGTTCCGACGGTCCGCCTGGAATCACTGCCACAATCATCAGAGTGTCGTTCATAATGTTGAATTGTATGCCGATGCCTTCGAAATTGCCTTCGAGCGGCTCGTTCATCGCCTTCACATCGTCTTGCGTGATGTAGACCGAGTGCGGGTCGAGTTCCTTGAGCATGGCAACAATGCCTGTTTCAACCAGTTTCTGCTGGTTCACTGTGTCAACGTAGAGATTGCTAATCAAGTCGAGCACGCGAGTCATCTTAAATGCCTGCTCGCGGCTGGTGTTGTTGCTGCCGCGCTGTGCTTGTGCGTTGAACGTCATCAAGGCAGCAGCGGCTATTATCAGAAGTTTTCTCATATCATTTCTTTTAAAACCGATGCCAAAGGTATAAAAACAGCGCTCTGTGGGGAACTTTTTTCGTTTTTTTTATTGCGCGAAAGCAATTTATCACTAAAATTGCACCGTTTTCAAAAAGGCGCGGATAGTTCTATCCAAACGAAATCACTTATCTTATTTGTGAAATCCTTTTCGAACATTATTTGAAATTGTGTAATCACTATTTTACAAATCATTTTTTATGAATCATGATTATTTGTCGCTGAGCAAAATGCTTCTTCCCGATTTGCGCCTTATTGCTAAAGAGTTGGGAATGAAGAGAGTGGAAATTCTCAGAAAGCAGGAACTCATTAGCAAAATTCTTGAAGCACAAGGTGCGAATTCACCGAAAAAAGACGACGGACAGGCAACAGATGATGCTGACCGCCAGCCGCGCAAACGTGCCCGTTTGGGTGCGCGCGTGCAACGTGTGATGGGCGTGTCGCTCAATGCTGACAACGAGGCAACATCGGAGCAGTATGAGAAAAACGGCGAGCAGCCGCAGCGTGTGGCAGCACGTCCGTACGACAGAAGAATGGTTGACAACGACATGCCTGCCGACCGCACACCGAAACAAGACACCAATAATTATATGCGTCAGAAAGCGACGCCCGAACTCGATTTCGGTCAGCGTCCAGCACCTGCGGCATCAACCGATTCTGCAGAGAAACGTACCACGGCTGAGACTGAGCATACCGATTATCGCCAGAACAACAACCAGCCGCGATTTGTCAAACACGGTTATCAAAACAACCATCAGAACGGACATCAAAATCAGCCGCAGGCTCAGCCGCAAACTCAGCAGCGTGAGGCTGAAGACAAGACAAAATACGAGTTCGACCAGTTGATTACCGCCACAGGCGTGCTTGAACTGATGCAGGACGGCTACGGATTCCTGCGCTCGTCGGACTACAACTATCTGAACTCGCCCGACGACGTTTATGTGAGCCAGTCGCAGATTAAACTGTTCGGTTTGAAGACGGGCGACACAGTGACAGGCACCATCCGTCCGCCGAAAGAGGGAGAAAAGTACTTCCCGCTCATTAAGGTTGAAACCATCAACGGCTGCACACCCGACAGCATCCGCGACCGTGTGCCGTTCGACTTCCTGACACCGCTCTTCCCTGAGGAGAAGTTCGACCTTACAAGCCATCCGCAATGCTCAATATCGACACGTGTTGTCGACATGTTCTCGCCGATAGGCAAGGGACAGCGCGGTTTGATTGTGGCTCAGCCCAAGACTGGTAAAACCGTATTGCTCAAAGAGATAGCAAATGCAATCGCATACAATCACCCAGAGGTTTACCTTATCGTTCTGCTCATCGACGAGCGCCCAGAGGAGGTTACCGATATGGCCCGTAGCGTGAACGGCGAGGTTATCGCATCAACATTCGACGAGCCAGCCGAAAAACACGTGAAGGTGTCGTCAATCGTGCTCGAGAAGGCCAAACGCCTTGTTGAGTGCGGCCACGATGTTGTCATCCTGCTCGACTCAATCACCCGTCTGGCGCGTGCCTACAACACCGTTTCGCCCGCATCGGGCAAAGTGCTTTCGGGTGGTGTGGATGCCAACGCGCTGCACAAGCCGAAACGCTTCTTCGGCGCAGCCCGCAACATCGAGAACGGCGGTTCGCTCACCATTCTGGCAACAGCCCTGACCGAGACTGGCTCAAAGATGGACGAGGTTATCTTCGAGGAGTTCAAGGGAACAGGCAATATGGAGTTGCAACTCGACCGCAAACTGTCGAACAAGCGCATCTATCCAGCCGTCGACATCAACCTGAGCAGCACTCGCCGCGACGACCTGCTTGTGGACAAGGACACGCTCAGCCGTATGTGGGTGCTGCGTAACCACTTGTCGGATATGAACTCGGTTGAGGCTATGCAGTTCCTTCGCGACCGCCTGGCCAGAACGCGCAACAACGAAGAGTTTTTCATCTCGATGAATTCATAACAAAACAGCATTTGAACAGAGCCGCATTATCCGTGCGGCTCTTTCATTATATTATAGGTATAAAGGAAAAATCTGGCAATCATCGGTTTGAATAATCTAAAGTGCTTATTTATATCGATTTACAACATTGATTCAACAACAATTGCGAGCAAAGTAATTTTGTTTCGCTTTTTTAAAAAAACCGATATATTTGCGTGCTTTAAGAAAAAACCAGCCTTGCTGGATAAAGAGTAATGAAAATCAAATAACTATTTAAAAATGCAGAATAAAGGAGCTATTAGATTTGTTGCTATCGCACTCGTTTTAGTGTGCCTGTATCAATTGTTTTTTACAGTAGTAACAACGCGTGAAGAGAAGAAGGCCACAACATTCGCAACTGAGGCCGACGGTAATTTGAACCTTGTCAAGTACAACAACTATCTTGACTCTTTGGCGAGTGTTCCAGTTTATAACTTCTTCTTCCTGAAGGATTTCACTTATCGTGAATGCAAAGAGCGTGAGATTAACCTTGGTCTTGACCTGAAGGGCGGTATGAACGTCATTCTTGAGGTCAGCGTGGTTGATGTCATCAAGTCGCTGTCGAACTACAGCACCGACCCCACTTTCCTTAAGGCTATTGAGGATGCCAAAGCGGCTCAGAAAGCCGAAGGCGGACAGACCAACTTCGTAACATTGTTTGGTCAGTGTTTCGAAAAGATTGACCCCAATGCCAAACTGGCAGCCATCTTCAACACAACAGTGCTGAAAGACAAGGTCAACTTCAACTCGACAAACTCAGACGTGCTGAACGTTTTGCGTGACGAGACTGAGGCTGCAATTGCCAATTCGTTCCAAATCCTTCGCACCCGTATCGACCGTTTCGGCGTTGCTCAGCCAAACATCCAACGTTTGGGCAACACTGGCCGCATCTTGGTTGAGTTGCCAGGTATCAAAGATTCAGAGCGTGTCCGCAAACTGTTGCAGGGAACCGCTAATCTTGAGTTCTGGGAGACTTTTGATAACACTGAGGTTCAGCAATATCTGGCTGAGGCTAATGCCAAAATCAAGGAAATCAACGATTTGAAAGCCGCTGAAAATGGTGGCGCAGCAGCCGAAGCAACTACCGAAGAGCAGAAAACTGAGGCTTCAGCAGAGTCTAATTCGCTGATTGACAAACTTGCAGCCGATTCAACGGCAACTGACGCTGCCGATGAGGACGTTGCAAAAAATTATCCGTTGTATTCAGTTTTGAATCCTTACTACACACAAGACGGACGTCTTCGTCCAGGTGCAGCAGTTGGTTTTGCTCACTTCAAAGATACTGCCGCTGTCAACGCAATGTTGAACGAGCCGCTTGTTAAGGCTTTGTTCCCGCGCAACCTGAAACTTCTGTGGAGTGTTAAGGCATTCGACGAGGGTGGCAACTACTTCGAACTGATTGCCATCAAGGTTACAAGCCGCGACGGCCAGCCTGCTCTTTCGGGCGACGTTGTAACTGACGCTTCTGACGAATACGCACAAGGTCGTGGCGTTTCAGAGGTTTCAATGAGCATGAACGCTGAAGGCGCCCGCAAATGGGCCCGCATCACCAAGGAGAACATCGGCAAGAGCGTTGCCATCGTTCTTGACGACTATGTCTACAGTTACCCGACCGTTCAGTCGGAAATCAAGGGTGGTCGCTCGTCAATCACTGGTAACTTCACAGTTGCTGAGGCAAAAGACTTGGCCAACATCCTGAAATCTGGTAAGATGCCAGCACCTGCCCGCATCGAACAGGAGACCATCGTTGGTCCGTCACTTGGTCAGGAGTCAATCAACAAAGGATTTATCTCGTTCGTAATCGCATTCGTTCTGGTGCTGGTTTATATGCTGTTCTACTATCGTACAGGTGGTATGGCCGCAAACGTTGCCCTGCTCTTGAACGTGTTCTTCATCTTTGGAGTACTCGCATCGTTGGGCGCTGTGCTGACTCTGTCAGGTATCGCAGGTATCGTGCTGACACTTGGTATGGCGGTTGACTCGAACGTGCTTATCTACGAGCGTATCAAAGAGGAACTTGCTTCGGGCAAGGGTATCAAACTTGCAGTGAAAGACGGTTACTCGAACGCATATTCAGCAATTCTCGACTCGAACATCACAACCTTGCTGACCGCACTTGTTCTCGGCAAGTTCGGCGAAGGTCCAATCCATGGTTTCGCTGTAACTTTGAGCATTGGTATCTTGGCATCGTTGTTCACTTCGATATTTGTTACCCGCTTGATTTTTGAGCGCATGCTTGCAAAAGAGAAGACGCCGTCGTTTGCAACGGCTGCCACAGCACGTGCATTCAAAGGCATCAACTTCAACTTCATCGGTGCCCGCAAGATTTGCTACATCATTTCTGGTACAGTTCTATTGGCTGGTATCATCTCGCTCTGCACTCGCAGTCTTGACTTTGGTGTTGATTTCACTGGTGGCCGCACCTACGTGGTTCGCTTCGACAAACCAGTGAACACCGTTGAAATCCAGAATGCAATTGCCGACAAGATTGGTCAAACCGCTGAGGTTAAGACATATGGTGGAAATGAGCAGGTTAAGATTACGACCAAATATTTGTTCGCCGCTGGCCAGGAGGCTACTGAGGCCGATATTGCAGAAGCAGCACAATACACAAAAGAACAACCGTCAGTTGACGATGTTGTTGAGGTTAAGTTCTACTTGGCATTGAAGGACAAATTCCTGCCTGAGGGAACAACCTACGAGGCATTCAAGAACGACTACCGTATGAGTTCGGAGAAAGTGGGCGCCACAATCGCTGAGGACATCAAGTCGTCGGCTGCTCTGGCCATCACATTCTCGCTGATAGTCATCTTCCTTTACATCGCCTTCCGTTTCCGCAAATGGCAATTCGGTGTTGGTAGTTTGGTGGCTTTGGTTCACGATACTCTGTTCGTATTCTCAATGTACTCGCTGCTCTACAGCATAATGCCGTTCTCAATGTCGATTGACCAATCGTTCATCGCCGCAATCTTGACGGTGGTTGGTTACTCAATCAACGACACCGTGGTTGTGTTCGACCGTATCCGTGAGTATATGGCAACACAGTCGAAACGCAGCCTTGCAGATGTGATGAACGGTGCCGTGAACAGCACATTGGCACGTACCATCAACACTTCGGTAACCACATTGCTCGTGTTGATAACCATCTTCATCTTCGGTGGCGAGGTTATCCGCGGATTCATCTTCGCAATGATGATTGGTATCGCAGTTGGTACTTACTCTTCACTGTTCGTGGCAACGCCAATCACCTACGATTTGCTCAACCGCGCTTCGAAGAAGGAAGAAGAGGCTAAATAAGAATTCATTATCAAATGAAATATCAGCAAGGCTGCCGTTTGGCGGCCTTGTTTTGTTTTATACTTTTATGGCCGAAAACAAAATCGAATCCGATGATTAGCATTTCTGACATTCACAAATCGTACGGCGAGGTTGAGGTTCTGAAGGGCATCAGCCTTGAGGTGGCAAAGGGCGAGATTGTCTCGATAGTTGGCAAGAGCGGTGCGGGCAAAACCACGCTGCTGCAGATTGTTGGCACGCTTCTGCGCCCCGACAGCGGCAAGGTGGTGATTGGCGGTGTTGATGTTACAGCATTGTCGGAGAAGGATTTGTCGCGGTTCCGCAACCGCAATCTTGGATTCGTTTTTCAGGGTCACCAGTTGCTGCCAGAGTTCACTGCAGTTGAGAATGTGATGATTCCAGCATTGATAAACAACGGAACGCGCAAACAGTGCGAGGCTAAAGCCGTTGAATTGCTTGAATATCTGAATCTTGGCCACCGTCTGAACCATAAGCCGCGCGAGATGTCGGGTGGTGAGCAGCAGCGTGTTGCCGTTGCTCGCGCGCTGATTAACGGCCCCGAAGTGATTCTTGCCGATGAGCCGTCGGGAAATCTCGACACAATGAACAAAGAGGAACTGCACCGCTTGTTCTTCGATTTGCGCGACAAGTTCAACCAGACCTTCGTCATCGTCACCCACGATATGAGTCTGGCCCAAATGTCGGACCGCACCATTACAATGCAGGATGGAGTGATTCAGTGAAAGGCATGGCAAGTTGACTGTGTGTAACTTGCTGATTCATTTGCCTATACAGAAGTGGCTAAATATGTTTCCTAATACTTCGTCAGGAGTTATTTCCGAGCCAAGAATTGACCCTAGATTGTCGATAACATCGTGAATGTCAATGGCCAGAAGGTCGGTCTCGGTGTTGTTACGCAGTTTGTCGGCGGCACGGTCAAGGGCTTCGCGAGCAAGCAGCAGCGCATTATAGTGCCGTGCGTTGGTGATAATCACATCATCGGCATTTTGCTGACGCATTTTGCTAGTTAGCAGCGCAATAAGACTATCAATATTTCCTTTTTTTGCCGAAATCGATACCTGACCAAGCATTTTCGGGCTGGTCACAGTTGGCAGATTGGCGCTGTGTAGGTCGCACTTGTTCAGCACCACAATCAGCGCGGCATCATTGGCCATTCGGGCTTCAATCTCACCGAGTGATGCGGTGATTTTTTCGGCACTGTCGGCCGCATCGAACATGGCAATCACAATGGCAGCTCGGCTAATCTTTTCAAATGTCTTCTCAATTCCAAGATTTTCTATCGTGTCTGTCGTTTGGCGGATGCCGGCGGTGTCGATGAACCGGTAAGTTACGCCGTCGATGTTGATGGTGTCTTCAATGGCATCGCGGGTGGTGCCGGCAATATCGCTCACAATGGCGCGGTCTTCATTTAGAATGGCGTTCAGCAGAGTCGATTTTCCGACATTTGGCTCACCGATGATAGCCACCGGTACGCCGTTTTTGATGGCGTTGCCCAGGCTGAACGACTTTATCAGCCGGTCGATTTCCGCACCTATATTATTAAGTAGAGTGTTGAGTTCAGTTCGATCAGCAAACTCAACATCTTCTTCGCTAAAATCGAGTTCAAGTTCAACCAACGAGATGATTTTCAGCAACTCGTCGCGCAGGTGCGTCAGTTCGGTCGAGATGCCGCCGCGCATCTGGTTCAGCGCCACGCGGTGCGATGCAGCACCGTTCGAGGCAATCAGGTCGGCCACGGCTTCGGCCTGCGACAAGTCCATCTTGCCGTTCAGAAAGGCACGCTGCGTGAACTCGCCAGGGGCGGCCATTCGTGCACCATTGGCAATGAGTGTCTGCAGAATCTGCTGCTGGATGTATTGTGAGCCGTGGCAGCCGAATTCAATCACATCTTCGCCCGTGAACGAGTGCGGTGTGCGGAAAACGGTCATCACTACTTCATCAATAATGCCCGATTGATTGCAGATGGTTCCAAAGGCCGCTGTGTGCGACGGCATTGCTGCAATATTGAAATTCTTCCGCTTGGCAGTGAAAACACGGCCAGCCACAGTCAGAGCATCGGCTCCGCTCAAGCGCACAAGAGCAATGGCACCGCATCCGGGTGCTGTTGATATGGCGCAGATTGTATCGGAAAAATCCATCAGTCAGAAATTTTCCGCAAAGATAGCATTTTGCCAATGGCTTTAAAAAAGTCATTTTGCAAGAAAACCTTATATTTGTTTCAAATTTGTGAATATGATTGCAGAATTACCATTTATAAAGAATACCGACAGCGGGAATTTCTTCCTTCTGGCCGGACCGTGCGTTGTTGAAGGCGAAGAGATGCTCTATCAGACAGCCGAAACCATCAAGCGGATAACCGACAAACTGCAGATTCCGTTTGTGTTCAAGGCTTCCTACCGCAAGGCCAACCGCAGCCGCATCGACAGTTTCACCGGCATTGGCGATCGTGAGGCGCTGGAGTTGCTGGCGCGTGTCCGTGCCGATTTACAGGTTCCGGTTGTCACCGATATCCATTCAGCCGACGAGGCTGCAATGGCTGCCGAATATGTTGATATTCTGCAAATTCCGGCATTTCTTTGCCGACAGACCGATTTGCTTGAGGCCGCAGCCAAAACCGGCAAGGTGGTGAACATCAAGAAGGGGCAGTTTTTGTCGCCCGAGGCCATGAAGTTTGCCGCGCAGAAGGTTGTCGACAGTGGCAATCCCCGCGTTTTGCTCACCGACCGTGGCACAATGTTCGGCTATGGCGATTTGATTATTGATTACCGTGGAATTCCCACCATGCAGGCGTTCGGCTATCCTGTGGTGCTTGACATCACGCACTCGCTGCAGCAGCCAAACCAGACTTCGGGCGTTACCGGTGGCCGTCCCGACCTGATTGAGACCGTTGCCAAAGCAGGCATTGCTGTTGGCGTCGATGGCATATTCCTTGAGACACATCCCAATCCGGCCGTTGCCAAATCTGATGGTGCCAATATGCTGAAACTAGATTATCTTGAAGATTTGCTGACTAAACTGGTGGCTATTCGTCAAACGGTGAATACTTTTGCAAAAAAGTAAGGTTCTGAAAAAGATACTCTTGATAGGGTAGTACCTGTTATTTATAGGTGTTTCTTTTGTTATTGTCACGGAATCTCGCATCCAATGCGAGAAAAATTGGCCCATTTTAACATAAATAGACGAGATTTGAATCTCTGAACGGACTTTTAACGCTGCCTAATAATTTGTCTATCATGTAATTTTCAGGATAGACAAAAAACTTTTAAAAAAGCGCGTCCGTCTATTGTCTGAAACGAAACTTTCTCTACTTTTGCACCCGCTTTCGAGAGAGAGCGGGTTCTAAAAGCGAATTGGGGGGATCAGCAGGGAGAATGGATGGTGAGATGACAAACAGTCCCTGGTTCGAAAAAAGATGAAAAAAGTTCTTGGAGGAAAGGGAAAACGCATTACATTTGCAGTCCGTTTCCGCGAGGAAAACCGATAAGGCGAAAGCCGAAAGTTCTATGACATTATGAGCACAAAAGAGAGGTAAGAAAGAAAAGCACCTAGATTCAATTCAAGAGACGACGGGGTCGGACAATTCAAATAAGATTTTAATTACAATGAAGAGTTTGATCCTGGCTCAGGATGAAC
>JAFYYA010000073.1 GCA_017557785.1 Salinivirgaceae bacterium
CCATATGGTCGACGACAAGATGCACGCACGTTCAATCGGTCCTTACTCACTCATCACTCAACAGCCGCTTGGTGGTAAAGCACAATTCGGTGGTCAGCGTTTTGGTGAGATGGAGGTTTGGGCTCTCGAGGCATTCGGCGCCGCTAACGTCCTGCAAGAGATTCTGACTGTCAAGTCGGATGATGTTATGGGCCGTGCAAAGGCATACGAGTCAATCGTGAAAGGCGAGCCTATGCCGACACCTGGTATTCCAGAGTCGTTGAACGTATTGCTGCATGAGCTGCGTGGTTTGGGATTGAGCATTAATTTAGAGTAAAAACAAGACGGGTATGGCCTTCGGGCCGTACCATTCTTCATAAAATTTTAAAAATTTCCGTCTATGGCATTTAGAAAGGAAACTAAAACAAAAAGCGAGTTCTCGCACATATCAATCGGGTTGGCTTCTCCAGAGGAGATACTTGAACGTTCAAGTGGTGAGGTTTTAAAACCCGAGACAATCAACTATCGTACTTACAAGCCAGAACGTGATGGTTTGTTCTGCGAACGCATTTTCGGCCCCGTCAAAGATTACGAGTGCCACTGCGGTAAGTACAAGCGTATCAGATATAAAGGCATCGTCTGCGACCGTTGCGGTGTCGAGGTTACTGAGAAGAAAGTGCGTCGCGAGCGTATGGGACACATTCAGTTGGTTGTTCCTGTAGCGCATATCTGGTACTTCAAATCACTGCCTAACAAAATAGGTTATCTGCTTGGTCTGCCGACTAAAAAGTTGGATATGGTGGTTTACTACGAGCGCTATATCATTATTCGTGCAGGTGCTGCGGCAGAATTTGGTGTAAACGATTTGGATTTATTGTCGGAAGAGGAGTATATCGATTTGCTCGAAAAACTTCCGAAAGAAAATCAATATCTTGAGGATACTGACCCGAATAAGTTCATTGCCAAGATGGGAGCAGAGGCCATTTATGACTTGCTTGCCAATCTGAATCTTGACGACCTTTCGTACGATTTGCGTCACAAGGCCGATACAGAGACATCGCAGCAACGTAAGGCCGAGGCTCTGAAACGTCTGCAGGTTGTTGAGTCGTTCCGTGCATCGCAAGGCAAGAACCGTCCAGAGTGGATGATTCTGAAGGTTATCCCCGTAATTCCGCCGGAGTTGCGTCCGTTGGTTCCGCTCGATGGCGGCCGCTTTGCAACATCTGATTTGAACGACCTTTATCGTCGTGTAATCATCCGCAACAACCGTCTGAAACGCCTTATCGAGATTAAGGCACCAGAGGTGATTCTGCGCAATGAGAAGCGTATGCTTCAAGAGGCTGTCGATTCATTGTTCGACAACTCGCGCAAATCGAATGCAGTTAAGACTGAAAACAACCGCGCTCTCAAATCATTGAGCGACAGCTTGAAAGGCAAGCAAGGACGTTTCCGTCAGAACTTGCTTGGTAAACGTGTCGACTACTCGGCCCGTTCGGTTATTGTTGTAGGTCCTGAATTGAAGATGCACGAGTGCGGTCTGCCGAAGGATATGGCTGCCGAGCTCTACAAACCATTTGTAATTCGTAAGCTGATTGAGCGTGGTATTGTAAAAACCGTGAAATCAGCCAAAAAGATAGTTGACCGCAAAGACCCTGTTGTTTGGGACATTCTTGAGAACGTCATCAAAGGACACCCGATTTTGCTTAACCGTGCCCCGACCTTGCACCGCCTTGGTATTCAGGCTTTCCAGCCGAAACTTATCGAGGGCAAGGCTATCCAGCTGCACCCGCTTGCTTGTACGGCATTCAACGCCGATTTCGATGGTGACCAGATGGCCGTTCACTTGCCGCTTGGCAATGCCGCCATTCTTGAGGCACAGCTGCTGATGCTCGGTTCGCACAACATTCTTAACCCGGCCAACGGTGCGCCTATCACCGTTCCTTCGCAGGATATGGTGCTTGGTCTGTACTACATCACCAAAGCCCGCAAAGGCGCTCTGGGCGAGGGCATCACATTCTACTCGCCTGAGGAGGTTAACATCGCCTACAACGAGAAACGTGTTGACCTTCACGCAACTATCAAGGTTAAGACAAAAGACCTGATTGACGGTGAGGTTAAGGACACAATCCTTGAGACAACCGTAGGTCGTGTGATTGTGAACCAGTTTGTTCCGGTTGAGGTTGGTTTCATCAACGAAGTGCTGACCAAAAAATCACTTCGCGACATCATCGGTAAGGTTTACAAAGCTTGTGGAACAGCCGTTACAGCTCAATTCCTTGACGACATCAAGAACCTTGGCTACCGTATGGCGTTCGAGGGAGGTCTGTCGTTCAACTTGGGCGACGTTATCATCCCAGCTGAGAAGGCAGAACTCGTCAGCGAGGGTTACAAGCAGGTTGACGAAGTGATGAACAACTACAATATGGGCTTCATCACCAACAACGAGCGTTACAATCAGATTATCGATATTTGGACACACACCAACGCC
>JAFYYA010000074.1 GCA_017557785.1 Salinivirgaceae bacterium
CACAAGTGTTTAATGGCGCAAATAGTTTATTTTCGCGCGATTTTTTTGAATTATAGAAACATATCAAAATATGAAACGGAAAATCTCGATTGGAGACATCACAATGAAACAGGCCGCCGACCAGGCAGGCTATGCTTTCTCATTCAGAGAGAAGATTGAATTGGCCAAAATGTTGGACCGCTTGGGCCTTTCGGTTATCGAAACAGGTTCAATCACCGACGGCAAGACCGACAGTCTGCTCATCAAGTCTATTGCTTCGGCTGTGAAGAACAGCGCTGTGGCCGTTCCGCTCAACATTACAGAGCCAGACACTGTTGAAACCACTTGGAACGCCCTAAAGGGCGCAGCCCATCCCCGATTGCAGATTTCTGTTCCAGTGAGCACCGTGCAAATGGAGTATTTCTGCCACAAGAAACCCGCTGCCGTGCTTGAACTCATTGCCAGCCTGACCAAACGCTGCCGCGACCTTTGCGCCGACGTTGAGTTTGTGGCTGAAGATTTCGGCCGCAGCGACAAGGATTTCCTGAAACAGGCCATCGACGCGGCTGTTGGCGGCGGTGCCAACACCATCACCGTTTGCGACGCTGCAGGCAATCTGCTGCCCGACGAGTTCTTTGCTCTTGTGAAAGAGGTTAAGGCTCTTCTGCCCGACGGCGTTAAGTTGGGTGTTCGCTGCTCAAACGAGTTCTATTTGGCCGACTCGTGCGCCATTGCCGCGGTTCGTGCGGGTGCCGACGAGATTAAGACCGCGCCTTTCGGAAACTTCACCGTATCGCTCGAGCGTTTTGTGAAGATTCTGAACGTGAAAGCCGACGTGTGCGACACCTGCTGCGACGTTCGCGCCACAGAGCTGCACCGCGCCGTGGAGCAAATCAAGCGCCTGTGCCAGACCAACCGCTCGAAACCGACATCGTTCTCAAATATTGCGCCTGCCGACCGTGCCGACATCCAACTCTCGGTTCACGACTCGAAAGAGACCGTCATCGAGGCCGTCAAGAGCCTGAACTTCGACCTTAACGACGACGACGCGCAGAACGTTTACGACGCCTTTATGCGCGTAGCTGCCACAAAAGAGACCGTCGGAGCCAAAGACCTTGACGCCATTGTGGCCACGGTTGCCTTCCAGGTGCCGCCGACCTACAAGTTGGAGAATTACGTCATCAACTCGGGCAATATCATCTCGGCCACCTGCCACATTCTTTTGAAGAAGGGCGACGACGTGCTCGAGAGCGTCTGCATTGGCGACGGCCCGATTGACGCCGCTTTCCAGGCCATCGAGAAGGTCATCGGCCACCACTACGAATTGGACGATTTCCAGATTCAGTCAGTCACCGAAGGCCGCGAGGCTATGGGCGAGACCGTTGTCCGCCTACGCTCGGAGGGTAAAATCTACTCGGGCCGCGGCATATCAACCGACATTGTCGGCTCAAGCATCGCCGCCTATCTGAACGCAGTGAACAAAATCGCCTTCGAGGAGGCTTAAGAGCATTTAATTAATTGAAAATCATTTAGGACACCGATATGAAACTGTCATTTTCAACCCGTGGATGGGCCGATATGTCGTGGAGCGATATTCTCAACAACGCAAGCGAAATGCGCTTTTCGGGCATCGAGATATACAACGTGTTCAAAACCCCTGAATTTGTGGCCAAAGGCGGGCCGTTCAACAAATACTCGCTAATGGCGTCGTTGCGCGATTTGCGCGAGCACAAACTCGCCATTCCCTGCTTCGACAGCTCGCTCGACCTTTCGGAGGACAACCCTGCAATGATTGCCGAAATGCAGCAACTCATCGGCATTGCCGCCGATATGCACAGCCCTTATGTGTGCGCTTTCGCGAAGAAGGGCACCGTTGAGGCCGTGAAACAGAATCTGACCAAACTCATCCCCGTTGCTGAAGAGAAAAACATCACCATACTGATAAAAACCAGCGGAATCTACGCCGACACCGCGCTGCTGCGTGAACTGCTCGACTTTTTCGCCTGCGACCAGATTGCCGTCATTTGGGACGTGCACCATCCGTACCGCGACAAGGGCGAGACACCCGCGCAGACCATCACCAACCTTGGCGCCTATGTGAAGCACGTGCACCTTCGCGACAGCGACGACGCCAACCGCTACAACATTATCGGCGAGGGCAACTTCCCGATTTCGGACGTAATGAAGGCTCTGTCGTCAGTCGATTACGACGGATTTATCTCGCTCGAGTGGAAGCCAGAGTGGATGCTCGACTTCACCGACCGCGACGTCATCTTCCCGCATTTTGTGAACTATATGAGCCAGTTCGAGAACACCCGCGGCAAACGCAGCGAGCTGTATCCGAACCACGACGGCTCGGGCTATTACATTTGGAAGAAGGACGAACTGCTGAATATGACATTCTCGCAGGTTTTGGACCGCGTGGTTGAGGAGTTCCCCGACCAGTACTGCTTCAAATACACCACTTTGGACTACACCCGCACCTATGCGGAGTTCCGCGACGACGTCGACAATTTCGCTCGCGCCCTTGTGTCGCTCGGCGTGCGTCCAGGCTCAAAGGTGGCCGTTTGGTGCACCAACATACCTGCTTGGTACATAACATTTTGGGCAACAGTCAAGATTGGTGCCGTGCTTGTGACGGTGAACACCGCCTACAAGATTCACGAGGCCGAATATCTGCTTCGCCAGTCCGACACTCACACGCTTGTAATGATTGAGAGCGCCTTGGACTCGAACTACCGCGCCATTATCAACGAGCTCTGCCCCGAAATCGCGACAAGCACGCCAGGCAAACCGCTTCATTGCAAGCGCCTGCCGTTCCTGCGCAACGTTATCACCGTGGGCTTCCGCCAGAAGGGCTGCCTGACACTGCAACAGGCTATGGACCGCCATAGCCTTGTGCCGCTCGACGAGATTCAGCGTATGGCCGCCGCCGTCAAACCCGACGATGTCTGCAATATGCAGTACACCAGCGGCACCACAGGTTTCCCGAAGGGCGTGATGCTGACTCACTACAACGTGGTGAACAACGGCAAATGTATCGGCGACCGTATGGGACTCTCGACAGCCGACCGAATGATGATTCAAGTGCCTATGTTCCACTGCTTTGGAATGGTTCTGTCGATGACTTCGTCGATGACGCACGCAGCCACAATGTGCCCGATGCCGTACTTCTCGGCCAAATCGTCGTTGGCCTGCATAAACCAGGAGCATATAACCTGCTTCAACGGCGTGCCCACAATGTTCATTGCAATGTTCAACCACCCCGACTACCGTCACACCGACTTCTCATATATGCGTACAGGCATTATGGCAGGCTCGGGCTGTCCGCCCGAACTGATGCGCCGTGCCGCCGAACCGTCGGAGATGAATATGCGCGGAATTGTGAGCGTTTACGGCCAGACCGAATCGGCGCCAGGCAGCACAATGTCGGCTTGGACCGACTCTATCGATGTCCGCACCGAAACGGTGGGCTACGCCTTCCCGCACGTGCGCTGCAAGGTGGTTGACCCCGAAACGGGCCTTGAGGTTCCGCCCAACACCAACGGCGAGTTCTGCGCCAAGGGCTACAACGTGATGAAAGGCTACTACAAGATGCCAGAGGCCACAGCGCAAACCATTGACGCTGACGGTTGGCTGCACAGCGGCGACCTTGCCTGCGTTGATGAGAACGGCAACTACAAAATCACAGGCCGCTTGAAAGATATGATTATCCGCGGTGGCGAGAATATCTATCCTAAAGAGATTGAGGAGTTTATCTATACCCACCCGAAGGTGAAGGACGTTCAGGTTATCGGTGTTCCCGACGAGAAATACGGCGAGGAGGCAATGGCCAGCATTATCCTGAAAGAGGGCGAGGAAATCAGCGAACCCGAAATGCGCGAATTCATTATGGGCCGCCTTGCCCGCCACAAGGTTCCGCGCTATATCGATTTCGTCAAATCGTTCCCGATGAACGCCGCAGGCAAAATCCTGAAATACAAGATGCGCGAGGAGGCTGTCGAGAAATTGGGGCTCAAAAAATAGATTCACAGAGCGCACAGAGGGGACTAGAGGACACGGAGCGCGCGGAGGAAACGAGAGAACACAAAGTTTAAATAGCAAGGCTGCCCGATTGGGTGGCCTTGTTTTATTATCGACAGGCAACCCTGCAACCATTCCCGCCGCCACCGCGTCATATAACTGCAAAAAGTTTTAATTTTGGCGTATGGCGACACAAACACATACTTTCGGGACAAATTCCAAATGGATTCCGGGAGGTAAAACTTCAGGCGGAACTACAGAAGCTGTGTTAGTCGGTTCAGAGAATGTAATACATAATAGAGATTGGAACACTTTCATAAGTTTCTTTGACAACGTCGAACCAATTAAATAACAAAAGAATGAGAGAATACAATTTTATATATGCAATTGAGCATAATGAAGTACAACAATATCTTTTAGGTGAAGGAAAATACTTTATTCCAGAACGAGAGTATTGCAATAGACCATTGCACGATATAGGAAGTGCAATGCATGATATAAGACTTTGCTTAGCCAATAAATTAATTGACGAGCAAAAAACGTATGATATAATAGACGAGCATTTTATTAAAATATTAAGTAGTAATAATAGTCCAGAAACATTATTAAACGTAAGCATGTATATATGGGCCTATTTTGTTGACTTTGTGGAGGAAAAGAAGTTAACAACGGAGTGGCACATTTCTGATGAATTGTTGTCGTTAATACGAGCAGGCTACCGACGTTATATTGATGATGGCAAGCGTTGTGTTGTATCTGAAGAACAGATGAAACAGTGCGAATTGTACAAAACGACATTTAAAGAATTATTGGAAACTAGAAGGCGCTTATTTAAAGAAAGATTTAATTTAGAAATTTAAAACTATTGTCCTATTAAAAGCAGACTTGTTGCTCTCGGAAATGATTGAGAAACAATATTATATATAGATTATATAATGGATGTTCCTACTGATATGAGGAGCATAAAGATTCTTCGTAAAATACTATCACTCTGTGTAATCAGTGTCATCTGTGCGAGAAAGAAATCCGTTAAATCTGCGTTCCCGATAGTTATCAGGACTGTCAAGGGGTGTATGCGGGGAAACATTTTCGCCAACTCGCCGAACAAATTTTCGCCAACTCGCCGAACGAATGGAAAAATGTATAATTCGATTACGCGCAAACTTGCAAAAAGTTACTACTTTTAAGCAAAACATTCTGCAAAAAGTTACTATATTTGTGTCGTAAAACTTGCAATAAGTTACTGCTATGAATATCAGCCGCAAGATTATCAACGATTTAATCAAATGGAAGAATAAACCACAAAAAGAAGCTCTGCTTATATGCGGTGCAAGGCAGGTGGGAAAGACAACCATTGTCCGCCAATTTGGGCGTAAGCACTACAAGCATTTTGTGGAAATCAACTTTGAGCAAAGCCCCGAGGTGCGGCAAGCCTTTGAGGGCAACCGCGACGCCGATTCCATTATCGGCCGCTTGAGCGTAATGGGCTACGGGCCGTTTGTCGAGCGGCAGACGCTTGTGTTTTTCGACGAGATTCAAAGTTGTCCCAATGCCCGCACGGCGATAAAATTTTTGGTTGAGGACGGACGGTTCGACTATATCGAGACGGGCTCGCTTTTGGGTATCAACTATGCCAATGTCAGCAGTTATCCCGTTGGTTTTGAGCGACAAATACAGATGTATCCGCTCGATTTTGAGGAATGGCTTTGGGCAAATGGAGTGAGTGCGCAAGTTGTTGATTCTGTGCGGAAATCATACACCAACGAAGTGCCCGTCGACAGTTTTCTGCACGAGCAGCTGATGAAGCATTATCGGGCGTTTCTGATTGTTGGAGGAATGCCCAAAGTGGCCGCAACATATCTTGAAAATCCCGATTTCGCCGAGACGCTCAATCAGCAACGAATCATTATCGACAGTTATCGGCTTGATATTGCGAAATATGCGGGTGGGCAAAAAACGCGGGCAAAACGTTTTTTCGATGCCATTCCGTCGCAACTTGCCAAGGAGAAAAAGCGGTTTGTGCTTTCCGATTTGGAAAAGACCGCAAGTATGCAGAAATACGAGGATGCGGCGCAGTGGTTATCAGATGCAGGAGTGGCTGTTTTCTGCTACAATACCCATTCGCTCGAGTTGCCGTTTGAACAGTACGAGAGTCGTAACTTATTCAAAGTGTATTTGTTAGATACAGGTTTGCTTTGCAATATGTGGGGCACCGATGTTCAGTGGCAGGTGCTGCAAGGCGACCTTGCTATAAACGAGGGCGCGCTGACCGAGAATTTAGTTGCCGCCGAACTTGTCAAACACGGCCATAATCTTCATTATTACGACTATAAGAGCCGAAACGAACTCGATTTTCTTATTCAGGAACAAAACCGATTGTCGATTTTAGAAGTAAAATCAGGCAAAGAATACAAGAAACATACGTCGCTAACCAACACATTGTTAGATAATTCGGCAAAAATCGGGCGCAGTGTGGTTTTCTGCAAGTTCAATGTCGAAAAAACTGACCAAATAACATATCTCCCGCTTTATATGGCAATGTTTGTGTAAACATTCTTATTCGCAAAAATTGTAGGAATGCACTGCGTACGTCCGCATAGACCCGCAACCATTCCTGCCGCCACCGCGTCAAATAACTGCAAAAAGTTTTAATTTTGGCGTATGGCGACACAAACACATACTTTCGGGACAAATTCCAAATGGATTCCAGGTGAAAAAAACTTCAGGTGGATGTAATGAAGCCGTCTTGGATAATATGGTCATTACGCATAATAATGATATTAAAAAATTGAAAAATTGTTTTTCAATAAAAGAATACAAATGAAAATGATAGAAGACGCAATAGAGAAAGGAGAACTACACCTTTTCCTTATGGGGGAAGGCGGTTATAAATGTCAAGGAAGAAGTGATTATCCTAACCCAACAGATTATTTAGCTTGTTGGGAAAAAGAAATAATACCTTATTTCAATAAAAATAATTCAATAGAGTCTATTATGAGATTATATAATTCCATAATTATGCTTTTTGATTATGCAAATGATATAAATCTTGGATTATATTCAATAGCTGCTCATATCGAGTGGTGCAATTATTTTGAAAAGGAAGAAAAAATTCAATTTCATTTAGATTGGAAAACTATCGCCGAAAAGCTGAAACTTGCTGTAGAGATTAATAAAGAACGCCTTATTGCAGATACACGTTGGGCAGGCGCAGAGTGGAATAGTAGTCAAGGATTATATGAACCGATATGTCGAGTACTGACAAAATTATTAGCATAAGCGGCCTTGCGGGTTTATATTGGGGGGATTCGTTAATGCTATAAAAATCTGTGTAAATCCATTAAATCTGCGTTCCCGATGGCTATCGGGACTGCGTTCTAAAAAGATCTGTGAAAATCTGTGCACCCCGATAGTTATCGTCCCGATTGCTATCGGGGCAGTGTCGTCTGTGCGAGTTTAAAAACAATTTTTCTAAATTTGACTCATCATTAAACACTTAATGAATATGAAGTTAATAGTTACTATTGTCACGTCGCTCGCTTTGCTGTTTACGGGGATTTATATCGCTCTTATGCTTGGAATCAATTCCACACCAGGAGCATTCAACTATCCCGACAGTAATATCTCGGAACCCAACAGACAAGCGATAGAAAAAACACTGAAAGTATTTCAAGAAGGTTACGCGTTGCGCGATGCATCGAAAATCGGCGAGTGCATTGCCCAAACCATTGATACCGCTTCGATTTTTATTTTGGGCACCAATCCCAACGAAATACTCAAGGGAAAAGACGGGGCGCAGGGGCTCTTATACGGCGATTGGACATATTGGGGCAGTGTAAAATATGATATCGACCGCCTCTATGCCGACCAAATCACCGACAGCATTGTCTATGTGGTTTTCCCCGGAAATATTACTCTTGATGTTAACAAGATGAACTTCCCGCTGCAAGTTACAGGTATGATGGTGCAAGATGAGAATGGCCAGTGGAAATTCTCGAAAATGCAGTTCATATATGGTTGGAACACCAATTATATCATCTTTGCCCGCACTGCGGCATACGGAACGCTGATTTTCTTGATAGCGCTGCTGGCACTCGTTGGCATTGTGAAGTGGATAGTGGCCCTGAAGAAGTAGTAGAAGTTGAATGAAATAAATGAGAGGGGAGAAAGAAATTTTCTCCCCTTTTTTGATATAAAAGACTCTCTATTATCAGCAAACATCCATAAAAATCATCAAATTTCTAATCGCAATTGTTTTTTTGCATTTTTTTGTTCAACTTGCTGATTGTAATTACATCATTTGAGCAATGAGACTTTTGGTTTCCGTCGTTGCCCTTGCGGCACTTTTCACAACTGCCTGCCAACCAGCAGGTTCATCGCGCAGCAGCGAAAAACATGGTGGCACCCTGCGTGTCAATATCAGCGATATTCCACACATTATCTTCCCCGGGCAGGTTGAGAAACGCAGCGAGCAGATATTAGTCAATCAGGTTTACGCAGGATTGGTGAAGTACAACCAGCGGACGCTAGAGATTGTTCCGTCGCTTGCCAAATATTACACCATCTCGCCCGACGAGTGCACCTACACCTTTGTGCTGAACACCCGCGCCCGTTTCCACAACGACCGCTGCTTCAAGCAGGGAAAGGGCCGCCGAATTGTGGCCGCCGATGTCAAATACTCGATTGAGCAGATTTGCCGCAACAAGCTTGTGGACGAAATCGGCATTTCGCGCCAAGTGATGAACATTGAAGGCGCCGACAGCTTCATGCCTGTTGCTAAAAACAACGATTCGGTGAGCATTTCAGGTATTGTGGCACTGAACGACAGTGTGCTGAACATCAGACTGAAAACGCCCGACAAACTGTTCATCTACTTTCTGGCAGGCACCAATGCTCTTGTCTTTGCCCGTGAAGCCTACAACGCCTACGGTGTGAACGGCACTGTCGGCTCTGGGGCTTTCTGCTTCCACTACCCGAAAGGCATCGGACAGGCCATTGAGCTGACCTACAACCCGCACTATTGGGGCGTATCTGAGCAGAACGAGCATCTGCCCTATCTCGATACCGTGGTTGTCTCGTTCATCACATCGATACAGAAGGAACTCTATATGTTCGGCGCCGGATTTGTTGACATGGTGTTCGACCTGCCGACAAACTATCTGTCCGATTTTCTGGAATCGAACATCAGCGGTTTCCAGTCGGACCCCCCGCGTTTCATCATGACCAACACAATGAAGGCTAATGGTGAAAAACGTTTCAATCTGATGACTTCCAACATCAATGGAATGCACGTGAACTCACAAGGCTACTTCGATTTCTCGAATATCTACCTGAAAGCCCCGGAATCATCGGACGAAACTTTGGAAAAATAACAACAAGCAGCAGAGCACTTTAACATACTGCATCTAAACAAAAAAGGGAAGCCGATTGGGCTTCCCTTTTGTTTTTATCAGGTCTGACTATCAGAGAATCAGCATTGCATCGCCATAAGCACCGAATTTGTAGCCTTCCTTCATGGCCTCGCGGTACGCTTCCATCAGCAAATCGTAACCTGCATAGGCAGCCACCATCATCATCAGCGTTGATTGCGGCAGATGGAAATTCGAAACCATTGTATTTGCCACGCTGAAGTCGTATGGCGGGAAGATGAACTTGTTGGTCCAGCCGTCGAACGGTTTCAGATAGCCGTATGTCGATACCGAACTCTCGAGCGTGCGCATGACGGTGGTACCGATGGCACAAACCTTATGGTGTCCGTCTTTGGCCTTGTTCACAATGTTTGCGGCCTCTTCCGGAATAAGAATCTGCTCAGAGTCCATCTTGTGCTTTGTCAAATCCTCAACATCCACCGGACGGAAGTTGCCCAAGCCCACGTGAAGTGTGATTTCGGCAAAGTTGATTCCTTTAATCTCGCAGCGTTTCAGCAACTCGCGGCTGAAGTGCAAACCGGCCGTCGGCGCAGCCACAGCACCTTCGTGCTTTGCAAATATGGTCTGATAGCGCACGGCGTCCTCAGGTGTTACTTCACGACGGGTGGTGATGTATCGCGGCAGCGGTGTTTCGCCGAGCGAGTAGAGAGTCTTTTTGAACTCATCGTGCGGGCCGTCGAACAAGAAGCGCAGTGTTCGTCCGCGCGATGTGGTGTTGTCAATGACCTCAGCCACCAGAGCGTCGTCCTCGCCGAAATAGAGTTTGTTTCCGATGCGGATTTTGCGCGCAGGGTCAACCAGCACGTCCCACAGACGCTGGTCCTGATTGAGTTCGCGCAGCAGGAAAACCTCGATTTTGGCACCGGTTTTTTCCTTGTTGCCGTAAAGACGGGCCGGAAACACTTTTGTGTTGTTGAACACAAACACATCCTGATCATCGAAATAATTGATTATCTCTTTGAAAATGCGGTGTTCAAACTGTCCGGTCTTGCGGTTGACAACCAACAGGCGGGACTCGTCACGGTTTTCCGACGGATAAAGAGCAATGCACTCTTCGGGAAGTTCGTAGTTAAATTGCGAAAGTTTCATTCGAAAAAAAATTACTGTTTTATAGCGCGTTCGAACCGAACTGCGGCAAAATTATGACAGGTTGTTTACGTTGTTTTTTGAAAGCGGTTGCAGGTTTTTTACAATTTTTTCAAATTCTTCTATTCCAATGGCCTTATCCACACTGAAATCGCCACTTGCCGTGCGTCGCAAATCGTGCAGATAGGCACCTGAGCCGAGCCTCTCTCCAAAATCGCGGGCCAGTGCTCTGATGTATGTTCCCTTGCTGCAACGGATGCCCACCGTCACTTGCGGCAGGTTGCAGTCGATGAGCCAGATGCGTTCAATATTGATGCGCGCGGGCTTCAGGTCGATTGTCTTGCCCTTGCGTGCGGCCACATAGGCACGCTGACCGTCGATCTGCTTGGCCGAGAAAACGGGCGGAATTTGGTCCTGCTCGCCTTCGAATGTCTGCAGCACCTGCTCAACACGCTCACGCGTGATGCCGTCGGTGCTGAAGGTGCGGTCGATCTCGGTTTCGCGGTCGTACGACGGTGTGGTGGCGCCAAGCATGAACGTGGCCACATACTCTTTGCTGCTGGCCTGAAGCGTCTCAATCTGCTTGGTCAGTTTCCCGGTGCAGATTATCAGAAGCCCCGTTGCCAAAGGGTCGAGAGTGCCTGCGTGCCCCACTTTTATCTTTTTGAATCCGAACTGATTGCGAAGCAGATAGCGCACCTTGTTCACCGCGTCGAACGATGTCCATTTGAGCGGCTTGTCAATCAACACTATCTGACCTTCTTCGAAATCGTATTGTTCTTTTCCCGGCTCGAAAATCATTGCGCTGTGATCAATCGTCAGTTTTTGGCTTGCGCATAATCGCATAAATCTCGAACAGGAACCCGACCAGCACCACAACCGGCGCAATCACAATCCGGCGGACGCTGAACATGCCTTCGTTGAACACTTGCGGGTCATCGGAACGGCCACCGGCCATAAGAATGAATCCAAACACCACGATGGCAATGCCAATCCAAATGAATTTGTAGTTTGACGGGTGCAAGGCGAACCCGGTTTTTTTAGTCTCGTTATCCATAATGATGATAATTTATGCGTATAAATCGTTGCCCTTCATCCGCAGATAGCGGTTGACGGCGAAAAAGTTCGATATCCAGACAATGAAGAACCCGATGGCCATGATGCCTGCAAACAGAACGGCAATGGTGTCAAGTTCGTACATGATTGACAGTTCAGGAACGTGCTTGTCGGTGATGTAGATGGTGCCGCCCAGAAGCACGAATGTTATCAGAATGCTGATGAGCGCGTGCTCAAGGCTCTTGATGATGAACGGTGCCCTGACAAACGAGCGTGTGGCGCCCACAAGTTCCATTGTCTTTATCAGGAAACGCCGTGCGTAAACCGACAGCCGTATGGTGTTGTTTATCAGCGAAAGCGATATGATGAACAGCAGTCCGCAGAACACCAGCAGCACCAGACTGATTTTCTTTATGTTCTGATTGACGGCCTCGATGAGCGATTTCTGGTACGACACTTCCTTCACCTGTGAGTATTTGACCAGCCGCTGCTCGATTTTTGCAATGCTGTCGGCATTGGCGTATTCGGCCTTCAGTTTCACCTCAATCGACGGCAGCAGCGGGTTGTAACCCAAGAAAGAGACGAAATCCTCGCCCAACTCGTTTTTCAGTTCCTGCGCGGCCTGCTCTTTCGAAATGAAATCGGTCGATTTGACAAAAACCGAAGCGTCAAGGCTTTTTTGCAACTTAATCATGTCGACTTCCTTGACATCGTTCTTCAAAAACACGGTGACGCTGATGTTCTCTTTCACATGGCGCGATATCTTATGCGCGTTCAGAATCAGCAGCCCGACCAGTCCTATCACAAACAAAACCAACGAAATGCTTATTATTGTGGTGAGATACGAACTTCGCAATTGCCGCGAAGTGACACGTGATTCTTTTTTGCTCATTTTCAACAATTATTGAATGGCAAATATATGCGAGTTCTGCAAAATAGCAAAGCCTGTTTTTATGGTTGATAAAATAAGCCCCGCTGTTGTTTCGTATGGCATGATTTTTCGATAAGTTTAGTGCCAAATTTTATCTGTCATGAAGATTATCCACACGGCTGACTGGCACTTGGGACAGCAATTTTTCCAATACGACCGCAGCAGCGAGCACGAGCATTTTTTCGATTGCCTTTGCCGGATTATTGCCGACGAGCGTCCCGATGCGCTTGTGGTCAGCGGTGATGTCTACCACAATGCCACGCCGTCGAATGGCGCGATGAAACTATTCACCGACAATATGGTGCGGCTGCACAACACGCTGCCCGGCATGGTGATTGTTGTCACGGCAGGAAATCACGACAGTTGCTCGCGACTTGAATCGACGGGTGAAGTGTGGCGGCTGGCCAATGTGCATGTGATCGGCGGCGTCAGGCGCAATGCCGACAGCGGCTTGTTCGATACCGAAGGACAGATTATTGAGATCCCGGACAAGGGCTACATTCTGGCCGTTCCGTTTGTCCAAAGCAACAACACTGATATTTTCGGCCAGTTGCTTTACGAAACGGCCGCACTCAACACCCGCGACCTTCCGGTTGTGATGACAGGCCATCTCTACGTGTCGGGGGCCGACCTGACGGGCCACAATATGGCGGTTGTCGGCGGAATTGAAGGCGAAAACATTGCGCTGATGGGGTCGGGTTACGATTATCTGGCGCTGGGGCACATCCACTGCCCGCAAACAATAAAGGGCAGCAACGGCCGTGCACGCTACAGCGGCAGCCCCGTGCAGGTTGATTTCGACGAGACCTATCCGCACTCTGTGACGATTGTCGAGATTGCCAGCCACGGCGCCGAGCCGGTTATCCGTACTGCCGAAATAGAGCGGAAAATGCGCTTCTACACCATTCCAAGCAAACCGCTACCATTCGACGACGCACTTGCCTGCCTGCGCGACTTCATCCCCGACAAGCCAGGCTATTTAAGACTCAATCTGCTTGTTAAAGACTATGCGCCTTCGTTTGCCGAAGAGCAGGTTTATCAGGTTCTGGAAACCAAACCCCAACTCAAGTTCTGCTACATCCGTTCTGAGCGCGAACAAACACAAGAGTCGGCGCGCAAAGTGCTTAATATCCAGGAAGTGAGAGAAACAAGCCCGATGGAACTGGCCCAAATCTACTACAACCGCAAGGTGGGCACCGATATGGACCCAAGGCTTTGGAAACTGCTGTCGGAAGTGGTTGACTCTGTAAGAAACAGTGAAGATTAATCGATTTAACGCCATGAAATTCAAAACATTATCCATAAACAACATTGCATCGATTGAGAGTGCGTTTATCGATTTCCGCGACCCCATGCTTGAGCGTGAGTCGCTGTTTCTGATTTACGGCGAAACAGGCGCCGGCAAAACCACCATTCTCGACGCCATCTGCCTTGCCCTTTACAACGAAACCCCGCGGCTGACTCAAATAAAGAAGCAGAAATATGTTGATGACCTGACCGTCCTGTCGTCGAGCGATTACTATACTACAGGCGATGTCAGACAATACTTGCGGAAAGGCACGAAAAAAGGCTCGGTTGAACTTGTTTTTGAAGGGAACGACGGCGACGAATATAAGGCCAGCATCGCTTTCCGGGTGTCGGAACGGTCGGGCACGCTGCAAAAGACCGAAAGAAGCATCGAGCACAACGGCGACGTGTTTGTCAAAGACGTTGATGATATTGTTAAAGAAGCCGTGGGGCTTGATTTTGAGCAGTTCTGCCGCACCACGATGCTTGCGCAGGGCGAGTTCACCAAATTTCTGAAGAGCGACGACGACAAAAAATCGGAAATTCTGGAAAAAATAACCGGAACGGGTATTTACACACTCATCGGCAAACAGATTTTTGTCAGGTCGAGTGAGAAGAAAGCCGAACGGGACCAGGCCGTGCAGGAAGCAGCCAATATCAAGGCTCTGTCCGCTGACGAGAAGGATGCTCTGAACAGTGAGCAAAAGCAACTGAACGAGAGCCTGGCCCAGCTGACAGCGAGAAAAGCGTCGCTGGAAAACGCCCGGAACTGGCTGCAGACAAAAAAGCGGTTCGAAGACGAAATCAAGAGCGCCCAAGAAAAGCTGCAGGCAAACATTCAGTTGAGTCAGTCGCAAGAATTTATTGAAAAACAACTGTTTATATCCGATTATAAATTGTCGGCCGATGCAATAAAATCATTGGCGGAAATCGACTTGAACCAGAAAAATCTTGATGACCTGCGCAACAAGGAAATCGCCTACGGCCAGGCGTTTAAAGCCATCACCAACGGCGATTTGTTCCGCAACAATCTGATTGACAGTCTTGAAAAGAGTTTGTCAGACACCGAAGACTATCTGAAGGCTTCAGCCGGTCAGGCCGAGATGTTTGCCGAAAGCCAACTCATCGCCGAAAGGCTTCAACAGTGTGTGAAAGCCCGCGCTGAAGCGGCATCGAACGCCAAAACAGCCGATGATGTTGAGCGCACCGAGTTGCCTGAAATAATGAGCAAACAAAAAGCCGAAGCGGAAAAACTGGCACAAAAGCAAGCAGAAAAAGAGAAACTGCAGACCGAACTGAAACAAAAGCAGGCTGAACTGGCAGCAATGAACGTTGATGCTCTGCATAAAGAGCAAGATGCCGCCAATCAGTTGAAAGAGAAGGCTAATGCGGCCATCAACAGCCTGAAGAATCTGGCCAGTGCACAGAATAACTACCGTCAGGCGGCTGACAACGAAGCAAAACTCAAATCGCACATTGCACAGTTGACAGCAGATGCCGAGAGCCTTACAAAAAGCACCGAACAGGCACGCCTGGCAATGGACGAAGCCGACCGCTTGTACAAGACCGTGCTAGCCGGTGTTACCGATGCGGCCAAATCGCTACGGGCGGGTTTGCACCAAGGCGATAAATGTCCGGTTTGCGGCCATGTTGTTGAAGAAATCCCGCACGACAACGAGTTTGATGCAGCACTGAAGCCACTTGAAGAGAGTTTCAACGAGAAAAAGAAGGCATATGAGAACGCCGATTCACGATTGAAAGAAGTAGCCGCACAAGTCAAGGCCGAAAACAACCAACTCGTTGTTGTTGGGCAAGACGCAGCCACAAAAAAGAGTGAATCGGAAACTGCCGCGCAGGAAGCCGGGCAATGCTGCCGCTCTTTAGGCATTGAATTCGGGCCCGACAGCGCCACCATTGCCGCACAATTATATGAGAAAGCCCGTCTGGCCGTTGAGCAGACGGCCGAAAAAATAAAAACCGCTAACGGGATTCGTACCACAATCGACAATCTGATTGAAGTAAAGAATAAGATAGATGAAGAAAACAACCTGATTAACGAGCAAATAAACAAGTTGAATAACGACGCCGGCCAATGTCATTCAAAAATAGAGAAACTGCGAAGCCTTGCGCAGCAATGCGCTGCCACAGCCAATGATGCTTTGGTGTCAGTGTCATCGAAAATCACTTATCCCGACTGGCAGAACGACATTGAAAAGACAATTGAAAAACTGTGTGCCGACGCCGGCAACTACGAGAAACAAAAACAGTTGCGCACCGACATAAGCAACAAAATCGAGAACCAGAAAAACCTTCGCAGCAGATCGCTGGAAATCCGCCGGCAGATTGAAGCAATGTTCCCTGACTGGACAGCAGGCTCTGATGCGCAGGAATTAGACAAGGACATCGACGAGAGTTGGAACAATTTTTTGAAAAGCGCTTCCATTCTGCGTGAGCACATCGATATGGCAACTGCCAATTTGCAGAAAGAGAAGAGTTTTGTCAGCGATTTTCTGGCATCGCACAATATGTCGGAAGAGCGACTCAGCAAACTAGCATCGGTTGACGGCTCGCAAATTACCGCCCTTGAAAAAGAGCAAACAGAACTGAACGACGCCATCAATCAGGCTAAAGGCGCACTGAAACAGACCAACGAACTGCTGGCGCAACACCTGACAAAGAAACCTGAATTTGAAGAAACACTTGAATTAACCGATATTGAAACCTTGATAACCAGTCTGACAAAAGAAACGAATGATTGCAGTCATCGCATTCTTGAAATAGGAATTCTACTGAAAACCGACGATGACAACGCCAAACTCAAGCAGCAGAAAGAGCAAAAAATCAAGCAGTTGCAGGACGAGTATGAATTGTGGAACCAACTAGCAAAGCATTTTGGCGATTCCGAAGGAAAAAAATTCCGTGTGATCGCACAAAGTTTCATTCTCAGAGAACTACTCTTGAAGGCTAATTATTTTCTTGGCCAACTGTCGGGACGGTATGAACTTGACTGCCAAGACGATTCGCTGACCATTCTGGTGCGTGACATGTATTTTGGCGGCTCGGTCAGACCGGTCAATATGGTATCGGGCGGCGAGAGTTTTGTTGTGTCGCTGGCTTTGGCGTTGGGACTGTCAACCATTGGCGGCAACGGGTTCGCAACCGACATGCTCTTCATCGACGAAGGGTTTGGCACGCTCGACAGCACCACGCTCGATGTGGTGATGAACACTCTGGAACGCTTGCGCGAATCCGGCAATCGGAAAGTAGGAATAATAAGCCACGTTGAAACGCTTTGCGAGCGCATTCCGGTGAAAATCCTTGTCGAACGCACAGGCAGCGCAGCAAAAATCAGAATGGTGAAAGATTAGTCGGCGGCTTCTGATTTGGTCACCTTTGCCAGCACCAAAGTCAATGAATACATCAAGGCAAACATGATTGACCCTAATTGGCGGGTTAGCGAATCCTCATCGAACATGCTGACAAACAAAATGGTAAAAAATGTTATCAGCAGAAAATGCGTTGTTCTGAGCAAGAAAAATGGTGCGAACATGCATATTAGCACCAGTAAAAGCCCTATCAATCCCAAAGCTATTGCAAAAGTAAGGTATTGATTATGTGCATAATGCTGGTATTTTGACTCCAAGGGCGAATCAGTCTCCTTATATGCCTGAGCAAAAGCGTCCACCACATCGCCGGTGCCAACGCCGAACCACAAATGCTGCTTGGCAATATGCAGACCCGTTTTGAAGAATTCAACTCGCATGCAGACCGATTTGCCGTTCGGATCACCGTATTTTTGGTAATGGTCGAATTCCCAAATCACTTCATATATTCGTTGATAAACATGTGATTTTTCAACATATATGCAACTTGTTGCACCTTCTTCAATGCCGTCAATGTCGGCTTGTGTCAGCTTCCACACTCCGCAACTGTCCTTAGGCAATCCCTTTGAAGTCAGATAACGGATAATGGTGTGCTTGATGGGTTGTCCATGTCCGTCGATGCTGTCGATTTTGATGGCACTGCGCTTGTTCCATTCGGCCGCCAGCTCTGTATTGCAGATGTAGCGGTTGACATAATAGCCGTTTTCGATGTTGGGGCTTTCAGCGTCATGATTGTATCTATTACCCTTTAGCGTGTACTCTGGCAGATTGGTTTCAGTGTCTTTAATATGATGAAAATCTGTATAAACGCCGCTGATGAACACCACTGTGGCTGTAACTAATGCTATCAGCAAAACAACAGACCCATATAGCTGCCATTTTTTTAATCTTTTATGATACACCACAAAAAGGACGGTTACAGCAACAAAGGCCGAAACCCAACTTGTAGCTGTCTGTATCAGCAAAATGAAATAGACCAGCCATGTGATTGTAACACCAAATGCTATCTTATGCCAAATCTTCATCTCTGCGGCTTTTTTGTGCCATATGTAAACAATCACTCCAACTGACATAAGGCACATCAGCCCCAAACGGATGTGCGACACGAAAATGCTAATATCGCGAATGTTGTTGACGGGTTTGCTTGGTGTGTAGATTTCAAGATAGACTCCCAAACTGACAAGAGTGCTGATGATGACTGCTATCACAAACACCTGAAGCATGATGATTATCTGCTTGCTTGTGAACCGCAGCGACCCTATTGCCAACGGGAAAAACAGCAGTGGAAGTTTGACATTGATGTCGTCGATGGCTTCGGCCGCGTTGTCAGCCCCGACCAACCATACGACGTGCAGCAGGAATATGGCGATTATCGGCCACAGAAACTTGTTTTCTTTCAGATTGTCAATCTTATAACGCCAGTTGCCACTGATGGCCCACCAAATGGCAACGCTCGTCGTTCCGGTGCTCATAAGAAACCTTGACAACGGCATTCCCACAGCGGTTATGCATATAAGAAATAGCATAAACCACTCAACATTTCTGGCTGTGAAAATGCGCGTGTAGAGCGATTTCAGCATAGAGCGAACTGATTAATAAAATACAGTGATGTAACCGTTCAGCGGATTGTAGTTGGTTGAGCCTTCTTCGACCGTGATAACATAGAAATAAGTGCCGGGCGAAACCAGCGTGCCCTGCGGGTTGTAGCCGTCCCACACAATGTTTTCGGTGCCGGTGCGACTGAACATCTTATAACCCCAGCGATTGAAAATCTCGAGTTTGAGCCGTGCCCCATTGGCCGAAATCATAAAATAGTCGTTCTGGCCATCGCCATTCGGGGTGAAGACGTTCGGCACCTGAGTCGATGCTTCAATAACGACTGAGCGCATGGTGGTATCGGTGCATTTCTGATTGTCGGTGGTGGTGAGAATAGCATTGTAAGTGCCGGGGGCACTGTAGGTGTGCTCTGTTTTGTTTCCGGTTGCGGTTGAGCCGTCGCCAAAATCCCATGTGAAATTATGGCTGGCACTCGAATTTGCTGTGAACACTTTGGTGTTGCGCTGTGCCGTAGTGTCAACATCGAATTTGGTTTTCGGCATGGCGTTCACGGTGATGTTCAATGTTTCGGTTTTCGATTCACCGCCGTTCTTGGTAGCCGTAAGCTTTACTGTATAAGTTCCGGCTTCGTATTTGTGAGTCGGCTCAATGCTGTTGTCGGTTGCGCTGTTATCGCCAAAATTCCACGAGAAAGTGTCGTACCGGTTCGACAAACTGTATTTGAACTTCAGAGTCTCGTTTTCACACAGATTGCCGTCAATAACAATATCTTGCGCCGATACGGTAAACGCGGCGGCCACGATTGTCAGTAATACAGATATTCGCTTCATTGCATTCAAAATGATTACAAACATAAACATTTTTAACGACAGCGCTAAAAATGTGCTGTTTTATTTTCATTTAGCCGATTTCGAACGGCACTTCGGCTTCAATAACCGTTTCGACGCCTGTCACGGGGTGGGTGAACGAAATTCCAGCAGCATGAAGCATGAGCCTTTCGGCAGACGAGCCGTACAGATTGTCACCGATGATGGGGCATCCCAGTCCAAGCTGATGGGCTGCATGAACGCGCAGTTGGTGTGTGCGGCCTGTCTCGGGATAAAAATTCACAAACGTGCGGCAACCCGTCCGGGCGATAACTGAAAAACGGGTAACGGCCTTTTTGCCATGCTCATAATCGACCATTTGCCGCGGGCGGTCGTTGATGTCGGGACGCAACGGTAGATCGATGGTGCCACTTTCATCTTTCAGCAAACCGTCGAGCACGGCCACATAGCGTTTTTTTACGGCACGGGTGGCAAATTGCCGCTGCAGGGTCTTGAAAACCGCTTCGGTTTTGGCAATGAGCAAGATGCCCGATGTGTCCATGTCGAGCCGGTGCACCATCAGCGGGCCGCTGGCATCAGGGAACATTTCTCTTGCAATGGAATAAGCCGACACCTTGTGCTCTTTCCCCGGCACCGACGGCAGCCCTGCAGGTTTGTCGATGGCGGCAATCCACTGGTCGTTGTAGATGATTCTCAGTTCGGTTGCGGCTTGCTTTCTGAGTGGATTAGGCTCAACGCCGAGACCTTGAAGCATGAAGTTCAGCAGCGGCTCGCACTTGCTGTGGCACGCCGGATAGAACGCCCCGTGGTGCCGCACTTCGCCTTCCGGCGACTTTCCCCACCAAAATTCGGCCATTGCAACAGGCTTAAATCCATTGGCAAAGGCCGCCTGCAACAGTTTCGGCGCAGCGCATTCGCCAGTGGCAGCCGGCGGCTCAGTTCCGCGCTCATCGGCAAAAATGCGGGCAACTGTCTTCCGCTCGCCGCGTGCGTTCAGCACAACATACTGGTTGAAAAGCCATGTCTGCAGCTCTTCCGACTGCTGCTGCCGAAGTTTTTTAAGACGTTCGATTTCCGACCTGATGCCTGCCGCTTCGGCTTCAACTTCGGCCATTTGTGCGGCCCAGCGCCGCTCAATGCGTTTGCGCTCGGCTTTTTCAAACTGACTCTGACGAATCAGTTCGGATTCTTTTTCGGCTGTCAAATTCTGCTGGCGCAGAGCGTCGCGCTCGGCTTTGTGCTGCTTTGCAAGAGTTGCAAACCGGCCAAGTTCTTCTTCGGCCTGCCGCCGCATCAGCAAAAGCCGCTCTTCGGTCTGGCGCAGAGCCGTGCTACTCTCGAGTGCCGCAATCTGCCTGTTGAGTTCTGAAATGGATCTTTCCTCTGTACGGAAATATCCGTTGGGTGCGGTAATGTCGAAAATGGGTGGAACAAAATAGTTGTGCTGTCCCTTGCCGCCGATGTTTCCCGAAAAAGCCGCCACAAACCCCAGCTGTCCGCTGCCGGTTTTTACCACCAGCACGCCAAACATCTTCCCTTCAGCAAGTTCGGCGGCCCAGTCGGGTCGGGTGGACAGATAATCCTGCACCTGCCTTGCTGCCGCCGCTGCCAGCGGATGTGGTGTGTAGCAGAAAGGGCACGTGAAAAGATCCGGCAAAACAATTTTGTCAGGTGTCGCGGGAAAGGCATGAAACCAATCGGGAAGCATAATAATATGCTGATGATAGTTATAATTCTATCAAAGAGTTAGCTGCGGTTATTTCATCTTAAAGATGAATAACTCGGCGAGCCATCAGTCAAACAGTCTATAAAAGTTCGCGCTGGCTGTACTGCTCGGGGTTTTTACGGATGGCGTTGGCGATGGCGCGGAAATCATCGGAATCAAATTCTTCTTGTGTCAACTCGTAAAATCTCGACGCACCACCGCTAGGCGTCTGGAAGACAACTTCCATCACAACAACACCGCTTTTCTTATAGACGGCGTAGTTGTTCATAAAGAAATCGATTTGATTTTTGGTCACAACAACCTTCATTTTCGGATTTTGCGAGTTGTTCTGCTGTTCCTCAGTCTGATTCAATTCTCCCATTTTCAATAAATTAGTTAACATCTCACCGGCCGTCATCACCGACGGGAAAACCGTCTGTTCCTACGGAAGGCTGCGCAATATAGCAAAACTTCCATTAAGCGTACATCAAAAACCGCCTAACGGCCATATTCTGTGGTCAATCATCATAATCGATGGCGTCGGTCGGCATCTGGTTCTCCATTTCTTCGTCGGACTGTTCCACCTTTTCTTCTGTTTTGCGGCGTTTCTTCCATTTGTCGTCGTTCAGCGTGAACGAAACCATATTCTCGTTTTTATACAGAAAATCAGCCAGCTCATTGGTCACTTCAATTGATTGCGCGTGCGACAGCAAGTTCAGCGTCAAGCCGGTTTCTTCGTCCTGCACCAGAAAATAGAGATTCACATTGCCTTTCTTCTGCAAGGCATCCTGCAGCATCTTGATGTTCACTTTGTTCAAATCGCCAAGGTTGATTTTGATGGTGATTTTTTTAATCATCTCTTCTTTGATATTGCTAAGCAGTCTGACGCTTTTAACTTTTACCTCAAGCGGCTTTTTGCCTTCCTTGTCGGCATACTGGCGTTCCTCAACCCTGGCTCTGATGAACAGCGTGCTGTTTTTGTCAATGGTCTTGCCGAACGATTCGTAATCTTTTCCGAACAGGGCTATTTCCTTGCTGCCGTTGTAGTCTTCGATGGTGAAAACCTTGTAGGGCTTGTTGCTTTTTGTCAGACCCTCACGCGCTTCGGTAACAAGCCCGCCGAACGATACGTCGTAGTTTCTGAACCGCTCCAGGTCATCCAGTTCGTTTGGCGAAACGGTGCAGTAGTAATCGAGCTCGAAGCGGAACGGATCGAGCGGGTGTCCCGAAAGGAAGATGCCCACAACATCTTTTTCAAGATTTAGTTTCTCGAGCAGCGGCATTTCGGGCACATCGGGAACGTGCGGACGCGGAATGGCAACCGTCTCGCTTATCTGCCCAAAGAGAGTGTTGGTGTTGTTTTTCTTGTCGGTCTGATAAACGTTGCCGTAGCGCACCAGCGTATCAAGGAAGCGGTCACGGTCCGACGACTCACCCATAAATATCTCGCGTTTGACGTCGAGCGAGTCGAAGGCGCCGGCCTGGGCAAGGCTCTGGATGGTTTTCGAGTTGCACGATGCAAGATTGACGCGTTCAACAAAATCGAAAATGTCTTTGTACTTGCCGTTGGCTTCGCGCTCTTTCACAATCGATTCAACAGCACCGCCGCCGACACCTTTGATGCCGCCCAGTCCGAAACGGATCTGGCCTTTTTTGTTCACGGTGAAGTTAAGTTCCGACTCGTTGACATCCGGTCCCTTCACGGTTATCTTCATGGCCTTGCACTCTTCCATGAACTTCTGCACGTCGGTAATCGAGTCCTTGCTCTGCGTAAGGTTGGCTGCCATGTACTCTGCCGGATAGTGCGCCTTCAGGTAGCCCGTCTGATAGGCAACCCAGGCATAGCAGGCGGCGTGCGACTTGTTGAAGGCGTACGATGCGAATTTTTCCCAGTCGGCCCAGATTTTCAGCAGAATCTTTTCGTCGTGGCCGTTCTTTTTTCCGCCTTCGATGAACTTCGGCTTCAGCATGGCCAACATGGCGGCAATCTTCTTACCCATGGCCTTACGCAGAGTGTCGGCCTCGCCACGGGTGAATCCGGCCAGCAGTCGGCTCAGCAGCATGACCTGCTCCTGATAGACGGTTACGCCGTAGGTGTCCTTCAGGTATTTTTCCATCACCGGAATGTCGTAGGTGATGGGCTCCTCGCCGTGCTTGCGGCGGATAAACTGCGGGATGTAGTCCATCGGGCCCGGACGGTAGAGCGCGTTCATGGCAATAAGGTCCGATATCTGCGATGGCTGCAAATCGCGCAAGTACTTCTGCATTCCGGGACTTTCAAACTGGAATGTGCCGATGGTGCGGCCCTCGCTGTAGAGCTTGTAGGTGAGCTTGTCGTCGATTGGAATATGGTCGATATCAATGTCTTTCCCGGTGGTTTTCTTAATGTTGCGAATGGCCTCTTTGATGAGCGACAGTGTGCTCAAGCCCAAAAAGTCCATCTTGATTAAACCAACACTTTCAACAACGTGTCCATCGTATTGGGTTACAACAACATCCTGGTTTGTTTTTCGGTCCTTGACTGTGCAGACGGGTGCGAACTTGGTCAGGTCGTCGGCACCAATGATGACGCCGCACGCATGAATACCTATCTGGCGGTTGGTGTCCTCAAGCTCCTGCGCATAGGTCAGGATTGACGGAATGGCCTCAGCGGCATCGCCAAGCTGGATGTCGTTGGTGTCCTGACCTTCAAGAAGTTTCTTGAAATCAGGAATATACTTGTAACAGTTTTTAAGGTTGACCTTAGGCATCTTCTTCGGCACGCTGCCCTCAACAGCTTTCACCTGGCTCTCCTCAAAATCGCGGTCGGGCACCAGTTTCTTAATGGCGTTCGAAATTTTAAGGTCGATTTTCTGAACGCGGCACACATCGGCCAGCGACGATTTGGTGGCCATGGTTCCGTAGGTGATGATGTGCGCAACCTTTTCGGCACCATATTTTTTTTTAACCCAGTCCAACACACGGCCGCGGCCTTCATCGTCGAAGTCGACATCGATATCGGGCAGCGATATACGGTCGGGGTTAAGGAAACGCTCGAACAGCAAGTCGTACTTGAGCGGATCAAGGTCGGTGATGCGCAGGCAGTAGGCCACCACCGAGCCTGCAGCCGAACCACGGCCAGGGCCCACACTCACGCCCAACTCCTCGCGGGCGGCACGAATATAATCCTGCACAATAAGGAAGTAGCCGGGGAAACCCATCGTCTTCATAATGTGCAGCTCAAAGGTGATGCGTTCGGTCTGCTCGTCGGTCAGCTTGTCGCCGTAACGCATATGAGCACCGTCCCAGGTGAGCTTGGCCAGATAATCAGCTTCAAGTTTTATTCTATATAACTTGTCGTAACCGCCTAATTTCTTGATTTTTTTCTCTGCTTCTTCCTGGCTCAGCACCACCTCGTGCTTCTCGTTTTGGGTGAACTCGTCGAAAAGGTCTTTTTCGGTGAATTTCTTGCGGTATTCATCTTCGGTGCCAAACTCCTCGGGAATCGGGAATTTAGGCATAATCGGGTCGGAATCGATGCTGTAGACCTCAACTTTGTCAGCAATCTCCTGCGTGTTGGCAAGTGCCTCGGGAATGTCGGAAAAGATGGCGGCCATCTCTTCGGGCGTTTTCAGCCACTCCTGCTTCGTGTAGTGCATGCGGGTTGGATCGTCGAAATCCTTGCCGGTGCTCAGGCAGATGAGCCGGTCGTGAGCCTCGCCGTGCGCTTCCTCAACAAAATGCACGTCGTTGGTGGCTATCAGTTTGATGTTGTGCTTACGGGCAAAATCGATCAGCACCTTGTTCACTTCCTGCTGGCGGACAAAAGTGGACTGATCGGCATTGGGCTTGTCGGTCTGGTGGCGCTGCATCTCAAGGTAATAGTCGTCGCCAAACAGATTCTTGAACCAGAGCACCGACTGCTCGGCACCTTTAATGTCGCCGTTCATTATTTTCTGCGGCACCTCGCCACCCAAGCAGGCCGAGCAGCAGATTATTCCTTCGTGGAATTTCTCGAGCAGCTCGTGGTCGATGCGGGCGTTGTAGTAATAGCCTTCGGTGAAAGCTCTCGAACTCAGAATACACAAGTTCTTGTAGCCCGTTTTGTTCTTTGCCAGCAGGATAAGGTGCCAGCCGCGGGTGTCTTTCTCGAAACGCGACTTGTGGGCGCAGTAGGCCTCAATGCCGATGATGGGCTTGAACGGTTTGAAGGCTTCGGCCTTGGCTTTCAGCTCCTCGAGCTTGGCCTGCAGCTCGGCCTTTTTTGCTTCATCGGTCTCTTTGTCGATTTCCTCCTGACACTCTTTGACTTTCTTTTTCGGTGCTCCGTTCACCTTGCCTGCGGTATCAACAAAATCTTTGATGCCGAACATGTTGCCGTGGTCGGTCAGGGCCATGGCGTGCATGTTGTTGGCCATGCACTTGTTAATCAGGTCGGGCACTTTCGACATTCCATCGAGTATCGAGTAGTGAGAGTGGACGTGCAAGTGAGTGTATTCAAAGTTTTTTAAATCAATCGATTGTGATGGTTGTGATTCGGCTGGTTCCGGCTGCTGCTCAACAGCCGGTGCTTCGAACGACTCAAACTCAATCTTTTCAGGCTCAATGGGCGCCGGGTTCTGCTGCTTAAACTCCTGAAGTTCCGCTTCGCTGATGCCCAGTTGCTGCGCGCTAATCACACCTATGCGGACTAGTTCAAGGAAGCAGCGTGTGGTGGCCACCACATCGCCAGCAGCGTTGTGTGCGTCTTCGAACGGCGCGCCGAACAGTTTCTGATGCAGCTCGGTAAGAGTAGGCCGTTTGGGCCTTCCGGTCTTCGTTAAGAGTCCGCAAAAATCGGTTGAGTTGTCCATGGTGCAGAAAGCACGGGCGCTGGCCAGAACATTCTCCATGCCGCAGCGCAGATACTCGCATCCCACAATATTCATATCAAACCCTATAACATTGTGGCCTACAACCAGAGTGGCCTTCTGCACATCGGCGGCAAACTCACGCAACACCGAGTCAAGGTCACGACCAATTTCATGTGCCTTTTCGGTGGTGATATGGTGCACGCTAGCGGCAGCACTTGGGATGACGAACCCGTCGGGTTTGACCACGTAATTCTTGGCAAAAAGGAACTTTCCGTTCAGGTCGTGGCACTGCCATGCCAGCTGGACCAGACGCGGCCAATTTTCGAAATCGGTGATAGGCGCCTTATAGTTGGCAGGCAACCCAGTTGTCTCAGTGTCAAAGATTAAGAACATATCGGAATCTGTTTTTTTCTGTTTCTAAAGATATGTTTTTGACCTTAGGAAGTTGCCGTTGTTGATAAGTTTTGCGTCAAAAAAACCAGCAATGCCCGTCACGACTGACGGCTGACAGAAAAGGTCATTTTCCGTGCCTTTTCCGATAGAGCTGGTATGAGTTGACAAAGTTGTGCCAAATGCTGTAGAGTCCGCCGGCCACAGCCACCACGGGGTTCATGAAGGTGTAGGCCATCCAGATGATGAAGACGGTGTTCTTCTGCCCCATGGCCTGTCCGCCGCTGATGCGGTCGCCGTAATGCCCGCCGATGCGCTTGCCCAGCCAGAACTGCAGGGCGCAGCACGCAAGGGTAGCCGCAAGCATCCCAATAAAGCACAATACCGAAATCCGGCTGTTGACAATGGCCCGCGTGGTGACGGCCATGGCCAACGCCAGCGCAACCATCCAGATATAGAAGGCCAGATCGCGGACCGAAACCACCATCTGCAGAAAGCGCGGGAAGAACAGCCGCGTTATCCACGCAAGTGCAAACGGAAAAACCAGCAGCGGGAACACCTGCTTTATGATGATGAAAAACGAGTGTGCGAAACTCATTCCGATGCCCGGATTGACCACCGGCACCACCGCCGGCACCACCACAGCCGTGACAATGTTTATGAGAATGGTGTAACCCACAAGCGATAGTGTGTTGCCGCCCAACTTGTCGGTCACCACCACAGCGGCAGTGGCCGTCGGACAGATAAGGCACACCATGGCGCTTTCAACAATGATACCCCACTCGCTTCCGCGCAAAAGGCACGCCACAGCAGCCGTCGCCACAAACGCGCCCGACTGAATGAGCGCCAGCCACAAATGCCATCGGCAGAATCGTATTTTTGAAGGGTCGATTTTGCAGAACGATATGTAGAGCATGGCAAAGAGCAGCAGCGGCTGCACAATGCCCACCGTGCTGTTGGCCAGCTGCCGCGTCTCGGCGCTGAACCCGGCAGCCGAAAACAGAAAATAAGCCAGCACGCCAACACCCATAACAATGGGTAGCGCCCAATCTTTCACAAAACCTATCACCTTACTCATCTGCTCTTTCAGAATCAGGCGGCAAAAATAAAAAGGATTTAAAAAAATCGTAGAGACGCGCCATGCACCGTCTCTACAAAAATGTGCGGATAAGGAACGTCTGGAAGACGTGATTTGCATAACCGGCTGCAAGCGGAGCGCAGCTGCCGGAACATGACGTGTAAGGGGACAACACTCTGAAAGAGTGAACCTTGGCATGGTTCAATCCTTCGGATTGGGTCTTTGGGGCGTGGCATAACACCACGGGTTACGCTGCGCTCACCCGCGGTTATGCAGATTTTGTCCTTCGGACAATTTTGTTTTCTACCGTAGAGACGCGCCATGGCACGTCTCTACAACAATTGATGCATCCCATAAAACACGTAGAGACGGTGCATGCACCGTCTCTACAAAAACGAATTATTAATTCCTTGTTATTTATTCAGCAGTTGCTCAACCAGGCGTTTCAATTCGTCTATCTGTTGCTGCTGACTCTCCACTGTGGCCTGCAGCTCGTCTTTCTCGGCTTTCAGCTCTTTTACGGCCTCGATTAGGATTGGGCCAAGGGTTGAATACTCAACCGACTTGAAACCTTCGGCATCGGTATTGACCAGCTCGGGGAACTCTGCTTCCAGCTCTTGTGCTATTACGCCAATGTGTTTCTTGTCATCGTAGCCGTAGTCCAGGTTATCGACAGAAACACCCTTTGCGGCGGCCATCTCCTCGCGATTCTTCCAGTAGAACGATACACCGCGCAGTTTAAGCACTTTGTCCAACGCACTGGTAAGCGGCTGTACGTCTTTCTTCAGACGGGCGTCGCTTGAACCACTCCAAGCGGTTGTGCCACCAGCCTGACCAGAAGAATAAACGCCATAGTTTGTAGTACCGCCACTTGCAGTTCCATAAACTCCGTAATTAGTAGTCGTGCCAGCTGCAGACCCCCTAACACCATAAGTAGCTGTGGTTCCACCTTCAGCGCGTGCTGAAAAACCAAGGCTATATTTATTAGAGGCAGAATTTGTATTGTATGCAACTACGGCAGCATGTTTTCCATATAAATTATTCCAAAATACGCCATACTCACCTCTTTGTGAATATACGTTATTCCAATGGTAATCACTGGAGCCTAAATTGTAACTGTTATTGGCTGATGGTTCTATATCGCCACTCGTATTAATATAATTTGTATATAAATAATGCCAACGATAGTTGCTTGAACCTAAATAATATGAGCCAGTTGATACCGGGTAAATAGAGCCACTGGTGATAGAACCTGTTGTGTTGATATAATTAGCATACAAGTATTTCCAACGCTTGCTGCTTGAACCCAAATAATACGACCCACTTGTTGAAGGAATAAAGTTGCCATAAACTTCACCTCCATCATCTATTTTTAAGTCGTAGACTGTCAAATCATCAACTTCCATATCAGTAACATATAATTTTCGCCACGGTACGTCACTTGATCCTAAATAATCACCAGTTAAAGTACCAGCAATATTAACAGACCGTGCGGAAAAATCGCCATAAATAAGTGGCAGCGCTTTAGCACTGTCGCCCTCTATGGCCAATATGTTTTGTGCATTATTTTTAATGTATGGTGTGCTGTTCAAGCCATAGTTGCCTATGATAATATTATTGCTGCCATTTTTGATATTATAGCCGGCGTAATTGCCCATTAATATATTACGATTACCAGTTTCTAAACTACGGCCAGCTCCTGTACCAACCATTACGTTTCTAGTAGCAGTTGTGCTCGAAAGGCCTGCATACTCACCAATATATACGTTGCTAAAGCCAGTTGTGTTGGCATGACCAGAATAATATCCGACAAAAACATTATCATTACCATTTGTATTTGAGAAACCTGATTGGTCACCTATAAATACATTATACTTATAGTCAGAATTTGATGTGCCTTCTCCTGCTTTATTGCCAATAACAACTGAACTACCGATTTTTCCTGCTTTTTCTGCTGCACTTTCTCCCAAAACAACATTACCACCACCTGCAACATTCGCAGCAGCCGCTTTATAGCCAATAAACACGTTAAAATTGCCTGATGAGCTTTTCACACCTGCATAGGTGCCAAGGTAAACATTGTCGTAGCCCGAAACGTTGCTGTAGCCAGCCTCATTACCCATGAACACGTTATTGGAGCCGGTGTACCTGTCTTCTTGCTGGCCAGTTCGCGGATTAGTTTCTGTCTGATTATTAGTGAATTTTTTTCCCTCATTTGAATATCCTGCCATATTACCAAGGAACACATTATTTCTTCCAGCCCAGTTTTTGTAACCAGTTTGGTAACCAATGTAAATATCGTTAACGGCATCAGTATAGTTGTGTCCTTTACAAGCTTCCTCACCAATAACAATGGTTTTGCTCATCTTATATGCTGCCAAGGCGGCATTTGTTCCCAAAATCACGTTGCTTTCGCCGGAAACATTGGTCACTCCTGCATTGTTACCTATATAAACATTGTTTTTGCCATCAACATTTTTCACACCCGCATAGTTTCCAAGGAATACATTGTTGTAGCCGGTGGTGTTTTTGTAACCTGCATTATTGCCAAGGAACACGTTGTTAGAGCCTTTGGGGAAAGTTTGATTGGCACCGCTTGTTCCTGATAACGGATTGAAAAGCGTTATTGTTTCAGTTCCGCCGTTTGTCGAATGGCCGGCATCAGTGCCAATAAACACGTTATTCTTACTTGTTTGGTTGCTGTAGCCTGCGTTGTAACCCATCATAACATTGTAGCTACCGGTTGTGGTATTAAAGCCTGCCAGGTTGCCTATTAAAACATTATAATCATATTCGCTACTCCCCTGTTGTCCACGGCCGGCATAAGTTCCTAAAACCACGTTACCATAGCCAACTCTTTGATAAAGACCGGCCTTGTGTCCTAAGAACACATTTTCACTTCCATATTCTTGTGAAAAACCAGCATAGTTGCCAACAAACACATTGGTGAAGCCATTTTCGGTACTATAACCAGCCTGGTTGCCAATGAACACGTTGTTAGATGTTCCATCATATTCTATCTCATCACCAGTAATCGGGTCATAATCATAATAGTAAATGCCATCACTTGCAGAATAGCCTGCCTTATTGCCAAGGAATATGTTGTTCGTACCGTAATTGTTGTTGTAGCCAGCCTGGTTGCCTATCATCACGTTGTTTGCGCCAGATATATTGCTCATGCCAGCCTGATAGCCAATGAAAACATCGTCAACTGAATTAGTGTATTGTGAACCTTTGCCTGCCTCTTGGCCAATAGCAATGGTGCACGTCATCCTGATAGCATCTTTGGCGGCGCTCTTACCCATAACAACATTGCTGTTGCCGGCTTTGGTGCCCATTGCCGCGCTGTCGCCCAAAAAGACGTTGCTGGAACCGGCGACATTGCCTGAACCAACTTCGGTGCCTAAATAGACATTGTTTTTGCCAGTGGTGTTGAGACGACCGGCATTATAACCAAGGAAGGTGTTGTTAGATGCCGTATTGTTCCTACCTGCCTGATGGCCGAGGAAGACATTGTAACTGCCTGTGGTATTAGCGTAACCTGCAGTGTTGCCTATAAACACGTTGCTTGCGCCTGTGGTGTTTGCGCTACCGGTGCTTGTTCCAAGGAAGACGTTGTTGCCTCCTGTTGTTGTGCTCAAACCAGCCTGATAGCCCAGGAAGACGTTCTTCGATGTTGTGTTATTTAAACCTGCCTGATAGCCCAGGAAGACGTTTTGTGATCCCCCGGTGTTGTTATAACCTGATTGATAACCCAGGAAAACGTTGCCTGCGCCTGATGTGTTTTTATAACCAACCTGATAGCCAAGCATGGTGTTGTACGATGCTGTGTTCATGTAACCTGCACCATCACCCAGCAAGACATTGCTAACGCCAGTGCTATTATAGAAACCGGCATAGTTACCCAGGAATACGTTGTTTGATGCCGTAGTGTTGGTCTTTCCAGCCCGGTAGCCCAAGAAGACGTTGCTACCACCTGAGGTGTTCTTATTACCAGCTTCGTAACCCAGGAAGACGTTATTGTTGCCAGAAGAGTTTGAGTAACCTGTATTGTTACCGATAAACACGTTGCTTGCGCCTCCCTGGTTAGTGTAACCGGCATTGGTGCCCAGGAAGACGTTGCTTGAGCCAGTTGTGTTGGCTGTTCCTGTATTTTTACCTACAAACACGTTGCCATATCCTGTATTATTGGTTGCCGTACCGGCATTGTTACCCACAAAGGTATTGTCAACGCCTGCTGTTCCGTTTGGTTTAACATTTTTTCCTGCATCGTAGCCTGCAAAGAAGTTCTGTGCGGTAATGTTCATATAGCCTGCACTGCCTTCGTCGCCCTTCTCGGTAACTGAGAAGCCGTTTTTGCCTTCGCCGGCGCCTTTACCTTCAACGCCAAAGCCGCTCTTGCTGCCGCTGCCGTTAACATAAACGCGTGTGCTGTCGGGGGTTACCTCCATCACATCGGATTCAGTAGTGCTCTTGGTGGCGTCGCGTCCTGTTACAAGGAATCCGCTGCGTTTCATCTTGCTGGCGTCGGTGTCGAATTTCACCTGTGTACCGTCGGTGGCAACCTTCATATAGTTTGGCGTGCTGCCGTCTTTGGTTGCTTCGCGGCCTGTTACAAGGAATCCGCTGCGTTTCATCTTCGCGTCATTCTCAAGCTGGTCGTCGATGTACACTTTCGTACCGTCGTCG
>JAFYYA010000075.1 GCA_017557785.1 Salinivirgaceae bacterium
CAGTCAGCTGAGATACAACCTGGCTTCGGCTTTCGAGAGCTACGAGGCTCAAAAGCAAAACACCGAGGTTACGCAGCGCGTGTTCGACAAGACAAGCGAGAAATATCAGCAAGGTGTGGCTTCGAGCCTTGACGTGACAAATGCCGGAACAAACCTTATCTCGGCGCAAAGCAGTTACGTTCAGGCACTTATGGAGCTTGTAACGGCACAAATCGAACTTGAGAAACTTTTGAACAACGACAATAATCAATAATCAAAATAAAAAGACAAGAAAATGAAAGCTAAACAGTTAATCAGCATTGCGATTATCGCTGGCGTGGCAATGTCTGCAGCCGCCTGCAAGGAAGACGCAAAAAAAGTGCAGAAAGCCCGAATCGAAAAGGTTAAAGTTCAGAAACTTTCGAAAGTGGAAATCGACCGCGTGTATGAGGTTTCAACCACTCTGCAGGGTTACGAGACAATGAACATCGCGCCATCTCTCACTGGCGCCATTGAGCACATCTACGTTGAGGTTGGCAGCAAGGTGAACGCAGGCCAGGACCTGGTGCGTATGGACCAGACACAGTACAAGACCGCAAAACTCACCTACGACAACCTGACAACCGAAATGGAACGTATGGAAGCCCTGAAAGAGAGCGGCAACGTGTCGCAGCAGACCTATGACCAGACAAAGGTTGCCTACGACCAGGCAAAGCAAAATCTTGACTTCCTGCGCCAGAACACTTATGTGAAGGCAAAATTTGCTGGCAGCATCACTGCCAAAAACTACGAGGACGGCGAGCTTTACGGCGGCGGCCCGATTATGACACTGACACAGATTAATGTGCTGAAGGCTTACATCAACATTCCTGAATCGTACTTCCCGCACGTGAAGGAAGGCATGACACTTGCTTTGAAATCAGAGATTTATCCTGACAAAGAGTTCAAGGCCACAGTTGAGATTGTGCACCCCACAATCGACGCCGCAAGCCACACTTTCCAGGCTAAAATCAAGATTGACAACAAAGCCAACTACCTGCGCCCCGGAATGTTTGTTCGCACCACAATGCCAATTTCGAAACAGGAAGTCATCATTGCTCCCTATCAAGCTGTGCTTAAGCAGATTGGCTCAAACGACCGATATGTTTTCATCAACGACAAAGGCAAAGCTAAACGTGTGGCTGTGAAAATGGGCCAGCGTTTCGATGAGAATGTGGAGATTATCTCTAACGAAATAACTGAAAATGACGAACTTATAGTTGTCGGCCAAGGTCACGTGAACGACGGCGTTCAACTCGACATTGTTAAATAAAGCACGGTAAGTTTTTGACTACAAACAAGATAGAAAAATGAGTATTTACAAGACATCAATAAACCATCCGGTTACAACATCGCTGATTTTTGTGGCGGTGATGGTGATTGGACTCTTCTCGCTGAAGCAGCTGCCTATCGACCAGTTCCCGGAAATGGACCCGCCATACGTGATGGTGATGACCACCTACGGAGGCGCCAACGCAAGCGAGATTGAGACCAACGTGTCGAAACTGATGGAGAACACGCTGAACTCGGTCGACGGATTGAAAGAGATGAACACCATTTCGAAGGACAACATCTCGGTTGTGACGATGGAATTTGAGTGGGGCCTAAATCTCGACGACATTGTGAACGACGTGCGGTCGTATGTGGATATGGTGAAAGACAACCTTCCCGACGGCTGCTCTACCCCGTTCATCTTCAAGTTCAGCTCGAGTGCGATGCCAATCATGCAGTACGCCATCACGGCACACGAGAGCTACTCTGGTCTTGAGAAGATTATCGATGACGACATCATCCCGCAGTTGAACCGTGTGAACGGTATCGGTAACATCTCGGTTTCGGGTGCGCCTGAAAGGTATGTCTATATCGACATCGACCAAGAGAAACTTGACGCCTACGGAATTCCGCTCGAACTGGTTGGACAGGCCATCAGCAGCAACAACCTGAACATGTCGTCAGGAAGCGTGAAAATGCAGAAAGAGCAGTACGCGCTTCAGGTGCGCAGTGAGTATACAGAAAGCGCTGAAATCAACAATATTGTGGTGAGCGTAACGCCTGATGGAAAGCAGATTTTCGTGCGCGACATCGCCACACTGCGCGACACCATCAAAGACCTGTCGCTCGATGAGAAAATCAACGGCCGCGAAGGCGTGCGTATGATGATAACCAAACAATCGGGCGCCAATACGGTACAGATTTGCAAGGATGTGCGCGCCACATTTGAAGAACTCAAGCCGTCGCTGCCGACAGACATCGGCATTGAAATGATTTACGACTCGTCGGAGGAGATTCAGAACGCCATCAACAGCCTTGCCGAATCAATCATGTATGCGCTGCTGTTTGTGGTGCTGGTTGTGCTCTTCTTCCTGGGCCGCTGGCGTGCCACAATCATCATCGGTCTGACAATCCCAATCGCCTTGATTGTGGGCTTCATCTACCTGCTGGCTGTGGGCAGCTCGCTCAACATCATATCGCTCTGCTCGCTGACTGTGGCCATTGGTATGGTGGTTGACGATGCCATTGTGGTTTTGGAGAACATCACCAAGCACATCGACCGCGGCTCGAACCCGCGTGAGGCCGCCATCTACGCCACCAACGAGGTTTGGATTTCGGTTATCGCCACCACGCTTGTTATTGTGGCCGTGTTTGTGCCGCTGACAATGCTTCCTGGTCTGGCAGGTATCCTGTTCAAGGAATTGGGCTGGATTGTAACAATAGCCGTTTGCACATCAACAACCGTGGCCATCTCGCTTACGCCGATGCTTGCATCGCTGATGATGAAGGGTAAGAATATGGTAGTTGAGAACGGCCGTCTGTTTGAGAAGAAACCCGAAAAGAAGAAATGGTCGTATGAGAACACCGTTGTGCGCCTGCTCGACAAGCTCGACGCATGGTACGCCCGCGTTCTGCGCGTCTGCCTGACTCACAAAAAGACAACAATGGCATGCATCACTCTGTTCTTTGTGGCATCACTGCTACCTGCCATTCTGGGTTATATCGGTACCGATTTCATGCAGCAGTCCGACGAGGGCCGTATAACCGTTACAGTTGAGCTGCAACGCGGTACTCGCATTGAGGAGACGCTGAAAACCGCACGCAAACTCGAGGAACGATTCCACGAGATTCTGGGCGACGATTTGATTATTCTTTCAACATCGGCAGGAACCAACGAAAACTCAAACGTGGGTGCCCTCTTCTCTTCGACCAACAACAACAAGATTTCGATGATTGTACGATGCACCAAAATGTTTGAGCGCGACCGCACAATTTTTGAAATGGCCGAATTGTTGCGTGACGAGATGAAGAACTATCCCGAAATCAACAAATACTTCTGCTCGACAGCGGGCATGGGTATGGGCGGACAGACCGTCGATGTTGAGATTTACGGCTACGATTTCGATCAGACCAACCTTCTGGCCGAAGAAATCCGCCACATTATTGCTGACAGCGTTAAAGGTGCCCGCGACGTCAAAATAAGCCGCGAGGAAGACCGATCGGAGCTGAATATCGCCGTTGACAAAGAGAAACTTGCGCTGCACGGACTCACTTCGGCCACTGTGGCCACCTACGTCCGCAACCGCGTGAACGGTATGACAGTGGGCTTCCTAAAAGAGGACGGCGACGAGTACAACATTGTTGTCCGCCTGAAGGAAGAGAACCGCAACTCGATTACCGACCTTGAGAATCTGACCATTCCGTCGGCCACTGGCGCTCAAATCAAACTGAAAGAGCTGGCAAGCGTGGAAGAATACTGGGGACCACCGCAGATTGACCGCCGCAACCGCCAACGTATTGTAACCGTGAGCGTTATCCCTTACGAGACATCGCTTGGCGAACTTGCTGAAGATGTGCAGGCGAAAATAGCCAACATCACTATTCCACAAGGCATTGTGGTGAAAGTGGGTGGCGACTATGAAGAACAGCAGGACACCTTTGCCGACATGGGAATGTTGCTGGCGCTGATTGTGATGCTGGTATTCATTGTGATGGCATCGCAGTTTGAATCGCTCAAAAAGCCTTTCATCATTATGATGGCCATTCCGTTCGCAATCTCGGGTGTTATCATCGCCCTGTGGGTAACCAACACCACACTTGATATGATTGGCGCTCTGGGTGTTGTGATGCTTGTGGGTATTGTGGTTAAGAACGGTATTGTGCTGGTTGACTACATCAACCTTATGCGCGACCGTGGCTACGAGCTGAACGAAGCCATCGCCCTTTCAGGACAGTCTCGTCTGCGCCCTGTGCTCATGACCGCAGCCACCACAATTCTGGGTATGCTGCCAATGGCATTGAGCCGCTCTGAAGGTTCCGAAATGTGGATTCCAATGGGTATCGTGGTTATCGGCGGACTTTTGGTTTCGACCGTGGTAACGCTGCTTGTGGTACCTGTGCTCTACTCGATTATGTCGCGCCACGGCGAACGTGATAAGGAAGAGGAAATCCGTAAAGCGTTCATCTTCTACGACATGGACGAGGACACCGTTTACGACAGCCGTATAAACAGATAAATTGAATGACAATGAAAGCAGTATTTATAGTTTACAACCAAGCAAATACAGAGCGTGTTGAGTATATGCTCGACCGCCTTGGAATAAAAGGTTTCACCTATTGGGAAGATGTTCAAGGACAAGGCTCTGTTGACGGCGAACCGCGCCGTGGAACGCACACCTGGCCCGAAATGAACTCGGCCATCATCACCGTAGTGGAAGATGAGATTGTGCCCGAACTTCTGGGCCGCATCAAACGTCTCGACAACCGCAACAAGGAAGTCGGCGTGCGGGCGTTTGTGTGGAACGTGGAAGCGACGGTGTGATTGAATTTTGAATTTAGAATTCAGAATTTAGAATTAGGATATGAAAATGAGGTTTGGGGTTGGGTGTTAGTTAATTACGAATTTTGAATTACGAATTACGACCACTGACTGAAGTCTGTTGTCTGAAGTCAGTGGTCAAACAATTCACCGATTCACCGATTATCCAACACCTATCCTACCGCAAAAAGTCTCATTCTTGATTGAATGGGGCTTTTTTTTGTTGCGGATTCTGCTTGCGTTTTCGGTGGCGTTTGTGTTATCTTTGAGAGTCTTTTAAAAACTAAAACTATGTCAATTATCCAACACGACGGAAAATTCCAAATGCCGCAACTTGCCTACGGTGCAAACGATTTGGCGCCGGTAATCAGCGGCGAGACTTTTGAGTACCACTACGGCAAGCATCTGCAAGCCTATGTCAACAACCTGAACGCAGCGCTGCCTGGCAGCGGCTTCGAAGGCAAAACACTTGAAGAGATTGTGCAGAAATCGTCTGGCGGCATATTCAACAACGCCGGACAGGTTCTGAACCATACGCTGTATTTTCAGCAGTTTAAAGCGCCATCGGAAGGCAATGCGCCAACCGGAATAATTGAAGCAGCCATCAACTCTGCATTCGGCAGTTTCGATGAATTCAAGGCCGAATTTGAAGCAAAAGGTGTATCGCTGTTCGGCTCTGGTTGGGTTTGGATCTCGGCCGACAAGCAGGGCAAACTTGCCATAACACAAAATGTCAATGCCGACAATCCCATAACCGCCGGTCTGCGTCCGCTGCTCACCTTCGACGTTTGGGAACATGCCTACTACATCGACTACCGCAACGCCCGCGCCAATCATCTTAAAGCGCTTTGGAACATAATCGACTGGAATGTGGTTGAGAAACGGTTGGTTGAGAAATAAGCAAAGCGATTCTATGCAGATAAAAGACACTCACGATTTCACACCCGACCAACTGCAAGATTTGTTTCTGTCGGTTGAATGGTCGTCGGGACATTTCCCCGACAAGCTGGCGATTGCTATGCGCAATTTCAAGACCGTCTTTTCGGCGTGGGACGGCGAAAAACTCATTGGTATGATTTGCGCCATGGACGATGGCGTGATGAACGCATACGTGCACTATCTGCTCGTGCGCCCCGAATATCAGGGCAAGGGCGTCGGGCAGCAACTTGTTGAACGGATGAAAGCGCAATACAAAGATTATCTGCGAATTGTGGTTGTGGCCTACGACAAGGAAATCGGCTTCTACGAGCACTGCGGATTCAATCGCGCCACCGATGCAAGTCCAATGTTCATCACCGAATTGTGGACCTGACCACGCAAAAGCACCCCATTCGCAGCGCGGCAAATCATTTTTCGCTACATTTGAGAATCGACAAAAACATAATATGAAAAAGAAAATCGCAATATCTCTTATCGCATTATTTGCCACAGCAATCTCTTGCACCAAAGAGAGTAAGGACGGTGATTGGGATCCAATGAAACTATCAAAAAATGAAATTGTATTCCCTGCTGAAGGCGGAACCGACTCAATTAAAGTGAAAAACTACAGCAGTTGGTGGATTTCATCTGTGTTTGTTAACAACAGCGATGATTTTCGTTCAACCAAAGCCGATTGGATGGAAATTGTTGTTCCCGATGACAAACTAAATTGGGTTTATGTGACAGTCAGCGAAAACACAACCGACAGTTTGCGCAAGGCAACTCTAGTAATGACTGCAGGTGATATTTTTAAAAGTATACCAATAACACAAAACAGTAAATAACAATTTAAAAATCAACAACTATGAACCGTAAACATCTTTTTATTGCTGCCGCTCTGGCAGTTATGGCATTCGCGCCGCAAGCACAGGCGCAACCCGCACAAGGCGACGACACCCCTACTCTTGAGTTTGTGTGCGAACTTCATGTGAAATTGGGCCAAACCTACACCGTTGGCCAAACAGCGCACGGCGCACGTGTGGTTATCCCCATCACAGGCGGAACATTTGAAGGCCCCAATATGAAGGGCACAGTGCTTGAAGGTGGCGCCGACTATCAACTTGTTGACCAAGCCAAAGGCCGCAACGAGATTGAGGCCATCTACTCAATCAAAACCGACGACGGCGTCTTCATCCACATCCGCAACTGCGGCCTGATTGTAACCGGCAAAGACGCTGATGGCAAGCCGAGTTTCTACTTCCGCTGCGCACCCAAATTCGAAGCGCCAAGCGACAGCAAGTACGACTGGCTCAACAACTCGCTTTTCCTTTGCAAACCGGGCGGTTTCAACCCCGATGGCATCTCGCTTCGCGTTTGGCGAGTGCTTTGATTAAATGACTAATAAAAATGCCGCAGACTCGATACTTGGTGTCGTTTCTGCGGCATTTTGTTTTTATTGGTTTAGTGCCTGAATTTACGTCTTCATCTTTTTCTTCTTGGCTGCGGGGAACAGCACATTATTCAGTATGAGCCGGTAGCCTGGCGAGTTTGGATACATCTCGAGACTGGTTGGCTTGTCGCCCACAAAGTGCTGATAATCTTCAGGATCGTGGCCGCCGTAGAATGTCCATGTCCCCTGCCCTAACTCGCCGTGAATGTAGCGTGCCTCACCAATAACCTTGTTCTCACCCATCACCAGCACATTCGGCTTAAGCAGCGAAGAGTTGAAGGCTGTGGTTTGCCCCATAAAGCCGTGGATGGTGTTTTCGTGGTTCTGACAAAGCATGGTTGGCACAGGGTCCCACTTGGCCGAGAACTCAAACAAGGTGAAATAGTCGTCGTCGCGGGACACACGGCGTGTCGATGTCACATCGATGTCGGAATATTCGTAGATGAGCGGATCGCGCTCAAGTGTGAAATTCTGAAAAGCGAAAGTATTGTCAAAGTTGAGTTTTGCCTGAGCATTAGGATCCATGCCGTCGCCATCATACATCTTCTCGCAAATATCAGTTTCAGCAGCGGCGAGTGCAATATCGTAAGAATCTGTTGCCGAACACATTGCAAACAAAAATCCGCCGTTAGCGACATACTGCTTGATGGTCTGCGCCACAAAAAGTTTGAGTTTCGACACCTTGTTGAAACCCAGATTACGCGCTTCAATCTCGGCATTGCGTACCTGGCTCGTGTACCAGCCAGTGTTTTTGTAGGCAGCATAGAACTTGCCGTACTGCCCCGTAAAATCTTCGTGGTGCAAGTGCAACCAGTCGTATTTCGACAGTTCGCCGTTGACAATCTCTTCGTCGTAGATGACTGTGTAAGGGATTTCGGCGTAAGTGAGCGCCATTGTTACGGCATCGTCCCACGGCAGTTTGTCCTTGGGCGAATAGACGGCAATTTTAGGCGCTTTCTCGAGTTTCAGCGCATCCATGTTCACGTCTTCGCGGCTGATTTCGCTCAAAATTCCTGCTGCTTTGGCATCGGCAAGAACTTCGAAACTGACATTACGGATAACGCACTCTGTTTCAACAGCTTTGCTGTACGGTATCAGGAAACTACCGCCACGATAATTGAGCAGCCACTGAGCGCTGATTTGATTCTCGAGCACCCAATAAGTTATTCCGTAGGCTTTCAGATGGTTGGTCTGTGCTTCATCCATCGGGATGAGCAGACTGAGCGCCAGAGCCTTGGTGCTGAGCATCACGGCTACACTGATTATCAATATTTTCCGAAAGCCAATCATATCTGCGGTTTAAAATGGCACGCTATCGGTCGGCGAAATTCCCATCGGAATCTGCGACGGTGTGGTCTGAGCGTCGAAGTCGGTATTAGGCTTGAAGTCAGAACCGCTGGCGGCTGGTGCCGATTCAGCGGGCTGAGTGGCGGCGGTGCTGTTCATTTTCGAGTGATAAGTTTGTGTTGTCTGAAGGCCGCCCAGCGACTCAAAATCGCAGAACCGAGTGAACTCGCTCTTGAACTGCAGAGTAACGTCATCAACAGCGCCGTTACGGTGCTTGGCCACAATAATCTGAGCAACGCCAATCAGCGAATTGCCGTTCTCGTCAACTTTAATTCCGTAATATTCAGGCCTGTGAATGAAAATAACCATATCGGCATCCTGCTCAATGGCACCCGACTCTCGCAAGTCGGACAGTTGCGGACGTTTGTCGCCACCACGCTGTTCAACGTTTCGGCTCAACTGGCTGAGCGCGATGATTGGAATGTTGACTTCCTTGGCTATCGCCTTAAGGTTACGCGAGATTGTGCTCACCTCCTGCTCGCGGCTCTGCACGTTAGTGCCGGCCGACATCAGCTGAAGATAGTCGATAATGGCAATCTGTATGTCGTGAAGTTTTTTCAGACGCTTGATTTTCGAACGGAACTCACTGATTGACAGCGCCGGTGTTTCATCGATAAACATTGGTGCGCTTTCGAGCGGTTTAATATTTTTAGTAATACTATTCCATTGCTCTTCGGAAACCCGCCCCGACTTCAGCGCTGAACTTGGAACTTCGGCCGTACTACTTATTATACGGTTCACCAACTGCACCGACGACATTTCCAGCGTGAAGAATGCAACCGGAATTTTACGGTCGACAGCCATATTCTTGGCCATCGAAAGTACAAACGCGGTTTTTCCCATAGCCGGGCGCGCCGCAACAATCACCAGGTCCGAAGGCTGCCAGCCAAGTGTCAGATTGTCGAGCGCTGTGAAACCGCTGGGCACGCCAACCATTCCGTCATCGCGATTTTTTGCATCCAGCAATTTGGTATAGGCGTCGCCCACAACCTGAGCCATGCTCTGCACATCGCGTTTCACATTGCCGGTAGTCAACTCGAAAAGGTTCTGCTCGGCCGAATCGAGCATAGCCTGCACATCTTCAACATCTTCAAAACCATTACGCTGCATTTCGGCGCCAATGCGAATCAACTCGCGCTGGACGTACTTCTGCGCAATGACTCTGGCGTGAAACTCAATGTGCGCCGTCGATGCGATACGGTTTGTGAGATAGGCAAGATACGACGGTCCGCCAACAGTATCAAGTTCCTTATCGATTTTGAGCCGCTGCGCCACCGTGTTGATGTCTATCGGCGTCTGCTTGGCCGACAAACGTGCTATGGCATCGAAAATCTTGCCGTGCTCTTCCTTGTAGAAATGTTCAGGTTTCAGTATTTCAGATATTTGCAGAAAAGCATCGTTCTCGAGCATAAGCGCGCCCAAAACCGATTCTTCAAAGTCAATGGCCTGCGGTGGCACTTTCCCAGTCCCTGCAAACAGGCTCTCTGTCGGCTCTACTTTAGCCGGTGTGAATTTCTTTGCCATAAAAATTATTTTTTCGATGACACAAAATTAGGCGGGCAAGCGTTTGCACACTAAAAATATTGGCTATTTTTATAAACAAAAACGAATAAAACTGACATTGAATATGATAGTCCGCCCAAATGCAAAAATTAACATTGGTTTGAACATCGTCGAAAAGCGCGCCGACGGCTTCCATAATCTTGAAAGTCTGATGGTTCCGTTCGGTTTGACCGATGAACTGAAATTAACAGAGAACAAGCGCCACGGTGCAAAAAAGTTCGAGTTGGTGATTGACGGCCTTGCTGTGGATGGTTCGCTCGACACTAACCTTGTGAGCCGCGCCTACCACCTGGTTAATGCCGACTACAGTCTGCCGCCTGTGCGGGTGGTGCTCAAAAAGCAGATTCCGCTGGGTGCCGGTCTGGGTGGCGGTTCTGCCGATGGTGCATTCACCATCACGGCACTTAACAAGTTGTTCGACCTGAAACTGAGTGTTGACACAATGCAGCGCTACGCCGCAATGCTCGGCAGCGACTGTGCTCTTTTTGTGCAGAACAAACCCGCCTTTGCCACAAGCCGCGGCGAGATTCTCAAACCGGTGGACATCAATCTGAAAGGCTACTCGATTGTGATTGTGAAACCCGATGTGCACGTGAACACCGCACAAGCCTACAAACTGCTCACGCCGCACCGTCCCGAGACGCCCATCACCGACCTTCTCGACAAGAAACCCGAAGAGTGGCGCGGCAAGATGGTTAACGATTTCGAAGCACCAATTTTTGAGATGTTCCCGGTATTGAGCACGATAAAAACAGCCATGTACAATGCCGGTGCGGCCTACGCATCGATGTCGGGCAGCGGCTCGGCTATCTACGGATTGTTTGCCGGCAAACCCGACATCAGCACACTGAAATTCGAGAACTGCTTTGTTTGGGAAGGGAAGTTTTAATCAGCGGTAAATTCTTTAGCAGTTTCCGCATGAATACTTTGCGGTTATAAATTGACATTTCACCTTTTCGGGTTTTGTGAGAAAACCACAAATAAAAACCCCCGCCATACAGCCTTAACTGCACGACAGGGGGTATTTATGTTGCGTACTACGCTACAGTGTTATTATTTAGCTGCATTTCCGTACCAACCATAAACGTCTATTTCAACGACATTGTTCTTACCTGCAGAGAATAGTTTTTTTGCTGGGATTGGCTTATATTCATAACCGTTCCTCATTTGACCAGATACTTTCTGTGGCAAGAAACGGAAAAGTATGTTGTCATTGGTAAAACCGGATGGCTTACTGGAAAGGACTCCTGGCTTATTAGTGGTTTTAGCTATTTCATATTCTTTGAAATAACCAGCTATATCTCCACTGGTATTCTGATTTTGATATACTACAGTGTTGTATTTTGTACTTCGTGTAAGATATATTTCTCCCCAAGTCGTTAAAGGTGAGTCATCCAACGTAAGTTGCACCCCATTCACTTTTATAGTGCAAAACCCATACGCCACATCATCACCCAAATCAAAATGCCATTCGAGCCCGTCCTGATAAATGGGAATAGAAAATGTGTACTCGCTTTGTTCGCTTGTAAAACTATGACCTTCGATTATTAACGTATTATATCTAATTAGGTCTGACATATTATATTGCCAATATCCACTTACCGTTGGGTTATGATAAGTTACTTTAACTTTAACATTGGTTGTATATACCTGGGCAAGTGCTGTTTGCAGGGCTGCCACCTGCTCTTGAAGTTCCTGTATTGTTGAATTGTTAGCAATTGACTGGTGCTGCGTTAACACTGTAGCAGAAGTACCGCTTTTAAGTTGAATGGTTGCAGTGCCTGTACCATTAGTAATGCTCATTTCGCTTTTGTCGGCTTTACCTGCGATGTCAGATGCAACAAGGTAATTTGCATCGTTATTAAACGTGCTCACATTTACAGGCTTGTCAGTAAGGTCGTTGTACGAGCCGCTTGTGGCAACATCAGCAAGGTCTTCAGTTTTGGCGTAGCCAGTGAGATTCACACCTTCGGGCAGATCTTCGATTTTTGCGTAAACAGCCAGTGTGTCGTCAAGATGTGCTGCAGTTGTGTAATTTGCCAAAGCAGTGTTAACGCTCTCGGTAGTGGCATAGTTGCTTAGTGTGGTGTTGATTTCGGTTTTGTTCACAAAATTCAGCACGGCCTGCATATCAACGCCATTCAATATTTGCGCCAACTGTGCGGCGTCAATACTGGCGGCTTTATCGGCATATAGTGCATAAGGCACGCTCATAAGCTGGGTTGTGTTCTCGCCATAGGCACTCTCTGTTTTCAGGAAACAACTCCCCTTGCCCCAATCAATCTTGGCAAAACCTGCGGCATCAACACTGCCGACAGTGAGTGTGAACAGACCGTTGGCATTAGTCTTGGCGCTGTGTTTCTCAGTAAAAACTGCCTTAGCCGATTCAAGATTGGCACCCTGAAGAATGGTGACGTTGACTTCGACTGTCTGGTTAGCAACTATGGCGTTCTGCGCATCGCGCACAACAGCCTGATAACTGAAGCCCTGCGGGGCCTGGGCGAAGGTTGCGGCTGCTATCAGCAACGCGGCAACCACTGTGGAAATTTTTCTCATGTTTTTAAAATTTTTGAATTGTGATTTATGATTTTTGACTTCAGACTACAGACAACGGACATCAGACTGTGTCCCGATAATTATCTGGATGATGAATCCGCGAATCGTCTGCATTCATTGTTCATTGTTAATTGTTCTCTGTTAATTCTTTACGATTTTAAAGGTTTTGACCATGTTTTTTCCATTGTCAACGCGCAGGAAATAAACACCTTGTGCAAGGTTGCTCATTTCAATGCTGGTTTGCACATCAATAATGTTGTCTGCGGCAATGGCTCGGCCGTTGGCATCGGTAAGCGAGTAACGCAGATCGGTGTCGTCAACGCGCAGCACAAGGCGGTCGGTTACAGGGTTGGGGTAAACTGCGGCTTCGAGCGTAACTTGGCGGTCGTCGACACCATCAATAATGGTGATTTCGTAGGCCTGCTGCACACCTGGCGTAACGCTACCTTTATCGGACACAGCCACATCAACAAATGTTTGGCCAACAGTGTAACTGACTGTGCCTGCTTCGCCGCCGGCTGTGGCAACTGCGGTTTGGGCATTGGCTTTTGCGCCAATCAGCGCCACAAAAGCCATCAATAAAATCAATCTTCTCTTCATAGAAAATTATTTTAGGTTATACAATTTATGAATTAACTCAACATTGTTTTTTATACCAAGTTTGCGGTAGATATGGGCCTTGTGCGAATCAATAGTGCGTTTGCTGATACCAAACTCACCGGCAATGACTCTTGACGATTTTCCCTTACAACATTCCTTGGCTATTTGCATTTCACGTTCCGACAGTATTGAATTCATTTTCGCACAAAATTATAAAAACGTTGCAATTATCTGCCAATCGCGCGTTTTTGTCAATAGGTAATTATACCTATATGGCCATAAAATACTGAGTGTCAATGAAATATTTTTTCTAATCAAACTTATCCGAACTAAACCGAATTTGATGGGATAAGTTTTGAGTTCGTTTGGTTAGCGATCAACGAGTGAACAAAAACGTCTGAAAGACGTGATTTGCATAACCGGTCGCAAGCGAAGCGCAGCCGGAACATCCCATGCTAGAAAACACACTCTGGAAGAGTGAACCTAGGCAAGGTTCAGTCCTCCGGACTGTTTTTTCGATGGTGGTCTTCAGCCACGGGTTGGCTTCGCTCACCCGCGGTTATGCAGATTTTGTCCTTCGGACAATTATTTTTTCTAAACAAATCAAACCAAATTAGTTGGATTCATTTTGGGTTCGTTTGGTTAGGGATGAAATCGCCCGTTAGAGCGCCACCAGGAATACTACAACTTCACAATTCCGTGTTTCACGGCAAAAAGGATAAGCTCGGTGTTGTTGCAGACGCCCAATTTCTGGTAGATGGCCGATTTGTGGTTATCGACGGTCTTTTTGCTGATACCAAACTCATCGGCAATCTCTTTGCTCAGTTTGCCTTGACAGCTGGCGGCAACAATCTCAATCTCACGCGGCGAAAGCTGAACATCGGGCTCTGAATTTTCCACCGGCCCGGCATCGGGAATCGGGCTTTGTGCCGCTGTGGCGGATGCAGGTTCAGCAATAACAGTCTGCACACCTGGCGCGGGTTCGGCTGCGGCCTGCTTAGGTTCGTCAGCAGTCTTTTCGGCTGCCGCAACTTTTCGCGTACCGCTCACAAACAGCTCACGGGCCAATTTCTCGGTGTGCTCAATGTCGCGGCGCATACGGCGGATAATGAACACTAGAACCGAAGCTATAAATATGGCAGTGAGCACAATGACAAGCACAATAAGCGCACTCTGCTGCCGTTCAATGGTAACTTGTTGCTGCGCTATTTCCCGTTCTTTTTCGGCAGTGGCATAGCGCACTTCGAAATCGGCTATCTGCTGGCTAATCTGCTCATTATAAAGCGAATCGCTGAGAGACAGCGTCTGCCTGTAGAGTTGCGGGCTGTTGCGCAAGGCTGCAAGAAAGCGCAGGGCATCGAGTTTTGTTTTCCGCTGCCCTATTTGCTCGGTTATCTGCAAGCACTCGGCAGCCGCTTTTTCGGCATCGGCGTTGCGCCCCAAGGCCATGTAATTCTTTGTTTGAGCTATAAGATTGATACTCAAGCTTGTATTATTACCAATAGCTTTCAGTTTTTCGGTTGCCTGCGCCAAACAGGTTTCGGCTTTTTTGTAATCGCCGCTCTGCATATAGGCGGCGCCAAGCTGCGACAGCCGAACGGCCACCTTGCCGGCGCGGTTGCCGATTGAATCGATCTTGTAGGCCTGCAGAATATATTCAATGGCCTCATCGTGCTTGTTTTGCAACGAAAGTATCTCGCCCAAAACCGAATAACGACTGGCAAGTATTAGTGAATCGTTTGCCACAGCATAATCAACCGAACTGCGCATATAATGCTCAGCATCGGCATAGCGCCGCTGGTAAGCCACTATCGATGCCATAATCGAGAGTGCAGTAGAAATGCGCGCCGAATCGCCAATCTGATAATCGCATTCCAATTCCTTCTGCCCGTAATCAATGGCTTTATCAAAGTTTCCTAATCTGAAATAGGCATACGCCAATCCGTTATATGTATCTGAGAACCAAAATATTGAGTCAGCAGGAATATTTGGCAGTGCTTGCTCAAGATAGTTTACTGATGCCGAATAATCACCTGCGTTGTAGCTTTCATCATACTTTGCGAACAACTCTTGGAATTTTTTGACATTTGGCGCCGCCACCAATGATAACACACTAAAAATCAAGGCTGTTAAAACAAGTATTTTCCGGTTCATCTCTTTTCTCGTTTGTTTGCGTTTGTGTTTTTTGTATGCGTTTGTGTTTTTTGTATGCGTTTGTGTCATTCGTCCCCGTTCATCCAAATGTCAAGCATTCGGCGGTCGCGTTTGGTGGGGCGGCCTGCACCCGGATCACGGCGGCCATTGATGTCGGCACGCATAAGGTCGATTTTCAGGATTTCCTGCTCGGGTGTCAGATCCTCAAGATATTCGGGCACAAGTTTTGCCGACACACGCGACTTGGGAATACCTAAAATCTTGTATCGGTAAACCACGGGATTCTTCTTCACTTCAACCACTTCGCCCACTTTTATCGGCCGCGACGCCTTCACGGTCATATCGCCAATGGTCACACGGCCCTTGTGGCAGGCATCGGCAGCCTGACTGCGAGTCTTGTAGAGACGCACATCCCAAAGCCATTTATCAATCCTTACTTCGTCCATATTGCTTATTTTGCGCAAATGTAAATGTTTTGGCGGAAGAATGGATAACGACATTGGACTACAGACATCAGACCACAGACAACGGACTGTCTTTATGCATCTTACAAAATCCTAAATCCTAATTTCTAAATCCTAAATCCTTTTGTTTATTTTTGACATCGAAGAACGAACGAAAAAATGTGCGGAATTGCAGGATATTACGCCATCAAGGGCGAACCCGACAAGCGGCAGATTGAACTGATGACCAATGTTTTGCGCCATCGCGGGCCCGATGCCGACGGCATTTACACTGGCTCAAAAGTGGCGCTGGGGCACCGTCGGTTGAGCATTATCGACCTGAGCGACAAGGCTAATCAGCCGATGATGTCGCACTCGGGGCGGTTTGTGGCTGTGTTCAACGGCGAGATTTACAACTACCGCGAAGTGGCTGCCGAACTGGGCATCGAAATGCGCACAACATCTGATACTGAAGTGGTTGTGGAAGCGTTCGAGCAGTTGGGGCCGCAGTTTGTCGAACGGCTGAACGGAATGTTCGCCATTGCCATCTGCGAGATTGCCACGCAGCGCATCTGGCTTTTCCGCGACCGAATGGGCATAAAACCCTTATTCTATTGCATTTACGACGGCAATCTGGTGTTCGCGTCGGAACTGAAGGCCATTGAGCAGACCGATATTTTCCGTCGCAACAAGAGCCTCAACAGCCACGCCGTAAGCCTTTTTCTGCAACTGGGCTACATTCCCGCACCCGACACAATATATAATGGTGTGCTGAAATTCCCGCAAGGGCACTATGCTGTTTTCGACGGCCAAAACCTCACGCTTACGCGATATTGGAACCTGCCCGACTCGATTA
>JAFYYA010000076.1 GCA_017557785.1 Salinivirgaceae bacterium
GTTCTCTTTCTCGCTGAAGAAGCGGAACACGCGCGCAAGGAAGTTGAACACGCCCTTCACGCCACTCTCGGCCCACGGTTTCACGGCGTCGAGCGGTCCCATAAACATCTCGTAAAGACGAAGGCTGTCGGCTCCGTAGTGTGCAATCACATCGTCGGGGTTAACCACATTCTTAAGCGATTTCGACATCTTGGCCACAATCTGACGAAGTTCGGCGCCAGTCTCCTTGTGGTAGAATTTGCCGTCGCGCTCTTCAACCATATCCGAAGTGACTTTGGCTCCAGCCTGTGTCTCGTAGGCGAAAGCCAGAATCATTCCCTGATTGAACAGTTTCTGATAAGGCTCGTCGGTGTGGACAATGCCCAAATCGTACAGAACCTTGTGCCAGAAACGGCTGTAGAGCAAGTGAAGCACGGCGTGCTCGGCACCGCCCACATACAAATCGACAGGCATCCAGTAGTTTTCGGCTTCAACTGAGAACGGCGCAGAGTCGTTCGTTGGGTCAGTGTAGCGCAGATAGTACCAGCACGAGCCAGCCCATTGCGGCATTGTATTGGTCTCGTAGCGGCCGCGGCGACCGTTCTTGTCGGTGACGTTGAGCCAGTCGGTGGCGTTTGCCAGCGGCGATTCGCCAGTGTCGCTCGGCTCGTATTTGGTCAGTTCGGGCAGTTTGTGCGGAAGGTCCTTCTCATCGACCATCGTAACTTCGCCGTCTTCCCAGTGAATGATTGGGAACGGCTCGCCCCAGTAGCGTTGGCGGCTGAACAACCAGTCGCGGATTTTATAGTTGACTGTGGCCTTGCCCAGATTGCGCTCGGTGAGCCAGGCAATCATCTTGTCAATGGCGTCTTTCTTGTTCAAACCGTCAAGGAATCCCGAATTGACGTGCACGCCGTCTTCTGTCCAGGCCTGCTCCTGCACATCGACTTCCGATTTCAGAACTTCGATAATCGGCAGGTTGAATTTCTTGGCAAACTCCCAGTCACGTGTGTCGTGGGCGGGCACGGCCATAATTGCGCCAGTTCCGTAACCCATCAGCACGTAGTCGGCAACCCAGATAGGTATCAATGTGCCGTTTACGGGATTTTTTGCATATCGGCCAGAGAACACGCCAGTCTTCTCCTTTGCCAGTTCGGTGCGGTCCAAATCCGATTTCATCGAAGCCTGTTTGCGATACTCGTCAACAGCCGCTTTTTGGTCGGCGGTGACAATCAGGTCAATCATCGGGTGCTCGGGCGCGATAACCATATAGGTGGCGCCGAACAAGGTGTCGCAGCGGGTGGTGTAGACAGTCAGTTTGGCATCAACGCCGTCGAGTTCAAAATCGACTTCGGCACCCGTTGAGCGGCCAATCCAGTTGCGCTGCATATCTTTTACGCCAGCGGGCCAGTCGAGTCCGTCGAGACCTTTCAACAGGCGCTCGGCATACAACGGAATACGCAACATCCATTGTTTCAGGTTCTTGCGATTCACTTGGCAGCCGCATTTCTCGTGCGAGCCATCGTTCAAAACTTCTTCGTTGGCGCAAACGGTCTTGCAGTTGGGGCACCACCAAACTTGGGCGTTGTCGTAGTATGCAAGACGTTGTGAGTCAACATATTTCTTTACTTCAGCATCGCCTTTGGCCTTGACATCGGCAGGAATTGGCAGCTCCGAAATGGGGCGGCCTTTCTGCTGCTCCTTGTCGAACCAGGTGTTGTAGAGTTTAATGAAAATCCACTGTGTCCATTTGTAATATTTTGGGTCAGTGGTGTTTATCTCGCGGTCCCAGTCGTAACTCAAGCCCAAAGCCTTGATTTGGCGGCGGAACGTGTCGCAGTTCTTTTTGGTGGTAATGGCAGGGTGAGTGCCCGTTTGAATGGCATACTGCTCGGCAGGCAGACCGAAGGCGTCCCAACCCATCGGGTGAAGAACGTTGAAGCCTTTCATACGCTTGTAGCGGCTCACAATATCGGTAGCCGTATATCCTTCGGGATGACCAACGTGCAGTCCCGCTCCCGACGGATAGGGGAACATATCGAGTGCGTAGAATTTAGGTTTCGATTTGTCTAAAACGGTCTTAAAGGTTTTGTTCTTTTCCCAATAAGCCTGCCATTTCTGTTCGATTTCGGTGAAGTTATATTCCATAAACCATTGA
>JAFYYA010000077.1 GCA_017557785.1 Salinivirgaceae bacterium
AGCTAATCAGGCTGAATTTGACAAGGTGGCCGACGACGCTAAAATCGACTATGTTGTAAAACATCTGTCGAAAGAGAACGCTGCTATCTTCGAGAGCCTGCCGGTGTCTGTTTCACGTCAGTTGGCACTGGAACGCGACCCGCACGGAAACGTTCAGGTATCGCTCATCGAGACCGAGCAACTGCTGGCCGAAATGGTTGGCAAGAAACTGGCCGAGTGGAAGAAGGCTGGCAAGTTCGCTGGCAAATTCGCCACACAGCACCACTTCTTCGGATATGAGGGCCGCTGCGCCGCTCCGTCGAACTTCGATGCCGACTACTGCTACTCGTTGGGTTACACCGCATCGATGCTGATTGGCGCTGGCAAGACCGGCTACATGTCATCGGTTCGCAACACCACCGAGCCTGCCGACAAATGGATTTCGGGCGGTATTCCTATCACCGCAATGATGAATATGGAAAAACGCAACGGCAAGATGAAACCGGTTATTCAGAAGGCTCTTGTAAAACTCGACGGCGGTCCGTTCAAGTATTTCGCTTCGAAACGCGACGAGTGGGCAATCAACACCGATTTCGTTTATCCTGGCCCAATCCAATACTTTGGCCCAACCGAAGTGTGCGACCAACCGACTCACACTCTTCTGCTCGAGCACGGAAAGAACATTTAATCAGTGTTAAATAGAAAAGAAAAAGCCGTTCAGTTTGGACGGCTTTTTTTGTGTGGATTCTCGCACTGGGTTTTCTCGCACAGTCCCGATAACTATCGGGAACACTGATTACACAGAGTTTCACAGATTTCTTGAATACTAGTTTAACTGATTTCCGCTTAATAAAAGCGCCAACCTTTACGATTGGCGTTTTTTATGGAATTTCAATTAGACTTCTATTCACGATATTCCATATCAACAATCAGCGTTGTTGTTACAATTTTCTTTCCAGGCAACACATACTCCAACTTCATAGGATATTTGCCTTCTGTTAAACTTGGAATATTACCATGTTTTAAAAACTCTTCCACTCCTTTTCTGACAGGGCTTTTTTCGCTGTATTTTACAAGTATATTGCGGATTTCTTTGAAATCTTTCTCAAATGAATCCAAGTACCAATTATAAGTCATCCAATTAGAGCGACCTTCCAACTTACCTGTTTTAACTTCTTCATCAGTCAATGTAACACCTTGTGCACCATAAATATAATAATGCACATAGGCAGGCGGCATACAGTCACCTACAATTGACTGTACATCCGCATTTTCATAAATCAATGGTGCCATTTTTTCTTTATACCACTCACAATTATCGTAATCAAGGTTCACGTGAATCAAACTGCGCGACGGTTCTTTTTTGTTGTAATCATAATCATCAAATGATTCGAAAAAAGTATCAGTTTTTATACCTATTACCCAACTGCTCTTCATATGGTACTGTTTATACTTAACTAACCCACCAATAGATGTATTATCCATTTTTTCGGAAATGGTATTGTAATAACTTGTACGGAAATCAATGGCGTAGATTTCGTAAGGCACACTTGCATCGGTTTGCGAAGAATCTTTTGCAATGTTTACTATTGCAAGGTGATAAATCACATTGGTGTCAAGGCGAAGGTCGGCAATTGAATAGTCAATTTCTGCGCTTCCGAAGCCGTTTGTAGCGGTTGTATAGGTGAAATCGACGGTTGTGGTCTCGCCGCCAAAAGGTGTTATGCGGATTTTCTGCTCGTAGCCCTTTTCTTTGTATTGGTTGAGCAAATATGAGTAGTCGAAATCGAGAATCATATATGCCGTTTGGTATTCTTTGGGAAGGAAAGCATACTGACGGTCAGCGGGATAGGCATACAGAATATGTTTTGGGTCGAAAGCGAAACGGCGCTCACCAGCCGTAAACTCTGTGGTTTGCTCTTCGAAATAATCGTTGCCGTTTTCGTCTTTAATTATTTGCCAGACATTGCCAACCTTCTGTTCAAACTTGATTTTAACATAAGCACTGTAACTTGCACCATTTTCGTAAGGTTCGGGCATATTGAAGAAACTTGTCAGACTATCGCTGCTGCTCGAGAATGTGCCGTTAATCTGTGTACCGTCAGCCTTTTTAAGCGTAAATTCTGCAATAGATATGCGGTAAACCGACTTCCAATCGAACGCCGTATCGGTATTCAACGGCACATTGAAAACTACTTGCGGCTTGTCGAACACATCAACCGAAGTTGATTTATCGGCAGGTAAAAACTTATCAATTACGCCTTTGCTGAATGGTGTACCAACTTTAATTTGAACAAGTTCCGCCATTCCGATAGTATCAGGCACTTGTGGCGTTGTGTCAGTAATGTTGGTAGTATCACTCACAACGGTTTTGTCGTCTTCCTTTTTCAATTCTTCGTCATCATCATTTTTGCAACCAGCAAAAGCGAACGCTGCCAGCACTGTGGCTATCAAGCCAAATTTGATTATTTTCTTCATTTTAATGCTTTAATTATTAGAAACGGATTCTTTAATAATAAACCTTAAGGCAAATATACAAATAAATGCGAGCATACGCGCTTCGCTTTCTTTCGTCGGAAATGTACCTTTAGTTCTATCCTTTGTACTTCCCCCGCACAATCAGGTACGAGTTTCGGGTGAGTTCGCGAAGAAGGTCGGCGGGGGCGGTGCGGGCATCAATGCCAATCCAGTGTTTGGGTGAAAGGTTGGACGGCTTTCCAATGCAGTCGTAGCCGGCCTTGAGTTCTTCAATGCGGTCGGGTTGGCATTTGAGTGTGACAATGCCGTAATTGTCGCAATCGAAAAAGGCGAACATGTGGCCGTGCACGTAAAACACCAGCACACTCGCGCCGTGAGGGAAAGCCGCAAACGGCATCTTCTCCACAACATCGGCGCCAAGCGAAAGACAAAAATCGCGATATGTCTCAATGTCGAGCATAACGCAAAGATTGAAATAATTAAACAAAAAAAGGCAGGGAAACTCCTGCCCTTTCGATTGTTTAATCAACTCAAAACTCAATCTTCACCCCGCCCATAACGGTAGCCTTCGGCATCGGGTAGCCAGCGTTGATTTCGTACTCTTGCGCCAGCAGATTCTCACCGCGAGCCCACAGGCTGAAATTCTTTGTCAGGCGGTAACTGCCCGACAGATTGAGCAGACAGAAATCTTCGGTCTTCTCGTTAGCGCCGACGGCTGTGTAAAGGTTATGCACATACTGCAAACCCGCCATCAGAGCCAGTTTGCCGTAGTTGAAGTTTGCACCCGCAAAACCCTTATATTCAGGCGCGGCCACCACCTTGTTTTCCATATGCAGCAGCGAGTGGTTGGTGTTCAGGCTCACGTGCTCGTTAAGCGCATAGGTGGCTTCAAGTTCAAGGCCGTAGTTCTCAATCTCGCCTGTGTTCACGTTGCGCGGCTTGCCGTCAACTGGCTGTGTCTGAATCATATTGTCGCCTTTCAGATAGTAGATGTTGGCGCCGTAGGTGAGTTTGCCAAAGCGATGACGCCACGACAGTTCGTAGTTCCAGATGCGCTCTGCTTCAAGGTCTTCGTTCGACGGCGGATAAAGGTACATCTCGCGCATTGTCGGATTACGGAATCCCTTGCTAATCATTGCTTTGGCTTCGGCGGTAGCCATCGGGCGGATGACAATGCCCGCCTGCGGAATCCACTCGCCGCCAGTCACCGAATGATGGTCGAAACGGATGCCGGCATCAACTGTAAACCAATCGGTTACGTCTTGGCGAAAATCAACGTATCCTGCCACTTCGTGACGTGTCGATTTTGCCGTCTGCTTGTTCGGAATGGTCATCACCGTATCGGTTTTCTTGTTGGTATAATAGGCATCGCCAAAAATATGCTGATAATCAAAGCCTACGGTCACGCGGTTGCCGCCGAAAAGTTGTGCGCTCTGATAAACCGAGACGCCCGTCAGTGCGTCTTTCGAACGGAAATAGCGGTCGGTGGTCAGAGTATCGACCTTTGTACCATCGTCGATTTTGTGGCGACCGAAATTCGAATAGACGCTCACTGCGCCGCTCGTGCTGCCGTAGTTGTTCTCAACGGCCGCCGTCATCACACCGCGCAGAATCCACTGCTCGGCACCATAGACGGGCTCGGCGGTGCTGCCAGGGTATTTCGAGTCGAAGCGGGTGATGTCGGCATTGGCGTAGGCGTTCCAGTGCTCGTTGATGTCGTAACCCAACTTCACGTAGCCGCCCACCTGTTCAAAATCCATATTTGGCCGATGGTTGTCGGACCTGTTATAAACGGCCGACACGGTGCTCGAAAACTTGCCCACACGCGCCTGGTTCGACGCTTCGGCCATCAGCGTTCCGTGGCTTCCGCCGCCCAGATTCACGCTGGTGCGGACGCCGTCCTGCTTCATCGAGCGGGTGACGATGCTGATGACGCCGCCCATTGCATTGCTGCCGTAGAGCACCGATGCGGGGCCGCGCAGCACTTCAACGCGTTCGGTCATCATTGTCTGATAACTGTCGGAAATTGGGTGGCCGAAGATGCCCTGATACTGCGGATGACCATCGATAAGTACCAGAATATCAGTGTTTGGCGTTCCGCCGATACCACGCACATTGATGGCGCCCGAGCCGCCGCCCGACACGCCGAAGCCCATCACCGCGCGGCTGGTCAGAAACAGGCCTGGCACTTGCTGCATAACGGTTGGCAGCACCGAAATCTGATTCTGTTCTGTCAGTTTTGCCTGGTCGACAACCGAGACCGTCATAGGCAAATGTCTGATATCTATTGGGTTGCGAGTTCCTGTCACTACCACTTCCTGAATGTTGACTGTGTCGGTCTGCGCCGATACCGCGCCGTACGCCATTGTGGCGGCAATTGTCAGAATGATAATACGTTTCATATCAATACAAATTTGTTCATCGTAAATGTATGTCGAAAAAAACGGAAGAGAACCACCCGATTTTCGGTTCTTTTGGGTTATTTATCGGTATTTTTCCGCCAACCCCGCTTCTACCCTTCCGATTACGCCAAGCGGAATACCTAAACTTAAGCCTGCTCTTGCGGCAGCGGGAACGACACGAAGAACGATGTGCCCTTGCCCACTTTTGAATAGAACCAGATGGCACCGCCGGCGTCTTCCACAATGTTTTTGACAATGGCCAGTCCAAGACCTGTTCCGCTGGTTTTGGTGGTGAAATTGGGCTGGAACAGTTTCTTTTCGGTTTCTGGCGAGATGCCGATTCCGTTGTCCTGAATCTCAACAATAGCACGCCCCTTCATACAACGAAGTGAGATGTTGATTTTGCCTTTCTGTTTCTTTGGTATGGCCTGTATAGCATTCTTAATCAGATTGTTGAACACTTGAAGCATTCGCTCGTTGTCAGCAATGATGTTCACCGACTGCCCGGCAGGCTCAACAAAGGTGATTTTGGTGGTGGTGGTATCGCGGAAGAGTTCAACACTCTGGTTGATGCGCTCGTTAAGGTTCACAAGTTCGGTGCGGCCTTCGGGCATTCGTGCAAACTGTGAGAATTCTGATGCTATCGACGACAGGCTGTCGATTTGCTCAATAAGGGTGCGCGCGGTGTTCTCGAACCGCTCGTTAAAATCGGGGTCGCCGTTGCGTTGCGAGCGCTCGAGCAGTTGCACGCTGAGTTTCATCGGGGTGAGCGGGTTCTTGATTTCGTGTGCCACCTGCCGCGCCATCTCGCGCCAAGCGCTCTCGCGTTCCGATTTGGCAAGCCTTGACGCACTGATACTCAACTCTTCGAGCATCAGATTGTATTCATTCACCAGTTCGGCAATCTCATCGTCGCCATCGTACTCAACGCGCTGGTTGCTCTTGCCAAGGTCAAGGCTGCGGATTCGTTCCTGAACACTCACAATGGGCCGCGTTATGCGGTTCGACAGGAAAATGGCAATCACCACACTCAGCACCACTAGCACCGCGTAGATGTTTATTACGGCCACTGACACACTCGTAAGTTCCTGGCGCAAAGGTGTTTGCTTGATAAAATAAGGCAGATTGATGTAAGCCAGCAGTTTATTGCGCGAATTGATGAATGGCACATAGGCCGAGTAATAGTTGAGTTTGCCGATGCTCTCGCTCTGCACAATCCGCGATTTTTTGTTCATCTCAAGTTCGCGGAAGGCCGTGGCGTTCATCTTCTCACTCGTGAGTTTGCGCGAGTAAATCTCGCGGCGCGAAGTGGCAATCAGGTTTCCCGTCTGGTCGTAAAGATTGATGTCGGTGAGCAGTGTGTTCGAAATCGATGCCATGAGCGAGTTGAGTTCGTCTGCCGGAATGCGCTTGATATCGGTAATGTTCGAGTAGCGCTGCTCAATTTCCATCAACGCCGACTGCACCTTGCTCGACATTATTTCGTTCTGCGAGCGTTTATATTGATTGATAGTGTAATAAACCACGCCGCCCGCCACTGACACCGTTGAGATGATGAGAATGACCAGAATCGACACCAGCACCTTGTTTTTGATGGTGAAACGAATGTCGAACATCTTGGTGTAGGAATTGCCCAAAACCAGCAACAATGTGATTATCAGCAAGAAGAATACGAATGTATAGGTAAGCGAAATCAGAATGTTGAAGGCTGTGATGGTGGGCGTGCTCACAATGATGCAGTTCTCGCTGTCGCTGACGTACATCACATGGTCGTAATGCTCAACGCTGAAATGACTGAACTCGCCGTCGTGCTTGCCATACACCTGATTGTCGAACGCATATGGGAACGTGCCCGAATGCGCCGTGAGTCGGCCGTTCTGGTATTTTGCATAACTGATATGCTGCTTGTAGCGGTCGGTGCTGAGCGGTTTCTCGAGCAGCAGTTCGGGATAGCCGAGCACTTCATAGTTGAGTTTCGGCGCCAGGCTGAAGAACAGCGTCACGGTTTCCTTTTGGCGCGACGGAACGGCAATGCGTATCAGATAACTGGTTTCCGACGAAGCGTTCCTGATTCTGAACAGTCCCTGCACCGGCGTTTGCGAGCCGTATTGCCGCAGATAGCGGTTGTAATACTGATGGCAGTTCTGCTGGTTCTGGTCGGGGCCGAAACTGATTTCGTCGTGCTGGTCGCACACTGTCAGGCTGAAGTTGTAGCGATTTAGATAACCATTGAAATACTGATTCTCGATGTATCGGTAAAGGTCGTCGTGGCTGTATTCCGATGCCGCCAGAATGGATGCTATCTGCTTGTCGGCCTTTATATTATTGATGATATCCGACAAAATGACTTCGGCTGCAGGGTCCTGCATCTGTGAAAGATTGACGCACAGAACTTCGTTCTCTTCGGCATGGCGCATACTGCTCTCGACGCGTGTGTAGTTGGTCACATAAATTGCAATCAGGCCAATCAACATTACTTCCGACGCGTAATTGACTCGATTTGTGTTGCGCAGATATAACCACAAAATACTGATAATCAGAAACGACACACACATCTGAATGTAAGGCGAACTTGGATAGTTGCAGAGCAGCAGAGCCGACGCTATAGCCCACACAGGCACCACAATCAGCAGAGCCCGCCAGAAACTGAAGGTTTTGAGCAACTGAATGACAGCCTTGTCGAGCAACAGCAGAAATCCCACGAAACAGAACGCAAGTATCAGATAACCAAGCACACCATAGATGTTGAGATTGGTGATTTCGTAAATCTCGAACGGGAAATTCGAGTCGTGAATGAGCGTGTTGAGAGTGTGCGTCAGGAAAACATAATATATCATGAGCGCAACCACCCAAAGCACCGATATGGCAATGCGGCGCACGAGCGAATATTTGTCGAGCCGCTGCAGATGCACCTTGAACGAATAGACAAATATCAAATACACAATCATCACCACGCTAATCAGCAAATCGCCCAGCGACGGGAAGAATACAGATGCGGCATAGTGTTGCGGCGAGAAAATGCCCAACTGCGAGTAGTATTCCTGCGGCAGGAACACCTGTATGCCCACTCTGGCCGCCACGGCTATCAGCGTAAGCACAAAAAACTTGCGGTTGCTGAGCCGGTTCTTTTTGATTCCCTTCTGCGCGTAGAGCATCAGCAGAACAAACGACAGCAGCAACAGCGGGAATGCCACGCGGCGGCGCTTACCCGAGTCGTTGGTGTTTTCAAGGCTGAACGAGAACAGATAGTTTCCATCAGAACTGTAGACGGCGTTTTCCGATGTCTTGTCATCGGTATTTAGACTCAGGTTGCTCTTTATGCCGAACGACGAGTGCAGTTTGTTCTGCAAAAACTCGTTCTCGTAAGCGAAATCAGTTTTCACCACAATCACACTCACCACCGTCTGCTGCTTGTTGGTCTTGTAACGCGGAATGACGCAGGCGTTGCCCGTGTTCACAAACGACTGTTTGTACCACATGGTGCCATCGGGAATGGCTATTGAGTTGTTGGTCCAGTAGACCAGATTGCGTCCCGAGTATACATAAAGAATAATGCCATGGCGGTCGAACAGGCGGTCGGGCCGCGGATTGTCGCCATTGGCAAACTCGCTGATTCGGTCGGACTGCGCGTATTCGAACAGAGTGTCGGCAAGTTGCTCGGCCAGCAGTTCCTTCTCGTGCAGAGCCTGAATAAACTTCTGGCGCTCAGGCTCAATGTTTTTCAAGCCGCCGTCGGAACTAAGCACCTTCAACCCCACCGCAAAGCAGATGATGGCGTAGAACAATAACCGGTGGCGGGCAAGAAAGTGCATTTTCGGGGTGTTAGGTATTGGGTGTTAGGTGTTGATCAGCGTCAGTGTTAGAGTTATCGTTTTTCGTTATCGTTATCGTTTAAATATGGTGGTACGGTTCGCCTTTCAAAATTGTGTGGCAACGGTACAGTTGTTCAACAAACAATAATCGAACCAATTGATGCGGAAAAGTGAGTTTTGAGAGTGAAATTTTTGCATTGGCCCTGGCGTACACTTCGTCGGAAAAGCCGTAAGGGCCGCCAATCAAGAACACAAGCCGCTTGTGGCCTGCAGCAAACACGCCGCCCATCCATTCGGCCATGCCCACCGATGTCAGTTCGCGGCCGCGCTCATCGAGCAGCACCACATAATCGCTCTGTTCCAACTGCTTCAGAATCAGTTCACCTTCTTTAGTGCGTTGCACCGCTTCACTCATACTTTTCGAGTTGCGGATGTCGGGCAGCGCCACAAATTCAAAAGGCGTGTAGCGCACAATCCGCTGACAATATTTTGCAATGCCAGTGTTCAAATATTCATCGTCGGTCTTGCCGATAGCGTATAGAATGGTTTTCATCTGTCTAAAGTCATTATAAAATATTACCTTTGCCGATGGTCAAAAATATGAATTTGAAAATGTTTTCGGCAAAAAAAATGATTGTGTTGACTGCGGTGCTGGCCGCGCTGTCGGTTTGTCCGCTGCGGGCAATGTCGCAGGTGGTTGTCGTCGATTCGGTTGTCGACCGCATCACACGCACCATCGCCGACGGCAATGCCGACTCGCTGACCGCATTTTTCAATAAGCGCGTCGAGTTGCTGATGCCCGACTACTCGGTTGTGAGCAGCCGCAATCAGGCGAATATGATTCTGAGTCAGTTTTTTGCAAAAAACAAGCCGACACAGTTCACCGTGCTTGCCCAAAACATCGGCACCGACGGCATCTCGGTCATCGGAACACTCGACAGCGGCAACCACCGCTACAGAATCAGTTTCCTGACCAAGCAACAACTGTCGCAACAACTTGTATATCAATTTTCAATAGAATAAAATGGACAATCAAGAGTACATAAAGGATTTCATAGCCCGCGCCATCCGCGAAGATGTTGGCGACGGCGACCACACATCGCTCAGTACCATTCCGGCCGACCAGCGCGGCAAGGCCCAACTGCTTGTCAAGCAAGATGGCATTCTGGCAGGTGTTGAAGTGGCGCGAATGGTTTTCGAGACATTCGACAAAGACTTGAAAATGACCACATTCATCACTGATGGCACACCTGTGAAGAAAGGCGATGTGGCATTCATCGTCGAAGGGCGCGAACTCTCGATTCTGCAAACCGAGCGCCTGGTGCTCAACTTTATGCAGCGGATGAGCGGAATCGCCACTCAGACAAGCAAATATGTTGAACTTGTGAAAGGCCTTCACACCAAGATTCTCGACACCCGCAAAACCACACCCGGAATGCGTGTCTTTGAGAAGATGGCCGTGGTGATGGGCGGCGGACAGAACCACCGCATCGGACTCTACGATATGATTCTCATCAAAGACAATCACATCGATTTCGCTGGCGGCATTCCGCAGGCCATCAACCGTGCGAAAGAGTATCTGAAAGCCAAAGGCAAGGACTTGAAGATTGAAGTTGAAGCGCGCTCGTTCGACGAGATTAAGCAGATTATGGAAATCGGCGGCATCGACCGCATAATGATTGACAATTTCTCGATTCCGGACACAAAAAAAGCCGTTGAGATGATTGACGGCAAATATGAGACCGAAGCATCGGGCGGCATCACCGACGCCAACTTGCGCGACTACGCCGCCACCGGTGTCGATTTCATATCGGTTGGCGCACTCACGCACCAAATCCGCAGTCTCGACTTGAGTTTAAAGGCAATAAAATAATGAGTTTCAAAAAAATAATCGAAAAATGGAAGGCACGGCTCGATGCCGTTATAGAGTGGACCAAGCGCCACACTCTGCCCGGATTCGGCCATCTGTCGATGTTCGAAGTGGGCTCGTTTTTCGTTAAGGGAATGTCGAACGGCACGTTGGGCATCCGCGCGGCCAGCATCGCCTTCAACTTCTTCCTGGCAGTGTTCCCTGGCTTGCTGTTCCTGTCCACGCTTATTCCTTACATTCCGATTCCGAATTTCCAAACCGAACTGATGGATTTGCTCGAGCAACTCATCCCGTCAGAAACGTTTGAGACTATTGAAGAAACTCTTGCCGACATTGTGATGTATCCGCGAAGTGGTTTGTTGTCAATTGGTTGCATCACCACCATCATCATCGTATCGAATGGTGTAACGGCGGTCATCCGAGCCTTCAACCAGTCAATCAACGTGCACGAAACCCGCTCGTTCATCAACCTGCGAGTGTCGTCACTCATTATGGTGGGGCTCATCACCGTGCTTTTGGCCACAGCCATCGCGCTGCTCATTTTCGGCCGCACAATACTGGCCTATCTCATTGCCAAACGCATCCTTTTCGGCACCTTCTCAACCGTGATGTTCTACATTGTTCAGTGGCTTATCATCCTGTCGCTCTGCATTGTAAGCGTTTCGGTGATTTACTATTTCGCGCCAGCAAAGCACACTCATATGGGTTTCATCTCGACGGGTTCGGTGATGGCCACGCTGCTGTTGCTGCTCACATCGGCCGGATTCGGTTTTTATTTGGCTAACTTTAGCAATTACAATGCGTTATATGGCTCAATCGGCACGCTTATCGCGATACTCGTCTGGCTCAATATCAACTCGAGCATTCTGCTTTTGGGATTTGAACTGAACCTGAGCATCCAGGCGGCACACGAGAAGAAAGCCGAAGCACTGCCACAAACCGCTTAATTTTCAATAGAAACAATTTAACATTCAAATAGATATGAAAAGAATCAAAATCACATTGGCCACATTGCTGCTCGCGTTGTCGGGCACGCTGTCGGCACAGATAACCGAAGTTGGAATAGCATCGTTCTACGCCGACAAGTTCGACGGCCGGATGACCGCCAGCGGCGAGACTTTCAGCCAGAAGAAGATGACTGCCGCTCACCGCACGCTGCCGTTCGGCACAGTGGTCCGCGTCACCAATCTCGACAACAATCTGTCGGTCGACGTCACCATCAACGACCGTGGACCGTTTGTCGAGAAGCGTATCATCGACCTGTCGAGAGCAGCCGCCGAAAAGTTGAATTACATCAACAAGGGCACGGCAAGTGTCAAGGTTGAAGTCATCAGCCTGCCCGAATCGAACGCCGCATCGGCAACCGAGATGAAGCGCAGTTCGTCGGCACCGGCGTGGCCGGGTTCGCAGCCGGCAGCCAGCGAGCAACCTGCCGCCCAGCCAGCAGCACAGGCCGAGTCTGCACCGCGCACCACTCAAGTAACTGAAGTTCAGGCACCAGCCAACGAATATTTCAAGATTGAATCGACGCCCATCCATCCGAAAGGCTTTGGCGTGCAACTCGCTTCGTTCCAGGAAGCAGCCAATCTGGTAAAGCGTTGTGCTGAAATCAAGTCGCTGATTAATAAAGACATAATGATTCAAATCGGCGACAAGGACGGCGTGAAGGTTTACCGAATCATTGCCGGTCCGTTTGAGACGCGCGAAAAGGCCGAACATTTCAATAAGAAACTGACCGATTTCAGCGGCAGTTTCATTGTAACTCTCGAATAATCAATTATGAACGTTGCCATCTACAGTCAGTTGTTTGGTTCGCAGCACGAGAGCCTGCTCAAAACGCTCTTCGATGCGCTCAGCCGCCACAAGGCGCGGATATGGCTGCACCCGTTGTTTGCGCCGGTTTTCAACCTTTGGCAGCAGAACAGCGGCCTGACCTATGCGAACATCGACACAACGGGCAAAATGCCTGACAACCTTGATTTTATCATTGTTCTGGGTGGCGACGGCAGTTTTCTGAAGGCAATCAGCGAGTTTGAGCACTTGAACGTGCCGTTTGTGGGCATTAACACGGGGCGGCTGGGTTTCCTGGCCGACATCTCGCCCGACGATGTGGCAAGCGCCATCGACGCTATGGCTGCCAATCAGTTCATTGTTGAGAAACGGCCGCTGCTTGCGCTTCAACCGCAAATCAAAGAGATTAAGCATCCGTTCGCGCTCAACGAGATTACTGTGCACAAGTGCGACAGTTCGAGTATGATTGTCATCCACACCTACATCGACGATAAGTATCTGGCAAGTTATTGGGCTGACGGACTGATAATTGCAACGCCGACTGGTTCAACGGCCTACTCGATGAGTGCCGGTGGCCCCATCTTGTCGCCCGCGTCGCAGAACATCATCATCACGCCAATTGCATCGCACAACCTGACGGTGCGGCCGCTCGTCATCCCCGACTACAGCACCATTCGCATCACGGTTGAGAGCCGCGAGCAGAACTATATGCTCTCACTCGACTCAACATCGGTGGTGCTGAGCAATCCGTCGGAAATCACCATCAGCAAGGCCGAACGCAGCGTGAGCCTGATAAAATTCGACGGCCACGGATTCTTCTCAACCCTGCGCAACAAACTGATGTGGGGTGCCGACAAACGGAATTAGGCAATGGAAACCCTTTGGGCAAAACTTTTCGGCAAAACCGACAGCACAACCGTGCAGATTGCGCGCAATGCTGTGGTTGAAGGCATCCGTTATCTGACCAACATTGCCATTCTGTGGTACTTGAACGAGCGTCTGCTCGGTCCCGACTGGCTGGCTGTGTCAACGTTTGTGGCATCGCTGCTGGCGGGGCTTGTCAACTACGGACTCTGCACCATCTGGGTTTTTCACAAGAAAGCCGGCGGTGCGGGCAAGAGTCTTGTGCAGTTTGCCGTCTTCACTCTCATTGGCGCGGCTGGACTGGCCATCAACATTGGCATCACCACCGTGCTCACCAACCGCTGCGGCGTTTATTTCCTGATCAGCAACACCATAGCACAGGTTGTGGTTTTCTTCTTCAACTTTTTCATGCGGAAAAAAGTGGTGTTCGACCGCAAGTGAGAACGCCTTGAAAATTCAAGGGTGCGATTGGCAAATTTGATTACATTTGCGCCCGATTCGGTCTCATAGTTCAATGGATAGAATTTCAGATTCCGGTTCTGACGATTAGGGTTCGACTCCCTATGAGATCACCTAGAAACCCTTGCAATCACATGGTTGCAGGGGTTTTGTTTTTATGAACGCCAACTAATCCCTTCCAACTTAAGCAGAGCCTTTTTGTTTTCGATTCCACCACCATAGCCAGTCAAACTGCCATTGGCTCCCATAACTCTATGGCAAGGGATAATAATACAGATTGGGTTCCATCCCACCGCACCGCCAACCGCCTGAGCCGACATTCTCTCAATGCCGCATTCTTCAGCAATCCGCTCGGCTATTTGACCATAAGTCAAGACTTCACCGAAAGGAATTGTCCGCACTATTTCAAGAACCTTGTTACGGAAAGGGGTTGCATTTTCAATTCTGAATTTTGGCACGAAATCGGGCTTCCGTCCTGAAAAATAAACATCGAGCCAACGGCTGGTTTCCTGAAAAATCGGCAACTCATGGTGCATGCTGCCAGAATCACTCTCCTTTGTGAACCTAATGCCCGTCAATTCCGCACCATCGGATGTGACGAGCAAGTTGTCGCATACATCAGGGGTATGATATATATAACTGAATATCATATTGTTCACATTATTTAGAATGACACAAAGATAACGTTAAAAACAAAAACCCGCCGTGCAACCATTTGTCGCACGGCGGGTTTGATTTGTTACAGGCCAAACTTATTCAACCACAAACTTGCTAACGGTCTGGCCATTATCGGTGAAGACCTTGATAAGGTACATGGCCGGCTGCAACTTCCAGTCAGTGGCATCAATCTGGAATGATGACATTCCTGCGGTGCTGACTGTACGGTCGATGAGCGATTGTCCGCTCATGTCAGCAACCACATAACGTAACTTGCTGCCGCTGATACCGCTAACCGTAATTCGGATGTTCTGGCACTGGCCCGGGTTCGGCGCCACGCTTGCATCCAATACCGGTTGGTCGGCATTCTCGATGATGACAGCAATCCAATCAGCCGCAACTGTTACGGTACCATCATAATCGGTCTGAAGCAGACGGTAGTAATGCGTTCCTGCGGACTGGTTGATGTGCAGGTAATCGTAATCGGCACCTTCTCCTGCCCCGCCTTTAGCCGCAACAGTGTCAACAGTTTCCAACTCGCCGTCGAACATGTGCTCGATGGTGAAATAGTCGTTGTTGCGCTCCGATGCAGTGCTCCACGTGAGTTTCACATCAGTATTGTTAGGTGTCACAGCAGCATCAAACGAGACGAGCTCGATTGGAAGCGGGTTAATATCGGGCCGCTTTGTACCAAATGTAACATCCACACCACCTTCGTCGGCAAGAGCTACAGGACCACCCGACGCAAGAGTGCGCCGCGATGCACCTTGCCGCATGGTTTGTGATGATGACGAACTCTTCTTAATTTTAATCATTCTGCCTGATTTAACAGTACCAGATTTCTTATCAGCGGACATTGTGCCACCATCAAATCCGTAACTGTACCATTTTCCGCCACTAAGCACGGCCACCAACAACTCTTTTTCATCTGTAATTTCACTATATTCTGAATCGTTCCAATAAAGCGTCAGATTAGCGTCAATGTCATTTTTATTGCTTAAGTGCCACGATTCCAGATGACTGACTTTCAAAACATTTGCTTCGTCAAGATTGCCAACCGACTGTGGTTTAGTGTTTCTGTACTCTGCCACCATGAAATATGAAGTAGCACCTGTTCCAGATATACCAACCTGTGCCAATCCACGCTCAGAGCCAATCGGAAAGACAAAATCACCACTTCCGTCTCTTTCCATCTCACCTATCACATACGAATCAGCATTTCCGATTGATGATTTTGCACCAGCCAATATCAGACGTGACGATGACGTTGAGTGCAACTTACCTTTTATCAAATTAAGACTACCTGTCACCTTGATTCCCGATCCAAGATCGATCTGCGGTGATGTTGGCGAAGAGTTGTTAATGGTAAGATTGTAAAGCGCACGGTTAGGCGTAATGCTGAGTATCTGTTTATCAGAACCATTAAGCACCAATGTGCTTGTACCATTAATGAAATCGCCATAAGTAGTAATTGTAAGGTTGCCACCAAGCGAAATAGTATGGCTTCCTGCAGCAAGAGTTGTGTAATTCTTCACATTAATCGAGCCACCGACTTTTATGTCTGAAGTGAGAGTTTTTGTGCATTTGTCTGTTTTGCTCAAACCACCTTCAAAAACAATGTTGTAGCACGAATCCAAAGCAACAATTTGGTCGGTTTCACTGCTGATATACACTTCAGAATTAGCAGCAGCCAATACATGGCCGTCAGCACCTAAAACATCCTTCATAAAGGTGATTTTTGCACCCTGGGCAAGCTTCAATTCGCCATGGATGGTAGCGTTGCCAAAGACTGTCAGCGTTGCACCCGAAGCCACTTCGAGTTTACCACCTTCGTTAATTGTCATATCGTAGCATTTACCTGTCGATGTGACTTTTGGCGTGTTGTTGCCAGGATCAACAGAATTGACTCGAATGTTCACTCTTTCATCCGGGATATATTTACCCGTCCAGTTTTCTTGTGTCGAATATGCGTCTGTCAATGCGCCATTCAGCCAAGTAATTGTCGGATAGGTTAATCCGAAGGTCAGTTTTCCGGATTCTTCAATTGGCACACGCGTAGTGATATATCCGCGAAGTGTATCTTCTTCGTAACCTGACAAGGCATTGATAATCTCTTTTTCGTGTTCAACCACTCTGTCAATCTGTCGAGTCCACTTGTTATCCTTATAAAGCACAACCGACACCACATCCATATCTTTCAGTTCACTGTAATAACGGTCGTACCAATAAAGTTTGACCTTAGGCATTGTTGAACCCGAATTACGATTCAGCGTCCAGTATTCCTTTTTACTGATTTGGTTCACATCGGCATCCAGATTAGTCTGATTGTCTGGCATGTCGCTATGGTACCCTACCTGGAACTTGCTCGAGCCGCCCAAATCAAAGATCTCGATTGGCGCATAACGGTCGTTGCCGCCTATCGGGAAATAGAAATCTGCCGAGCCTTCTTTCTCAACTGTTCCATTGATGTAACTTTCAGGACTTCCACCAACAACCGACGCACCTTCTGTCAGGCAAATCGGGTTCGATGCATTACCTTTCAGAATACCATGAGTAAGTGTCAGCACGCCTGTTATTGTCTGCGTGTAGGTTGTTGAGAATGCCGCCAACTTAGGATTGTTGAACGTGACATTTGTGAATGTTTCCGGCTTGTTGATGTCTTGCATTACCGAACCGGCAAATATGACTGCTCCTGTGCCGCCAATGAAGTTATTCTTCTGTGAGCCGGATGCAGGCCTGTTCCAGTTGCCGCGGCATGTGATATTGGTTGTGCCAAGGGCTTTCACTGTCGTGCCGACGGTTATATCCTTCACAACTTCAATATCGATACCAATATTCTTTGTGTTGGTGCCAATCAGCTCCAAATTATAGAACGACAACGTAGTGTTCGACGATATGGTTTGTTCTTTGCTGCCATTCAGTCTGACGGTTCCATTACCATGGATGAAATTGCCACCTGTTTTGGTGAAATCACCACCGATTTCAAGAACGCCACCATTGCAGTTGACATTTCCGCCGCTGATTGTGAAATTGTTCTCAATCTTAAGTGGCTTACCAGCTTCAACTGTGAATGTCACTGTTGCACCGCCTACGTTCTGCACTTCAAAATCGTAGAATGAATAACCATTCATTGAAATGTCACGGTTTGATGACGATGACCAAATCACTTTTGAAGAACCACCGTGGATGAACTTACCAGAGTTGGCGAACTGGCCGTTGATTGTCACTGTGCTTAGGTTAGTGCCATCTGATGCAGTAAAGGTAGCATTCTCGCCTATCGACAAACCGAGTTTCGAGTCGGTAACCGCAAGATTCTTACCATCATTTATTTCCAGAGAAGCATTAGAATAAACGTCTATACCTTTAACTTCTACATCGCCTTCCAAATTTCTATCTATAACAGGATACTGTCCATGTTCTACATATGGTATAAACACACGTGTTGTAGAATTTGGCGTACCTTCCTGTCCAAGTCCGTTGTCCCAGTTTTTCGGGTTAGACCAAAGTTTTCCATATACTCCGGAATCATCATCTTCTCCGCTCATATTCTTATTGCCTATCCAATGGCGCACATCGCCTGAATATGACCATCTGACAGCACCTGATATAGCCGAAGGTTTATCTTCGTCCACGTCGTTCTCGAAATAGTAGCCGGCAACAACGCCAACCGCATCGCGAATGTTGATGTTACCAACAGATGATAAGCGGCTTCTTTTTACATTGTATTTCGCGCCAGCATTGAAATAGACATTGCTGATTTGTAACTCAGCATCAGCTGCTGCCAAATTGTTTTCAAGCCACATATAGCATCCGCCCGCTGTTCCGCTCGAGTACTGACCGTTCGAGAGATTGTCTGTAGCGTTAATTGTTGATCCGGATTTTAAATGCAGACCGTCGGCATTCAGACGCTCAATCTTATAATAGCGGGCTGCAATTTCGCCGTCAACTGTGAACGAATAGGTTCCTGTTGTCTTCTGCGATGTTACAATAGCTTCGTGGTTTTCTATGCCAACAAGCGAGATAAGTCCGCCGTTCTTGACATTGATATAGGCGTTATTACCCATCTTAAGCTTACCATCGTCAACAAGATAGAGCGCACCAGCGATATTCAGATTATCGACACCTGTGCCGTCACCTAAGTTGATGGTATTGTCCCCGACAGTCAGCGAACCACCATCGAGTTCAATATTATGGCTGATATACAACTCATTGCCAGTCAACGAATAATCACCCGACTTGAACTGTACGTTGTTGTAAGTACTGCGTCCAGGATTGAATGTGTGTGCATTTCCGTCAACAGCATTGAAAATAAGTGTGCGGGTTTGCGGCATGAATGTTCCATTGTTTGTGAAATTGCCACCCACAGTCACATCGTAAGAGCCAACATCGAATGTGCCTTGCCTGATTTCGAAGTTTCCGCCCACCTTCAATGCCGACTGAGCCTGAACATTTCCAATGTTGTCAATCACGAGATTATTGAAACTCAAAGCTTTGTTCTGAATGGTCTTGACACCAACACCTATCATTTCCACAGTACTTGCGCCTTCATTCAGGTTGCCTGATGTTCCAATCACCCAGTTGCCATAGAGTTGCACTTTGTCAAGTTCCGATGTCATGGTCAGTGTTCCGTTCACAGTGATATCAGATGTTGCTATCAATGCGTACCCGAGTGTATCAGGCATGTCCGACTCAAGTTTGATGGTAAGTACGGCAACTTTATCGATAGTAAGCTTCTTTGCGCGTGCCCCGCTTCGGTCAATAATCGGATACTTGTTCATGCCAGCCGATGTCGATGGGATAGTAACATTGTTCGACTCACCAGGAATTGTGTGCGGCACTTCAACACCATTAAGTTTGGCTGTCCAGTTCATCGGATCCCACCAGTCGTTTGAATTTGCACCAGCTGTCCAAATATACTCAACATCACCCTTCCAGTTGATAAGGCCGTGCGGGTCATTTTCATAGAGTTCGCCTGCAAGCAAACCAGTGGCGTTGTACACATCAATACCGCCCGACGAGCTTTCTGTCTTTTTGATGTTTACCGCACCACCACCTGGGTTGTTCGGGAACGATATATCAACAATGCTGTCAGTTTTGATGAATTCCTGATCATTGCGGATATCAAGGCAGACACCAGCCGAAACCACATTGCTGAAAATACCGTGGCTGAAGTTGCTAACGCCATGAATTGTGGCGTCTTTCGATATGATGATACCCTGTTTTGCCAGATACGAGAAACTATAGTACTCTGCCTTGATTAAGCCGCCTTCAACAGTGAAATAGTAACGGTTCGAACCGCCATCGTTGGTAATCTGAGCATAATTGACATTATCGCCAACCGCTTCAAAAGTACCGCCAGCCTTCACCACAAACGATGAAGCTGAGCCGATGCGCAGTTTTCCGCCTGGTCCCACAATGTATGTTCCGTAAATAAGGCTGTTATCGTATGAGTTACCAAGCGTCACAACATTTTTGTTGTGCTTGAATATGCCTTTCTGCAAAGTGAAGTTTCCATAAACCGTCAGGTCATCGTTCACAACGAATGTGCAACCAGAACCATTGATAACTAAATCGTTAAGAATTGAACCCGCAGTTGTAATGTTGCAAGTTCCGGTTGAGCGATAAAGCTCATAGCAACCAGAGTTGTTGATGACACCCGGTGAACTTACTTGCACATCACCGCCAATTCTTACGCGATAGCCGCCAACGCAATTCATTTTGCCGCCTTTGACATATAGCGAACCGCCCACTGTCAGGTCAACCGAAGCTGCATAGAACTGATCTGTTCCTGTTTTTGCGACTTCGACATCATAGAACGGGTTGTCGACAGACACACCAAGATAAGCATACTGGTTGCCACTGCTACCATTGAAAATCACCCGGCCTTTTCCTGGAATAAACCTACCATTGGTCTGGTTGTACCAGTGTCCAGCCAAGTAGATGTTCTTGTCATTGGCATCAAGCGTTCCGCCGTTCTCACTGATATTTAAATTTTTCTGCACGATTATGTCACCTTCAAGAGTCTTGTAGGTGTCGCTGTTCATATAGAGATAACCATAGCGAACATTATCGCCGCCGCGGATTGTCTGGTTCATCGGACCATTGTAGTATGAATAGCAACTTGTTCCTGATACTACATAGTTTGCAAAAGTCGGATAGTTATTCTCACCGCGGGCATAGACATTGATAGTTTTGGTACCAGTCATTTCGAATGTTCCGTCACCGTTGATATGATTGGTCAGCATATCAAGGTTGCAGGCTTCCAAAGTCAGATTGCCAGTCATTGTGGCATCGGCACTGATATATTTGGTGCTCAGCGTCATATCAATATCGTGGAACTTACCGCCCCAAATGTATTGTGCGTGATTGCCGCTGAAGACAATCTTACCAGAGCCCACATATCCCTTGTCCTTCGGTGCTTCCCAATAGTAACCGGTGAAGGTGTGCTGCTTATTGCCATCGTTGAAAGTGGCATTGCCGTCAATCAGCACATTACCCTTGATGGTTAGCGGACTGGTTGCCAGCAATGTGGCATTGTCTTCAACAATTATGGTGCGGGTTGTACGGCTGCTGCTGTTGTAAGTGGCGTCGAATGTGCCAGCAATGGTCTTCGTGCCTTCATTCGAGAATCTGACACGACTAAACTTGCCGTTTGTTATTGTCTGGTTGACACCATTGAAATTAACAAATCCTGTTTCGACATTGTTGAATGCACCACCAGCTGCGATAGTGTAATCGCCCTTCACATTGTAAACATAACTTGCAGTTGAAGGCCATAGAGTTCCTTTATTAATATCGACATTGCCGTTGAAATTGACTGGCGAACCTGACAGCATGAAGGTTGCCGCACCGTCGAAGCTTACATTGTTGAAATCAGATTTATGCGGTGAGATTGTAACACTACCACCACCTGCCTTGAAGCGAACCGTTCCGTTTTGCGGGACAAAATAGCCTCTTGTGGCGATGTTCCAATCACCATAAACATCAATAACTGCGTCATCTTCAATAGCGAGCACTGCGCCATCCTGCACATCAACCGAACCTTCTACCTTCAATGCTGGTGCCGAAAGTCCCTTTTCAATTGTCAGAGAACCATTTACAATGATAAGGTCGTTGCAGACCGCACCGTTATTATATATAATAGGTGCGTTAGCGGTGAGCGGTATACGGACAGATTTGGCTGCGGTTGGAACTTCCATCGGGAACCAGTTGCGCATATCGAACCAATCGCTGCTGACACGGCCAGTCCACACAAGTTCTGCAACTTCAGGCCAGTGGATTTTGTGAGTACGCGGCGTCATTCCCGTTTTGTACGGTTTCGAGAATGCGTACATCTCATAGTATTGGGTTCCTAGACCGCCGTTGATTGTTCCGCCAAGAGTAATGGCTGTCGCAAGCGTACTGTCGCGCAAAATGTTGAAGTGGGTACCGATTGTCGGCGTTCCGCCATGGTTGAACGACAGGTTGTTAATATTCGGATTAGATATGTTTTTAGAATTGATAATCAAATATATAAACGTATCAACAACTGTTTCTTTGTCTTTTGGCCGCTTGTAACTTGTGCTAGTGTACATATTCGACCATATACCGTTCGAAAGGTTGTTGACTGGGTCGATTGTCGCATCTTCGTGGATGTTGAAACCCGTTGGTGCAACATACTGAATCTGATAGTAATTGGCAGCAATTTCGCCATAAATGTCAATTTCTGTACCACGGTCGTTGCTGCCAGTGCTGCGGCCAATCACGGCGTTGGCGTTGGTTTCGCCCACAAGCGACAGTTTTCCGTAAACCCGCAAATGAGTGTTATCGTCCTGATGGTTGAACTGAAGTGACGCACCGCCGTCAACATAAAGTTCACCGTTGGCCAGGACATCAACATACTCACCATCGGGAACATAAGGTGGTTCTGTCGAATTGGCGTCATCATTACCAACAACCAAAATGTTCTTATTCAGATGGAATGTCGCATTCTTACCAATTGTCATACCATCTTTTAATGTCATCTGGTCTTCAAGTTTGTATGTGCACTTATTTGTAGTATTCTTGTTGAATACCACCACATTAAAGGTTTGGTTATTGGCTTTAATACGTTTTTCTTCAGTTGTTTGCGAATCGAAATAAACCGTGTCGGTCTGACTTGTGAACGAGCCGTTGCAAACCCAGTTGCCTTTCACGTAAACCGTTTTGCCATCAGCCGCAGTGCTACCAACCGAGAATGTCACACCTTCGTCTATGGTAAGATTGCCGACATGCAGGTCACCTTCCAAGATTTTCGAACCAGCATTCGAGAACTGAATGTTCTCGCAAGTGATTGCAGGCAGATTCTGTGTGGTGTTGCGGTTGAACACAAGAGTAGCGGCCTTTGTATCCCATTCGCAATCATCAGCCAATTCAATTTTAGGCGAAGCAAGGTAGTGCGTGAATCCGCCCATAAGGAATTTTGACTTTTTACCAATGCTGAACGTTCCAGTGTTCAATGTGATGCCGTTGTTCTTAACTTCAACCGTATCGTTGTCTGTAATAATGATACCATTGAATATGTTATCCGCACCCATAAATATATAATGAGTGGTGTCACCGTCGAAAGTGAAAGAGCTGCCATAGTGGCGGAACGTTCCTTTATTATCGATGGTGTCACCGCTGAACACAACTGCATCATTGGTGCTGAACGATGTACCCGAAGCAATTTTTATTGTTCCGGAAATATTCACTTTTGTGTCATCGAGTTCCTTAACACCCGAACCGCACAATTCTATATTCTTAAGATTCAGCTCAGTACAGTTGCCACCAGTTGCTATTTTCTGGTCACCATTGGCCATAAGGTACAGTGTTGTGTCGGTATGGTAGTTGCGCAAATCGTTCGATGCACCCCACAAATAGAACTTGTGGTCTTGTGCATTCACGGTTGTGGCATCCTGAGCATTTGTGAAATTGCCACGGACAGTAAGGTCACCGTCAAAGTCGACTGTTCGCACAACCGACGCGTTCAAATACAATGCACCGTAGACAACATCCTGAGTGTAAACCGTCTGGTCGGCTGACGCTTCAAGATAGGTTGTTGTTGTCTCGTCGAGCAGATAACTGCCGAATCCCTGCGGGAATGCCACGCCCTTTGACTTTTCAACCGATGAGTGCAACTGACAGTTCACACCCATCTTGAAGTGTTTATCCGGTTGACCTGTTATCTTGTTGCCGCGCATGTAGAATCGTGTTTCAGGGTCAAATTCCATGTCGCCCGTCACATTCCAGTCGCTGCTAGCATACAAATATCCTGTACCATGCTTGTAAACATTGCAGAAATCGGTGATGTTGGCGCTCACATCCCAACTGCCGCCAATATGATCGAGTGTTCCATCCGTGCCCCACCTAATCTGCTTGCCGTTGTTGGCCATTGCTATAGTACCAGTAAGGGTAATCGTATGATTGTCAACATTCAGAATTGCCAGAGAGTCGTTGATATTCAACGTTCCGACAACCGAGATATCACCACTCATAGTCTTTGTTGTACGTCTGATACTGAAACTGCTACCGCTCGAGCCTTTATACTCGTTCCGCAGAACCAAGTTATAATATTGAGCCGGACTGATTATCTGGTCAATCGAGTCGCGATAGTACACCGAACCGCCAACCAGTTCCGTTTTCATATCCTTCGGGAAGTTGTCTTCGCCATAAATCAGCAATGCACCGCCGTAAGATACGAATGTGCTGTTGCCGGTTACGCCGTTGATTGAACCGTAACGACCAATCACAACATCAATACCGCTCACCATCTCAACCGTGCCTTTGACGTTGGTTGTGTCGTAGAAATGCTTTGTTCCAGTTCCTTGCAGAATAATATTGTTAAACGTTGTAATACGCGTGTCGCGTTTCACCGGGTCATCATTATGCTTTCCGAAATAGACGGTGCTTCCACTACAAATAACCGCACCGTCGCCGCTCTGTGCAAATGCGGTTTCGCCTTTATAGTTGTACCAGTAGGTTGGCCTACCAATCAGATGGATGTTAGATGTTCCGGCATCCACTTCAGTAACACTATTGTTTATGATAAAATACCGACGGACAGACAAATCACTGGCAATAACCTTTTTAGACTTGCCTGTGAAATCTATACGCCAGAATTTGCCACCACTGATTGTCTGAATTTTACCTTCTTCATCAGCGTTGAAATTAACTTTCGATTCACCTTCATCGAAAATGCCGCCATTATTAATCCAGTCGCCGCCAATGTTGATGGTTCCTGTACCAGCCACAAGTGTGGCATCTTTTTCGAGAATAATATTCCCATTGATTGCGATTGTTCCAAGAAGCGACAACGAACCGCTTCCTTTAAGTATCATAGTGCTCATCGGCTGACCAGACGGAATCGACAACTGATGAATACCTGCCTGCAAGTCAAATATTGTCGGCTGGCCGTTGGGCGTATAAGTACCACTACTGATCCACGAACCATTCAAAACCAGAGAGTCTCTTTCGCCTGTCTGGACGAGTTTCGAGTTTTTCATCATCGTCAGTTTGTTTCTCACTTTCAAACCGCAAGCCACGCCTTCGCCTACTTCTTCACCATCCAATGTAAGAGTCACTTTGCCGTCGATGGTAAGTGTCTTAACATCAGCCTGTGTTGTAATCTTTACATTATTCTTTCCTGAAACAAACTTAAGATATGCTTCATCTGTGGCACCAGGAACATTGCCACCGTCCCAGTTTCTGCCATCGTGCCAATTTATGCCGTCGCCATTACCTGTCCATACAAATCCTGATGGCTCTTCCCAGATAATCAACGTGCCTTGCGTGTCTTTTTCATGGCCTTCACCTGCCAACGAACCGTTGTAGTTTGTAAACGTTACCGGCTTTGTACCATTAGTACGCTGCACATTGTAGGTCGGCTTATTTTCACGCGCATTGAACGAAACATTGTCAATTTTCTTAAACCCGTCAGCGATTGTAACTTTTTCCCCGATAGTCAGCAAGGCTGTTCCTGTTGAATTTGAGAACATACCATTACTAAGATTCTGAGTATTGTCAATTGTTCCGCCATCAATGTTCAAACCACTGCCATTTGTACCTTCAATGCAATAGTAGTTGGCATAAATTTTACCTGAATCCTGCCTTATGTAATAGTAATTTTCCACAGCTGCCGCTTGTATAGTCGCCGGGTTGCCTTCTGTACCGACAATTTTCAGCGTTCCACCACTGTTTATCAGATACTTCGAGCTAAGCATAGCCAAAGTCGCCCCCGCATCAATGTTGAGCGTGCCGCCTTTCTCAATTCTGATATTACCACCTTCATTAAATGTTATTGTGTGCCCGTTCAGACAGAATTCGCCTTTACGAATGTGTATCAGACTATCCTGACCTGTAGAAGCGGTTAGTGTATACTGAGTATAATCGCTCTTCAGCTTGTAGGTGCCGCCACCCACAACTTCAATCTGACGGATGGTATTACTCTCACCCGGGTCAAACTCATAGTCATCACCGCCGGCCGCACCGCCCAGGAGCAGTCTCGACTCAGCCCTGTAGTGTGAGTTCATCGAGAAAGTACCACCCAGGTTCCAAAGGTTGGCACCAACGTACAAGGTGTTCCAATAAACATAGAAGATACCAGTATTGATGGTGAAATTGTTTTCAACGTACATATCGTTCTGTTCCGACTTGATGCTGTTCTTCACCTTATAAATCGGATAAAGTCCCTTGTAATTGGTTGGGTCAGAGTTGTTTATCACAACATTATAGAACGATTTATAATCGCGGCCCTTGTTGTTGCTTTTAATAGAGTCACCAGTGTATATATACGAGCTGTTGCCCACAAAAGTAACCGTTCCCTTGTGCGGAATGAATTTACCTGTCGAACTGTGGTCAGGCCCGCCGGGGCCCCAGACATTGTTCTTCCAAGTTCCGCCAACTTTTATTTCATAGCATGTGGCGCCATCGTCAGGGCTGACTTCAAGGGTTGAAAGCGAATCGATTTTCAACTGGCTTGACACATTAATCATACCTGTCAGCATTTTCTTGCCAGTTCCGGCAAACGTCACACTGCTGAATGCCGAACTACTAATATACTGATTACCGCCGCCTTCATCGTCATCGTTACGGTCGAAAATCACTTCCGACGAGTGGTTGAAGGTTCCGGCATTTTTCCAGTTACCCGACACCCATAATTTACAACTACTTGTGACAATGGCATCATGATCAATAATCACATCACCATTGATATCAAACTCATTAGTTTTCAAAGCCTTGACAGCACTTCCCGTGAAATGCATTGTCGGATAAGTGTTCTCAGTGTTAGCATTGCTGATGGATTGCTCTGCTTCACTGCTTGTGAAATGCAGACTCGCCCCTTTGGTGTGCACAAACTTGCAACCTTTATACAGATAGAAGTCACCACCGATTATAATCCTGTGATTGTCAATATCAAAATTACCCTTACTTGTTGTGGTCATCATATTGTTGCCAACAAAGACATTGGTCTGGAACCGCACTGTGTCGTCTAATTTCTTGTCGATGTAAACATTATAGAACCGTGTGTTGATTGTGTCACTACAAGCCACATTCTGTATGTGGGTGGCGCCGTTAAGGTTCAATCGTCCGTAATCCTGATGATAGATACCGCCACCGCCATCGGTATTATCAAAATCACCATACAGGTTAATGGTGCGGTTATCGGCATTGAACTCACAACCCGAATAAACCGACAAATCACCTTCGATGGTGAGTGTTCCTTTCAGCGTTTTCACACCGTTGCCACGCACCTGAAGATTCGGGAATTTGGTGCTTACAATCTCTTGATTGCCAATACCGCACAAAACGATTGTTGATGCCGGATTGATATTCAGATTAGCTGCCGCCAGCTTCCAGTCACCTTCAATGTACAATTCAATGCTCTCATCTTCGATGGTAAGAATCGGCGTTCCGCTGCTCACGTTTATCCATCCCATGACGGTTGTTGTTCCTTCAAGTTTTTTGACCGTGCTTCCGTAGAGTGATATGTTGCCATAGTTGAGCACCGGTATGTTCTGCGAGCCTTTTGTGGCATCGAATAGCACAATGCTGTTTTTGTCGAGTTCAACATTGCCGAAAGTCCCAATAGTCTCGCCCAAGTTGTCGGCCCCACTCACTTTGATGCGCGTGTTGTTGCCCAAAACCAACTGGTTGTCACCCGACCCGCTACCGGTAATCACATAGTCGTCGATGTCGAGAGCAAGAAAGAGCTGCTCGTTTGTACTTGCGTTTTCCAGTTTGAGCTCGCCATCAACTTTAATGTTGCCGCTGATGGTTTTGGTTTGTGAGTTGGTCGGGTCACTGCTTGTGAAAATCAGATTGTTGAACTCATAAGTTCCATCAGTCCGCTTATAGATGACCTGGGCGCGGTTGCCGTTCATTGTCACCGTACCAGTTGACAAAATCGACGATTTGCCCTTAACATCCGGATTATCAGCTATGTTATACCCGATAGTGTGTTCAAATCTGCCCATATTGACATTTATCTCGTCATTTGTACCCGAGTAAACATACAGGTGTCCGGCAATGTTGGTCGAGCCGTCGAATGTCTTGTTTTTGTATTGCAGATAAAGATGTCCGTAATCGGCCGCATGAACTGTCTGATCGAAATTCGAATTGTAGTATGTGGTGCTTGTGGCGCCTATTGTTATAGTTCCAAAACCTGTCGGATAATTATCAGAATGGCCTTTCAGATAGAACGCCGTACCATCATTAACAACAAAGGCCTTGCCCAATTTTCCAATCATTTGTGCGGTGAGTTCGGTCACACCATCATACGTGCCGTTCAGCACAAATGAATTCGCTTCCAATGTGACATTGCCTTCAGGCCTGAAGGTGTCGCCGGCCTTTACCGTAGGGGTTCCGCCTTTCAACGTTATATCACCGCTTCCCAATGTGAATTCGCCATTGCTACTGTCGTTATACCTTATGGTGCCGCCTGCGATTGTCATCGGACTTTGCAGATAAATACCGCCTTCGGCAACAGCACCAACGAAGGTATGATGGTAGCCTGTTCCGTCATCGACCATCTTGGCCGTGGCCCAAGCACGCAACTCTGCTGTCGAGTTTATGTTGCCATGGAAAGTCTTGATTCCTTCGCTTCCTTTTGCCCGGCAAGATATTCCGGCAAAAGTCACATCACCATCAAGGATAATGGTTTGATTTCTATCGGCTGCTGTTGTTTTATCATTCTCACCTGTATAACTACCCCAGAAGCAAGTGTACTCGGTGTTTGAGTCGAAAGAACTTCCCGCTTCAACCGTAAAATTTTTATAGAAACGCAGAGAAGCCGATGTGCTTACTGTTGAATGATCTTTGACAACAAAATTACCGCAAATCTGCATCTTGCATGACAATACCAGGAATCCGCCACCCGAGACTTCTATATCATAGAAAAAGTTATTGTTTCCATTTCCCGAAACGGATTGGACCGTGGTGCCATCAAAAATAATCTTGCCACTCGAATAATCGAACCCTGTTTTAGCGCTTGCATTCTTTGTAAAGTTTCCTGCCAGATTCATTGTGTGGCCATCCAATGTGAATTTTGTTGCCGAAGCACCGATAGTAAACGCACCGTCAATGTCCAAGTCCACATCAGCAGTGACCGTTCCCGACGCAACTTCAAAATTGTTGAATTTGGTTGTCCCCGAACCTTTTACATGTTGCGATGTTCCATTGAAAACCATATTCACAACCTTGTTCGTGCTTTTGCGGAACTCAACCACACCGTTGTTTTCAAAATCGCCCGCCACCTGCAGAACGCGTGTACCGCTCAAATCAGCCACATCCACTGTACAAGCCGCGTTAACCAGAAACTTCCCTGTCACTGTCGCACATTTGAACGTCTCATTCTCTCGGCCGAAAGTCAGTTTTCCGCCATCTTGCACCGTCAGGTCCGCAACTTTAATCGAATCGCCAATGGTCACATCATGCTTGACGACAAACGATGCGGATCCGTTCAAGAATGTTTCGTCCGAAATACTCGTGCCCCATGTCGCCGGGTTATTGAAATCACCAGCTCTTGCTGACGTATATATTGTTTGGGCCGAAGCTGATTCCATTACAAACAGCGCCGAAACGCCCAACAAAATCTTGTGTAAATAATTCTTTTTCATACACTTACTTTTTCATCAATTAAAGCGGTAAATATATCATTCACATATAATATGTATGGGGTTTTGTGGCGAAATGCGGAAACATTTTGACAAATATTTACAGGCGATAAGTTATGAACAAGATAAGAACACGAAATTAACCATTGACACCAACAATCCATTGTTTACGTATATTTATGTACTACAATAATTTACAAATTAAATCCACGCATAATTCCGATTCTGGTTCAAAAACGATTTCCGGCAAGTATTATCTCAAAATTCAGCGTTTCTGACGTGTCGGCAGACCCGCTGAGCGCTAATGAAAATTTTTGTATTTTGCCGCGATTATAGTGCGGCGGTCACCGAATCGCACAGTACTAAGAATCAGTTATTTACAAAACTTATTAAAACAGAATCGCACCAACTTATACCATTGTGCGCTCACGAAAATTGTTATGAAACGCGGAATTTTAGCACTAGCCTTTGCTGCCACAATGCCGGCAATGGCCCAGAACAACAGCGAAGCAACAGTGTTAACCATCGACAACAAGGCCATCAGTGTTGGCGAATTCGAACGACTCTATACGAAGAACAACACTAACGCGACATTCGACTCGCTGTCGCTTAGCGAATACATGCAACTATTTATCGACTACAAGCTGAAAGTGACTGAAGCCGAGCAACTTGGCATGGACACCACCGCCGAGTTCCAGCGTGAGTTCGACGAGTACCGCGCCCAGCTTGAAAAGCCCTACTTCACCGACCCGTCAGTTGACGACTCTCTGGCACACGAATCCTACGAGCACCTGCAATGGATTGTCCGCGCGTCGCACATTCTGGTCAACTGCAAACCGGATGCCAGTGCCGCCGACTCTCTGAGAGCCTACAAACGCATTGAAGACATCTACAACCGCGCGCTGAAAGGCGAAGACTTTGCAAAGCTCGCCCGCACAAAATCAGACGACCCGTCAGTTTCCCGCAACAATGGCGATTTGGGCTTTTTCACCGCATTCTCAATGATTTACGAATTCGAGAAAATGGCATACTCAACTAAAGTTGGCGACGTATCACCCATTTTCCGCACACGGTTTGGCTATCATATCTTGAAAGTTACTGACCGCCGCCCGAATCCAGGACAAGTGAACGCGGCGCATTTGATGATAAGGGTTGACCAAAAAGCCGATGAAGCCACAAAGAAAGCCGCAGCCGACAAGATCAAAATGATTTCCGACTCGCTGGCTGCCGGCGCCGACTGGGGCAAGATGGTTAGCCGCTATTCCGAAGACGCTGGCACCCGCAACCGACAAGGCAACTTGCAATGGTTCGCAGCCGGTGAAATGGTTCCCGAATTCGAAGAAGCAACCTTCTCTCTGAAAAACATCGGCGACATTTCAAAGCCCGTGCTCACATCGTACGGCTGGCACATCATCAAACTGCTCGGCAAAGATCCTGTCGCACCTTACGATGCACTGGAAGATCAGATAAAAAAACAGCTGTCGCGCGACGTCCGCAGCCAAATGGCACAAAAAGCTGTCATTGAGCGACTTAAAAAAGCCTACAAATTCACCGAAGACCGCGCCGCATTCAATGAGTTTGTCAGCACTGTCGACACATCAGTATGGTCTGGTGCATGGAACGCCGATAAGGCCAAAGGACTCGACAAGACTATCTTCTCGATTGCCGACACCGTAAAATTCACTCAGCGCGACTACGCCGAACTTCTCTCGCACCGCGGTCCGATGAATAAAAAAATACCCGTCGAGATTATGCTTAAAAACGATTACGAAAACCTTGTCGAAAAAAGCATTATGGACTTTGAGCGCAAGCAACTGACCCGCAAATACCCGGAATTCGGCTATTTACGAACCGAATATCACGACGGAATCCTGCTTTTTGCTCTGATGGACAAGATGGTCTGGACCAAGGCATCGACCGACTCTGCCGGACTTGAGCAATTCCACAAAGCCAACAAACAAAACTATATGTGGGACGAGCGTTTTGAGATTGCTTCATGCTCATATGATGGCGACGCGATTACAAACGCCGACAAGAAAAACGTTGACACTAAGATAATTGCGGCGTTAAAGGCTGGCACAAAAAAAGGTGACTACGAAAATCAAGTCAGAACGTCAATGGCCAAATTAGGCATTAAACCCGACAGCATCGGAATGGGTGGCAATGCAGGAAAATACAACATTGTAGACGGCAAATGGTGCGACATTGACGGAATCCGTATCGACAAAGACTCGTGGGGAAAAACGAAATCGAAAGTCATGAACCACGAAGGCCGGTCTTATGTATTCTACCTGGTGCGCAAATTGTCGCCAATGCCGAAAGAGCTCGACGAGTGCCGTGGCGCTGCCATTGCCGACTACCAGAACAAACTCGAAGCCGACTGGATTGAACTTCTTCACAAAAAACACTCTGTAAAAATCAACGAACCAGTGTTCAAATCATTAATAAAGAAATGAAAATGAAACACATACGCACAAAGGCCCTGCAAATTGGTCTGGCCATTGCGGCAGCCGCCACTCTGACGGTGGCGATTAGTTGCCAGTTTCTGGCCCCCAACGCCCACGACGACACCATTCTGGCCAAAACCAGCAGCGCGACGCTGACACTCGGGCAAGTGAGCAAACTGGTGCCCGCCAATCTGAAAGGCGCTGACAGTGTGCAATTTGTGCAGACCTACGTCGACAAGTGGATTCACAACCAACTGATGCTTGAGCGCGCCATTGCCAACATCGACGCCGATGGCTACGAGAGCATCGAGAATATGGTGAACGACTACCGGACGGCGCTGCTCGTCTATAAATATCAGCAGCTATACATTGAGCAAAATCTTGACACGCTGATACTTGACTCAGAAATAGCAGAGCACTACGATAAGTACGGCAACAACTTCCTGCTCGACAGTTGCGCCGTGAAGGCCGTCTTTGTACAGATACCAAAATCACTGCCCGACGGCTACAAAATCCGCAATCTGATGCGCAGCAACAAGCCCGACGACTTGGTGGAGCTCGAAGAATTCTGCTACAAAAACGCCCGCAATTTCGATGTGGGGCTCGACTGGCGCTACCTTGACAATGCTGTCCGCCAGATGCCGGAAGGCTCAATCAGCAACCCGATGGCAACAGCCAAAAGCGGACGCTTCATCGATGCAAGCGACTCACTCTACAACTACTACTTCGTGGTCAAGGAATTTCTTGACGTGAACGAGCAGGCGCCACTGGTGTTCGCAAAGGAAAAAATCCGCGAAATCCTGCTCAACCACCGAAAAAACGACCTGATACGCAATCTTGAGATTAAAATATACGTTGACGCAGTAAACAAACAGAGATTTACGAATTATGTTAATTAAGATAAGGAAAACGGCCATCGGGCTGTCGGCAATGCTGACGCTGGCTCTGCCTTCGATGGCGCAGGACAATGGTGTGGTAATCGACAAGGTGGTGGCCATCATCGGCCGTCAGATTGTGATGTACAGCGACATCGAGACGCAGAAAATGCAGATTAAGGCACAAAACTACGCCGTGCCCGAAGACATCGACTGCCAGATTCTGGAACAGGGAATGTATCAAAAGTTGCTTGTCAATCAGGCTATTGTCGACACGGTTGAAGTCAGCGAAACGCAAGTGAACGCCGAAACCGACCGCCGGATAAACTACTACGTTTCACAGATTGGCAGCGAAGAGAAACTTGAAGAATACTACAAAAAATCGATGGACGAAATCCGCGAAGACTTGCTCGACATTGTGAAAGAGCAACTTACGGCGCAGAACATGGAAGACGAAGTTACTCGCAACGTAACCGTGACGCCGCAGGAAGTGCGCGACTGCTTCAAGTCGCTGCCGAAAGACAGCCTGCCCATGATCAACACTGAGTTTGAGATTGAACAGCTGTCGGTTTCACCAAAGATTGAAGAGACTGAAATTCTGCGAATTAAAGACCGCCTGCGTGAGTTCAAGGACCGTGTGGCCAAGGGCGAGAGCTTTGCCACCTTGGCCGTGCTCTACTCTGAAGACCCCGGATCGGCCATGAAGGGCGGCGAGTTGGGCTTTATGAGCCGCAACGACCTTGTGGCCGAATTCTCAGCCGTAGCCTTCAATCTGGTGCCAAACGAAGTGTCGAAGGTGGTGAAAACCGAATACGGCTACCACATTATCCAACTCATTGAGAAACGCGGCGAACGCATGAACTGCCGCCACATTCTGCTTAAACCCCAGATATCGGCAAACGAAAAGAAAAACGCCATGCTGCGACTGGACACTATCCGCCAGAAGATTGTGAACAAGGAAATTACATTCAAAGAAGCCTGCTGGATGTTCTCTGACGACGAAGACACCCGCTTGAACGGCGGCGTGATGCTGAACCCGTACACCGGCACATCGCTATTTGAAGCCGAACAGCTCGACCCAAAAGTGGCCACCGCCATCCGCAATCTTGAAGTTGGTGAAATATCGAAACCGTTTGAAGCTGAAGACGATCAGGGAAACACCGTCTGCAAGATTGTGCTGCTTCGCTCTAAGACAAGTCCGCACAAGGCCAATCTGGCGCAAGACTACCAACGCATTCAGAATCTGGCAATTGAGAAGAAAAAAGGCGATGTTCTGGAAGATTGGCTGGCAAAAACCATCGAATCCACCTACATTAAGATTGATGACGATTTCAAAAAATGCAAGTTCCACAACAAGGAATGGTTAAAAACTGACTGGCAATGATTTACGAAAACGATGTGAAGGCTGTTGATGCCTTGAAGACGAATTTCGACAAGATAACCGCCGAGATTGCGAAAGTGATTATCGGTCAGGACGATGTGGTACGATCTGTGCTGCTGTCGGTTTTCAGCGGCGGACACTGCCTGCTGGTGGGTGTTCCGGGACTTGCAAAAACATTGCTGGTGAACACCATTGCCGACGCCTTGGGTCTGCAATACAGCCGCATTCAGTTCACCCCCGACCTGATGCCGTCTGACATCACCGGCTCTGAAATTCTGAACGAGAAACGCGAATTCAAATTCATAAAAGGTCCTGTTTTCGCCAACATCATTCTGGCAGACGAGATTAACCGCACGCCGCCCAAAACACAGTCGGCGCTGCTCGAAGCAATGCAGGAACGCTGCGTAACTGTCTCTGGCACACGCAACAAACTGCCCGAGCCATTCTTTGTGCTGGCCACGCAGAACCCCATTGAGCAGGAAGGCACCTATCCCCTGCCCGAAGCGCAACTCGACCGTTTTATGTTTATGGTGAATCTCGACTACCCGTCAATCGACGACGAGATAAGCATTGTGACGGCCACCACATCGTCGGCCACAGCAAAAGCCGAAACTGTGATTTCCGCCAACGACCTGATTGACTTCCAGCAACTTGTACGCCGCATTCCGGTCAATGAGAATGTGGTGCGCTACGCGGTGAACGTGGCGGCGCAAACTCGCCCCAACACACCGGCGGCATCGGTTATGGCAAGCAAATATCTGGTTTGGGGCGCCGGACCGCGCGCATCGCAATATCTGATTCTGGGCGCGAAGGCTCACGCAGCCGTTTCAGGCAAGTATTCGCCTGATGTTGAAGATGTTAAGGCCGTGGCACCATCGGTTTTGCGCCATCGCATTGTGCGCAACTACAAAGCCGAGGCCGAAAACGTGACCGACGACATCATCATTTCCGAAATCCTGAACAACGTAAAGTTCTGATATGCTGACACATCGGTCGCTGATAGGATTTTGTGTGCTTCTGTTTGCGCTGTCGGCTGCAAACCAGTCGGTTGCGCAGAAAAAGACGAAGGTTGAGCTGATTCAGGCCAACGCCATCCGTTCCGACAAGAACATCTGCAATGGCGCACGGCGGCTCATCGGCAACGTCAAATTCAAGCAGGACAGCGCCATTATGGAATGCGACAGCGCCCACTTCTATTCCGACCGAAATATGTTCGACGCCTTCGGGCACGTGCATCTCTACAAACAGAACAACAAGAATATCGATGTGCGCGCCGACTTTCTGCGCCACGACGGCGACCGCAAAATCGCACATTTCCGCCGCAACGTGGTGATGCGCGACAGTTCGGTGACGCTCACCACCGACTCGCTCGACTACAATCTGCACACCGACATCGGCTACTACGAGCACAACGGCCGCATTGTTGACAGCCTGACCGTGCTCACAAGCGTGAAGGGCTACTACTACCATCGTCAACGTGAAGTCTATTTCCGCAAAAATGTGGTGATCGACCACGACAGCGGTGAGTATCAGATGTATACCGATACCATCCGCTACGGACTAGACACAAAAATCATCGATTTCTTCGGCCCCACTGAATTCTACAACGACACAAACTATATGTATGCCCGCTACGGCTGGTATAACACCGAGACCGAAATATCGATGTTCAAGCACGATGCGCTGTTCCGAAATCCCAAGCAGACAATCACTTGCGACAGTCTGTCGTTCGACCGCCTGCACGAGAGCGGCACAGCCTACTCAAACGTGGTGGCCACCGACACGGTGCAGAATCTGATGGTGACAGGCGACTATGTCGAAATTCACAAAGAGCCTGAGCTGTTGATAGTTACCGACAGCGCACAGATAATTTATGTAACCCAAGGCGACTCGCTCTTCCTGCACGCCGATACGCTGAAAGTGTGCCGCGACTCATCGGGCCAACACCGCACCTTCAGCGCCTACTGGCACGTTCGCGCCTTCAGGCACGACCTTCAACTGCAGGCCGATTCCATCTTCTTCTCGATGGCCGACAGCATTGCACGATTCTTTGGCAACCCGATTTTCTGGATTCAAGGCAACCAAATTACCACTGAATACATGGAAGCCTTCGTAAAAAACAATCAGTTAGACAAGTTTATGCTTTATCGCTCGGGAATGATTATCGCACCGCACGACAGCACCCACTTCAACCAGATAAAAGGCGCGGAAATGACCGGCTATCTGCGCAACAACGACCTTTACAAGGTTGATGTCTTCAAGCGTGCGCAGACGCTCTACTTCCCCGTGGACGACAATCAGATTGTGGGTGTGAACAAAGGCGAGAGCACCGACCTGACCATCTATTTGAAAGACAGGAACATAAAACGACTTGTCTATCGCTCGCAGCCGCATTCCGACATTTTCCCGATTGAGAAAGTTGCCGAAGCCGATATGCGCTTGGGCGGCTTTGTATGGTTCGACGGCATCCGCCCCAAAACGCCTGCCGACATCTTCATCTGGCAAAACAATGAGTCGGCCGCCGCAAGCCGCCGCATCACCGCACCAACAACCACACCCGACGCCACACCCAAAGGACGCAAACCTGTGCCGCCCACTCGCCGAAACGCCAAACCAACTGGCAAATAAACTGCCAACGACAGCCAAATACGCCGCCGACAAACGCCAAGCTCTCACAGCCGATTAAATTTGATTTTACCAAAACGCTGGCATTCAACAATATGCCCGGCCATCATTTTTTAGTTTGCTCTGTTGTGTGGAAAGAACTTTTTTCTACTTTTGTGCCGTCTTGGAGAGATGGCAGAGCGGTTTAATGCACCGGTCTTGAAAACCGACGTAGGTAACACTACCGGGGGTTCGAATCCCTCTCTCTCCGCAAAGCAAAAATCAATAATTTATAAAGCCTTAATTCAGAACGAGTTAAGGCTTTTTGATTTTGGGAAAATGCCATAAAAATAGCCTTTTCGTGTTCTAAAAGTGAGACTGAAAAAAGTTTCAAAGTGAGACTGAAAAACGCTGGTGTAAATATTTGTTATTCAATAATATACAAATATTAAGTTTGTGAAGATAGATTTTGTTTGTAGGGTTTGGTCGGAGACGGTTGTAGACAAAAAAGTATAACACTTTTGTCAAATATTGGCAATTTTTTCCGAAGCAGTTACAAGGGCTTCAGGGCAGTAATATTTTTATCTGTCATATTTCGATACAAATCGACAGGACCGAGGTGCCACAGTTTCGTCTCTTCCTGTTCCATATGTTTGTAGGTGTCAGACAGATACACTGCTTTGATAGCATCGACAAGGCTGACTTTGCTGTGTTCCTGCACGAAACCAGCCATTCGGCTCACCTTCGACGGCAGCAACAAATACAAGTTCTGCTGGGTTATTTCTCCAATCATCATATCCTTATCTCTTTTGCTTCAACAAATATAATGCTTTTGAGCGAACGCGCAGTATGAAACAGATATTGGTCGATGAGTGAATATATGCGCAGTTCTGCAATTAGCGCCTGTTTACCTATCACACCGCCTTCGTACAATGCGAAAGCCGCATACACACGATCGTTGGCCACAGGTCCATACACAATATCATAGTCGTGAACAAAACCTTCCCGCATACGGTTTGCCATCACAAAATCAACCCATTCTTCGGTGGGAGCCTGAAACGATATTGTTTTTAGTGATTGCATAGCATCAGTATCAAACTCATACACATTCACATAGCCAGTGTCCACTTTGTTTTCTTTCATACGTCGCTGCACCCACCGCAATGCCTGGTCGTACGATGTGGTTGTGTAGAATCCGTTTCCATAATCGAGTGTGCGCTGAGCCACTCTTATTTCAGGATTCTCAACCTTCTCTATGCTTCCGTGGTATAGTTTGATTTTCATTTATTTCCCTTTTCTCTGATGCCAATATACTCATCAATATCTTCAAGTATCCACTGACAACTCTGTGTATGCAGCACATCGTAGTTGTCTTCCAAATAACCGAGCACACCAAATTGGTCGAGTTTCAGCATAGCCTGTTCGCCTGTCAGTTTTTTGGCATTCTTGTACTGCTCAATGCAGAACGATACAAAATAGGCAATGTCTTGCTCTCTGCTGCTCATAGTTGCTGTATTATCCAAACACTGTTTGTTTTTGCAATTATAGCGATTTTTCATTCTTAAAACCTTTGTCGTTTTTGTAAATCTTTATCTATCTTTTGCAAACTTTTAAAACTGTTTACTATGCCAACCAACAAGAATGCTTCGACACGCTATATGGTTCTCCAAAAGAAGAATTGCAGAAACTCTTGCAAACTTCATCTAAATGAATCACTAAATAAGTGGGGGCTTTCAAAATTGTGAAATTTAGGCGCGAAAACAGGTTGTCGGGAAAAGGTTGGAATCAGAACACAGTTGTGAATTGCTTTCAAAATTGTAATTTTTCGGCGCGGAAACAGGTTTAAAAATAAAAATTATTGTTACATTTAGGGCACAATTTTGAAAGACTTTTCACAATAAGGCTATAAGCCGAAGATTTTCTCTGCCCCGCGTACTCCGTGGGGCATTTTTTATGAGTATAAGAATTATTCCGTTGTGAAAACATTAGGCTGCATCGTCCTCAACGGGGCTTTTTTATTGCCCTTCCCCGCCCCATTCCGTAATTCACGTAAAAAGCCGCGGCGGGTACACCTATAACAAATAAAAGTTAGTTTTGCGGAATTGTGAAATTGGCTGCGGTGGCACTTTGCTGGCTGGCCAATCACAAAAGTTTTTGAATATATCAATTTGAATTACAATAAAATGGACAAGCAGTTACTATTAGGTGCCGAAGCGGTTGCCGTGGGTGCAATCGATGCGGGCATTTCTGGCGTTTATGCCTATCCTGGCACGCCGTCGACAGAAATAACAGAATTCATTCAGAAATCGAAGGACGCGCAGAGCCGCAAAATCCGCTCGAAATGGGCGGCCAACGAGAAGACGGCCTACGAAGCCGCGCTGGGTATGTCGTTTGCCGGCAAACGCAGCATTGTGTGTATGAAGCACGTGGGCTTGAACGTCTGCGCCGACCCGTTTATGAACTCGGCCATTACGGGCGTCAACGGCGGCTTGATTCTGGTTGTTGCCGACGACCCGTCGATGCACTCTTCGCAAGACGAGCAAGACTCGCGCGCCTATGGGCGTTTTGCTATGCTGCCGCTGCTTGAGCCTGCAACGCAACAGGAAGCCTACGACGCCGTCCGCTTTGGTCTGGACTTGTCGGAAGCCGTGAAACTGCCTGTTGTTCTGCGCCTTACAACACGTATGTCGCACTCGCGTGCCGTTATTGAGCGCAAAGCGATGCGCGACCAAAACGCCTTCAACCCCGATGTGAACACGCGTCAGTGGATTCTGCTGCCTGCTATCGCCAAAAAGAACTACGCCGGACTGATTGACAAGCAAGCCGCAATCGAGAAATCGTCGGCCAAGTCGCCGTTCAACAAGGTTGTCGATGGCAAGGGCAAGAAGGCCGTTATCGCCTTCGGCATTGGCTACAACTACGTGATGGAAGTATGCAAAAACAACGGCCTTGAGTTGCCGGTTCTGAAGATTTCGCAATATCCGCTGCCGAAAGATATGGTGCAGTCGTTTATCGATAAATATGATGATATTCTGATAGTTGAGGAAGGTTACCCGATTTACGAGGAACTGCTTCGCGGATTCTCTGACAACAAGAAATTCCGTGGCCGCCTTGACGGCGCTCTGCCGCGAATGGGTGAACTCTCGCCCGACGCTGTGGCACCGGCTCTTGGCGTGAAACCCGTTGTGGGTCAGCCTGTTCCCGACATTATGGTGAACCGTCCGCCGGCATTATGCGTGGGCTGCAGCCACCGCGACCTTTACGAGGAACTGAACAGCGTGCTCTCGGCCTATCCGGGCAAGGCTGTGTTCGGCGATATCGGCTGCTACACTCTTGGCGCTCTGCCCCCCTACTCGGCAATCAACTCGTGTGTTGATATGGGCGCGTCGATAACAATGGCCAAAGGTGCCGCCGAAGCGGGTCTGCTCCCGGCTGTGGCTGTGATTGGCGACTCAACCTTCACCCATTCGGGAATGACCGGCCTGCTCGACTGCGTTAACGACAACGCACAGGTAACTATCATAATTTCAGATAATTCGACAACCGCAATGACTGGCGGTCAGGACTCGGCCGGAACCAACAAAATGGTGGATATCTGCAAGGGCCTGGGCGTTGAGCCAGAGCACATTGTAACGATTGTGCCGGTTAAGCCGCGCCTTGAACAGAATATCGAAATCATTAAGAAAGAGATTGAATACAAGGGCGTTTCGGTGATTCTTGCACAGCGCGAGTGTATGCAGACACTGGCACGGAAGAAGAAAGCGGCGAAGAAGTGATGGTCAATTAAAAATTGAAAATTAAAAATTAAAAATTTAGACATAAAGACTGTTGTCTGTAGTCTGATGTCTAAAGTCAAAAAAAATAAAGAATATGAACAAGAACATAATAATTGCGGGCGTTGGCGGACAGGGAATTCTGACCATTGCCACAATTTTGGATATGGCTGCAATGCACGCCGGACTGAACATTAAGCAGGCCGAAGTGCACGGAATGAGCCAGCGCGGCGGCGAAGTTCAGACGCACCTGCGCATTGCCGACGGCGAAATCTTCTCTGACCTGATTCCAATGGGCCAAGCCGACCTGATTCTGTCGGTTGAGCCGCTCGAGTCGCTTCGCTATCTGCCTTATCTGAAGAAAGATGGCGCGATTGTAACTTCCGACGAGCCGTTCAAAAACATTGGCAACTACCCCGACGAGCAGAAGGTGCTCGACACCGTCCGCAAATCGGCCGAGAACGTGGTGTTTGTTGATGCCACAAAGATTGCCAACGAATTGGGCAACCCCAAATCGTACAACATTGTGATGCTGGGCGCCGCAGCGCGGTTCATTGGCATTAGCAACGCCGATTTTGAGTGGGCCATTGGCAACCTGTTCGGCTCAAAAGGCCAGGAAGTGGTTGATTTGAACATAAAAGCATTTTACGCAACTACTAAATAATCAAATCGTTATGGGATATTGGAACCAACGAATAGAGTGTATGGAACGCACCGAGATGCGTGCCCTGCAAACCGAACGCCTGAAACGTGTGGTTGACCGCGTCTATCACAACTGCCAGCCATACCGCGAGCGTATGCAGGCCGCAGGCGTCAAACCTTCTGACATTCAATCGATTGACGACATTTGCAAACTGCCGTTCACATCGAAGAAAGACCTGCGCGACTACTATCCGTGGGGACTGTTGAGTTCGCCGCTGTCGGACATTGTGAAGATTCACGCATCGTCGGGAACTACAGGCAAACCGATTGTGGTTGGCTACACCCGCAACGACATTGCCGACTGGGCCGAAGCGGGCGCACGCTGCCTGACGGCTTACGGTCTTGGCAAGGACGACGTGATTCAGGTTTCGTACGGCTACGGCCTGTTCACTGGCGGCCTTGGCGCTCACGATGCCAGTATGAACATTGGCGCCGTCACCATTCCGACATCGGCAGGAAACACCGAGAAGCAGCTGCTGCTTATGCACGACCTTGGCACAACCGCCCTGGCCTGCACACCGTCATACGCGCTCTATCTGTCGGAATCGCTTGAGAAATCGGGCATTCCGCGCAACGAGATAAAACTGAAAGTGGGCATCTTCGGCGCCGAACCGTGGACCGAGGAAATGCGCAAAGAGATTGAATACCGCCTGGGAATCAAGGCTTACGACATCTACGGCCTGACCGAGATTTCGGGCCCTGGCGTCGGATTTGAGTGCGAGTGCCAGAACGGCACCCACCTGAGCGAGGACCTTTTCTACCCCGAAATCATCAACCCCGAAACGGGCGAGGTTCTGCCCGACGGACAAGATGGCGAGTTGGTTTTCACCACGCTCAACAAAGAGGGAATGCCGCTCATCCGCTTCCGCACCCGCGATATCACCAGCATCACACACGAGCGCTGCGCCTGCGGCCGCACACTGGCCAAAATGTCGCGCATCCTTGCCCGCACCGACGATATGCTTATCATCCGCGGCGTGAACGTATTCCCGTCGCAGGTCGAGGCTGTGCTCTGCACTCTGAAAGAGGTTGAGCCACACTTCTTCATCACTGTCGACCGCGTGAACAACACCGATACATTCGACATTGATGTGGAGGTTAAGGAAGAGTACTACTCCGACATGATGAGCGAGATGGAGAAACTGCGCAAGAAGATTGCTCACGCCATCCAGAGCGTTGTCGGCATCCAACCGAACATTCGCCCCGTTGCACCGAACACCATCGAGCGCAGCCAAGGCAAGGCAAAACGGGTTTTGGATAAGAGAAAGTTTAAGTAAAAAGTTGAACGGGTTGAACGGGTTGAAACGCTTCGCTTCCCGATAACTATCGGGATAACAAGTTGAAATGACAATAAAAAAAAACGGTGTTCCTGATGGGACACCGTTTTTTGTGCTGTGAAGCGGATTGCTATTTCTTAGCCTTCTTCTCGGTTCCTTCAAAAAGTTCCTTCAGCGAGCCGAGCGAACTCAGCACGCCTGTGGCTTCGTACGGCATAAAGACGGTCTTAGAGTCTTTGCTGCCGGCCAGTTGCTCAAAGGTTGAGATATACTTCATTGCGATGAGATACTGCGCCGGGTCGAAATGAGCGCTCTGGTCGATGGCTTCGCTTATCAGGCGGATGCTCTTGGCTTCGGCTTCGGCAACCTTGATTTTTGCTTCGGCTTCGGCTTCGGCACGCAGAATCTGAGCCTGCTTGCGGCCTTGAGCCTGATTGATTTCGGCATCACGCATACCTTCGGCTTCCAAAATGGTGGCCTTTTTGTGACCTTCGGCTTCGAGGATGGTGGCACGGCGCTCACGCTCGGCACGCATCTGTTTTTCCATCGTCTGACGGATTTCGACAGGCGGGTTAATATCCTGAAGTTCAACACGATTCACTTTCACACCCCACTTGTTTGTGGCTTCGTCGAGAATAAGGCGAAGTTTGGTGTTGATAGTGTCGCGCGATGTGAGCGTCTCGTCGAGTTCAAGTTCACCAATGACGTTACGCAACGTGGTCTGAGTCAATTTCTCGATTGCATCGGGCAGATTCTCAATCTCATAGACGGCCTTCACAGGGTCCATAATCTGAAAATAGAGCAATGCGTTGATTTCCAGGTTCACATTGTCTTTGGTAATCACATTCTGACGCGGGAAATCGTAAACCGTCTCGCGGATGTCGATGCGCGGCCTGTCGACAAAACGCACGTACTTGGTGCCGTTATATTCAGTCACATAGCGCCATTTCACCGGGCGCGGCTTGTCGATAATCGGCCAAATAATGTTGATACCCGACGACAACTGCCGATTGAATTTTCCCAAACGTTCAACGACCATCGTTTCCGACTGTTTGACGACCTTGAAGCCGGCCATCGCGAAAATTAGGACGAACAATGCTATTACAAATAGCAGAACCAATGTTGCATTCATTTTTTAACTGTTTTTTGGTTTAACATAAAGTATGATACTGTCGATTTTAACCACTTCGACGGGTGTTCCTGCGGCAATTTCAGAACCGTCTAGCGTGCGTGCCTGCCACACAACGCCGTCAAGGCTGATTGAGCCTGAATCGCAGTCAATCTGCTCTTTAGCCTTGGTCACGCGGCCAATCATTGCATCGGAATTGGTTGGTGCGCCCGTTTTGTCGAGCCACCGCAGAACCACCGGCCTGATGGCGAACATTGTGACTGCTGTGCCGCAGATGCCAATGAAAAGCAGCCAGCTGTACGAATCGGTGACGAACGAAGCCAGACCGGCACAGAAGAATCCGATACCGACCGAGCCAGCCACAAATGACGGCGTGAAAATCTCGATGATGAACATCAGCACGCCGATGATGAAAAGAAGGGTTGTCAAATTCATCAAACTTGAAAAACCCGTTGTACTTAAAAACTCCATAATAATTAGTATAAAAGTTTGATATACAAAAACGTACCGCCCAAAACAAACTATCGGCGAAACGCAGTTACAATGTAATGAAAGATTTGTTTCATACGTCATGAGCGAACAAAAAAAAGCCCGCGATTAAATTCGCAGGCTTTTTTTGTGGCTCCAAGAGCGGCTTTATACATACATCACCTTAGAAAGTGTGTATTTAATTATCAGATTTCCATTGACATATGACACCGAGTACGACGGGAAAACAAAACCGTTTGTTCCTTCAGGTGCGGGACCGTTAACATCTTCGTCGTAATAATTGTCGCTGCCGGCAGAAAAATTCATTAATCCGGCAACATTGTTTTCACTGAATTGCGAATAAACGCCTTCATCCTTAACCTTTTGAATGTATGACGCAGCATCTTCTTCCGAAACATTTTCGATAACGACTTCAATCTCAACAACATCGTCAACATTGCAAGGGTAGAGCCATACATAGCCATTAGGTGTTTTGCCACCTTCAAACTCACGGTCAACACGCATATACTGGATATTGCCGCTGCCGGTGTACGGAATCACATATTTAGCCTGCTCCATAGCTGCCGGGTAGCGGTCGCTGAGCCATTGGCAGCCGTACTTGGTGTATTGCTGAATCATATCGGCCGGTACCACAATCGGGCCTGCCTTTTGCAACATCTTGGCAATTGTCTTATAGGTAGTTTCAAAATCACCAGCTTCGGCTATCTTGTTGTAACCGTCAAACGACAAAAACGGCATCGTAAACTCCAATTTTGCTGCGTCAATTGAATAAAGGCCTGATGCAGGATATTCAGCCACTACAACCGTTCCAATTGTATCTTCGTAATGTGATGTAAACGCGTTACCATCATTATCGTTATAATAATCCATTGAGAAAGAGTAGATTGACGATTTTCCATCCCAAGCCTGGAAGCCTGCCGGATAGAACGATTCGCAGTACATTGCCAGTGTGCTAAGGAATTTCGATGTGTCGTCAATCATAAACACACTGCCATCGGTTCCTTTGGCAACAAGCTCTCCTTCTGAATTAACATAGATGCCCGGCTCAGCATTCTTATATTTTGCGTCCGTATTGAAGAAATCATCAATATTGCCTTGATTCTCGTCACCAGATTTATTTTCAAGTTCCGAGCACTCATTATAGTCTTTTGCCGATGATTTTTCGTAGCTGACATCAAGTCCTGCCTGTTGCAATCTGCTGACATACAACATAACTTCTGCTTCGTTGTCCCACATATAAGACACTTGCGGCAAAGTTCCCAAAACTGTAGTGGTAACCTTCCAGCAGTAATTGCCGTCGGTGCCAGCTACCGGATTATCCTCATTACTGGAATTGTCTTCATCACAAGCGGCAATCATCATTACACTAGCCGCACAAATCATTGATAATAAGTACTTTTTCATAAATTAAATATTTAAGTTAAACATCATTTATCTAATTAACACAAATCGAATTATACGATAACCAAATACAAAAGTTGTGACTTTTTATTCCACCACCTTCAACTCAGCTCGTTTACGTAGCATCGGCGGAAACTCTTCCTTGTTGTGCGCGTTTAGTTCATTCAGATTCATTCGTTATTGAAATAAATAATGGAAATGAAAGATTTCCATTTATTGTATAAGCGCCATCGGCAATGTTGAATGTCAGGTCGTCGAAATAAAATGATGCTTCTGATTCTGAGACACTTAGCAAATAAATCTTACCCTTGTATTCTGATGTGGTATAGTTAGAGCTGGATGATGCGAACATTCCAAAGTCCATTTTTTCGACTTTTATTTCTTCGTTTGTTTTGTAATTGCTCAAATTGTTGATGTCAATCATCAAAGAGACGATTTCGTTCCAATATTGACCTTCGGTTGTTGCAAAAAAGGAATACGTATTGTCCCAGTATTTGGTAATGTGCGCGTCTTTAATTTCAAGTGTTGTTCCATTGGGTGCGGTAAGCGCAAACTCCTTATTTGCATCAATTTCCAATGTGTCATCCTTTAAATCATCGTTTTTGCAAGAAAAAAGGACAGTCGCAAGTGCGACGAGAACTGTTGTTTTTGAAATTACTCTGTTCATAATGGTATAATTTATAGTTAAACATTAAGTAAATTCTCTCATTATTAATTCAATACACAAACATAGCGTATTTTTTTATTAAATGCTGAAACATTTTATTCCACCACCTTCAACTCAGTTCGGCGGTTCGCTTCGCGACCTTCAGCGGTGGCGTTATCACCGACGGGTGCCGATTTGCCGTAACCTTTGTACGACAACTGCGACTGGCCAACACCTTGCGAAATCAGATAATCGTAAACCGATTTGGCACGTTTCTCTGAAAGTTGCTGATTATAAGCGTCGTTGCCCACATTATCAGTGTGGCCGCCAATCTCGAATTTCACGCCAGCGCTGTTTTTGATGAACACCGCCATCTGGTTCAATTCCACAAACGACTGTGGCATAAGTTCATACGAGTCGAATTTGAAGAAGATGTTGCGCAGGATGGTGTTTGCCCCAACTTGCGGTTTCTCAAGTTTAATATTGACCACGTAAGGCTTTGTGGCAGAGTAATTTCCTTCGAGATTGAAGTGCTGCGAGTTGAACAGATAGCCTGGACTGGTGGCCAACATTGCATATTGGCGGCCAACGGGCAGACTGACAAGAAAATCGCCTGATTCGGCGCTCGAAACAACCGACATCACCGTGTCGCCCTTGGGCAAATTGAGCAGTTGCACCTGCGCCTTGAGCGGCAAGTTTGTTTGCGCATCTGTCACTAAACCACTGACATACGACACCGGTGTCGGGCGAACGGCTTCGGGCAGTTCAAAGGTATAGATGTTTTTGGTGTCGCTGTTGATGTTCGACGAGAAATAGGCCGTAACGCCTTTATTATCAACCACAAGACCAATCTCATCACGGTGCGAGTTTATGGGGTAGCCCAAATTAACAGGCTCGTTCCAATGCCCTACGCTGTCGCGGCGCGACATAAAAATATCTTTCTTGCCCAATCCTGGATGACCGTCGGAACTAAAATAAAGTGTCTGATTGTCAGGATGAATGAACGGACAAATATCATCGCCCGGGGTGTTGATGGGTGCGCCTAGGTTCTTCGGTTTGCCCCAACGGCCATTGGCGTCGAGTTCCGACACCCAAATGTCCATCTTGCCCAAACCGCCCGCGCGGTCCGATGCAAAGTAGAGATAGCGGCCATCTGGCGAAAGGCACGGCTGCTTGTCGGCCGACGCAGCATTGACAGCGCTACCCGCGTTGTAGGGCCTGCCCCACTGACCGTAAGCATTTTTCTTGGCGAAATAGATGTCGCACTTGCCAAAGCCGTCGCGGCGATTACAACCCGTGAAAACCAATGTGTTACCATCGGCCGAAATCTGTTGCGCACCTTCGTTTCCGATGGTGTTGATTGGCGCACCAATGGGCACGGCCGGCTGCCACTTGCCATCAATAAAGCGTGTCACATAAAAATCTTCCTGCATCAGAATCGAGCCGTCGGGACGGAAATGCAGACTGTCGGGTAGCAACATTGTGAAAACCAATGTTTTGCCATCAAGCGAAAGCGACGGCCAATACTGCTCGTAAGGCAGTTCCAAATCGGCGCCCAACGATTTCGGTTCAAACGGCACTGGATTATTCACTAAATCGATGGCAATCTGACATTTAGCGATATGTTGTTTCGCCAAATCCTTCGAAATGGCATTTGCCTTCGGATTGTTCAAAAATATTGAGTAATAGTGCTTTGACTCGGCATATTGGCCATTTCCATAAAGCGCGTTGGCCAGATTGTAGTCGAGATATGTGTCGAAGGTGGAATCGATGGCGCGGGCGGCGAGCAGAGCCTCAACAATGCACTCGCAGAAATCGCCGTAACTGCACATTTCGGCTTTCAGCAGATAGGCTTCAAGGAATCGTGGGTCTGCGTCGATGGCCTTGTTAATCTCAATTTCGGCATTGGCCAAATCGCGCTGATTCATAAACGATTTCGCACGATAATAGTACGTTTTCGCCTTGCTCGACTTGGTGGTCGTCAGCGCTTCGTGCTGGGCGTTGGCTACCACGACCGCAAGAAGCAGCGCAAAGGTTGCGAATATTTTCAGTAACTTATTCATAATCAGTTTTCAGAACGCAGATGACGCAGATTTAACAGATTAACGCAGATTTTTACAATTAGTACATTTCAAAATCAATTCCACGCAGATATCACAAAACACAATAAAATATTGATTATCAAATATAATCACGGCGGATAATCAGCCCCTTTTCTTCAAGAACAGCGGTTACCTTCTGAATCAAATCAACCTTCTCTTTCAAAGGCAGGAACGCCGACTTGAAGCCGTTAATTATCAGATATTTAAGTTCGCTAGGCGTGAATCCGAACTTCTCAATCACAAGCATATACTCGTCGGTGAGAGTTGTGTTGGAAATCAGGCGGTTATCGGTGTTGATGGTGACGCGGATTCCCAAATCGAAATAGAACTTAACTGGGTGTTTTTCAATGCTATCGACGGCTTTGGTCTGCAAGTTCGACGTTACGCACATCTCAAGCGGAATGCGGTGGTCGTTCACATAGTTGAGCAAGTCGCCGTCCTCGCGCAAGCGCGTGCCGTGGCCAATGCGGTTGGCGCTCACCATATGCAGCGCCTGGTGGATTGACTGCGGCCCGTAAGCCTCGCCTGCGTGCACCGTGGTGTTGATATTGTTATTGATAATCAGGTCGAAAGCCTCTTTGTGGTCCTTGGCGGGGAAACCGTCTTCGGCGCCGGCCAAATCGTAGCCAACCACCCCGCGGTTCTTGTAGGCCACTGCCAACTCGGCCAACAAGAGCGATGTTTCGGGCGTTGAGTGGCGCAGTCCGCAGACGATGATTCCAACCTTGATATTGAAATCGCGCTCGGCTTTGGCTTTGCCCTCAAGCACGGCGTCAATAACCTCAGTCAGTTTTAAACCTTTGTTAATGTGCAAGATGGGCGAAAAACGAATCTCGAGATACCAAACATTTTCGGCGGCGCAGTCTTCGGCCAACTCGTACGTGGCGCGCACAAGCGAGTCGTAAGTCTGTAGCACAGAGCAAGTTATATCGAACGCCTTGAGATAGACTTCCAAACTTGGGCAATCCATTCCCACCTTGAGCATCGACTCGAGTTTCTTCGGGTCATCGGTTGGCAGCTTAACATTCTGTTCTTTAGCGAGTTCCAAAATCGTCGACAGACGCATCGAGCCATCCAAGTGGCAGTGCAGTTCGGCCTTCGGCAGGCTCTTCACAAATTCGCGGGTAAGTTCCATATGAGTTGTAAGTATTAAGTTATCAAAGTTTTAAGTTTCGAGTAAAGTGTAATGAGTAAAGAGTAAGGATTTCCTAATCATCCAACACCCAATCCCAAACACCTAACACCAAAATCACGCTAATATAGCAAAAATTGCGGGACGTTTGTGCAATTCGGGTTTACGTTTGAGCCATTCGCCCACAGTCAGCGTCAGAATGAACTCGGTTTCGAGCGTGATGTCGGCGGCAATGCACAGGCGCGTCTCATGGCGAAGGTTGTGCATCAGGTCGTCGAACAGGGCATTGTTGCGGTACGGCGCCTCAATGAAAAGTTGCGTCTGACCTTCTGTCAATGAGCGCTTTTCGTAATTGCGGATAGCTTTGGCCCGCTCAGCAGGCTTCACGGGCAGATAGCCGTTGAAAGCGAAATTCTGACCATTCAGCCCCGACGCCATCATCGACAGAATGATTGACGATGGCCCCGACAGCGGCACCACACGGATGCCCTTGCTGTGAGCCATTGCCACCACAGCGTTTCCTGGGTCGGCAACAGCGGGAACACCCGCCTCCGACATCAACCCTACGTGCTCGCCACGTTCACAAGCATCAAGATACTGGCCGATGGTTGACAAGTCGGTATGCTCGTTAAGTTCCACAAAATCAGAGTCGTCAATTGGAAATTCCGGGTCAACGGCACGCAGAAAACGCCTTGCCGTGCGTGTGTTCTCGACAACAAAATGCCGCAACTGCGCCGCTATTCCCAACACCTTGGCGGGAATGACATCGGCAGGCTGCTGCTCGCCTAACGTTGTGGGTATCAAGTATAAATTGCCTTTCATTGTTATTGATTTGCTTTTGGACAAAATTAGCAAATTATTATCGTCTGCAGAACAAAGGGGTGAATGCAACAGCAATGGTTATAGGGAATGTGGATTTTTAAGGTCGGCTGTGTAGTTCAGATTTAAAAATCTATTTCAACTTCGCCTCCATTTTCCTTATTAGGGCAATGTTTGCCTTGTCGTTAGCGGTTAGTTCGTTATTAACATTTGATTTTCGTGTCGTTCTCATTTTCTGTGAATTGTAAAATTCATACATATTGAAATATGCCTGGTAGAACTCCGACTTGAACGCGTAGTTGTGTTTGGCGAACAACAGATTGCGAAGGATTCCCAATTCGTATTTCCCCAAACCTTCTATATCTGCTTCCAAAAGCAAGGTGTCGTTATAGGCACGATACATTTGTATTTCCAATTGCGAGTTGAATTTGTAGGGTACTATAACTTTTATCTTGCGAGTTTTTGGGCTAATATCAGGTGCTATGTCAATATTGGATTCCATATAATAATATTGGACATTCCCATTAGAATAATTAATTCCTAAACGGCAGTCGTCCAACGAGAGTGTTTGTTTTTTGGGGGTTAATTCATAGTCATATAGATGAAAGCGTGAAAACAAGTAATGGTCGTCATATGCAAAAAATGACGTAATATTATCATTTAAAAACACATCGGTCAGTTTTATTTCTCTTGCTTCCCCGTTTCTTTCCACCAAATATTCATAGCAATATGCGTCATATTGATTTACTGTTGTTATCCAACATCTGTCATTTGGTAAAGCACATATTGATACGATTGACCTGGCATTAATATCTCCGTCTTTGGCAACCCATTCCCCATTATTTTTAACACGTAATTTTTCTGGTACTTGAAAAATCATATTTCCTTTTTGCCCTGACGAAGGATTATACTCATACACACAATTCCTATCATTATCAAAGCAATAAGTTTTCATAAAAGTCACATCACAATACCATTCATACTCTGGTTTTTGAACAAAAACAGAATCTTTTGAAATGACAATTTTCTCTCCCCGATATTTCGGATAATAGAAAGTGGAATTATCTGAAAGATATGGTATTAATTTAGTATCAGAAACATCAATGCTATCTATAATGCTACCATTGAATGAAACAAAACTTGTTTTCCTTTCTTTATCGTACAAAAATACTGATTCAACACCATTTATATTATTATAGGACACAACAATTGTATCAGAACGTTCTATCCAATACGGTTCCTTGCTCATAATAAAAGATTGGGCGTTTAAATAGTAAAATGAGAAGGACAATGCTATAAAAAATAGTTTTTTCATAGTAAATCAATGTAATATATAACCCTTACATATATACCTTATCAGAAAACAAGCTGTAATAGTTCCCTTAATTTAAAACTTTTCACAGTTTTTAAGACGCTTTGGCGATGCAATGGGTTGCGTTAAGAATACCTAACATTGTGGGTATCAAGTTAAAAATGCCTTTAATCATCTCAAAAACACATTGCTAAAATAGAAAAGTTTTCGGCGAATAAACGATGTTTGCAATATTGAAAGTACATTAGCCGCACTATTTCTGACGGAAATGAAAGTAACTTTTTTAGGCACTGGGGCATCGCACGGCATTCCAATTGTTGGTTGCAAATGCGCTGTATGTCAATCGGCTAACCCGAAAGACAAACGGCTGCGCAGTTCAATCTACATTGAAACCGAAGGTCGGCACCTGCTCATCGACCCGGGTCCGGATTTGCGGCAAGCGGCTCTGCGCGAAGGCTTTACGCAGATTGACGCCGTGCTGATAACCCACGAGCACAAAGACCACACCGCCGGCATCGACGACATCCGCACCTTTAACTATATAATGCGCCGCGCCATTCCGTTCTACGCTCAGCCGCGCGTCACGGAAACCATCCGCCGCGAGTACGCCTACGCTTTCAGCGAGCCGCACTATCCCGGCGCACCCGAGATAATTCTCAATCCTATTGGCAACGAAACATTTGATGTTCAAGGTATTGCGGTTACACCGATAAACGTAATGCACGGAACGTTGCCCACAACAGGCTTCCGCATCGGGAATTTTGCCTATATAACCGATGCCAAGACAATCCCCAATAGCGAAATGACAAAACTGCAAGGTCTTGACACCTTGGTTATCAATGCTTTGCGCATTGAGCAGCACCCCGCGCATTTGAGTCTTGGCGAAGCACTCGACATTATCGGTCAACTGAAACCGCGTTGCGCCTATCTGACTCACTTGAGCCACAAAATACCCGTCTACGACGAACTGATTAAAATGCTGCCCGACAATGTTTTGCCGGCTTACGATGGACTGAAAGTATTCATTGATTAATTGAATAACTGATTAATTGAAGGATTGAGAACAACTTAAATACCAAATAATGAACGACATAACCCTTAATGCGCACAACAAGGAAGAGTTTCCGCCGATGCACACCACCGAACACATTGTGAACCGCGCAATGATTAACCTTTTCGGCTGCGGGCGTGCGTTTGAAGCGCACATCGAGCGCAAAAAGAGCAAACTCGACTATCGGCTCGACCATTGCCCGTCGGACAGCGAAGTGGCAGCGCTTGAAACGGAAGTCAACCGCGTGATTGACAGCCATCTGACAGTTTCCACTGAATTCATCACGCAAGCCGAAGCCCAATCACGCTTCGACCTGAGCCGCCTGCCCGACGATGCTTCGGAAACGGTGCGTGTGGTGAAAGTCGGCGACTATGACGAGTGCCTGTGCATTGGGCTGCACGTAAGCAATACTGCGGAAATCGGCCGCTTCAAAATCATCAGCCACGACTGGGATGCCGACACAAAACGCTGGCGGCTGCGGTTCAAATTGGAATAGGTTTGGTATGTTTTTTTTAACTACTTTCGCACCATTCCAAACGTCGGAATCAAATATTGCAAATATCAATAACACAAATAATTATGAAGAAAATCGATTTTAAGAAATTTGTGCCGTACTTGGCGGCAATCGGAATATTCATTGCGCTAGCAACCGCCTACTGCTGGCCTGCAGTTGAAGGCAAAGTGCTGTCGCAGAGCGATATACTTAGCGGTCAATGTATCGGCCACGAAGTTAGCGAATACGCAAAAGCCACTGGAAACACATCGTATTGGACCAACTCGCTCTTTGGCGGAATGCCCACATTCCAAATCTCATTCCCGACAACTTCATCAAAGATAATCAGCATATTACGCAAAGCATACACATTCTTTCTAGGGTCGGTTTGGGCATGGTTCCTGACCTATCTTTTCGGTTTTTTCATACTGATGCGCGCCTTCGATGTGAGCAAATGGCTGTCGATAATCGGATCAATTGCAGTAACGTTATCCACTTATTTCCTGATAATTATCGCAGCCGGTCACATCCATAAGGTATTTGCCATCGGCTATATGGCTGCTGTTATAGCCGGATTCGTCTTCATTTTCAAAAAACGATACCTGTTAGGCGCTTCTCTGACAATGGTTTTCACGGCTTTTGGAATGATTCTGCACCCGCAGATGGCTTATTATTTCATGATGATGGTGGGAATCTTCGGCGTGGCTGAAGTCTATATCCATCTGAAAGACAAAAGAGTAAAAGATCTGATTATCGGGATTGGCGTTTTCGCCGCATCGCTGGGCATCGGTCTCGGAACTGGATACAGCAACATCAAAACCAATTCCGAGTATATGAAAGAGACCATGCGCGGCGGACACTCTGAGTTAAACAGCGCTGAAGGCAAGACTCAGAAGGGTCTTGATTTCAACTACGCCACGAGTTGGAGTTACGGCATTGGCGAGACGATGACGCTGATGGTGCCGAACTTCTACGGTGGTTCGTCGCACTACGAAGTAGGCACGAAATCAAACCTTTATGACGAGATGGTGAAGCAAGGCGTACCTAAAAGCAACGCCAAACAGTTCTGCCAAAGCCTGCCTATGTACTGGGGCGACCAACCTTTCACCGAAGGCCCCGTCTACGTTGGCGCCATAGTCTGCTTCCTGTTCCTGCTTGGCCTGATAATTGTGAAAAGCCCCTACAAATGGGCACTGCTGGCCGCTACGGTCTTCTCAATCCTGCTCTCGTGGGGACGTCATTTTGAAGGACTCACATCGTTGTTTTTCAATTATTTCCCGATGTACAACAAGTTCCGCGCCGTATCATCGATATTGGTTGTGGCCGAAGTGGCAATGCCGATTCTCGGATTTATGGCCCTGCAGCAGATTATCGACAAACGCATTGGCAAACAGGAACTTAAACTTGCGCTCTGCATTTCGGGCGGCATCACGGGCGGCATCTGCCTGCTGCTGGCTCTGTTCGGCGGTTCGATGTTCAACTTCACATCGGCCAACGACGGGCAGATTTTCAGTCAGTTACCCGACTGGGTCAACAAACTGATTATAAGTGAACGTGCAACAATGCTGACATCAGACGCCTTCCGCTCACTGATTTTCATTGCGTTGGCATTCGGCACACTGTGGCTGTTTGTAGCCGAAAAAATTAAGGTTAAACCGATGCTGATTGCTGTCGGATGTCTGGTGCTTATCGACCTTTGGCCGGTGAACAAACGCTACTTCAACAACGACAATTTCGTGAACGTGAAGGACAGGAAGGGCTACTTTGCAAAGACCGACTACGAAGAGCGAATTCTGCGCGACACCGACCCCAACTTCCGCGTTCTGAACCTGACAAGCAACACGTTCAACGACGCCCGCACGTCGTACTACCTGAAATCGGTGGGCGGATATCACGCTGCCAAACTGCGCCGCTATCAGGATTTGATTGACGAGCACATTTCGCGCGGCAACATGACCGTACTGAACATGCTGAACACCAAATACATAATTCAGCAAACCGAACAGGGGGCGACGCCAATGCTCAACGCTGAAGCGTGGGGTAATTGCTGGTTTGCCGACTCACTGATTGTGGCCGAATCACCACGCGAAGAGTGCGACGCACTGAACAACATCAAATCTGCCTCAACGATAGTTACTGACGCAAAATTCAGCAATCTGGTGCAGGGCTTCAACCCAGTCCCCGACTCTGCCGCAAACATTCACCTGACGAGTTATGCACCCGATGTTCTGGAATATACATCAAGTTCAAGTCTGGCCAAAACGGCTGTGTTCTCTGAAATCTACTACCCCTACGGTTGGAAAGCCTACATTGACGGGCAGCCGACAGATATTTTCCGCGCCAATTACGTGCTTCGTGCGCTGAACATTCCAGCAGGCGAGCATCAAATCCGATTCGAGTTCCGCCCCGACACCGTCTACAAAGGCGACAAGGTTGGCGTTGTTTGCCTGATTCTAATGCTGGCGTTCGTGGCCGGAAGCATTGGCTGGGGCATACGAAAGAGTTTGAAGGCAGAATAACGAACGAACACCATCTGCAGGTGTGTTTGTATGCATTTTCTATCTGTCAAAAAACAAATTGGCACTCACGTTCCATCTGAATTTGACAAGCATATTACCGCAAGCTGGGCGCAATGTCAATATATAAAACACCCATAATGTGATAGTTGCGCCCCATTTCAAAATTTCTGAAATGTAGCGTTTCAGTAAGGCTTTGGTACCAATGTTTTTACAGCGCAAACGCTCGCTTGCGCCTATCCCCGCGCCCAATTTGGCAATAAAATCCGCCGTAGTGCGGTGTGGCGGAATACTGTGCTCCACGGCGGCTTTGGGGAAATAATAAATTGGGAAACCAGCGGCCTTTATACGATTGAAAATGTCTTTTTCCTCGCCCCCCATCAGGTTCTTCTTGCTGCGACCCAAAGCGGTGTTGAACATTCCACACTTATCGGCTACAGCGCGACTGATACCCATATTAGCTCCTATAGGATATTTATTTCCTTTGAACAGCGACACTTCGCGCCCCATATCCAATGCCGAAACCCACGAATAGGTCCATCGGCAAAGCCATGCGGGTGTTTCGCCCGACTCAAACGCTGGTGTGATTTTTCCGCCAAAAGCACCTGCATCGGGATATTTCTGAAGATAAACCGACAAATTGGCCAAATAGTCCGAACAGAGCATTGCATCATCGTCTAAAAAGACCAACCAATCGCCATTAGCTTCGGCAATTCCTCGGTTTCGCGCAAAAGACAGCCCCTGACTAGTCTCAACAAAATATCGGAACTGCACCTGCGGATAATCAGCATCGAACTGTCGGCACAACCGCTCAGTATCATCAGTGCTATTGTTGTTGATCAGCAAAATTTCATAGTCAGACACAGGGAATCCGTTTTTAGCAATCTTTTGTAAACTGCTGTAAATGAATTTATCGCGATTATATGTACAAACAATTAGCGAGAGCATTTATCGGAATATTCTTACATATAGATTTTTCATAATCCTATCACATAACGAATTAAATCGTTCGAACCAAGACGGCCACCGTTGGTGGCGGCGATGCCAGTAAGCCATTGCATCGAAATGAAGTATTTTGTTTTCGGGATAAAGTTTTATAGTCCCCAAATCAAATTGTTCGCAAACCTTCTGATATTCTGATTCGGCGCAACTAAAACGTTCGGAATCAAACATTTCGCGCGGCATATCAAGAAGATGACATTTGCAGACAATCCTTAGTCTGTTCAAATAATATTGCCGCAAAAACTGCAAACGGACAGGCGACAACTTAGATTTGTCATAATTGCCGAAAAACTTGAGCAACTGGTCTGTAACCTTTTCCAATTGCCCGATGTTGCGAACCAAAACCTGTGGGTTCATAGTCTGCCCCTCACGAGCCAAATTATATTGGTACAAATCGATATTGTAAAAAACGATACTTTGGGCAACAAACAACGGATATGTAGCCCACTCTAAATCGGTGTACGACACACCTTCGGTCTGGCGGTAGTTCATCTGGCGCAACATCTTTGTGCGGTACGTCAGTCCATGCATCAAAAAGAATCGTATATAACCGTCTTTCAGAACATTATCAAGCTCATAAACACGTCCGTACTCATATAGTTCTTTACCATAGACATTATATTTCGACAATTCAGTTTTGCCATCTGCATTCAGAACCGTAAAATGAGTGACCAGAATATCTGCATCAGCCGTCTGTAATTCTGCAAGGAAAGCTAGCAAACCATCGGAATTGAAATAATCATCGCTATCAAGAATCTTGACATACTTGCCTTTGGCTACAGGTAACGCCGTATTGATAGTGGAGCCGTAGTTGCCGTTGGGCTTGTCGATGACCGTAACCGTATCGGGGAACCGCTCCTTATATCTGTTGGCAATGGCGAGCGAGCCGTCGCGGCTGCCATCGTTGACCACAATAGCCTCAAGCTGCTCAAGCGCGCCGTCAACAAGCAAAGAGTCGAGACACCGCGGAAGCAAGGCCTCCATATTATAGGTGGGGATGATTATGGAAAGAAGTTTGCTCATTTATCTGATATTCTATTATTTGCAACCATTCTACCGCCTGTAAGCACAGCCAGTATTTTCGGCATAAATCTATTCATTATTAAATATATGCAATGACAGATTGCGTAAACCAAAACAGTGCCCAAAACAAGCGACGCGAAATTCAGGACCTTATTCGCGGGAGGTAAAAACAATGTTATCAACCAATTAACCACATCGACAACCAAAACCATATGTGCCATATACACAAAAAACGAACTTTTTGACAATGCGCCAACCGGGCTGTGTTTTTCGGATAGCGCCGCACACAAATTAAAGAATAGAGGAATGGCGCAAAGCACAAATAATCGTGAGGTTATGCAATAAATCCATTCGTTAACATTGAACGACACTGACGCAACAATCAGCAGTAATGCCGACAGATACAATTGAATTTTAAAATGTTTGCTGAAAAATCCTGACATATTGAATCGGTTTATGCAAAACCACGCACCCAAAGAGAACATAAAAAACGCTTTCGACGAGAAACCAGGGTATGGAATCGATAAATCGACGCTATAAAGCAGACCAGCCAATATCAGAAAAAGTTTTCCTGCTTTCCTCACCATAAAATATATGAGAGGCGACAGAAGCACGACCACCATAAGGTCGCGGAGAAACCAGGCCGGTTCGTCCATCGGCACGCCCGAACTGACGGAAATTCCAAAAAGATTTATCTGCTCGGGGCGTAAATCGCCATACAGACATCTGTCCCAAAACAGACGAAACCATCCGCGCTCGTTAAGCAGGGCGACCATATCAACAGGCTCGTTTCCTTTTATAAAATGTCCGATAGAGCGCGTTATAAGGAAACCGCACATAGCTATCAGATTCCAAAGCAGATAGGGCACTAAAAGCGTGGCTCCGCGTTTTTTTATCTTAGCAAGCCAAACATCGGCGTTCCAATTTTCTAACTTCCTGAAAAACAAGTATCCGGATATGAGAAAAAAGGCAGGAACCGCGACCGAAAACAACACTCTGAAAATCATAATTGTTGACGCTTCATACCAACCTTCGGAAAAAATCTCAGTTCCGTCGGTGTAATATTGCCTAACGTGAAGCCCGACAACCATAAAAGCCAAAACCGGCCTCAACCAATCAATTGTTTCCGATTGTATTTTCTGCCAATCGCCGCTCATATTTGCATATTCAATACATTCTCAATAATTTGGTGCATATCGTAGTACTTATACTCAGCCAGACGACCTCCGAAAATGATGTTCGGGTTTTGTGCCGCCAAAGCCGCATACTGGGCATAAAGAGCGTTGTTGCGGCTGTTGTTGATGGGATAATAAGGTGCAGCACCACGCTCCCATTTTTGCGAATACTCATAGGTGATGACCGTGTCGGGCTGCTGGCCGAACTCGAAGTACTTGTGCTCGATGCAACGGGTATAGGGAACTTCTGCCTCGGTGTAGTTGACCACGGCATTCCCTTGAAAATCAGACACTCCTGTAAGCAGTTCATGCTCGAAACGCAGTGAGCGGAAATCCAACTCGCCAAAACGGTAGTTGTAGAAGGCGTCAATCTGACCAGTAAAGACAATCTTGTCGGCAAGAGCATCAAAATACTCGCGATTGGCAAAATAATCGGTGTTCAGACGCACTTCGCAACCATCAAGCAACTTATTGAAAATCTGCGTATAGCCGCCAATAGGGATACCTTGAAATATGTCGTTGAAATAGTTGTTGTTGAACTCAAAACGGAACGGCAGTCGGCGTATCACAAAAGCAGGGATTTCTGTAGCCTTCATTCCCCACTGCTTTTCGGAATATCCTTTGACAAGTGTTTCGTAAATATCACGTCCTGCAAGTTTAAGCGCCTGTTCTTCAAGATTTTTTGGCTCGGAAATGTCAGCAAACTCAGCCCGTTGCTGCTCAATTATCGCCTTTGCATCTTCTGGTGTGTTAACGCCCCAAAGTTGGTGGAAAGTGTTCATATTGAAGGGCAGATTGTAGCGTTTGCCCTTGTAGTAGGCAACTGGCGAATTCACAAAATTGTTGAACGACACAAGGCTGTTCACAAAATTCCAAACCTGCAGATTCGATGTATGGAAAATGTGCGGTCCATACTTATGCACGTTGATACCAGCGGTGTTTTCCGTATAGCAACCTCCACCAACGTGAGGGTTGCGGTCGATGACAAGGCACTTCTTGTCCACCGCCTTCGCACGGTAAGCAAACATACTGCCGAACAATCCGGCACCGACTATAAGATAATCGTATTGTGGCATAGACTACAAATTATGGTGGCATTGTGACAAATCGGGACATATAAACTTGGCGTGAATCCGCCACTGCTCCTTTGGCGGCATCTTCATATAATCGCCATAAATGTTTTTCAAATAAGCATCTGGATTGCCAGGCGCATAAAATTTATGCCCTTCAAACTCAACTTCCGACAACGGGAACATATCAGTTTTCAATGTCGGATAACCATAAGTAAGTCGTTCCATCGGTGAAAAAATCCGATCTTTTGAACGTGCAATACAGATCAATTTGAAAACAATTTTCAATGCAGCATAGATAACCGGAAAGACAAAATACCGAATGATATTCATCAATGTCAATGGCCGATTGTAATGGAAAAAGCCGAAACACTTTTGAAACCAATTTAAGAAAAAACGAAACGCGGGCTTTGCTAACGTAGGGTACTCGACTGCCTCAAAAACATCGATGAAAATACCGCGATGGTAATCGGTTGTGAACACATCGAAATCGTTAATATAAAAAGTATTGTCTTTGCGTATTTTAAAAATACCGCGACCAACACCTGACTGAGGCTCGTTTTTTTCTGTTTGCAAGAAATAACCATTTTCCAGCTGTGAAGCACCAATTTCAATGAATTTTTTATAATCTTCAGCAGGCATCGAGACATCAACATCATCGTCCCACGGAATAAATCCTCCATGACGTACCGCGCCCAATAAGGTTCCATAGCTTAACCAATACTGCAAATTGTTGGATCGGCACACTCGATCAAATTCGATAAGTATTTCCAGCGCAGCCTGCTGCGATTGTCTGAAAACGCTGCCTTCTGGGTTGTATTTCGCTTTTAATTCTGCGCTATTTATTGATTCCGATACTCCTGACATTATCCTAATAAATTATTGCAATTTATTTTACCCATTCCCCACTCATAAACCTTGTCTATAACAGGGGTGCTAATATCATATTTTTCCGCTAATTCTTTAATAAAACGGAGTCCAAATGGAAAATCCTCAGTAAAATATCTGTTTTGAAAATCGGGGACAAAACCATTATCCGTCTCTTTCATAGGAGACAGTAATCCCCGAAAGGCAGGTATGCTCTTAATCTTTTTCGTAAGACTCGCTGCATCCGAACTCTCGTAATACTTCAAAAGTGGGAGAATAGAATCTTTCTCAACTGGCAATTTTCCTAACAAGCTGAAAAATTCTTCATCCATTTTTATAATTGTATCAGAAGAATCGTCAGACCATTCTTCATAAAACAAGATATTGCGATCAAATGGTTTACCATCCCAATTATGAAATAACGAATACAAACGTCCCGTATGCAAAATCGGATTGCTGTTAGTCAATGATACTTCATAAAAACTTTTTAGAAGCTCCACGGATGTAATCCAAAGTTTCCCAACAAGCTGTCGAAAAACTTCTGTATCAAGAATATTTTCCGTCGCAATGTAAGCTTTAGGCTTGTAACCTAAAAGATTAGCCGAATGTCCATAAACTCCCACCCGAGCAATGAACGGGGTTCGTTGAAAGCCAAACAGTTTAGATTGTGAATCGAATATTTTATGTGCGGCGAAGAAAAAACCCGTACTGCACACTATCGACCCGACAACCGTTTTTTTAGACAAATATGGTTTTATACATTTCAGCTCGTTTTCAATAGCATAGCCAGGAAGACAAAGAAATACTATGTCACAGTTTTTAACCACAGTTTCAGGATTATCGCTGATTTCATTGATTCTTCCTATGTATTTTTTCCCTTCGCTGTCTGTGACTTCAATTTTTTTTCCCCATTTTTCAGGATTACGCGTTAGAATATTCAACAAAACATTTTCATTCGCAGACAAAACTCCCGAACAAACGTGTCCCAATGCTCCACCACCGCAAATGCATATTTTAATCATAATTGCATTAATCCATCAATCAGTTTCGTATTATCTTCGTGACTCCTGACAGCAATACGCATATACTGTTTAGCGTTGAGCCCGGCTTTCGATGTGCAGTCGCGCATTAGGATGTTGAAACGCTTTAACATTTCAATTACAATACCATTTGCGGTGTACGGCTGCATAATTTCAACAAGGAAATAATTCGCTTGAGATGGAATCACTCGTAAATATTTGATTTCACGTAATTTGCTTTCAAAATCAGCACGTTCTTCAATAAATTTGGCACACGCTTTCCTATAGTCTTTCTCGTATTTTGTGAAAATCTGCATAAAAAACTCCGCAAACGAATTGATATTCCATATGCTGACCGTTTTTTTCAATTCCACAATCAGAGTTTTGTCTGCCGAACACAAAATTCCAAGCCGTATGCCTGGGACTCCATAGCTTTTTGAAATACTTTTCATTACAACCATAGTCGGGTATTTTTCCAGAATATCGTTGTGAAGCAGTGAGTTGTTTTCCCAATCTGTACTGAAATCAACAAAACTCTCGTCAACTATCAGCCTGACATTGTTTTTGCCGCACCAATCGGCAATGCGGCAAACATCTGCGAACGGAATAAAGTTTCCTGACGGATTGTCGGGATTTATCAGCAGAAGGTTGTCCGCGTGGTTTTTCGAAAAATAATCAATCAAGTCTTGTGCCGAATATCGGTACTCGTCGTTCTGCGGAATAAAAGTTACAAGTTCCTCCGGCTTACGTCTGTTGGGGTACTCTTCAAAAGTTGGACGGATAATACCCAATGTTCCAGGCAACATTTCCATTAAAGCCTTAATCAGTTCTGCTGCACCATTGCCCGGAATTATATATTCTTCTTTTACGCCCCAGCACTTGCTTGCAATTAACGTATTGACTTTCAACCCCGATGGATATTCCGCTACAAGAGTTTTAAAATTCGCCTGCATCTCATCAATTATGCTGGAACTTCTAAAATATGGATTTACCAAATAACAGAAATCCAGCATTTTTGGGAACCTCCAGAAACCGCCATATCGCCCGTAATATTTTCTAATAATGTCTTTGTCTTCGGCAAACAAGGCTTCGGCGATATCCAAATCCTGCTTGTCATCAATTTCATACCATTTTTCGCCATCAAGCGGCAAAGCTTTCAAGTCGTGAGAATTAAGGAACGAAATTATCCGCAACACGTTCTCATAATACTCATTGTTTCCGACTGCTTTAATGTATGCATCCAAAAAAGGAACATACTTGTTTGCGGAAAAATCTTTTGAAAACTTATAGATATTGACGGTTTTATAATACTCACAAGTGTCTTCGTAACGGAATGCCGCTTTGGTTATGAAATTGACAATGTTGTTGTCATTGTCGATTTTCACCATAGTTCCATCCATCCACGTTTCGTATTTTGCAATGAGTGCCAGATTCGGTTCCTTGCTTCCGACTATTAGGTTGAGGACACTGTCTTCGAAAATCAAATCACTCTCTATCAGCAAAGTATCATCTTGTTTAAGTTTTTCTTTTGCCAAATAGAGCGAATATATATTGTTAGTTTTATCGAAAATTGGGTTTTCAACATACTCAATATTATATTCTTTCTGTCTGTCGGCAAGATGGCTGACAAGTCTTGTAGCCTCGTACCCAACAACAATTACTATTCGTTTGAGATTCAGCTTCTTCAGCTGATTGAGCAGTCTGTCGATAAGCATAGTCTCATTGACAGAGACCATACATTTGGTGTTGTTTTGAGTATACTCGCCAAGTCGCTTGCCCATTCCTGCCGCTAAAATTACTGCTTGCATTTCCCTATTTTATTATGTTTTGGCAATATACTATATTTTGAAAATAATACTGCAGAACACGCAACTAATGTGTACAAATTAAAGACAACTATTGGTATTATTGCTTTTTTATAGCGACAAAATAATGGTTTATTCCTGTTTCAGGCAGCAAATGCCAATTCCCATACAATTTTGAAAGATAATTATCCGCATTACCAGGACAAGGGAACATAACTCCTTCAAAACTGTGCTCGATAAGAGGAAAAACATCCTTTTTGTGGCGTAAAGAATTGAAATTGATACCATAATCATGGATGTAGGTTGTTCCGTGAAATAAACGCCCATAGAAACGGAGAAGTTGGATAAACGGTAATGAAACAAACTCTAAAACTACCGACAATAAATGCTTGAATTTACCATCCTGAATCATAAACGTTTTCCTTCGCAGGAACTTTCCATATGTTTTTTCAACTATTTTTTTTATCGCAAGAGACCCGTTTTCAAGCGGGAAAATATCTATCCAAATAGGTTCGTAAAGCGAATTCCCATAAATATCTTTTTTTCTTGACACCAACACTCTTTCGTTCAGAACGCGAGAGATCAGACAATGGTTAACGGAATCCGGATAGTTGTCCTTTCGACCATTGTGCAGTCTAAAATTACCGCCAAGGTCACGTTTCAGGCATTTTAGCAACCGTCTAAGATCGCGCCGCGACACGCAAATATCAACATCGTCATCCCAAGGAATAAAGCCTCCATGACGCATTGCACCTAGAAGTGTGCCCGAATCAAGCCAATACTGAATGTTGTTTTTTTTGCATACAGAATCAAACTCAATAAGGGTATCAAGTGCTCCAAGCTGTATTTGGCGAAGAACCGAGCCGTCGGGATTGTATTTCGCTCTGAGTTCCTCTTGTATTTTGTCATCTATCATTATTGCCTTTTTTTGTTGCAAACATAGCTAGCCATCATCTTCATAACATTCTTCCTTTCTGATTGTGTCAATCCTACAAACACTGTAGTTAAGCAAACAATCAAAACCGAAAACAATACAACACATATCGACTTTATAGTATTGTCAGCAAAAATGTTATCACATACAGCTTGAAATCCTATTGACAATGCCGAACTCACCAGAACAACTATTGTTATCGGCAATATGGCTTTTTTCAAGTAATCAGAGATTAGTAGACCTATTTGTTTCCTGACAAATAATGTACGTAATACTTGCGTTATCAGTGTCATAACAATTGAAACCATAAACACCGATTCTGCGGGGAAACCGAACCAATTAATGCCCAAATAAGCCACGGGTAGAATAAGCAATAATGTTAGTCCGATAACAATTTGATAATTACGGACTTTACCCGTGGCTTGTATTGATGATGCCAACGGACTGACTAGAGCGTTTAGCAGACACTCAATTACAAGCAAACGAGTGAAAATGTACGACTCCGCAGGGACGTTGCGGCCTCGTAACCAGAGTGGAAGAATGAAATCCACTTCCAAAAAAATGGGTAGTGCCGCCACAAAAAGAAGGAAAAAAGATATTCGTGTACTTTGGCATATAAGATTGCGCATTTCAGCCACCTCACCAGCTGCATAAGATTTTACCAATTGCGGCCTAACTGCGGAGAAAAAATTAGCATTTAATTGTCGAATAGTATAATAAACCTTGCTGGCTATAGCCTTAGCCGCACTAGCAATCGGACCAAACGCCACGTTTATCAATATGCCCAGACCATAGCTTTTAAAGACATCAGCACACGAGCCAATCATATTCCAGCCCGCATACGAGAACATCTCCTTAAATTTCGACATATCAAAAACAAACCGGTAGTGGCATTCTGTGTAAAATAATTTACAATATAACCAATAGAAAGCCGATACCAACAGTTGTGCACCCACCATTAGCGCAGCGTACAGAATCAGACGGTCTTCTTTAATGTCGGACGTATGAGCCAAAGCGAATGCAATCGACAAATTTATAATAACTTCGACCAAACTCAGATAAGCATAGACCTTCATCTTCTCTTTAGCCACCACCATTCCCTGATACGGGAATCGCAAAATCTGAATGCAGAACGATATGACGCTGAAATGGAAAACCCATTTTGCAGCAACAATATGTCCCGAAACGTTCATCTTATTTTCAAGGAACCAACCACCCGCTGTTTCGGCCAATATTGCAATTATTGCAGTAATTATGAAAAAGATAGTAAAACTTATGCAGAATGTGCGGTTGAGTTCATTATGATTGCCTCTACCCATTTCGAAAGCGTACCACCGCTGGCAAGCAGAAAGCATTGTCTCGCTTATGAAAGAGGCCATAAGTACAATACCAGCAACTGCATCGTAGATGCCAAAAAACTCTTTGCCCAAAGCATCAAGTACTACGCGTGATGTGTAAAGCCCTACAAGCATTACAACTATCATCCGCACATAAAGCAGCAAGGTGTTTTTCGCTATCCGTTTCTGGTCAATTGCTGACATAGTGTTGTTTGTTGCAAATGTAGTTTTTTTGCGTTCATGCAGTATCATCTTTTCCAAATACAAACGCTAACGCAAGGCCATTTGTTATAATTTGGTTTCCTAAACAAAAAAAACTTCAACCGCTAAGGCTGAAGTTTTACTATTGTGCCTGACAACGAGTCGTCAGCGTATTCTTTTCTATCCTTAATTACTGAATAAATCCTTTCTTACGCAGCAAATTCTTTGGGTCGGGTTGGCGACCGCGGAAGTTGACGTAGAGAGTCATCGGGTCGTCGGTGAAGCCACGCTCCAGAATGTTGCGGCGCAGGCTGGTGGCCACTTCGCGGTTGAAGATGTCGCCAGTCTCCTTGAAGGCGGCAAACACATCGGCATCCAGAACGGCCGCCCATGTATAACTGTAATATCCAGCCTCATAGCCAGTTGTGAAGATGTGGCTGAAGTTGGTGCTTCGGTAGCGAACGATTATTTGCGGAATCATACCCATACGCTCCATCGATGCCTTTTCAAATGCTTCAACATCAATGGAATCGGTAGTTGTAACCAGATGGTAGTCCATATCAAGTATGGTGGCCGACAGCAGTTCGGTCATCACAAAACCCTGATTGAAGGTTGATGCACGCTGAAGGCTTGCAATGAGTGAGTCAGGAATTGTCTCGCCTGTTAGGTAATGTTTTGCGTATGAGCGCATTACTTCGGGTTCGTAGCACCAGTTTTCCATCAGTTGCGACGGCATCTCAACAAAATCGCGCGGCACACTTGTGCCCGACAAGCTGGCGTAGGTGCACTTCGATAGGAATCCGTGCAGAGCGTGGCCAAACTCGTGGAAGAGCGTTTCCACTTCATCCATCGTTAGCAGCGAAGGCTTGTCGGCTGTAGGTTTGGTAAAGTTGCAGACATTGCAAATCACTGGCCGATGGTCAACCCCGTCCTTCACATACTGCTCGCAGATGTTGTTCATCCAGGCGCCGCCGCGTTTTCCTGCACGCGGGAAGTAATCGCCATAGAAAATGCCCAGCAGCGAGCCATCGGCATCCATAACCTTAAACACTTCAACATCAGGATTATAAACTGGCATTCCCGGCAGTTTTTCGAACTTCAGACCATAGAGTTTTGTGGCCAAATCGAACACACCCTGGCGTACGTTTTCAAGTTTGAAATATGGCTTCAGCGCTTCTTCGTTGAGATTGTATTTCTCGTGGCGCAGTTTCTCGGCGTAGAACCACCAGTCCCACGGCTCAAGTTTCTCACCGCGACCTTCGGCATCCATAAGTTTTTGAAGTTCAGCGGCTTCCTTTTTGGCTTGTGCCAACGACGGCTCCCAAACCGAAGGCAGGAAATCCATCACATTTTTAGAGTTTTTGGCCATCGATGTCTCGAGAATCATGTCGGCAGGATTGTCAAAACCGAACATTTTTGCCTTCTCAACGCGCAATCTAACAGTTTGATTGATAACCGATTTATTATCGTTTGCGTTGTTATTGTTGCCGCGCATTGTGTAAGCGATTAGCAGTTCGCGACGCAGTTCACGATTCGTACAATATTGAAGTACAGGAATAAAACTTGATTTCTGCATTGTGAAGAGCCATTTGCCAGGTTGTCCTGCGGCAGCGGCTTCTTCGGCGGCGGCATTCTTCACATCCTGCGGCAGACCGTCCAAATCCTGTTCATTATCAATCCATTTCTGATAAGCATTGGTCTCGGCCAGCACGTTGCCGCCAAACTTGATGTCGAGCAGGCCCAACTCCTTGTTAATCTCGCGCAGACGGGCTTTTTGGTCATCGTTAAGGTTTGCGCCACTGCGGACGAAACTCTGATATTTCTTTTCTAGCAACCGCATCTGCTCTTGATTGAGATTGAGCGAATCACGCATATCATAAACTGCCTTGATTCGTTTGAAGAGTGCGGCGTTCAGGCAAATATTGTCGGAATGATCGGAAAGCAAAGGCGTCACCTTTTCTGCAATAGCGTCCATATCTTTGTCAGTATCAGCCGAATAGAGATTAAAGAAGACATCCGAAACGCGTTCGAGCATTTCGCCCGAATACTCAAGTGCTTCAATAGTATTGGCAAATGTCGGTGGTTCGGGGTTGTTTGCAATTGCTTCAATTTCAAGCGAATCCTGCCGCATTCCTTCGATAAAGGCAGGCATATAATGTTCGGTTTTAATCTTGTCGAACGGCGGTACACCATAAGGCGTGTCAAACTCTGCGAAAAATGGATTTTGTGTATCGGCACACGAAACTGTTATCATTGACATTAAACTGAAAATTAAATATTTGCGTTTCATTTTTATTACTTATTATGACTTCGAAAGGTATGTTTTTTTGTTTTACATCATTATTCGGTCGAAACAACCTTTTATTACATTTGCGCACAAAATATCACCCGTATGATTGATTATAGCGAAGTAACACTGAATCAGATTGTTGTGCACAACATCGGAAGCCGCTCGGAAGACCAGGGCGTACAAATTTCGAAAGCACCGACGCAGATTTTTGACGAAACGGCCGAGGACATTCTAAAGACATATTTCCTGTCGCATTTCAAGACCGAATACTTCTACCAATTTGTGGATAACGAAGATTTACAGCAAAATGCGGTTTACGATTCCGTCAGCAAGGTGTTCGACGACAATGCCCAGTTCTATCAGCAATCCACCAACATCGCCTGGCATCTGTATGAAAAATCGAACCACCCAAACATCAAAACTGGCGAATTTTATATGGTGTATTTCAGCGGAATACAGATTGACGGTGTGGCCGTTGACGCCATCGGAATTTTTAAATCGGAAAACAAGGACACATATATAAAGGTGTGCCAGCAGGGCGACAGTTACGGCGTTGAATACGAAAACGGCATAAATATCAAGAAGTTGGACAAAGGATGCTTGATTCTGAACAACGAGCGCGAGACTGGCTACCAGGTGGCCATTGTCGACAGCACCAACCGCGGCGACGAGGCAATGTACTGGCGCGAGAGTTTCCTGAACGTGATGCCGCGCGAGAATGAATACTACCAAACCAACCAACTGTTCGACATCTGCAAGAATTTCAGCCACGATATGCTCACATCGCAAAACAAGGTTGACAAGGCCGACCAGGTGACTTTTATGAAGCGCGCCGAGCAGTTCTTCAACACAAACGACTTTTTCGATAGCGAGCAGTTTAAGAACGATGTTATTGGCAACGAGCAGGTTAGCGCGGCATTCGAAGACTACAAACGCAAGTTCGAGAACCAAAAGATGCTCTCGCCTATTGACCAGTTCGAGATTTCGGGCGAGGCCGTCAAACGTGGCAAAAAATATTTCCGCAGCGTGATTAAACTCGACAAAAATTTCCACATCTACGTGCACGCTAATCCCGATTACATCGAGAAAGGCTTCGACGAGCACAAAGGATTGAAATTCTATAAGTTATTCTTTAGCAACGAGGAATAAATAATGGTATTGGGTGTTAGGTATTAGTGGATTTAGAATTATGAATTACGAGAAAACATTATTCATTAAACTTTACACTTTACTCAACCTTCTAAACTCTAAACTTCTTTCCGATAGCTATCGGAACAGCGAAGCCCCCGATAGCTATCGGGATTAACTTCTTAACTTTTAAACTTAAAACTTCGAAATCTTATAACTTAAAACTTAAAAATATGGCAAGCAAAAGACAACTTAAAGGCGACATCACTTTCATTGTCAAAGAGATGGTTAGCGAATGCATTGCATACACAATGCTGGTTCCGAACGTTGACATCAAGGCTACTGAAGACCTGATGAACGACATTCTGGATTATTACGGAAAGGCTTTGGCTGATATCAACGCAGTCCGCAAAAACAAGACCGACGAGCGTGGCGACAACTTGAAAGCCATCCGCAACGACGTCCGTCAGAAGGTGGCAGAATTCGTTGGCCGTATGGCAAAACTCAGCGAAAGCAAATAAAAAAGAAAACTATTGGCAAAACGGAACACAAATAGTACCTTTGCCGACCATTTTTAGTGGACATATTATTATGATAAAGATAACATTTCCTGACGGCAGCACGCGCGAGTTTGAGAGCGGTGTTACCGGTATGCAGATTGCTGAGAGCATCAGCCCGAGGCTGGCAAAAGAAGTTCTGTCGGTGAACGTGAACGACGAAACCATCGACCTTGCCCGCCCAATCACAACCGACGCGAAAATCAAACTCAACAAATGGGACGACGCAGAGGGCAAACACACCTTCTGGCACTCGTCGGCGCACTTGCTGGCAGAGGCCTTGCAGGAACTCTACCCTGGCGTGAAATTCGGCATCGGTCCTGCCATCGAGAACGGTTTTTATTACGACGTTGACCTTGGCGACCGCCAGATTTCAGAATCGGATTTCGGTGCTATCGAGCAGAAAATGATGCAGTTGGTTCAGGCCAAATCGCAGTTTGTCCGCACAGAGGTTTCGAAAGCCGACGCGCTCAAATTCTTCGGCGACAAAGACGAAATCTACAAGGTTGAACTCATCAACGACCTTGAGGACGGCAAAATCAGTTTCTACAAGCAAGGCAACTTCACCGACCTTTGCCGCGGTCCGCACTTGTTCGACACATCGGTAATCAAAGCCGTGAAAGTGTTGAGTGTGGCAGGTGCATACTGGCGTGGCGACGAGAAGCGCAAACAGCTCACCCGCATCTACGCCATCACCTTCCCGCAGAAGAAACTCTTGGACGAGTATCTTGTTCTGCTTGAGGAGGCTAAGAAGCGCGACCACCGCAAAATCGGCAAGGAAATGGAACTCTTTATGTTCTCGGATATGGTGGGCAAAGGTCTGCCAATCTGGCTGCCGAAAGGCACTGCCGTACGTCTTCGCCTTGAGGATTATCTGAAAAAGATTCAAAAACGATATGGTTATCAGCAGGTTATGACACCGCACATCGGCGGAAAACAACTTTACGTAACTTCGGGCCACTGGGACCACTACGGAAAAGACAGTTTCCAGCCAATCACCACACCCGAAGAGGGCGAGGTTTATATGCTGAAGCCGATGAACTGCCCGCACCACTGTATGATTTACAAGAACGCGCCGCGCTCATACAAAGACCTTCCGCTGCGAATTGCAGAGTTCGGAACCGTTTATCGCTATGAGCAAAGTGGTGAACTTCACGGACTTACACGCGTTCGCTCGTTCACGCAGGACGACGCTCACCTTTTCTGCCGTCCCGACCAGGTGAAAGAGGAATTCTGCAAGGTGATGGACATTATCCAAATCATTTTCAAGGCTTTGAACTTCGACAAGGTTGAAGCGCAGATTTCGCTTCGCGACCCGAACAACCACGAGAAATACGTGGGCAGCGATGAACTTTGGGCAAAGGCCGAGCAGGAGATTATCGAGGCCTGCAAGGAGAAGAACCTTGACGCAGTGGTTGAGTATGGCGAGGCCGCCTTCTACGGTCCGAAACTCGACTTTATGGTTCGCGACGCAATCGGCCGCCGCTGGCAGTTGGGCACAATTCAGGTGGACTACAACCTGCCCGAGCGATTCGACCTTGAATATATGGGTGCTGACAATCAGAAACATCGGCCAGTGATGATTCACCGCGCGCCTTTCGGCTCAATGGAGCGTTTTGTTGCCGTGCTGATAGAGCACACTGGTGGCAAATTCCCATTGTGGTTGACACCAGAACAGGCTGTAATTCTGCCAATTAGCGAAAAATACAACGATTTTGCACAAAAGGTTTCCAATATTCTGGAAAATTACGATATTCGCACCGCCGTTGACGAGCGCAACGAGAAGATAGGTAAAAAGATACGAGACAATGAGTTAAAGCGTATCCCCTATATGCTAATCGTTGGCGAAAAAGAGGCCGAGAGCAACACAGTTTCCGTCCGCCGACAGGGCGACGGCGACAAAGGCTCAATGAGTCTTGAAGAGTTTGCAAAACTCGTCAATAGCGAAGTGGAAGAGGCAATGAAGTCTAACTAATTATAGGAGAACCATATAATAGAAAACAAACCACAAGGGAAGTCCGGGTCAGATGACAAGGCTGCCAATAGGATTAATGAGGAAATCAGAGTGCCGAAAGTCCGCTTAGTGGGCGACAACGTGGAGCAAGGCATCTACAGCATTCGCGACGCTCTGAAAATTGCCGAAGAACAAGGAGTTGACTTGGTGGAGATTTCGCCAAACGCCGACCCACCGGTATGCAAAGTGATTGATTACAGCAAGTTCCTTTATGCTTTGAAAAAGAAGCAGAAGGAGATGAAAGCCAACGCTTCGAAGGTTGTAATCAAAGTTATCCGCTTCGGGCCGCAAACCGACGAGCACGACTTCAACTTCAAAAAGAACCACGCAATCAAGTTCCTTGAAGAGGGTGCGAAAGTGAAGGTTTACGTGTTCTTTAAAGGCCGCTCAATCCTGTTCAAAGACCAGGGCGAATTGGTTCTGCTGAGACTGGCCAACGAACTTGAAGACTACGGCAAAGTTGAGCAGTTGCCGACTCTTGAGGGTAAAAGAATGATAATGACTATTGTACCGAAAAAGAAAAAATAAATTTAAATTTTGTACAGTTATGCCTAAGATGAAAACCAATTCCGGCGCAAAGAAAAGATTCGTGCTTACAGGCACCGGAAAAATCAAAAGAAAACACGCTTACAAAAGCCACATCCTGACTAAGAAAGGGACTAAGCAAAAGCGTAACCTGACCTATTTCACAACCGTTGACAAGGCTGATGTTAAGAACATCAAACTTTGCCTGGCAATGAGATAGTCAATCCAAAAAATTAAATTTAATTGTTTAACCGCGAATGTTTTAGCTGTCGAAGTTTCCTAAAGGAGAGGAACGCTAACCATTCCTAAAATCGTAAAATTATGCCGCGTTCAGTAAATCACGTAGCTTCAAGAGCAAGAAGGAAGAAAATTTTAAAACAAACCAAAGGTAATTTCCTTGGCCGCGCCAATGTGTGGACCGTTGCCAAAAACACCTTTGAAAAAGGCCAACAATACGCCTATCGCGACCGCCGCAACAAGAAACGCTCATTCCGCGCTTTGTGGATTCAGCGTATCAACGCCGGCGCCCGCCAATACGGGTTGTCATACTCAGAACTTATTGGCAAACTGGCGAAAGCAAATGTTGAAATCAACCGCAAAGTCCTTGCTGACCTTGCAATGAACCAACCAAAGGCTTTCGAAGCCGTAGTTAATTCGGTAAAATAAATCAAGATTTTCAATTGAGGTACAATAGATAAGCCGTTCCTTAGGGGACGGCTTTTTTTGTATACTATGATAAATACTGACAAAAGAGTTGCAACACAACAATAGTTTTTTTCGTCATTCGTTTGATTCTTATCGAAATTCGACAAACCTTTGCGTCAAAATACATATATAAATTTTAAGAGAATGAAATTAGCGATTATCGGATACGGACGGATGGGCCACGAGATTGAGGCCATTGCCGTGAAAAGAGGGCACGAAGTTGTGCTGACCATCGACAAGGACAATATGCAAGACCTTGAAAGCGAGAAGTTTAAATCAGTTGATGTGGCCATTGAATTCACATTCCCTGAATCGGCTGTTGGCGACTATCTGAAGTGCTTCAAGGCGGGTGTGCCTGTGGTTACGGGCACCACGGGCTGGCTCGACCAACGCCCGATGGTTGAGGACGAGTGCCGCAAACAGAACGGCGGTTTCCTTTACGCTTCGAACTTCAGTCTGGGCGTGAACCTGTTCTTTGAACTAAACCGCAAACTTGCCGAAATGATGAGCAGTTTCCCCGATTATTCGGTGAGAATGAATGAGATACACCATATTCACAAATTGGATGCGCCGAGCGGAACGGCCATCACCTTGGGCGAGGACATTGTGAAAATCAATCCGAGACTCGACAAGTGGGTGAAAACCGCTGACTGTCAGCCGGATGAGTTGCCGATAACATCGGAACGCATTGGCGAAGTGCCTGGCACTCACGAAGTTTTCTACCGCTCTGAGGCCGACGAGATTACCATCCGCCACGAGGCCTTCAATCGCAAGGGTTTCGCGCTTGGCGCTGTTGTGGCCGCCGAGTTTATGGCTGGCAAACGGGGCATCTACAGTATGAAAGATGTATTTGACTCAATATTAAAACATTAAGCAATGGAAAAGCCGTCAAAGAAAGACATAATCAAATTCAGCATCGCAATCGTAATCTACATTCTGTGGATTATCTGGAACGGCAGTCTGTGGTGGCTGCTGGGCATTCCTGTGATTTTCGACGTCTACATCACCAAAAAAGTTCATTGGGCTTTTTGGAAGAAAAAAGGCGTTGAGAAGCAGACAAAAACCGTGGAATGGATTGATGCTGTGATATTTGCGGTGGTAGTTGCGTCACTCATCCGCACGTTCTTGTTCGAGGCGTACACCATCCCCACTTCGTCAATGGAAAAATCGCTGCTTGTGGGCGACTATCTGTTTGTAAATAAGTTCACTTACGGCCCGCGCAAGCCGATTACACCAATTTCAGTACCATTCGTGCATCACACGATGCCGTTCACTGCCACAACACGTTCATATTCTGATGTTTGGCAGCGCAAATACACACGTATGGCTGGCTTCCGCAAGATTAAGAACAACGATGTGGTGGTATTCAACTTTCCCGAAGGCGACACGGTTTGCCTTGAAAATCAAGCACCTAGTTACCATCAACTGGTGCGCGACTACGGCCGCGAGAAAATCTGGCAATACTACACCATCGGCTATCGCCCCGTTGACAAGCGCGAAAACTACATCAAACGCTGCGTGGCCATTCCTGGCGACTCGCTCAAAATTGTTGACGGACAACTGTTTATCAACGGAAAGCCGCAAGAAGAAATCGGCATCAAGCAGTATCGTTACGACATCATAACCGATGGTACATCGTTCAGTCCCAAGGCTTTACAGAAGTTGGGAATATCGATGGAAGACATCAGCCGCAGCCAAATTGCCGCAGGACACTACCAAATTCCACTGACGCCCGAAATGGTTGAAAGCCTGCGTAACTTCCGCTTTATCAGAGAGATAAAACGCGTCAACGCAGGCGACCGCTACGACGGTAGCAACTTCCCGCACGACGCGCGCTATCGCTGGAACGAAGACAATTTCGGCCCGCTGTGGGTTCCGCAGAAGGGCGCAACCATCGATTTAACAATTGACAATCTGCCTTTGTATCAGCGCATTATCCGCATCTACGAAGGCAACGACCTGCAAGTGAAGGACAGCACCATATATATAAATGGGCAGCCCGCCGACAAGTACACATTTGCAATGGACTACTACTGGATGATGGGCGACAACCGCCACAACTCGCTTGACTCGCGTTTCTGGGGCTTTGTGCCTGAAGACCACATAGTTGGCAAGGCTTCGATGATTTGGTTCTCGTCGGACAAGGACCAATCGTTCCCGAAAAACATCCGCTGGCGCAGGTTGTTCAAATTCATTCACTGATTGAAGGGCTGAAGGATTGAAGGACTGAAGGACTGAAGGATTGAAGGAATTACGAATTACGAGCTAATTCCACATACATTACTCGTTACTCTTTAAACCTTACTCAATTTCTAAAAAGCAAAGCGCCAAACTTGTAGGAATAATGATTATCAAATACTTATCGGTTGCAGTCGAGTTGTTGGCTTGTTTGGCCGCCTATGGCAACAGCCACGATTCGGGAAAGGTGGAATACACCGCCGAGCAAGAGCAATGGGCTGATTCCGTGCTAAATACGCTCGACACGCGGCAGAAAATAGCGCAACTGATAATGATGGCTGTCTATTCGAACAAAACCGAAAGTTACAACCAACAAACCGTTGAATTATTTGAGCAACAGCAAATTGGCGGCATAATTTTTATGCAGGGCGGCCCCGTGCGGCAAGCAATGTTGTGCAACCGCATTCAGGCCGTGCTGAACATTCCCGCAATGGTGGCCATCGATGCTGAATACGGGCTTGGAATGCGGCTCGACAGCACCATCTACTATCCGCGCGCAATGGCTTTGGGCGCCATCGGAAGCACCGAGCCCATCTACGATTTTGGCGCAGAAGTGGCGCGGCAGTGCCGACGGCTGGGTGTGAACATCAACTTTGCACCCGTGCTCGACATCAACGTTGAACCGCAAAACCCGATTATCAACAGCCGTTCGTTTGGCGAAAACAAAACACACGTAACTAATTGTGCGTCAGCATACGCACGCGGAATGCAAGACAACGGCGTGCTGGCCGTGGGCAAGCATTTTCCTGGCCACGGCGACACCCACACCGACTCGCACCTTGCGCTGCCACTTGTGGACCACAGCCGTCGGCGACTAAACGACATTGAGTTATACCCGTTCCGCAAAACCGCCGACCTGATGGGCGGAATGCTGGTGGCGCATCTGGCCGTGCCCGCTTTGGAACCTGACACACTGCTTCCGTCAACACTGTCGAAACGCATTGTGGACTCGCTGCTAATCAACGATTTGGGTTATAAAGGTCTGATTTTCACCGATGCGCTGAATATGCGCGGTGTGGCAAACGCCTTTGAGCCTGGCGAGTTGGAAGTCCGCGCGTTTATGGCAGGAAACGACATCCTGCTCTTCCCCAAAAACGCCGAACTGGCCATCAATAGCATTGAGCAGGCCATTGCCGACAGCCTGATAAGCATCGTTGAACTCAACCGCCGCTGCCGCAAAGTGCTGGCAGCCAAAGCGTGGATGGGGCTGAACCACTATCAGCCCATCGACACCACCAACCTTTATGCCGACTTGCACTCGGCTGACGCTGTCGCGATGCAGAACCGGCTGACCGGTCAATCGCTGACGCTGATAAAAAACAAAGGCAAACTGCCGATTAACAATCTGTCGGACAACAAAATACTATCGATTACGCTAGGAGGCACACCCGACAATAAGTTCCAACAGCAACTGCTTTGCTATGCCGCCGCCGACACAATAAACCTGACCACCTACCCCACCGATTCGGTAATTGGCGTGGTGTTCGACTCGGCAAGCACATACAACACGGTTATCGTAATCACACTGGGAACCAACGAGTTGCAATCGAAGAATTTCGGTGTGATACCCGAATCGGTGAAACTGATTGACACACTTGCACTTAACGGAAATGTTATTCTTGTGCACCTGGGCAATCCGTACGCTCTTGCGAAAATTCAGAATGTCAACAATTTGCAAGCCATTCTTGTAGGATTTCGGGCAAACAGTGAAACGCAGGAACTGGCTGCTCAGGCTATTTTCGGCGGACAGATGGTCAAAGGCCGTATTCCCGTATCAGCCAACGGAAACATACTTGAAGGCGCCGGCACAAACATCGACCATAAAACGCGGCTCACCTACACCACCGCGGAATACTGCGGGTTGAAAACCGAGCCTTTCAGCAAAATCGATTCCATTATCAATCAATGCATTACTAACAAAATAATGCCTGGTTGCCAACTGCTCTTTGCGGTGAAAGGCAACGTGGTTTACAACAAAGCATTCGGCTACCACACCTACGACAGTGTGCAGCCGGTGCAACTGACTGATATTTATGATATTGCATCGGTTACTAAAGTGGCGGCTACCACCACCGCACTGATGATGCTCTACGACCAAAAGCGGTTCAAACCAAACGACAAACTCTCGGCTTACGTGCCGATGCTTGCAAAAAGCAACAAGAAAGACTTGAAAATCAATCAGATTATGACGCATCAGGCGGGCTTGAAAGGCTGGATTCCGTTCTACCAAAACACATTTGCGCCCGACGGCTCGCTGCGACCGGACTTGTACTCTACAAACCAAAATACTGAGTTTAGCATTCAAATATCTGACAGTCTGTTTCTTAACAACAAATTTCTTGACACCATCTACAGCGAAATAGCAAAATCGCCGCTCGGTGAAAAAAAATATCTCTACAGCGACCTTGGGTTCTATCTGTTCCCGCTGATGATTGAAAAACTGTCGGGAATGAAAATCGACGAATATTGCAACGAAAAGATTTTCAAACCGTTGGGGATGAGCAACACTGGTTATATGCCGCTCACGCGGTTCGACACGGCGCGGATTGTGCCGTCGGAAATTGACAATGCCTGGCGCCACGACACCATCCGTGGTTTTGTGAACGACCAAGGTGCGGCTATGCTGGGTGGCGTTTCCGGGCACGCAGGTCTGTTCTCAAATGCCAACGACCTTGCAAAGTTGTGCCAAATGTGGCTCAACGGCGGAACCTACGGCAGTGCGAAATTGTTCAGCCCGAACACCGTGAAAACCTTCACAACAGCACCATTCAGCGGCAACCGCCGCGCGCTGGGGTTCGATAGGCCGCTCGCCAATTACAACAGCAACGGCCCAACCTGCAAACAGGCTTCGCAAAAAAGTTTCGGGCACAGCGGGTTCACCGGCGCTTACATTTGGATTGACCCTGAATATGAGTGTTTTATGGTATTCCTAACCAACCGCACCTACCCCACTTCGAAAGACAACAAACTTGCAAAACTCAACATTCGCACACAAATTCAAGATCTTTTCTATCAAGCGATTATAAAAGATTGATGATTTTCACCTTTTTCAATTTCGTGCAAACGGTTGAATCAATCATACATCAATCTAAAATTCAATATTATAACACCGCGTAAAAACATCGGATGAACAACCGTGGTGTCAATAAAAATCAAGGTTGGAGGGCGGTTTGGCACAGAATATGTAACTAAAAATAGGTTGCGAAAAGGACTACCAACGTCCAATTATCGCTTAAGAACTTGTATATCAAGAAAATCTAACATAAACAAAATGACGAATAAAGACAAAATTGGAGGGCTGATTAAAAAAAGAGCCGAGGCCAAAGTTGGAGGCGGTGTTGCGCGAATCGACAAACAACACGAAAAAGGCAAACTCACAGCCCGGGAACGCATCAATCTGTTGCTCGATGAGGGCAGTTTTGAGGAGTTCGATATGTTTGTGAGCCACCGCTGCACAAACTTCGGAATGGACAAGCAGAAATTTATGGGCGACGGCGTTGTAACTGGCCACGGAACCATCGACGGACGCGTGGTTTACATTTACGCTCAAGACTTTACGGTGTTTGGCGGCTCGCTGTCGGAAACCATGTCGCAGAAGATTTGCAAGGTGATGGATATGGCCATGAAGGTTGGCGCACCCGTCATCGGCATCAACGACTCGGGCGGCGCGCGTATTCAAGAAGGCGTGAACTCGCTCACTGGCTTCGCCAATATTTTCGAGCGCAATATTCTTGCTTCGGGTGTAATTCCCCAAATATCAGCAATATACGGTCCGTGCGCAGGCGGCGCGGTTTACTCACCCGCCATCACCGACTTTGTTTTTATGAATCAGGACACAAGTTATATGTTCCTGACTGGCCCGAAGGTTGTGAAAACCGTCACGGGCGAGGTTGTTAACGAAGAACAACTTGGTGGCGCTCAAGTACATACATCGAAATCGGGCGTTGCCCACTTTGTTTCGGAGAATGAGGAAGAAGGCTTGATGGCAATCCGTCGTCTGCTCTCGTTCCTGCCGCAGAACAACCTTGAGGAGGCGCCGCTGCTTGAGTGCAACGACCCAATCAACCGCCTTGAGGACTCACTCAACGAGATTATCCCCGACAACCCGAACACGCCGTACGATATGAAAGACGTTATTCTGGCCATTATCGACAACGGCGATTTCATGGAAGTTCAGGAGAATTTTGCAAAGAACATAATTGTAGGTTTCGCACGCTTCAACGGCGCATCGGTGGGCATTGTGGCCAACCAGCCGTCGTTTATGGCAGGTGTGCTCGACAGCAACGCTGCCCGCAAGGCCGCCCGTTTCATCCGCTTCTGCGACGCCTTCAACATTCCGATTGTAACACTTGTTGATGTGCCTGGATTCCTTCCTGGAACAGGTCAGGAATACAACGCCATCATATCGCACGGCGCCAAACTGCTCTACGCTTACGGCGAGGCCACAGTGCCGAAAATCACCGTCATTCTGCGCAAGGCTTACGGCGGCGCCTACATTGTGATGGGCTCGAAGGGCCTTCGCGGCGACATCAACTACGCATGGCCGTCGGCTGAGATTGCCGTGATGGGTGCCAAAGGTGCGGTTGAGATTCTTGAAGGCAAGAATATCAGCAAGATAGAAGACGCCGACGAGAAAGCCGCCTACATCAAGCAGGCCGAAGACGAGTACACAGACAAGTTCTCGAACCCGTATGTGGCCGCTCAAATGGGCTACCTTGATGACGTGATTGAGCCGCGCAACACCCGCTTCCGCGTGATTCGCGCGCTGCAAGTGCTCGCCACAAAGAAAGATTCAGTTCCCGCAAAGAAACACTCAAACATTCCATTGTAAATGAAGCCGATACGAATATTAACACTGATTATTGCTCTGTCGGCCTGCGTTGCGGCATCAGCCCAAAACGCATCAGATTTGCGGATAAACGAGGTGATGGTGTTCAACGACTCGAGCGTGGTTGACGACTACGGAAACCACGTGGGCTGGATTGAGATTTACAACACATCGTACAACACCGTCAACTTGAGCGGACTGTTTCTGACCGACGACATGGGCAATCCGACTAAGAGCCGCATCGCCAAAAGTCCCGACGCGACAATCGCACCGCGCAGTTACTTTATATTGTATGCCACAGGCGACAAATCGGTTGGTGTGCACCATCTGACCTTCAATCTGAAAAACAGCCGAATGATTGCGCTGTTCGACGGCAACGGCCGCACCATCATCGATAGCGTTTCACTTCCCGCGATGACGGCCGATATGTCGCTGAGCCGCGAAACTGACGGCGGCAATGTGTGGACAACCAAAAATCTGCCCACGCCGAACTCGAGCAACTGGTTCGAGCCGTTTGCAGGCGAAGTTGACCAATTCAAATCGCTGGACCCGTTTGGAGCAGGAATGGCAATGATTGCGATGACCATTGTACTTAGTTCATTAGCAACACTTTACTTCTGCTTCAAATTAATCGGCAAGATTGCAACACGCAAGAAAAAAGAGAAGCCTTTTGTGGCCAAAAACGCCGAAACGGGCGAAGAAGCGTCAAATGAAGTGAACGCCGCAATCGCTTTGGCACTATTCTTGCTTAGCAAACAAGAGCACGACGATGAGTACACCGTTCTGACGATGCACAAAGTGTCGAGAAACTACTCGCCGTGGAGTTCTAAAATATACGGTCTGCGCAAGCGTCCAGGCGGTATTTCATCATTCTGAAACAAAAAAACTTTTGAGATATGGAAAAGTTCAATTTTATAATCAACGGTAACAATTACGACACAGAAGTTCTGGAAATAATTGATAATAAGGCGCAAATACAAGTTAACGGCGTCATCTACAACGTTGAAATCGACAACTCAAAACAAAAAATAGCAAACACACCACGCGCAAACGTGGCACGACCAGTTGTTAAATCGGCTTCGGCTGACACTCAAACCATTGTGAAACAGACGCGTACAGCCGTCAGCGACAACGCCGTGACAGCCCCGCTGCCAGGTGTGATTCTGGACGTGAAAGTGAACGTTGGCGACGCTGTGACCGCTGGCCAGCACCTGCTCACGCTTGAAGCGATGAAGATGGAAAACAACATCGACTCGCCGAAAGACGGCGTGGTGAAGAGCATCGCCAAACACAAAGGCGACTCGGTGATGGAAGGCGACGCACTGATTGTCATTGAATAACGGACAATTCCTTGATTTACAAATACTAAATCCACTAATGGAACACGGATTCATATCGTTTGTGCTCGAACATATAGCACAATTCTTCTCATACACAGCCTTCGCCAATATGACCATCGGCCACCTTGTAATGATTGCCGTTGGCTTGGTTTTCATCTATTTAGCCATTGCGAAGGAATTTGAACCGATGCTGCTTCTTCCAATCGGATTCGGCATCATCATCGGCAACATCGCCTTTGCACCAGGTCTGAAAATCGGCATCTACGAGAGCGGCAGTGTGCTTAACTACTTGCATTTCGGCGTTTTACAAGGCATTTATCCGCCATTGATATTTTTGGGCATTGGTGCGATGACCGACTTTTCGGCACTGATTTCGAACCCGAAACTGGTGCTTGTTGGTGGCGCTGCGCAGTTGGGCATCTTTGGCGCTTACGCGATTGCTTTGGCTCTTGGATTCACATCGCCTGAAGCAGGCGCAATCGGCATCATTGGCGGTGCCGACGGTCCGACAGCCATCTTCCTTTCGTCGAAACTGGCCCCCGACCTGATGGGCGCCATCGCAATATCGGCCTACTCTTATATGGCGCTTGTGCCTGTGATTCAGCCGCCGCTGATGAAACTGCTGACAACCGAGAAAGAGCGCACCATCAAGATGAAGCCGCCCCGCGCCGTTTCGAAGACTGAGCGCATTATGTTCCCGATTATCGGTCTGCTGCTCACCTGCCTTTTGGTACCGTCAGGTCTGCCGCTGCTTGGTATGCTGTTCTTCGGCAACCTGCTGAAAGAAAGCACCGTAACCAAACGTTTGGCCGACACCGCACGCGGTCCGCTCATCGACATTGTGACAATCCTTATCGGCTTGACCGTGGGTGCTTCAACACAAGCCACCACCTTCCTGACAGCCAAATCGATAGGCATCTTTGCACTGGGCGCAATCTCGTTTGTGATTGCAACCTGCGGCGGCGTGCTGTTCGTGAAATTCTTCAACCTGTTCCTGAAGGAAGGCAACAAAATCAACCCGCTCATCGGCAACGCTGGTGTTTCTGCTGTGCCCGACAGCGCGCGCGTTTCGGAAGTTGTTGGTCTTGAGTTCGATAAGAGCAACCACCTGCTGATGCACGCAATGGGCTGCAACGTGGCTGGTGTCATCGGTAGCGCCATCGCCGCTGGTATCTTGCTGAGTTTCTTGAGTTGATGCTGAACTATCTGACTAACATAAAGTTATTTGCAAAAAGAATATTTCTGATATTCGTCTTTATGACTGCCACACGGCTGCTGTTCTATGCAATGAATAGCAGCCATTTTTGTTTGTCGTTCAGCGAGTTAGTCCTGCATCTGCTATACGGACTGAAGTTCGATATGGTATCGATTGCTCTAGCCAATATGCTGTTTGTGGTGATGAGCGTTCTGCCGTTCAAATTCATCAGCAGCAACATCTATCAGAAAATACTGAAAATCATCTTTTTAATAACAAACAGCGCGCTGCTTGCGTGCAATTTTGTGGATTGCAAATTCTATGAGTGGGAAGAGAAACGGCTCACTGCCGACATTTTCACGCCCGAATGGATGGGCAGCGATTTTCTGACGCTGCTGCCGAAGTTTTTCACGGATTACTGGCCGCTTTTCCTGGCTTTCGGCCTGACGGTTTTTCTGCTTGTCAAACTCTACCCCAAACTGCGCGGCGAAGTGCAAAACGACAAAATTACAATTCCAGTTTTTTTACTAAAAAGCGTTGTGGCTCTGCTGATTATGGCAATTACTGCCTTGGCATCACGCGGCAGTTTTGGCGAGAAACCACTGCGCATTATGGCCGCTGCCAAATATACCACGCCCGAGCGGATGCCGCTGATTCTGAACTCATCGTTCACCATTTTCAAGACATTGGGTAACAGTACGTTATCGCAACACGACTACTTCACTGAAGATGAACTAGAGAAGGTTTACACACCACTTCACAAGCCCGACAGTGCCGCAATCGGCAAGGGCAAAAACGTGGTTATCATTATTTTAGAGAGTTTTGGCCGCGAATACAGCGCATTGCTCAACAACTTGGAAACAGGCTACACGCCTTGCCTTGACTCACTGATGCGCCAAGGCCTTTACTGCACCAACGCTTACGCCAACGGCAAACGCTCGATTGAAGCGATGCCGTCGGTGATGGCTTCGCTGCCGGCTCTGCTCGACAAGGCGTTCATCACATCGACATACGCATCGAACCAAATTGACGGACTCGCCACCCTGTTGCGGCGGCAAGGTTACCGCTCATCGGCGTTCTTCCACGGCGGCGCAAACGGCACAATGAGTTTCGACAGTTTTACGAGTCTTGCCGGATTCGAGCACTACTACGGATTTAACGAGTACCCCGACAAGGGCGACTCGGACAACTACTGGGGCATTTTCGACGAGCCGTTTGAGCAGTTTATGGTCAATGAGTTATCGACTTTCGAGCAACCGTTTGTGGCCGGCCTGTTCACTTTGAGTTCGCACCACCCCTACACCATTCCCGAGCAGCATAAAGGCCGCTTTCCGAAAGGGCATCTGATTAATTTAGAGAGCATTGGCTATGCCGATTACGCTCTGGGGCGATTCTTTGAGTCGGCATCGAAAACCGACTGGTACAACAATACGCTTTTTGTGCTGACAGCCGACCACACAGCGCAGTCGGAATCGGAATTCTACCAATCGACAGTGGGGCATTATGCTGTGCCACTGGTGTTTATCTGTCCGTCGGACAGCAATATGCACGGCATCTACACCCGCACTGCGCAGCAAATCGATATTATGCCCACCATTCTCGACTACGTGGGCTGCGACGAACCTTTTGTGGCATTCGGCAACAGTCTGTTCGACACCGCCGCGCCACGTTATTCAGTAAGTTACCTGAACGGACTTTATCAGATTATCGACGACGAGCGGTACGTTGTTTTCGATGGCGATGAGTTCACAACATCGATGGAAATCAAGAAGTTGTATCATAACGACGGCATTAATCACTATGCCAACGGCTACCAATTTATTTCAATCAGCGAAAGCGTAAAGCAATACCAAGCCAACGCTGAACAGCAACTGCGCAGTCATTATCTGCAACAATCTGAAAACAAGACTGATGACTCGAATCTGCAACTTCTGAAAGGCATCATTCAGCAATACAATACACGAATGCAAAACAATGAATTGTCGGCAAAAAGAAACAAGGATTTGATTAACTGAGCATTTTTCTCAACTTTGCAGAAAAAAAATGGCCGAAGAAATCTTATTCATAGTGAACCCCATTTCGGGCACCGGCAAGCAGAAACATCTGAACGCCATTCTTGAGAAAACGCTGGATTTCAACGCTTTCAGTCCGACTATTCTCTACACCCACCACGCTGGTCACGCTACCGAACTGAGCCGCGAAGCCGTTGGCAAATACCGCTATGTGATTGCCGTTGGCGGCGACGGAACGGTGAACGAAGTAGTGAAAGGTCTGGTTGGCACCGATACCACCATGGGCATCATTCCCGTGGGCTCGGGCAACGGACTGGCGCGGCATCTGAACATTCCGATGAAGATGGACGAAGCCGTGAAAGTCATCAACAAACGGTTGACGGAACGCATTGACACTGTGAAGATTAACAATGAATTATCGGTCAACGTGTCGGGTACCGGATTCGACGCGCACGTGGCTCACAAATTCGCGAAAAACGGCAAGCGCGGCTCAATTCCATACGTAAAAATCGCGGCAACCGAGTTCCAAAAATACAAAACGGAAGCCTACAAGATTGTGGCCGACGGAAAACCGATGTTTCGCAACGCTTTCATGATTAGCCTTGCCAACTCAGCGCAATTCGGCAACAACGCTCTCATATCGCCCGAAGCAAAAATCAACGACGGCCTGGTTGACATTTGCATCTTGTCGGAATTTCCGAAAGTAGAAGCGCCCGCTGTAGGCGCACGGCTCTTCAACCGAACCATGCACAAATCGAAATTCATTGAGATTATCAGGGCTAGCAAGGTTGAAATCGATACCAACCACCCCATTGTCTGCCATATCGACGGTGAGCCTGTGGTTTTCGACGATATGCTCAACATTGAGGTGCTGCCCGCATCGCTCAGCATCATCTACAACGATGAGATTCAGAAACCGATAATCACCAACATCGAAAGAGAATTCACGAAACTGTTTGTCAATGCCAAAGGCGGGATTTTTGGCAACAAAAAGAAAACCGACACGAAATGAAAAACGTAATCTTCGATTTGGGCGGTGTTGTCTTTTCGCGCGACAAACGGTTGTGTTCAAGCGATTTAATTGCATTTTGGAAAATCATTCACGCCACCCCCACCCCGGATTTCTGGCTTGAATTCGACCGCGGCACACTAACATGGGAAGAAATGGTTCTGACCATGACTAAAGTCATGCAAATACCTTATAATCACTGCGATGAAATTCTGCATGAAGCCATTGCACAAACGCGCCCCGTGGCCGCCACAAGCGAACTGGTTGGACAACTGAAAAAGGCTGGTTACAAACTGTTTGTGCTATCGAACATGTCGTTTGAGTTTATTGCCGATTTTCGTAAATACCCGATTCTCAAAGAGTTCGATGGCGAAGTGATTTCGTGCTACTACAATCTGATTAAACCCGAGCGCGCCATCTACGAATTGATTTCCAACAAGTTCGGACTCAATCCCACCGAAACACTCTTCATCGACGACAAGCCCGTTAACACCCGCGCCGCCGCTGACTTCGGATTCAAGGTCTTCGACTTCGACCGCGAAAACCCTACAAAATCGTGCGACGAGTTACGGAAGATGCTGATTTAGTACAATTTACTTACGGACAGAATATCGATTTCCGCCCATCAGTTTCAGCAGATTTAATCATACTTTGATTCAAACTTTTCGCTTTCATCTTTTGCCATAGAAATTATATTTGCATCCGTTTACAAAAAATGCGAAAAATGGCAAAACAGACTTGGCGACCTGGAACAATGATTTATCCGCTACCTGCGGTGTTGGTGAGTTGCGGACGGCCCGATGGCGAGCGTAACGTTTTCACCGCTTCGTGGACGGGCACCATCTGTTCCGACCCGCCGATGTGCTACGTGTCAATCCGCAAAAGCCGCCACTCGTACAATATTATTAAAGAAACGGGTGAATTTGTAATCAATCTGACTAACAGCGAGTTGGCGAAAGCCACCGACTGGTGCGGCGTGAAATCGGGCCGCGAAGTTGACAAGTTTGAAGCAATGGGGCTCACAGCCGTGAACGGTTCGGTGGTGAGTGCGCCGATGATTGACGAATCGCCCGTAAATATTGAGTGCAAAGTGGTTGAGATTAAAGAACTTGGCTCGCACGATATGTTCATTGCCAACGTTGTGGCCGTGAACGCCGACGAGAAATATATGAACCCCAAAACGAGCGCCTTCGACCTTGGCGCGGCCGATATGATTGCCTATATGCACGGTCAGTACTACAAGTTAGGCAAACGCATTGGCAAGTTCGGCTGGACGGTTGAGAAGAAGCGCAAATAATACTTGAAATTCAGCGTTTTTCGGTGAAACTATGATTGGCAGCATAAAATCGATTTTCAAATTCCGCATCAAGATACCGTTTGTTGAACGGCTTCACATCTGGCGCGGCATACACTTGACTGAAAATCAGTTTATTCTGATTTTGAGTTTCGTTGTCGGCCTATTGAGCGGACTGGCTGCCGTAATTCTGAAAAACACCATACACCTGACCTATCAGTTTGTGCTGAAGGCAATTAACTCGGGCTTCGGAAGTTACATCTACCTTGCGTTGCCTGCCGTGGGCATCCTGCTCACCACGCTATGGATAAAATTCCACGTGAAAGACAACATCTCGCACGGAATTACCCGTGTATTATTCTGTATATCACGCAAAAATGGCATTATCAAGGCTCACAACACCTACACCGGCATTGTTGGCAGTTCGCTCACTATCGGCTTTGGCGGTTCGGTTGGTGCCGAGGCCCCGATAGTGCTCACGGGCGCGGCCATCGGCAGCAATCTGGCGCGGCTTTTCAAACTTAATTATAAGCAAGTTATCCTGATGATTGGTTGCGGCGCTGCGGGCGCTGTGGCTGGCATTTTCAAGGCGCCGATAGCAGGATTGGTCTTCACTTTGGAAGTGCTGATGCTCGATATGACAATGGCTTCACTGGCGCCGCTCTTGATTTCGGCCGTCACCGCCACACTGATGTCGTACTTTTTCCTGGGCAGCGAAGCCACGCTCTGCACACTTCCGCAGCCGCCAACCTTCGAACTGCACAACATTCCACTCTATCTGATACTTGGCGTGGCCGCAGGGCTCATCGGCTGGTACTTCACGGCAACATCGATGCGGATGGAAAAGTGGTTCAGCAAGATACTGAACCCGTGGAAGAAAATCGCCATCGGCGGTGTGATTCTGGGGCTGCTCATCTGGCTTTTCCCACCGCTCTTCGGCGAAGGTTATGATGCTCTGCGCGAGATACTTACGGGCGACGGCCTGCGCATTCTCGACCACTCAATGTTCGGTCAGTTTGGCGACGGCGTCTGGGTGGTTGTTGCGTACTGCGCTCTAATGCTGATTTTCAAAGTGATAGCCACATCGGCAACCACAGGCGCGGGCGGCATTGGCGGTGTGTTCGCACCATCGCTCTTTATGGGCGGCGTGCTCGGCTATATGATGGCGCATCTGCTTAACTGTCTGGATTTTATCAGCGTAAGCGAAGTTAATTTCGCCCTTGTCGGGATGGCCGCTTTTATGTCGGCACTGATGCACGCGCCGCTCACAGGCATCTTCCTGATTGCCGAAATCACGGGCGGATACAATCTGTTTGTCCCGCTGATGGTGGCGTCGGTAAGTGCTTATGTCACAATCTATTACTTTGAGCCGCACAGCATCTACACCAAACGTCTCGCGCAAAGTGGCGACCTGATAACCCACAACAAAGACCGCGCCGCCCTGACGCTGATGCGTCTTGAAAAGGAAGTTGAGCACGACCTGACAGAAGTGGGCCCCGACCAAACTCTGCGCGACCTTGTGAACGCCATCTCGCACTCGCGCCGCAACATTTTCCCCGTGGTCGATGAAGAAGGCAAACTGATGGGAATCGTCCTACTCGACGACATCCGCAAGATAATGTTCAACACCGAGATGTACGACAACACCTATATTTATGAGTTGATGGTGATGCCGCCCGACACCGTGAAAACCACCGACACAATGGATGTGGTGATGGAAAAATTCGAAAAAACAGGTGCCTGGAACCTTCCCGTCATCAGAAACGGATTGTATATGGGATACATCTCAAAATCAAAGATTTACACCGCCTACCGCAAGGTCTTGCTGAATTTTGCCGAAGAATGACAAATTTGTCGGCTGCCAAACCACATTCGCAGTCACGCCTGCTTTTATCCAATCTCAGTTATTAGTTTGATAACTAACCAATTATCTTCGATTTACAAGATAGTAATCAATCGGTTTTATCAATAGAAATCATAGAAAAATACCATAATCATTATAGAATAATTGACTCTGCAACCACTACTTTTGCGGCCAGAAAAAAGGGTTAAAAAGTACATTGATATGTTTGCAGTTATGATTTTGGTGTTCGTGCTTGGCTACATCGCCATTGCAATGGAACACCCGTTCAGAATTGACAAAGCAGCGCCCGCTCTCTTCATTGGTGCCGCTTTGTGGGCAATTTACGCACTGGGCGCCGACAGCATTCTGTCGCTCGGACACAGCGCCGCGTGGGCCAAGTACTCGCAAAATCTCGCCGACGGACTCACCGACGAAAACATTCATTCGTTCTTCAACTACGAACTTATTCACCATCTGGGGGATACGGCCGAAATCCTATTCTTCCTGCTTGGCGCGATGACCATTGTCGAGACCGTCGACCGTCACCGCGGATTCAAGGTCATCACCGATAAAATCAAAACCACCAACAAGGTTAAACTGCTGTGGATTTTGAGCATCCTGACGTTCTTTATGAGCGCCATTCTCGACAACCTGACAACCACCATCGTTATGGTGGCGCTGCTTCGCAAACTTGTTGGCGACCAAAAAACACGCTGGTTCTACGCAAGTATGATTGTGATTGCCGCAAACGCAGGCGGCGCGTGGTCGCCCATTGGTGACGTCACAACCATCATGCTCTGGATTGGCGGTCAGGTTACGACCGAAAAAATTGTTTTTGAAGTCTTCCTGCCATCGCTCATCTGCCTATGCATCCCGCTTATAATCATGAGTTTCACGTTCAAGGGCGAAATTGCGCGCCCCACCGACGAATCGATGGACAAGGATGATTGGGGCACATCGCCACGCACGCAAAAGGCGATGCTTGTACTTGGTGTTGGCGGCCTGCTGTTTGTGCCTGTGTTTAAAACAGTTACACATCTTCCGCCATACCTTGGAATGCTGTTGAGCCTTTCAATTGTGTGGGCCATCACCGAGATTATTCACAAGAATCACGCCCCGGGCATAAAAAACAAATTGCGCCCGACATACATTCTGACACATATCGACACGCCCACCATTCTGTTCTTCCTGGGCATTTTGCTGGCCGTTTCGGCATTACAGTCGGCAGGTCATCTTTCGCTTCTGTCGAATGCGCTTGACGGCTGTTTCAAAGATGCGACAGGCGGTGTTTTCATTATCGATGTCATCATTGGCGTGTTGTCGTCGGTGGTTGATAACGTGCCACTTGTGGCTGGCGCAATGGGGATGTACCCCGTTGAAGCCGCCGATGCCGTGGGCTACGCAGCCAATTTTGTGCAGAACGGCCCATTCTGGGAATTCCTGGCCTACACCGCCGGCACAGGCGGCAGTATGCTCATCATTGGTTCGGCTGCCGGCGTTGCAGCAATGGGGCTGGAAAAAATCGACTTCATCTGGTACTTGAAAAACGTGTCGTGGCTTGCTCTCATCGGCTATGCCGCCGGCGCAGCATTCTTTGTCACGATGTGCGTGATTAGCTGATGCTTATAAAAGTTTAGGGTTATATAATAAGTGAGAAAGCAGGACTCGACCGAAAAGTTGGGTCCTGTTTTTGTTTATGGTGAACTGATTAGACCGCAGAATGGAAAATTGAATTGTTGATCATTTCTCATTTTGCAATTAAACCATCATTTCAACTTGCTCAACCGATTAAGATATGTATCTTTCGGAAAACAATAACAGCAATGGCAACAGACACTGTATCAAGCAAAACCACATCGCGCATCGATGAGTTGGACTACTTGAAATGCATAATGATAGTCCTGATGATTAGTTTCCACCTGGTCTACATCGAAGAGTTGCATCCATACGCCAAACAAATTGTTTATACGTTCCATATGCCTGTTTTTATGCTGATTTCAGGCTATTTGATGAAGATTGACAAGGCTGCGAAATCTTTTTTACGCACAATACTTTGGCTTGCAATCCCCTACATTGTGATGGAAAGCGGCTACACCGTGATGGCATCGATTTTGCCCATTCGTGAGCATATCGACAATCTCACGCTTGGTGTCTTTCTTAGCAAATTGATTATCAACCCACTTGGCCCATATTGGTATCTTCATTCGCTCATTCTGTGCGGAACCACCTACTATGCAGTTTTCCGCATACCCAAAATTCAAAATCTTACGAAATTCATCTTATTGGGAATCATCTATTTCCTATATTCAAAGATAGGTATTGTATCACTGCCATTTGCGTTCTATTTCCTTGCCGGCACCGTAATCAGGCAAAGTTCATTCGAGTTTCTTCAGATTTTCAGACCGTCGTTTTTGGCTTTGCCGGCAATAATCCCGCTAATCATCAATCCCGACAACCTGCACGCCGGCTCAATTGGCGGTGTTTTGATTGTTTATCTCACTGTCAGTCTTTGTCTTGCCGTCTATCCATACCTAAAAAACAACCTACGCGGCGGAATGCTGTTCATCGGGCGGAACACATTGCCGATTTTCCTTTTCTCGCCCATCTTCACCATCATCTGCAAGCAACTTATTCCCGCACTTTCGTTCGACCCAACCGGGATGTTGTTTCTTTTTGCATCGGTGCTGATATGCGTAAGCGGAAGCCTTGCCATCAGTTGGTTAATCGATTTCGGCAGACTGACACCATATTTTATCGGACGGGCAAAAATCATCAGTTAATCAACCGATTAACCCGTCATTTATGCTTTCGTCTAATTTTCGTTATTACCAATTTTTAAACTACATTTGTGGTTCAACTTTCCGCAGTGAGTGACGCTCGCTTCATTCATCGGATTTTATTGACAGATATGAATATAGACGAAATCGACGACTTCAGTTACCGACGCAAAAATGAGTACAATGCCGAGCAGACATCGGCACTGACCGACCTTTACCGCCAAGTTCTCATCAACATTGGCGAAAATCCCGAACGCGAAGGGCTGAAAAAATCGCCCGAACGCATTGCAAAGGCCGTGCAGTTCCTGACGCAGGGCTACTATCAGGACCCGAAAGCCATTCTCGAAAGCGCGATGTTCAAAGAGCAATACTCGCAGATGGTGATTGTCAAGGACATAGAAGTGTTCTCGTTCTGCGAGCACCATATGCTGCCGTTCTTCGGAAAGGCGCACGTGGCCTACATTCCAAACGGCTACATCACCGGCCTGAGCAAGATTGCGCGCGTTGTCGATGCCTACTCGCGTCGTCTGCAGGTTCAGGAACGACTTACCAACCAAATCAAAGACTGCATTCAGCAGACGCTGCACCCGCTAGGCGTGGCGGTGGTGATTGAAGCCCAACATATGTGTATGATGATGCGCGGTGTCGAGAAACAGGAATCTTGTACCACCACATCGGCGTTCACTGGCTTGTTTATGAAGAGCAACGCCACACGCGCCGAATTCATCAATCTGCTCGGCAAAAAACTGCATTGATGCGTTGCCCTAATGGCACGCTTTTTGCCTATCGAAGCGGAAAAATTGAGTAAAGTGTAATGAGTAAAGAGTAAAGTTCAGCAAGTAACGCGAAGAACTTAAAACTCTGAAACTTAGAACTCAAAACTTCGATAACTTAAAACTTTATACATAAATGAAAGCATTTGTATTCCCCGGACAGGGGTCGCAATTTGTGGGTATGGGCAAGGACCTGTACGACAATTCGGCTTTGGCCAAAGAACTTTTCGACCGCGCAAACACGATTCTCGGTTTCGACATTACAAGCCTGATGTTCAGCGGCACTGATGAAGATTTGAAACAGACAAAAGTTACGCAACCGGCAGTGTTCCTGCACTCGGTGATTATGGCTAAAGTGCTGGGCGACAAGTTTAAACCCGATATGACCGCAGGCCACTCGCTTGGCGAGTTCTCGGCTTTGGTGGCTGCCGGTGCTCTGTCGTTCGACGATGGTCTGACCTTGGTTTCGAAGCGTGCGCAGGCAATGCAGAAGGCTTGCGAACTGAATCCTTCGACAATGGCGGCCATTATTGGTATGGAAGATGCTGTTATTGAACAAGTTTGCTCTGAAATCAACGGCATTGTTCCGGCCAACTACAACTGCCCTGGACAGTTGGTTATTTCGGGCACCAACGAAGGCATTGACAAGGCCATTGCACGATTCACCGAAATGGGCGCCAAACGTGCGCTGAAGTTGTCAGTGAGCGGAGGTTTCCACTCGCCAATGATGGAACCTGCCCGCGCCGAACTCGAGAAGGCAATCAACGAAGTGTCGTTCTCGAAGCCGATTTGCCCTGTTTACCAAAACGTTACGGCAAATCCTGTTACCGACCCTGCCGAAATCAAGAAAAACCTTGTGGCTCAACTCACGTCGCCTGTGCGCTGGACGCAGACAATGCAGAATATGATTGCCAACGGCCTTACTGAGATTGTTGAAGTTGGTCCTGGCGCTGTTCTTCAGGGACTTATGCGCAAAATCAACCGCGACATTACGGCCACAGCAGCACAAAGCATAATTGAGCAGGCATAAGGCTTTAGTAATTAAACACATTAGATAGCAAAGCCTTCGGTCGCAACTGGGGGCTTCGTTTTTTATATCTGATAGAACTATCTTCCGAAAATTTCGCGCAATCAAGAACAATTGTCTATTTTTGTAGCCATAGAAGAATATAAATTCTAACGATTATGGCTTACACATTAGACGAAACCGACCTGCAGATTCTCAAAACGCTGCAAAAGAACGCGAAACTCACCACCAAAGAACTGGCCGACGCCGTGCACCTGACGCCAACACCCGTGTTCGAGCGGCAGAAACGGCTCGAGCGGCAGGGTTACATTAAAAAATATGTGGCCATTCTCGACCCCGACAAACTCAATCAAAGCCTGCTGGTGTACTGCAAGGTGAAAATGGCGCAGATAAACAATGCCATTGCCACCGCTTTTGCTCGGCAAATTCAGCGGATGCCCGAAGTGACTGAGTGCTACAACACATCGGGCTCATACGACTATCTGCTCAAGGTGCGCGCCGCCGATATGAAACAGTATCAGGAATTTGTGCTCAACAAGTTGGGCGTTATCGAAAACGTGGCGTCGGTTGAGAGCACCTTTGTAATGGGCGAAATCAAGCAGGAATACGCGCTGCAGCTTTAGGCGGCATTGAATGTCCACTTGAAATCAGCAAAAAATAAAAATGGCTGTCGTTCTTATCGGCAGCCTGTTTTTTGTAAAACACTGAATTACAATTCTATTATCGCAAACATATTTTCTCCTTCACCTCGCCATCGGCTATCGCGAAAGCGTTGAAAACAGGTTTTTCGCCAGCGAGCGACAGAATGAAATACAATATGTTAGGGTCGAAAGCCAGCCGAATGTCCTCTGCCGACGGCCGCGAAGGCGTTGCGGGGTGGCTGTGCCAGTTGCCTACAATCACCAGACCGTGCTGCCGCACGTATTTGACAGCCGCAAACTGCTCTTTCGGGTCGAAACTGAAATGCTCCGCGGACTGGTCGGTGTTGCGCATTGGGTAGTTAAGCGTAACAGTCTGACGGTCGGGCCCCAGCAAGTAGCCGCACGATTCCATTGGGGCATCGCGGCGCGCTTGCTCCAGCAGCGACTGGTAAGCCTCGTCGGTAATTGTCAGTTGCATTTATTTCTGAATGGTAACCTTATGAACGGCACCCTCTACGTGTGTGACACTCAACACCTTATAACCCTGCTCAATGGCTGTGCGCGGCACATTGGCAAGCGGTTCGCCTTCGCTGAGCAGCACCTCAAGTATGTCGCCTTCGGCAATCTGCGACAATTTGAGTTTCGTCCTGACAAACGTCATCGGGCAGTGGTCTTTTGTAATGTCTAATGTGTGTGTGGCCATATTTATTTGTGATTTAGTGGTTTACATTTATGGATTGAACGCGTTCACATCGATTTTATTCGCTAAAGTAATTGTTTTTATAAATTGTCCATTATCAACTACTAAATAAACAAGGTCTGTCCGCCTTCGGATATCTCAAGGAACGTCGCCACTCCCAGCGTGTCCTTCACCTCGTGGATAAAATCGGACTGCTTGAGTCCCAGAACGTGCATTGCCATCTCGCAGGCGTACAGATTGACACCCAGAGCCGTGGCGGCCTCAACAAGTTCCTCGAGTGTAGCCACGTTTTTTTTGCGCATCAGCGAGCGGAAAATGTGCGGACCGAGACCGCAAAAGTTGAATCGGCTTGTCGGTGCCGTGTGCAGGCCGCCAAGCACAAAGCCAAAAAATTTTGTAAGCCAGTTGCCGCCCAGAAACGCGTGGCCGCGCTTCTGTTTGATTGCGTCGAGCCCCCAGAAGGTGAAGAAAATGTTCACCTCGTAACCCACCGCAGCAGCGCCAGTGGCCAGCGTGAACACGGCCGTCAGTTTGTCGAATTCGCCTGAAAAGGCTATCAATGAAAGTTTCTTCTTCTCTGCCATAGTCGTAATGCCTTTCTGTTTTACAATTCCATTATCCCCCTCAATCCTTCTTGCCCGTTGCCAGGTCACAAGCGCTTTGTTCATAATCAATTAACTCTGTCACTGTCGGATTTTTGCCGCAGAGCGGACAGTTGTCGCGACGGTGGACGTTCACTTTTCTGAAATCCATCGTTTTCGCGTTGAATGTCAGCAGTTTGTCGGTCAGAAGGTCGCCAATGCCAGTGATATATTTCAGCGTTTCGGCGGCCTGGATTGTGCCCAGCATTCCAGCAATGGCGCCCAAAACACCAGCCTGCGAGCAGGTTGGAACGGCGTTTGCCGGCGGTGGTGTCTTGAACATACAGCGATAGCAGGCGTGCCCTGGAACGTAGGTAAACGTCTGTCCCTCAAAGCGTAAAATACCACCGTGACTGAACGGTTTGCCTGCCATCACGCACGCATCGTTGATTAGGAATTTGACGGGGAAATTATCGGTTCCGTCAACCACAAAATCGTAGTCTTTAACAATATCGAGAGCATTGTTGGCACGCAGAAAGTCCTGATACACATTAACTTTTACGTGCGGATTGATAGCGGCAATCGTCTCCTTTGCCGACTGCACCTTCGGCTTACCAACATCAGGGGTGGTGTGGATAATCTGACGCTGAAGGTTGCTCAAGTCAACCACATCGCCATCCACAATGCCAATGGTGCCCACTCCGGCCGCAGCCAGATACATCGCCACTGGCGCGCCCAATCCGCCCACGCCAACAACCAGCACCTTTGCCGCAAGTATCTTTTCCTGGCCCTCAACGCCCACATCCTTAAGCAGAATGTGGCGCGAGTAACGGTTCAACTCTTCTTCAGTATAATCGTACATAGATTTGTTGTTTAATTCACTAATGCCTAAAATGCGCCACCGCCCATAAAATACAGAAAATCAACCGAATCGCCTTCATTTAGCTTGGTTGTGCCGAAGTCCTCGCGTTCGACAAATTCTTCGTTCACCTGAACGCTAACCATTTCTGGTTCAGACACATTGTTCAGCTTGATTAGTTCCGATACGGTTATCGGCAGTGCAACTTCCTGTTTGTCGCCGTTTACTGTAATTACTGCCATAATATTCTGATTTTTAAATTGTTATTCTTTGCGCAATGCAGCTTTTGACTGTTTTCAACTATCCCAACTTTTTTCGTTTTAAACGACAATATAAATATAAAGGTTATTTTTCTTTTTACCTACTGCGGCGGTGGGTTATTTTTATCAAGTTGATAAATGACGACCGTCAATTTCGCTCACTTGCTCTCAATCCAACCTTCTCTTTCTTATTGATTTTGCGGTAGAACCGAATGGCGTTCTGACTCTTTCTTGCCGCGCGGTTAATGGTTCTGACACGTGCGGCGAGTTTGCGGAACCAATTTTTGGGAACAAGGTCGCTCTGGCCTGGCACGTAGCCGTTTTGGTCGAGAGCGCGAAGTTTGACAAGCGCTGAAAAAGCCGACAATGCCACGTCAATGCACGATTGCCCTGGCCCCGCAAT